>CAWIZN010000040.1:0-16617 GCA_963840495.1 uncultured Candidatus Rokubacteria bacterium
AGATCTGCCGCCCGAGGTGATCGATCGCGCCAAGGGCCTGACACTCCACGGCCTCGCGTCGGTGCTCCTGGGCTCTCGGTCACCGGACGGCGCCGAGGCCGTGAAGCTCATCGTCGAAGAAGAGGCCGGTGTGCGCGCGGGCGCCACCATCATGGTGAACGGCACCCGGGTGACGAAGGGCGGCGCGGCGTTCGCCAACGCGGAGATGGCGTATGCCGGCGGCAAGTGGGACACGTTCCGCATGCTCACCCATCCCGGCACGAGCATCATCCCGGGCGCCTTCGTCGCGGCGGAGACGGCGCGCGCCTCCGGCCGAGAGCTCATCACCGCCCTCGCGGCGGGCTACGAGGTCATGGAGCGGATGGCGGCCGACTTCATTCCGACGGTGATGGCGCGCGGCTTCCACGCCAGCCCGGTGTTCGGCATCTTCGGCCCCGCCGTCGCCGCGGCGAAGCTCCTGCGCTTCACCGAGGACCAGGTGAACAGCGCGATCGCGCTCTGCGCGAGCCTGGCGGCAGGCAACCTCGAAGGAGCGCGGAGCGGCGGCCGCGCCCTGCGCGAGGGCGGCGCCGTGCGCAATGCCATGCTGGCGGTGGCGCTGGCGGGCCGGGGGCACATCGGCGGCGAGACCGTCCTCGAAGGGGACGCCGGCTTCTATCACGCCTACGCGGGCAACAACACGGGCCGGCTCACGTACAGCTTCGTCGGCGACACCGCGGCCAGCCTGGACAAGATCACCGCCGCTCTGGGGAAGGACTGGCTGTTCCTCGAGACGCTCTACCGGATCTACTCGACGGCCGGCTACAACATCGCCCACATCGACGTCACGGCGCGGCTCTGCGAGGACCACGACATCCGCTATGAGGACGTCGATCGCGTCGAGGCCGTGGTGAACTGGCTCGAGACGCAGTATCCCAGCCCGGCCTTCCCGAGCCGGAGGGAAGACCTGGAGTCGGGGCCGGGCAGCACCGCGTACTACTCGGCCTACGGAGTCGTCAAGCGCGGCTTCCCCGTGCTGCGGGGCCAGCGGGTCGACCCGGCGGGCGCCGGCGACCCGCCCGAGGTGCTGGAGCTGATGAAGCGCGTGACGATCATCCCGTCGCACCGGATGACGCTCTTCGGGCCGCGGATCACGATCCACACCAAGGACGGCCGGAGCTACACGAAGCAGTCCACCGGGCGCGAGTTCATGTGGGACTTCGACGAGGAGGCGCGCCGGATTCGCGACGTCATCCCCGGCCTGCCGATCCCGGCGGCGCAGTTCGAGGACATCATCGCGACCTGCCGCGATCTCGATCGACGAGATCGAGCCGCCGACCTCGTCGACCTGACGCTCGCGAAGGCGTAGCTGCGCGCTGGACGCTAGAAGATCGCGATCGGGTGCGCGGGCGCGCCCGTCGCGCCGACGAGGCGCAGCGGGGTCGCGGTGAAGAGGAACTCGTTTCGGCCGTGCTCGGCGCAGGCCTGGGCGAGGCGCTCGGGGTCGACGTTGTCGACGAGGGCCAGGCCGAGGAACGGGATGGCGAGGTGCACGGCCATGCCGAAGCCGGGATAGCCGCTCGGGCGCTCGTCCATCATGTCCCAGGCGATGGCGGCGATGTCCTTCGAGCGGAACCACTCGAGGCAGGAGAGGTGCAGGCCCGGGTGCGGTGAGACGCGCGGCACCCAGTCGGGATTGGCGCGGCGGAAGGCCGCGTCGCCGCTGCGCACGACCACGACGTCGCCCGGCTCCACGCGGACGCCCGCGCGCCGCTCGCACTCGTCGAGCTCGCGCGGGGTCACCGGCTTGCCGACCGTCACGAAACCCTGCGGCCGCGCCGCCGCAACGTCGAGAAAGACGCCGCGCGTGGTGATGCCGCGCGCCGAGATCGGATCGATGGGACACCACGAGGCGCCCTCCACCGACAGGCTCGACGAAAACGGCCGGCCATTGTAGAGCTCGCCGTCCCAGCCCACGTGGCAGAGCGCGTCGACGTGGGTGATCCAGAAGCCGTGGTAGACCATGTCGAAGCGGTCGAGCACCACGTCCACGCGCTCGCGCTTGGCGGGGTAGGTGACGTGGTACATGTACACGGGCCGCGGGATCACGTCGCGGGCGAGCGAGACCGCGCGCCCGGTCGAGATGAGCCGCTGCCCCTGCAGGAGCTTGGCGGGCGTGATCAGGTTCAGCGTCCCGAGCTGGTCGTCATTCCCCCACCGCCCCCAGTTGTTCAGGTCCTTGAAGTATCCGTTGGCGCGGTCGGCGGTGGGCAGGCTCGGCTCGGGCATTGGGCTCTCCTTCGCTCGGGTGAGGTGACGGTCGCGGGACGGGGCCTTCAGCCGACGATGACGTGCTCGGTGGTGAGGAAGGAAGACCCGGATTGCGGACTCGGAGACGAGGATGCCCTCCGTGACTGCGGCACGAAGACGCGGGCAGCCGAGCGTCTCGGCGTCAGCCGTCAAAGCTTCCAGCAAATGCTGAGGCGACGCCAGGGGTGAGCGGCTGGGCCCGCAGTAATTCGCGAACGGACCAACCGCGCGGCGGACGGGGGACGCGGCGGGGGCCGGGGGGATGGGTCCGCTGACCACCGCCGACTCCGTACCGGTCGCGGGGGAGCCGTTCCCACTCTGTGACCGCTGTGTCGTAGTCTCGCGGGGACGGGAAGGGCTCAGCGGACCCATCCCCCCGGCCCCCGCCGCGTCCCCCGCCCGGTGATCGAATTGCGCGTTCGTGAATAGTGCAGGCTACATTCAGGAACCGGGGTCTAGAAGATCGCGATCGGGTGCGCGGGCGCGCCCGTCGCGCCGACGAGGCGCAGCGGGGTCGCGGTGAAGAGGAACTCGTTTCTGCCGTGCTCGGCGCAGGCCTGGGCGAGGCGCTCGGGGTCGACATTGTCGACGAGGGCCAGGCCGAGGAACGGGATGGCGAGGTGCACGGCCATGCCGAAGCCGGGATAGCCGCTCGGGCGCTCGTCCATCATGTCCCAGGCGATGGCGGCGATGTCCTTCGCAGCGGAACCACTCGAGGCAGGAGAGGTGCAGGCCCGGGTGCGGTGAGACGCGCGGCACCCAGTCGGGATTGGCGCGCCGGAAGGCCTCGTCGCCGCTGCGCACGACCACGACGTCGCCCGGCTCCACGCGGACGCCCGCGCGCCGCTCGCACTCGTCGAGCTCGCGCGGGGTGACCGGCTTGCCGACCGTCACGTAACCCTCCGGCCGCGCCGCCGCCACGTCGAGGAAGACGCCGCGCGTGGTGATGCCGCGCGCCGAGATCGGATCGATGGGACACCACGAGGCGCCCTCCACCGACAGGCTCGACGAGAACGGCCGGCCATTGTAGAGCTCGCCGTCCCAGCCCACGTGGCAGAGCGCGTCGACGTGGGTGATCCAGAAGCCGTGGTAGACCATGTCGAAGCGGTCGAGCACCACGTCCACGCGCTCGCGCTTGGCGGGGTAGGTGACGTGGTACATGTACACGGGCCGCGGGATCACGTCGCGGGCGAGCGAGACCGCGCGCCCGGTCGAGATGAGCCGCTGCCCCTGCAGGAGCTTGGCGGGCGTGATCAGGTTCAGCGTCCCGAGCTGGTCGTCATTCCCCCACCGCCCCCAGTTGTTCAGGTCCTTGAAGTATCCGTTGGCGCGGTCGGCGGTGGGCAGGCTCGGCTCGGGCATTGGGCTCTCCTTCGCTCGGGTGAGGTGACGGTTCGCGGGACGGGCCTTCAGCCGACGATGACGTGCTCGGTGGTGAGGATGGCACGTGACGTCGCCGGGCGCGATGAAGTTGGGCTCATCCGCCCGCGTGCGGGCGTATTCGGCGGTGGTGGCCGACTGCCGCATGGCGTCCGTCGAGTCGAACCAGGTGATCGCGAGGCCGTCGAAGGGCGGAGGCCGGCGCGCATAGGTCTCGGGCAGGGCGTGGCTCTGCACGTAGCGGCGCAGCACGGGGATCGCCGCGGCGATGGGGCCGTGGACGTCGCGCCAGTGGCGCTGGAAAAGGTCGACGGGCAGATCGGGCCGGCGCGTGACGAACTCCGATGCTCTTGATCCCGGCCGCCGGGCCGTCCACGATCACGTGCTCGCGGGCGACGAGGCCGCCCATCGTGGCCCCGTCGATGAACACCGCCTCGTCGGCCTTCACCCGCTCGTAGTGCGGCGCGCGCACCATGGCGCGGAGCGCCTCCATGTCGTCGGTCCACAGCTCCGCGATGCCGTCGTAGACCGGCTCGCGTTTGGCGTAGATCGACGGCAGCGTGTGGGACTGCACGTAGCGGCGGATGCCCGGCAGCGCGGTCACGACGTCGGGATGCCGCGTCAGCCAGTACGCCTGGAACTCGTCGACCGGCATGCCCGGCTTGCGCTTGAAGAAGACCACCGACTTGATCATGCCCGGGACTCCGGGGACGCCGTCGGGGCCAGGGCGACGCGGGCGAGCGGGCGCAGGAGGCCCGGCACGTCGACGCGGGTGCGGTACACCGTGCCGCAGCGGTCGCTCGGCCCGCCGCGCGAGCCGGTGACCACGTACAGGTCGCGGAGGTCGTCGCCGCCGAAGCAGACGCTCGTCACCATCGGCAGCGGCACGGGCAGTCGGCGGCGCTCCGTTCCGTCGGGCGAGAGCACGAGGACCGCCCCGCCCTCGGCGAGCGCCACCCAGATCGACCCGTCGGCGGCGACGGCCATGCCGTCGGGCACCGTGCTGACCTGCGCGAGCGGCCGCCACGCGCCCACCGAGCCGCCGGCGCCGACGTCGTAGACGCGGACGAGGCCGGCGCGGGAATCGCTGTGATAGAGACGCGCGCCGTCGGGGGAGAAGGCGAGGCCATTGGTGAGCAGCACGCCGTCGGCGACGGTGCGCACGCGGCCGTCCAGGTCGATCACGTGCAGGTGACCGGGCTTCGGCGCATCCCCCGCGAAGACGCGGAAGGCGAGCGATCCGACGTAGACGCGGCCGGCGGCATCGGTGGTGAGATCGTTGAAGCCGATCGCGTCATGGGAGGCTCGCGGGGTCCAGCAGGACCGCGCCGCGGTCATCGGTCAGGCTCTTCCAGGCGATGTTCCGGCCGCCCACGACCAGCCCGCCATCGGCATGGCGCGCCATGCCCCCGATGCCCCGGCGATGGGGGATGACCGTCGTGACCGCCCCCGATCGCGCCAGGCGATGGACGCCCCCGTGGGCCACGTCGCTCCAGTAGAGTCCCTCGTCGGGATCCCACACGGGGCCTTCGATCAAGCCGTAGCCGGTCGCGAGCGCCTCCATGACCGAGCCATACTGCCCGGGGCCGCCGCGGGCGTCAAGCGGTCAGCCGCGCGGGTAGTGGTTCGCCAATGCAAGTTTCGGGAGCGCGACACACTCGGTTCGGGGGGTATCGGGGAGTTCGCCTGGCCGTGAGGGCTTCCCGAGACGAGTTCGCAGAGGTACTCCTCGGGCATCGGAGGCGCTCCTTGGCATCGCGGGGTCCTGCGCCACAAGCCAGATGACAGGAAGCAGACGCCCGCGCGCGTCACCCGAGGGGCCCGATGGTAGGCACGCGCACTCTAGAGCACCGTAGCACCCGTGTCGTCCATGGTGGACCAAAGTCCACCGAGCTAAATCTCGTCGCGCGCGACGGGCTTTGCGTGGGCTACCTACAGCGTGGGCACCATGCGGTTGACGGCGTGCCGGGTGGGCCCTAAAGTCGGTCAGGAAGAGCGCAGGAGAGTCGCCTGGCCCTCGCCACCCGGGAGTAGCTCCACCGATCTTTCGTGCAGCCGGTCGGTGAATCCGTCAAACGATCGAATCCTGGAGGAACGGAAGTGCGAGAGAAGGGCTCGAAGAAACACGATAACGGCGCCTCGGGCCGGCGCCTCGGCTCGTATGCGCTCGAAAGGGCTCGCGCTGGCCGGGCTCGCGGGGTGCGCGCGGACCAGCGTCGAGAACGTGGAGGTGAAGGCGCTCGGCCTGCCGAGGCCGCAGCTCATCATCGTGCACGACTTCGGGGTGTCGGCGAGTGCCGTCGCGCTCGACACCGCGATCGGGTCGCGGATCCTCGAGGCGGTGAAAGGGAACCCCGAGGTGGAGGAGCATCTCAAGATCGGCCAGGAGGTCGCCCGTGTCGTGACGCAGAACCTCGTCGTGGAGATCAGCAAGCTGGGCATCCCCGCGGTCGAGGCGGCCAAGGCCACCCCGATGGCGGGGCCGAGCCTCGCCATCGAGGGCCAGTTCGTCACGGTCGACCAGGGCAATCGGCTGCGGCGCGCGGTGATCGGATTCGGCGCGGGGGCGAGCGAGGTCCGGACGCTGGTGCAAGTCTTCGAGACCACGAACGACGGGCGGCGCGGCTTCCGGCGCTGAGGGCGCGCGCATGGACATGCGCGCATCCGAGCACGCGCGAAAAGGCCCTCGCCCTGAACCTCGATCCGGCGACGTACGGCACCATCGCGGAGATCGGCGCCGGCCAGGAGGTGGCGCGCTGGTTCTTCCACGTGGGCGGCGCGGCGGGCACGGTCGCCAAGACCATCTCCGCCTACGACATGGCGGTGAGCGACGGGCTCTACGGGCCGACCGAGCGCTACGTGAGCCGCCAGCGCCTGACCGCCATGCTCGAGCACGAGTACGCCGACCTCACCGCGCGCCTGGGGCGCCGCGCGGGGTGAGCGGACCGCGTTCTTCGCCTTCGCCGACACGGTGGCCACGCGCAGCTACCGGCATCCGGGCGGCGGCCGCGGCTGGCTCGGCGTGCGGTTCCAGGCGCGGCCGGGCGCGCCGCCGTCCGAGGTGCTGATCCACGCGAACCTCTTCGACGGCAGCGCGGTGGGTCAGCAGGAAGCGCTCGGGGTCCTCGGGGTCAACCTCATCCACGGCGCCTACTTTCATCACCGCGAGCCCGAGGCGCTCATCGGCGCGCTCCTCGACGAGGTGGGGCGCGCGCGCGTCGAGATCGACATGATCCGCTTCGCCGGCCCCGCGTTCGCCGGTGTGGACAACCGCGTGATGAGCCTGCAGCTCGTGGAGCAGAAGCTGACCGATGCGGCGATGTTCACCGCGGCGGGCGAGGTGGTGCAGCCCTCCGAGGTGCTTCACGGCAAGCCGGTGCTGGTCGAGCGGGGCCGCTTTCGGCCCATCACGAAGCTGACGCTCGACATCCTCGAGCGCGCGCGGGATCGTTTCCTGAATGAGACGGAGGTGCAGGGTCGTGAGCCGGTCGTGCTGATGGAGATGACGCTGCACGACCTCGACCTCGGCGAGGGGGTCGACCACGAGGACTTCCTCGCGCGCGCCGACATCCTGGGGCGCCTCGGCCTCAACGTCCTCATCTCCCGCTTCGAGCAGTACTACCAGCTCGCGGAATACGTGGTCGGCTCCACGGACGGGCTGATCGGCATCGCGGTGAGCCTGCCCGACCTGCGGGAGATCGCCAGCGAGCGGCCGTTCGACAAGCTCGCGGGCGGCATTCTCGAATCCACCGGGCGGCTCTTCAAGCGCTCGGTGAAGATGTACGTGCACCCCACCCGCGATCCCGCGACGGGAGAGATCCGCGAGGTCGCGCACCGCGGCCCTGCCGCATCCGTGGCACGTACTTCCGCGATCTCCTGCTCGAGACCGGACACCTCGTCCCGATCCGCGACTACGAGGCGGACTACCTCTCGATCTCGGATCCCGACGTGCTCGCGCGCATTCGGGCGGGCGAGGCGGGCTGGGAGCCGTTCGTGCCGGCGGCGGTGGCGGACGCGATCGTGGCGGGCGGGCTGTTCGGGTATCGCGGGAGATGTTGAATCCGGTGGACTCCGCTCCCCGGAGACCCTATCCTTGCTCCCGAGCATCAGGTCGATGACAGGAGAGGGGTCAAGATGAATCGAGCCGGCATTCAACTCAACGGCGTGCGCTATCGCTGGCCGTCGCGTCCGATCGTCGTCGTGTGTATCGACGGGGGCGATCCCGCCTACTTCGAGCAGGGCGTGCGCGACGGCATCGTGCCCAACGTCGCGCGCTTCATGAAGGACGGGTTCAGCGCCATCGCCAACGGCGACGTCCCGAGCTTCACGTGCCCGAACAACATGTCGATCACCACGGGCAGCCCGCCCGCCGTGCACGGGATCTCCGGCAACTTCTATCTCGATCCCGCCACGGGCGAGCCCGTGGTCATGACCGGCCCCGAATTGCTCCGCTCGCGCACGATCATGGCGGAGTTCTCGCGCCACGGCGCGCGGGTGGCGTCGATCACCGCCAAGGACAAGCTGCGCCGCCAGCTCGGCAAGGAGATGAGCCTGGCGGGCGGCAGCGTCAACTTCTCGGCCGAATTCGCGGACCAGTGCACGATGGCAGGAGACCGGCATCGCCGATGCCCTCGAGCTCACCGGCATGCCGCAGCCGGACATGTATTCCCCCGAGCTGTCGCTGTTCGTGCTGGAGGCGGGGATCAAGCTCCTCGCGGAGCGGCGGCCGGACATCCTGTATCTGTCGCTCACGGACTACGTGCAGCACAAGTACGCGCCGGGCGAGCCCGAGGCCGACCGCTACTACAAGAACATGGACGACAAGTTCGGCGCCCTCGAGGCCCTCGGCGCCGTGGTGGCGCTCACCGCCGACCACGGCATGAACGACAAGTCCAACGCCGACGGGTCGCCCAAGGTCATCTGGCTCCAGGATCTGCTCGACGCGCGCTTCGGCCGGGGCAAGAGCACCGTCATCTGCCCGATCACCGACCGCTTCGTCGCCCATCACGGCGCCCTCGGCGGCTTCGTGCGCGTGTATTGCCATGGCGGCCTCGACCCGCAGGAGGTGATGGGCCTGGCCCGCGAGCTGCCCGGCGTCCATGCGGTCCATGGCAAGGCCGAGGCCGCGAAGCGCTTCGAGCTGCCGCTGGACCGCGAGGGCGACGTCGTGGTCATCGGCGACACCGGCACGTGCATCGGCGCCGCCGAGGCGGACCACGACCTCTCCGGCCTCAAGGGCCATCGCCTCCGCACCCACGGCGGCATCTCCGAGAGCCGGGTGCCGTTCATCCTGAACTATCCGCTGCGGCCGGAGTACGCCGCGCGCGCCGCCGCGGCCCCGCTGCGCAGCTACCAGATCTTCGACTTCGCGATCAACGGGATCGACTCCGGCGCCCGCTCCGCCTGACGGCAGCCCGCGTGAGCGCGCCGGAGGCTCATCGCTCGCGCCGCCGCCCCATCCGGCGCCCGAGGTGCTCGTCCTGGCCGTCGGCGACGTCGCCGACAGTCTCGTGGGGCTCGAGGCGCTGCTGGCGGAGCCCGGCGTGCGCGTGCTCAAGGCCTCGGGAAGCCGGGAGGCCCTCGACCTCCTCCTCCGGCACGACGTCGCGGTCGCCATCGTCGACGTCCAGATGCCCGACATGAGCGGCTTCGAGCTGGCCGAGCTGATGCGCGGCGCCGCGCGCACCCGCGCCGTGCCGATCATCTTCCTGACCGCGGCGACGCCCGAGCCGGGGCGGGTCCTTCGCGGCGACGAGGCGGGCGGAATCGACGTCCTCGTGAAGCCCGTCGACCCGCACCTGCTGCGCAGCAAGGTCGGCGTCTTCATCGAGCTGTCCCGCCAGCGCCTGCTCCTGTCGGCCCAGGTGGAGCAGCTCCACGCTCTTCAGCGCACGTCCGAGCTCCTGATGGGCGTGCTGGATCACGATCTGCGCAATCCCCTGAACGCCATCAGCCTGGCGGCCGAGACCCTCCTGCTCGCGCGCCCCGACGACGAGATGGCGGCCCTCATCGCCGGGCGCATCCGCGCCGCGTCGCAGCGCATGAGCCGGCTGATCGCCCAGAGCCTCGACTTCGCGGCGCTGCGCTCGGGGTCGTGGCCGATCCAGGCCCGAGACGCCGACCTGGACCAGCTCTGCCGGACCGCGGCGAGCGAGCTCGAGGAGCTGGACAAGCGCGGCTTCGACTGCGGCGTGCAGGGCGATCCGCGGGGGTGCTGGGATCCCGACCGCATTCTCCAGCTCTTCTCGAACCTGATCGGCAATGCCCTCCGGCACGGCGCCGCCGACGTGGCCATCGCGGTGCGCATCGACGGCCGGAGCCCGGACGCGGTGGCGATCGAGGTGGAACACGGCGGCACCTTGCCCGAGAGCGTCCGGGCGAACCCCTTCGCCATCACCGGTGAGACGAGGGGCGGCGCCGGCCTCGGCCTCTACATCGTCGACCAGATCGCGCGGGCGCACGGCGGCGGCGTGGTCGCCGAGGCGAGCGGCGGGCGCACGGTCTTCACGGTGCGGTTGCCCCGGCGCGCCGGCGAGTCCTGATCGGCCTGGCTCGGCCGCGACTCGAGCTGCCCGATGCCGGCCGCGGCAAGCTGTGCCGATCCCCATCCCGTCCACACGATCGGCCATTCGACGCGCGAGATCGACGTGTTTCTCGGGCTTCTCGGCGCGCACGCGGTGGACATCGTCGTGGACGTGCGGCGCTGGCCGGCGTCGCGGCGCCATCCGCACTTCGCGCGCGAGGCCCTCGAGGCATCACTCGCGACGGCGGGGATCGCATACGTCTGGCGCCGGGACCTCGGCGGCTTCCGGACACCGGCGCCCGACTCGCCGAATATCGGGTGGCGGGTCAAGGCCTTCCGCGGCTACGCCGACTTCATGCTCACGCCGGAGTTCGAGCGGTCCATGGCGGAGGTCGAGGCGCTGGCCGCGTCGCGGCGGATCGCGCTGATGTGCGCGGAGGCGGTGCCGGAGCGGTGCCACCGCCGGCTCCTGGCGGATGCGTTCACGGTGCGCGGGTGGTCCGTGCGGCACGTGCTCGACGGCGGGTGCGCGGCGCACCGGCTCACGCCGTTCGCCCGCCCGAGCGGGACCCGCATCCTGTACCCGGCCGACGGACAGACGGAGCTGGCGGGATGCGAGCCGGACGGCCGGTGATCGGGCGCGCCGGCGCGCCGCGGCGATCACGTCCTCACGCCGCCGCGCCGCAGGTCGATGGGTGCCGGTGCGGGCTTGAGCCGCCGCACGGCGACGGCGCGGGGCCCGCCCGAGGCGGGCTGGGGCTCGAACAGGACCTTGTCGCCGACCCGCGGCGCTGGGCCCGCGAGCTGGGCGCCAGCGCAGCTCGTACAGGTGGCCGTCGTCGCCGCGGATGAGGCCCCACTCGCTGTCCTCGTCGTAGAACTCGATCTGACCGTTGATCATCGTCGCCCTCCGGAATGGGATTCGTGCTGGCCCGAGCATGCGCCGGCATCCATGGCGAGCGGAATGTCCAGAGTTGGAGACAGAGACCGATGCGATACGTGATGCCGCTGGTGCTCATCGCGCTCGTGACGAGGATCCTCGCGCCGGCGTCGAGCGCCGCCGAGCCGGCGCGGTGCGCGGGGTCGAGCGCGGCGCCACCCGATGCGCCGATGGCGCTGGTCCTGTCGGGCGGCGGCGCCAAGGGCGCGTGGGAGGCCGGCGTGGCCGCCGCCCTCGTCGAGGCGGGGCTGCCCATCGCGCTCGTCGCGGGCTCGTCGGCGGGGGCGCTCAACGGGGCGATGATCGCCGCCGGGCGCGTCGAGCGGCTCGAGGCGCTGTGGCGCGGGCTCGACCGCGACAAGCTCTACTCGCTGCGGGCGCCCGTCTTCTTCGCGGGCCTCTTGCCGGGCTGGCTCACCCTGGTGGCGCTCGATCGGGCGGGCTCGCTCTTCGATGCCCGCCCACTGCGCGACCTCATCGCGGCGACGGTGGAGATCGACCGCATCCGCGCCGCGCCGATGCGCCTGCTCGTCACCACGACCGACCTCGAGCGGCGCGACAAGCGGATCTTCGACAATGCCACCGTGACGGTCGACGCGCTCTTCGCGGCGGCGGCGGTGCCCGGCGCCTTTCCCCCCGTCGAGATCGACGGCGCGCTCCTGGTGGACGGCGGGCTCACCGGCCGCGCGCCCGTGCTGGAGGCGCTCGAGGCGGGGGTCCCCCTCGGCCGCGTGGTCGTGGTGATGAGCTATGCGCCGGACGAGCGCGGGCGGCGGCCGACGACCATGCGCGCGGCCATCGAGGAAGCGTTCGAGATGAGCATGATCCACCAGATCCGCCGCGACGTCGAGCTGGCGCGGCTCAAATATCCGACCGTCGACGTGCGGCTCCTCACGCCTTCGGAGCCGCTCCGGCTGCGCCCGCTCGACTTCGACGCCGGCGGGATGGTCCGCGCGCTGGCCCTCGGGCGCGCGGACGCCGGCGCGTGCGTCACGGCGCTGCGGGGCCGGTGATCCCGCGCGTCACTTCGGCGGCAGGTCAGGAGCGCAATGCACCGTCCCTCGCCAGTCAATCACTCGATCACCTGATCCGCCCGCAGGAGCAGCGACGACGGGATGGTAAGGCCGAGCGCCCGGGCTGTTTTCATGTTGATCACCAGCTCGAATTTGGTTGGCTGCTCGATAGGGAGGTCGCCAGGCTTGGCGCCCCGGAGAATCTTGTGGACGAAGGTGGCCGCTTGTTGGTACTGCGCCGGCCTGCTCGGCCCATACGCCACCAGCCCACCGGCATCCACGTCCTCCCGGAAGGGATACATGACCGGCAGGCGGTGCTTCACGGCCAACTTCGCCGTCTCGACGCGGAGCGTGGGCGCTGTAAAGTCGATCATCCGCAGTGCCGCGGATGCACCGGACCGGACGGCCGCTTCGAAGGAGCCCCTGAGAGTGCCGGCGTCTCGCACGGTCAGCACCGGGTGGAGCTGCACTCGTAACGTCCGCGCGGCAGCTTCCGCATTCCGGATCTGAGCTGCCGCGGTGGGAGCATCTGGATTCACGAGGACGGCGATACGAGAGGCGGTAGGGACCATCTCCTTGAGAAGCTCCAAGCGCTTCCCGGTGAGCTCGACCATCATGTCGGTGATGCCGGTGATGTTCCCTCCTGGCCGTGCCAGGTTGGGCACGAGCCCCACGCCGACCGGGTCGCCCACTTCCACGAACACGATCGGGATGGTCGCCGTCGCTGCCTTTACGGCCCGAGCTCCTACGCTGGTCGCGACGAATAGTACGTCTGGGTTGAGGTGGACCAGTTCCTGAGCCAGCGACGGGAAGCGGTCGAACTTCCCCTCGGCGAATCGGACCACGAGCATCAGGTTCTGTCCCTCTACGTATCCAAGCTTGTGCATTCCTTGGAGGAACGCGGCGAGGAATGGAACGGCGGCAGATTCGGACTGCCCTCCCAGATATCCGACGCGGTAGACGTGTTCCGGTCGCTGCGCTTCGCCGACAAGCGGCGCGACAAGGAGAGCGGCCATCACGATTGCCAACCTGATGAGCGTCAGTCTCACACCGGCGCCGCGCCGCGACGTGTACTCTCTGTACGGTGAGCGTCGCGGGCGACCGAGTAACGAAGTATGGCGAAGCAAATTGACCCGGTACCGCTAGATCCAGCGGTGGGCGCGGTAGTACGCGAGGCCGAGGTACTCGTGCAGCACTTCCTTGGCGAGGAGGGATGAGCGGGGGCCGGTGCCCGGGGTCGGCGCGCAGGAGACGCGCACGCCCAGCTTCTCGAAGCAGAGCTTGGCGCGGCGCATGTGCAGCGGGCCGGTCACGAGGAGGATGGACGGGGCGGCTTCCGCGCGCAGCAGGCGCGCGACCTCGCGCGCGTTCTCCGCGGTGCTCGTGGACTGGTTCTCCACGATGATCGCCTCGGGCGGGATGCCGAGCGCCAGCGCGAGCGCCTGCATGCGCGGCGCGCAGGCGGGGCGGTGCGGCGCCCAGCGGCCGCCGCTCAGGATGAGGCGCGGCGCCAGGCCCTGCTCGAAGAGGCGGACGCCGTGCTCGACGCGCGCCACGTGGACTCACTGAGCCGGCCGTTGAAGCGGCAGCCGCCGCACAGGACCACGATGAAGGGCTGGGGCCGGACGTCCTCGGCGACGAAGAGGGGCCGGGCGAGCCACGGGGTGAGCCGCAGGAGCCCGAGCCGCGCCGCCGCCCCGCTGATCCCGTCGAGCGCGCGCTCGACGCGATAGCGGGGACCCCGCCCCCACGGCACGCGCTACTTCTTGGCCGCGCGGGCGATGGCGGCGATCTTGTCCGCGAAGTTCACCTGGCTGTCGTCCTCCGGCGCATAGCCGATCTTCTCGCGCGCATTGGCGATGCTCCAGAAGCGATGGGTATTGCCGCTGATGCCGTAGACGATCAGGAAGGGCACGCCGTGCTCGTCCTTGATGTCCTCCGTCTCGACCATGCGGATGGCCTGCTGCACCTGGTCGCGCCGCGACAGATAGGCGCCGAGCGCCCGGTGCATCGTCTTCAGATCGCCGGGCGCGACGTGGTCGATGTCGTCGTCGCGCGGCCCGCCGATGCGCCACTGCACGACCTCGAGCCGCTTGCCGTCGACCTGGCCGGTGGCGAAGACGAAGCCGAGCAGCTCGTAGGCGGCCTTGGCCCAGCCGTACCAGTTGTCCGAGCGCGCCGGCATCTCCGGCGTCACCATGTCGAGCTGCCCCGCCCAGACGAGCCGCTCGTAGTAGTCGGCGGCGTGGTTCGAGCTGCACGCCACCACGCGGCGCACGCCCTCCTCGAGCGCGGTCCGGTAGACGTTGTAGGCCAGCGCCACGTTGGCGTGCTCCGCCTGAAACTTGGCGTCGCTATTGTTCTGCCAGGTCGTGGCGTCGAGCCGCGGCGCGCTGACGAAGCCGCAGTGGATGACGGCATCGGCGCCCGTGAAGTGCTGCCGGTACTCGTTCCGATCGGGGCGGGTGAGGTCGGCGACGATGATCCCGGGGACCTTCACGCCGTCCCGCGTCGTGTCGCGGACGTCGATCGGGACCAGGTCCCAGCGGTCGGACAGCTCCTTCCACATGCGCTGGGCGACGTAGCCCGCCGCCCCCGTCACCACGACGCGTCGCTTGGTCATGGCCATCTCAGATGTGCACGCTCTTCATCATCGGCTCGGGATATCGCGAGCCCGCGGCCGAGCCCGGCGGCATCGCCGCATCGATCCGCGCGAGGTCGGCGGCGTCGAGCTTGATGGCGGCGGCGCCCACGTTTTCCTCCAGGCGCGCCACGTGCTTGGTGCCGGGGATGGGAAGGATATCGTCGCCCTGGGCGAGGAGCCAGGCGAGGACGAGCTGCGACGGCGTCACGCCTTTTTCCCTCGCCATGTCCTCGATCTGCATGATCAGCTTCCGGTTGTGATCGAAGTTCTGCTCCTGAAAGCGCGGATGCTGGCGCCGCCGGTCGTCCGCGGGGATGTCGTCGAGCTCGTGAATGGTCCCCGTCAGAAAGCCCCGGCCGAGCGGCGAGTACGCGACGTACGAGATGCCGCGATCGCGGCAGGTGGGCAGCGTCTCCTCGGCCGGGTTCCGGTAGAGGAGCGAGTACTCGGTCTGCACGGCGCTGATGGGATGCACGGCGTGCGCCCGGGCGATGGTGGCGGGCGCGGCCTCCGACAGGCCGATATAGCGCACCTTGCCCTGATCGACCAGCCGCGACATCGCGCCCACCGTGTCCTCGATCGGCACCTTGGGGTCGACGCGGTGCTGGGAGTAGA
The DNA here is from genome assembly GCA_963840495.1 of uncultured Candidatus Rokubacteria bacterium. Lineage (GTDB taxonomy): Bacteria > Methylomirabilota > Methylomirabilia > Rokubacteriales > CSP1-6 > CAWIZN01. The sequence goes on from CAWIZN010000040.1 coordinate 15,405, forward strand.
GGTCGATGACGTCGACGCCGAGCCGCTTCAGGCTCGCGTCGCACGCCCGCGCCACGTGGGCGGGGCTGCCGTCGACGAGGTTCCCCTTGCCGTCCGGGCTCTGGACCTGGCCGAACTTGGTGGTGAGCACGACCTGATCGCGCCGGCCCTTGATCGCGCGGCCGAGCAGCTCTTCGTTCTGGCCCCAGCCGTACATGTCGGAGGAGTCGACGAAGTTGACCCCGAGGTCGAGCGCCTTGTGGACCACGGCGATCGACTCGGCGTCGTCCCCCTTGCCGTAGACGCCCGACATGGTCATGCAGCCGAGCCCGATGGCCGAGACGCTGAGCGTGCTGTTCCCGAGCGTGCGATAGTGCATGACGATCTCCTGTCTTGGGGGTCGGTTGGGCGGTGACAGCCCTTGCCGTCGAACGATAGCATTGTCCGAGCGACCTTGTCTCGTCTCCCCCCGTGTGGCACTGTGCGGTGGGCACCGACAGGAGGATCCCGTCATGCAGGACCCACGTGTTTCGCGCCGCCGGCTCATGCGACTTGCGGTCATGGGCGCGGCCGGCCTCGTCGTCTCCGCGCGTGCCCTGCCGGCGGGCGGGGCCCCGGCGGCGGGAGCGGCGCGCCGCGATCCCGACGCGATCCTGCGCGACCTCCTCGACGGCAACCGGCGGTTCGCGGGCGGGCAGGCCGACGGGCCGCGGCGGAAGCCGGAAGACTTCGCCACCCTCGCCGCCGGCCAGACGCCGGAGGCCGTCATCGTGGGCTGTGCCGACTCGCGCGTCGTCGCCCGAGATCCTGTTCGACCAGGGGGTCGGGGACCTGTTCGTGATCCGGGTCGCGGGCAATGTCGTGAGCAATGCCGGCGTCATCGTCAAGGGCAGCATCGAGTACGCCGTCGCCGAGCTCGGCGTGCCGCTCATCCTGGTGCTCGGTCACACCCAGTGCGGCGCCGTGAAGGCGGCGCTCCAGCACCTCGATGCCAAGGACGCGCTGCCCGGCGCCATCGCGGGACTGGTCGACGCGATCAAGCCCGCGGTCGCCGCGGCCAAGGGCAAGCCGGGCGACCCGCTCGACAATGCGATCCGGGCCAATGTCCTGGCCGGCGTCGCGCGGCTCAAGGCGCTGCCGCCGATCGTGGCGCCCGCGGTCAAGCGGGGGACGGTCAAGGTGGTCGGCGGCGTCTACGACTTGAAGAGCGGCGCCGTCACGATGATCGGCTGAG
>CAWIZN010000041.1:0-152983 GCA_963840495.1 uncultured Candidatus Rokubacteria bacterium
CGGAAATGGCCCGCCCGGTTAAGCAGGAACGACACTCGCGGTGCAGGCACGACGGCGGCCATCGCGCCCTCGCAGAGCCGATCAGGGAACGGGCGGGGCGGAGACGCGGGCTCGACGGAGGGGGTGGTGCGAGGAGGTTTCAGATCTCCGCGGGATCGTGCAGCGTGGCGATCAGGGGGACCGGCCCCCGCAATGCGGGCACGCCAGAACGTCGAGGCTCCAGCGTCGGCCGAGTGAAGAGTCGGCAACTATTCATCGCCGCGCGTCGCCATCGGCCTCGTCTAGCGGCGGACGCTGTCGCCATCTCCGGGGCGTCGGTAGCGAAATAGTCGGGTGTCCCCACCGGGTTAGGACCGCGCTCAAGGCCCATAGCCGCACCAGACCAGGATAGGCAAGCTTCTGCGCCCTGGATGCTCGTTGCCGCTGCGCCCGCCGGCCCCACTCCGAGTTACCCTTGCGGTCGGCAGCGCTCACCTTGCCGCCCAACCGTCCGAGGCGCTGTGCCTGTCGAGTGGTCAGGCGCCTCGAGCCCCTTACCCCACTTCGCCCGACGTCGCGCCGCGATCTGCGCCACGTTGTCCAGGAGAATGTGCCGGCCGTGTGACGCCATCGCGAGCCCCCCACGGCGCGGTGCATCGACAGCCCCCACGCCGAGTTACCCACGAGGCCGCGACCTCAGCCGAAAGGCGTCCAAGCCGGGCCATCCGCAGCACGGATGGATTCGGCACGGATACGTAGCTTTGCGTATTGACGGTAAGCGACCCGCGGGCTGAAGTTGAAACGCAGGCGGAGGAAGGACCGCTGCAAATCGGACGCTGTGGCATCGGGCTCCTGCGGTTCCTGGGCGCTCGGGGGTTCCTGGGCGCGGCCAGCGTCCGAGTCTGGCAGATTATGTCACGGGGACGGGGGCACGAGTGGGGCGACCGGCGACCGCCGCCGGAAGGGGTTATTGTTGCCTTCGCTCTGCGGGAGTTCGCAGGGGTGGCCGGATTACGCAGGTCAGCTGTGCCTGCGCGCTCCAGCGGGGATGCGGCATGCGGCGCTGGGGGCGTGATGGCCTGGGAGCGGGGGCGCAGGGAAGGGGGCGCGAGGGCGCGGAGGGCTTTGATGTCGACTACGCGCTCGCCCTTCATGAGGGACCTGTGGACTTTCCCGTTGTCGGGCCACTCGTGATCAAGGTGTCCGCGCGCCGGACCTGCTCCGGCGGCGGGCACGCCTCGGGCGTCGTGCGGCTCTGGTACAACGGCCAACCGATAGAGTTCCTCGGACCTCGAAGCCGCCGCACCAAGGAGGGGCGCGCCTAGCGGTAGACATCCCGGCAGATTCGAGAAGCGCGCCACATAACAGCAAGGCATCGGGATAGCGGAGATCCCGTGAACTTTCGGTACCTGATCTCGTCGCTGGTCTGGTTTGCCGTGATGACGGGCATCAGCAGCAACGCTCCTGCGGAAATCCTCTACGTGGGCGACAACAATGACACGGTACGGCGCTAAGACGCCCAAACGGGTGCATTCCTCGATGATCCGCCCCAAGGCGCTGTTGCAAAAGGCGTATTCGTCACCCCGGGTCTCGGCGGGCTGTCCGGGCCGCGGGGCATGACATTGCTTGGAGATGGTAGTCCACTCCTCCTCATCAACCAGAATGTGGCCCGTCCTTTCAGCTCGGCGATCTTGCGGTTCAACGGCCAGAACGGTGGCCTGAAGAAGCCGATTGTCCCCGAACGGGATCTTACCGACCCGAGCGCGGACCCCAATGTTCCATTCGCCTCGCGGGGCACCATGGTCCTTTCGGCAAAAAAGGTCCTATTCGTGCCCGATCGGCATCGCGCGGATTTGGAGTGTCCGTCGAACCTGCCGACCGGACGGGTGGTGATGTTCACCGAGAACGGAGCTCATCTCGGAGCTCATCGCCGATCCCAACACCGTGCCCCCGGAGCAGTTCCATCCAGAGTTCATCGTGCTCGGCCCCGACGGGTTGCTCTACGTGTCCAGCAGCCTGAATCCGTGCACTGGTTTGGGTGGCCAGGTGTTTCGTTCGACCCCGAGACTCTGATGTTCAAGGACGTCTTCATTATCGACAACGGTGGCGCGGGTCAGCTGAATCGACCCGCGGGATTGGTGTTTGATCCCGACGGGCACAAGCTCTACGTTTTGAGTTTTCGGGATAACGGACAGCCAAACACGCCGGGGAATGCGGACGCCATCCGTATCTATAATGCGACCACCGGCGCCTTCCAAGGCAAGATAGACCTCTGGCAGGTTGTCGTTCCCCCCACCGACCCCGCCGGCTGTCCAACCGCGCTCCTTTGCGGCGGGGCTCCTCTTTGGACCGGAAGGAAAGCTCTTCGTCCCGATCAATGGCGGTGTTGAACGCAGGGGAAGTCCGTCGCTATGACGTTGACACCAAGCAATTTGATGTGTTCGTGCCGGCAGGGCCACCCAAGCTGGGCGGGACACTGCTCCTGTTCGAAAACACGGACCCGGCGACCTTCGCCTATCATCCGGACAAGCATAAGTAGAACAGGGAAGGCCGAGGTGGCGGGGGGCCGCGTGGCCCCTCGCCGATTCATCACCACCTACGGAAACACCGGCTGATGGCACGATCTCTGCGGTCTTTGGCATTGCCGCCACACGCCGAGCGTGAGAGAAGAAGGTCATGCGGCGACGTGAGTCCAACGGCGTCCTTTCTTCGGCCCCCCACGCGCGTGGAACTTGGCGACGCCGTGCTCGGCAGGGGTCGACCTCATTGGAGCGCTCGATCTCCTCACCGTCACGAACACCGTGCTTCACACCACGGGACGGGGAGCGTAGTCGGCGCTAGCCCCCTCCCGCGGCGGTCGCCCCGCCCGTGGGCCGCGTGAACCTGACGTAAGCGGGCATTATCGGACGCTCGCCCCCCGCTGGAGCCGCAGGCACAGCGGGCCGGGTCGTGTTGTACCGGAGCAACTCGTCGGTGTGTTGTTGGTTGCCGTTGGCCCGTTGGCTAGGCGGCGATGCTGGTCGGCGTTTCCCTCAAGCTCCTCGTCCGTCATCTCGTCGATCGGCACGAGGGGTCTCCGTCCGTCACGCGACACGCGATAGGCGGCCTGGAGAAAACCGTAGCCCGGCTAGATCATCTGCGAGGAGTCACTTTTGGAACGTGGGGAGCCCGTCCAGCTCGTAAAGGTGACGCCAAAAGCGTGTCGCCGCGTGCAAGTCCGTCAGCCGCAGGCGCTTCATCTTCACTCCGCAGCACGGATGGATCCGGCACGGATACGTAGCTTTGCGTATTGACGGTAAGCGACCCGCGGGCTGAAGTTAAGGTCTCCAAGGCCTCGCCAGCAGAGCTGGAAAGCCCGGACGTAAATCTGGGGGCGCATATGCCTTCCGAGGCAGAAAGGAGGACGGACCCTATCAATGTTGAATCGATGGGACAACCCGCTTATCTTCCGTCTTGCATAGGGGAGCCTGCCATCATGCGCTTACAAACACGGTTATTACTTGTTATGGCCCTTGTGGCCGCAGTATTCACCCAACTACCCCGTGCGGTCGATCCTCGGAGTTTGAGCCGCATTCGCGGCTCCGCCCGGCGGCGACGCCGTCACCGTCTGGAACGCAAACGCTGGCGTGGCCGCCACTGCGGCCTGCCTGGCTCCTCTCAACGACCCGGTGCACGAGTCGCGTATCTACGCCATGATGCACGTAGCCATCCACGATGCCCGAATGCGATCGACCGCCGGTCTCGTCCTTACACGTTCGACATGCGGCGGAACCAGGCGCTTCTCCGGATGCCGCAGTTGCGGCAGCGGCACGAGATGTCTGGTCCCGCTCATCGGTCAACTCCCGCTTGAGCTCGTCTCCAGTCGTGCATCGATGCCGGCGTCGCAAGCGTCGAAGCCGACTATACCGCGGCCCTTGCCCCCATCCCCGACGATCAGGCCAAGGCGCAGGGTATCGCCGTGGGACAGGCCGCGGCGGCGGCGATCCTCGCCCTGGAGCCGCGGACGGCGCAGTTGGACCATTTCTAATGTCAGCTGCCCGCAGGATACCCATCCTGGCGGTACCAGTGCACACCGGGGTTCCCGTTCATCGCCTTTGAGGTATGGGCAAATGTCACCCCCTTCGTTTTGAAGGACAGCTCACAGTTCCGTCCGGGGCCGCCCTACGCGGTGAACAAGAAGAACTACACGGCTGACTTCAACGAAGTGAAATCTCTCGGCGGTGATGGCATCACCACTCCCAGCCCACGCACGGCCGACCAGACCGAAATCGCCCTCTTCTGGTGGGAAAGCTCCCCGCTGAAGTGGAACCGGATTGCCAGAGCCGTCTCCGTCAACACCGGGCTCGACCTCTGGCAGAACGCACGGCTCTTCGGCCTGCTCAATATGGCCTCGCGGATGGCTACATCGCCATGGTCGATTCCAAGAACCATTACAACTACTGGCGGCCGGTCACCGCTATTCAGACGGGGACACGGACGGCAATCCAGACACGACCGGTGACCCGGCGTGGACACCGTTGCGCCCGACTCCTCCGAACCAGGACTACGCCTCGGGTCACTCAATCGAAGGGGGGGCGGCGGCTGAAGTGCTGAAGCAGTTCTTCGGCACCGACCAGATCAGCTTCCAGGACTGTGACGCTCCCTGCCGGTAGCACCTGCAGCGATCCGTCACCGGTGCTCCGCTCGTATACCAGCTTCTCCCAGGCGGCGGCCGAGAATGCGTATTCGCGCATCCTCATTGGCTTCCACTTCCGCAAATCGGTCGAAGAAGGGACCGAGTACGGTCGAAAAATTGGCAAGCGTGCCGCCAATCTCTACCTCCGGCCTGTGCCCTGAGTTGTGCTCGAGGTCTTCGGCACGACTCCGGACGACTCTGCCGATGGCTGCTGGGCGGGACTGTGTTGCGGAGAACTATAACTATATTTAGAGAGAGTCAAATAGCGAGTAGGTAGCGCCAACGGGCGCCTGGTCACCCTCGGCGCTCGTGGTGTTTCTTAAGTGAGCCTGGTTGGGACCTCGGCAGAGGGACCCATTGCAAGGGGTTTCCTGCGCCCGATAGAGGCCGGCCTTGGCACCTGGGGGGACCCAGCCTCTAGGGGGGGACCCCACCACTCGTGGCAACGGGTTCTCCGCATCCAGGGAGCCGTGTCATGCTCACCGGGGGGACCCTGGCAGGCTCGATTTGTGAGGGAATTTTGCCCTGTGTGTCTCGCCCACGCGCTAGCTACTTTCCGGCGCAAAAGTGGCCGGGTAAGTGGTTGATCTCACACCATCCGCGGGAGCGCGTGCCCGGCGTCAACTACATGTGCGCAGGGGCGACAATTACACTTGAGCATCGGGGTCACTGCTTCGGAGGATTCCAGGGGGTACCTGGACCCTTGCCCTCTCCATCCGCGTCGATCCTGGAGCCTCTGGGGAGGTCGGCTGCGAAGCCGATCCCCCGGGATCGGCGGCCTTTCACGCCTTGGGCTCCTTCGCGGGCGGTTCGCCGCCGGCGTCGCCGCGCCCACCGTTCCGCTGCTTCGCCGCCTCGCTGCGGTAGCTCGAGCCCGTCAGCTCGAGGATCGTCGCGTGGTGCACGACCCGGTCGATGGCGCACGCGGTGGTCATCGGGTCCTTGAAGATCCGGTCCCATTGGGAGAAGACCAAGTTGCTCGAGATGAGCACGCTGCGCCGCTCGTAGCGCTCGGCGAGCAGGGTGAACAGCACCTCCATCTCCTCGCGGTCCTGCTGGATGTACCCGATGTCGTCCACGATCAAGGCGTCCACCGCGTCGAGCCGGCGCAGCTCCGCCTCGAGCGTGAGCGCGCGCTTCGCCGCGAGCAGCTGGTGCACGAGCCGGAACGCCGCGAGGAACACGACGCGGTAGCCGCGCTGGACCAGCTCGTGGCCGATCGCCGCCAGCAGGTGCGTCTTCCCGCGTCCCGGCAGGCCGAACGCGAGGAGGTTCTCGGCGCGCTCGATGAAGCCCCCCTCGCACAGCGTCGGGACCTGGCGCTTCACCGCCGGCGGCAGCCGCGCGAGGTCCAGCGTCGCCAGCGTCTTGTCCGCCGGCAGGTGCGAGGCCTTCTGCACCCGCTCGATGCGGCGGCGCGTGCGCTCCTCCAGTTCGAGGTCGGCCAGCGCGTCGAGAAACTGGTCGAAGGGCCACCCGCCGGTCTCCGCCCGCCCCGCCACCTCGCCATGGTGCGCGACGAAGGACGGCAGCTTCAGCGAGCGGAGCTTGATCTCCAGGCCCGCCCGCGGCGCCGCCGTCATGCGCCCACCTCGGCGACCGGGGCGAGCAAGCCGTCATACTCCGCCAGATCCACCGCGCCGGCGGCCAGCGCCGGGATCTCCGGGCGCTCCGGGGCCACGCAGGCCCGCACGTGCGTCCGCCGTCGGCACCGTCCCGGCCGCGAGCAGCCGCTCGAGGGCCTGGGCGACGTCGGTCTCCATCGTCGAGGCCGCGAGGTGCAGGATCCGCACGTACTCCACCTCGGCCGTGCGGACCGCCTGGGCGCCGCACGAGCGCGTCGTACGCCCGCCGGAACACGGGCGTGGGAAACAGGTCGTCGCGGTACCGGTACCGCTCGAACGCCCCCGGCGACCGCACCAGCGACCAGATGATGTGCCGGTAGTTGATCCGATGCCCGTTGCGCCCCGGCAGCCGCGCCACCGTGAGCTGGGGCGCGCCGCCGAAGAAGACCTCCAGGCGCTCGTCGAAGATCCGGACCCGGACCACCTCCCGCGCCAGGCGGGAGGGCACCGAGTACGCGTTGTGCTTGACCCGGATCGTGCTCCACGCGGTGACCCGCACGTCGTGCTCGACGAACTCCGGCAGCCGCGCCGCCGGCAACGGGCCGCATCACCGCGAGCTCCTCGGCCACCCGCGGCGCCCGCGAGCCGGTTCGCCGCCTCGAGGCACGCGTGCACCCAGCCCTCGTAGACGCGCGACCGTCGCGAAGTCCCGGCTCCCGCGCAGGAGCAGCTGCTGGTCGAGGCGCCGCTTCAGCACCCCGTTCAGGGACTCGACGTCCCCGTTCTGCTCCTTCTCGCCGACCTCGATCGTGCGCGGGACCATGCCGTAGTGCTGCACGAGCGCCTCGTACTCCGCATTGAAGCCCCGCTTGCCCGTCCGCAGATCGTGGGTCGCGGCCGTGGAGTTGTCCGTCTGGTGGTACGTCGGCGACGCGCCCGAGCTGGCCGAGCGCCGCCTGCACGCCGCGCCGCAACGCCGCCATCGACTCCGACTGGCAGATCGTCGCCCACTCCCAGTTCGAGTACGGCAGCACCGGGTGGCACAGCAGGTGGGGGAACGGCCTCGCCCCCGATCGTGATGCCCAGCGCGCTCGCCCAGGTGAAGTCCGTTTGCATCGCCTCGCCCGGCCGGTGCACCTGCGGGAAGAAGATCCGCTTCGGCGGCCCCTCCTGCGCCCGCCACTGCTTGACCCGCCGCTGCAGCGTCCGCAGCTGCCCCGGGGTGTAGCCGTCCGGCTTGCGCCGCAGCAAATCCTCGAACAGCGTCGTCGCCTCCAGCTCCGGGGCGTCCACGAGGCGGGCCCGCAGCTCGGCCCAGTCCGCCGCGAACGGATCCTCCCGCGTCCGCCACGTCCGTGGCCCCGTCAGCTCCGAGGGCAGCCGGCCCGCCCGGAGGTACTTCCGCGCCGTGTTCGGGCTCAGCCCGGCCCGCAGCGCCGCCGTGCCCACCTCACCATGCCTATGCATCTCGTCCATGAGCTTCCTCACCTGCGCGTCCGTCGTTCGCACCCGGCTGGATCCTCCTCAACCCCGGAGTATCAGCCAGATACGACACGGCGCCGCGCCCGTTGGGATGCTCAGGTGTAATTGTCGTCAGAGCGCAGATGTAATTGTCGCCGAGCAGGGGATGGCCTGTCCGGGTCGATCGCGTCACTCCGCCTGGCGCGCCTGGCGGACGCCGAGGGAGAAGTCAGCCGGACATCGCTTCCGGGTGCCCCGCATGCGGTCTGTTTAGCACGGTCGCTCACGCGGGCACCGCACGGTTCGGCCCGCCAGTCCGTCATGCACGTCGACGGGCGACGGGCCGGCGCTGTCACCAACAGACGGGGATGGCGTCTTCCGCGCACCCGCGCCGGCCCACCGGGGGCCTGGGGGGTGGGGGGACCCACCGCCCAGGCGAGTGCCCTGGCAATGAGGCGCGCGCGTGAGCTGTGGCCGTGGGCGGCGAGCGGGGAACTACTCTCGAAAGAACGAACGCGCCCGTGTCGGAGGAGCGCTCGCGGGTCAGCGAGCGGTGAACGCTGGAGGAGCGGCACAACGGATCAGGCGCGACCCGATCTCCGTGCCGGCGGCAGCTCCCACGAGACCTCGGCGTTGTCCTCCACTGTCGTTGCCATCGACGGATCCGGGACGGCGACGACCCGGTTCGGTACCTCGAGGTCACGTTCGTCGCCGCCGAGTCCGTTCAGCCTGGCGAGCGGGGACGTGGGCCACCACTTCTCTGTCGGTATCCATCGCCACGGCGCGTAGAGCCGGACTTGCCAGTAGTGCCCCCAGAGCATGGCGATCGCGCGCTTGTTCCCGGCTGTGATCCGCTGTCGACGGCGCACCGCCGCGGCGACGGGAGCGACGATCTCGCGGGGGATGTGGATGCGCGTGCGCTTCCCGCGCCGGTGGCGGCCGATCACCAGCTTGACGTAGGGGCCATGCGCACACGGCTGGCGAAGGCAGTGGCTGCACCGGACCATGTACCACTCGAGCGACACGCGATGCGGCCCGCCCACGGCACCCGGCTTGAGCCAGGGCTGGCGCTCCTGGAGCGAGGCGAGCATCTCCTCGGGGTCCGGCGTCGGCGCGCACGGTCGCGGCAGCACGCTCCGGCCGCGCGAGAGCTTCGGGTTGTCGCTCCTTCTCCATCGGCTTGCTCGAAGTCTCTCGCACTTGCGAGATGCCGGGTGCCTTTTGCGGGCGACGCCGCGAATGGGAAACTGTGCCCGTGACTGTGCCCGCGGGCACCCGCCGCCCCCGCTGCGCCCACCGCGAGCCAACGAGCAAAAGGAAAAACCCCTCGGCAAGCTTCATACTTGCCGAGGGGCCTTGTTTCGCGGTCAGGCTTATGAGACCCCTGCTCTGCCACCTGAGCTACGCCGCCGCATCAGAGCGCGAGCAGAAAATCTACAGGCTTGCGGAACGCGCGTCAAGTAACCGCCGGCCGAGAATTCGGAAAGCACACCGGGCCGCTGATGCCGGCCCCCCTGACGATCGCAGAGCTAAACTGGCCGGCTGTCACCACGCCGCCGACGACCAGTATCGTCGCGCGCGAACAGCCAGTCAGTCAGCCGGAGTGCGCCCGGGTCACCGCACGCGGCGCGACGTGTCCAGTGCCCGCTCCGCCTGGCGGACCCGCCGCGAGAGGGTGGCCATGAGCGTGCGCGCCATGTCCGGCACCTTGGCGAAGACCGCGGCGAAGTCGCGGCGGCGGATGATGAGAAGCCGCAGCCCGCTCTCCGCCACCACCGTGGCGGAGCGCGGCTCGCCGTCGAGCAGGCTCATCTCTCCGAAGAAATCGCCGGGGCGAAGGCGCAGCCGCTTCCTCGCGGAGACGTGGACGCGGGCGGTGCCCTCGACGATGAGGAAGAACTCCTCGCCGGGATCACCCGCGCGGATCAGGATCGTCCCGGCGGGCGCGTCGAAGATCTCGGCGATGCGGGCGACCGCCCGGAGCTGCCGTTGCGTGCACGCCTCGAAGAGGGGCACCGCCTCGAGCCGCTCCATCTTCTCGTCCTGGTTGATGCCCGCCGCCGACGGGACAGGCTCGAGCGCGAGGCGATCCTCGTACGAGATCGTGCCGTCCATCATCCGCCCGACGAGCTCCATCGGCGAGAGTCTATCAGATTCGCTCCCGTCAAGGAGACCGGCCAATATTGGCGTGGACACACCGAATCGCTTTGCTATAATCCCGCCGGACACACGGAAAAGACGCGGCGCCGTTCGGTCGCATCGACACGCAGGACGGGCGCCGCGCACAGGAGCTTCACAATGGCTTTGTTCGGCAATCAGCCGTGGACCGAGGACAGCGACGAGATCGGTTTACGATCTCGCGGACGCCGATCCCGACGAGGACAAGGACGAAGACGACGTCGATGCGGACGACGATGCGGATGACGACGACGTGGACGACGACGACTTGGAGGACGACGATTTCGACGAGGAGGACGACGAGGACTTCGACGAGGACGACGAAGACATCGCCGACGACGAGGAGGATGACGAGGACGCCGACGAGGATGCCGATGGCGACAAGGATGCCTAGTTAAACGACGGGCACAGGGATCGCTCCCGGGAGGGAATACTCATGGCGCTGATGGGCGAAGAAGGGGTGCTGTTCCTACTGCGGTGGATTCACTTCCTGGCGGGCATCACCTGGATCGGGTTGCTGTACTACTTCAACCTCGTCCAGGTGCCGTTCTTCGCCGAGACGGAAGCGCCCGTTCGCACCGGCGCGATCCAGAAGCTGGTGCCGCGGGCCCTCTGGTGGTTTCGCTGGGGCGCGATGGTCACGTTCCTGGCCGGGTGGCTCTACCTGCTCATGCGCGCCCATCAACTGAAGGGCGGGTTCTTCGCCGGGTCCTACGGCTGGGCCATCCTGCTCGGCGGCATTCTGGGGTCGGTGATGTGGGCGAACGTGTGGTTCGTGATCTGGCCGAATCAGAAGATCATCATCCAGAACGCCATCGACACGGCGGCGGGCCGCCCCGCCAATCCCGCGGTCGGGCCCGCGGGCGCGAAGGCCGGGCTTGCCTCGCGGACCAACGTGGCGATGTCCATTCCAATGCTCTTCTTCATGGGCGCGGCGATGCCACCTCACGCTGGGGGTGCCGCGGTCGGGTGTCGTGTTCTGGATCGTGGCGCTGATCATCGTCCTGGCCGTCGAGATCAATGCGCTGAAGGGCACGCCCGGCAAGGGCGGCGCAAAGCCCCTCGCCACGGTGTCGGGAACGCTCTGGTTCGGATTCATCCTGGCCGCGGTCTTCTACATCTGGTTCGAGATCATCAAGGTCTGAGCTGAATCCCGGCTGACGCTGCACCAAGGCCGAGCGAGTCGACCGCTCGGCCTTGGTGCGTTCAGCGCAGGTATGCGGCGAGGTCGGGAATGCTCGCGACGAGGTCGGGGCGCGGGGGCATCACCTTGGTCTCCCGCTTGGGCTTGTAGCCCGGCGGGTACGTCGCATGGACCACACGCGCTTCGAGCAAGTCCTTCGAAGCGCCCTTGACGGCGGGACCGATCGGCCCGTCCTTGCCCGGGTCGGGATTGTGGCAGGCCACGCATTGTCCGAGCCAGATCTGCCGGCCCTTGGTGGGATCGCCGGCCGCGGTCACAGCCACTGCGCCCGAGGAGGAAGCAGGACCGCTCGGGCCGGCCGTCGGCGCGGGCTTCTCATCCTGGCCGCAGGCCGTGAGGAGCACACCGCTCGCCAGGAGCACTGCAAGCCCGCCACCCCTCACCCGAGCAGATCCTCGGAAAGCGCCGCCTTCGTCTCCGCCGACAGCTCCACGCGGGCCCGCGCGGCGGGGTGATCCACCGCCAAGAACGCGGGCGAGTCGGCGAAGGCGCGAACGGCCGCCGCGGGAAAGGTGAAGCGGACGAAGTGCACGGCGGCGAGCTTGCCCTTCTCCTCGTCGGAGTGGCCGGCCTCGAATTCGCCCGCCACCGCGAACTCCTTGCCCACCTGGATCCAGACGCGCTGGCCGGTGTCGATGCCCATGAAGCGGTCGAGGACGGGCTTGATCTGCTCCTTGTCGGCAATCTCGATCATGAGGGTGGCCGACAGCTCACCCGGCCGCGGCAAGAGCGCGCCGTAGACGTCGATCTCGTCCTGGATCTTGGCGTCGTCGGTGATGCGCTCCACGCGACACATCTCCTGGATTTGAAAGAGCAGCGTGTCGCGATTCTCGAACACGAACGACAGGTAGGGGCCCACCGCCACGCGGCGCGTGCGCTTCAGGTCGATGACGCGCCGCCGCATCTCCTCCCGAACCTTTTCGTACTCGAAGAAGTTCAGCACGTCCCCGAGCTCGATCTTGCCAGTGTGTCATGTGCGTGTCCTCCCGCCGCAGGATGCTTTCAGCATCCTGCGGGTTCAAGCCGCAAAGGCTAGTCGACGCCGAGCCCGTAGGCATCGGCGAGGATTCGGATCGGGTGCTGCGCCGTCGTCCCCGTCCCCTGCTTGATCGTGAGCGCCGCCAGCGGGCAGTCGGTCGCGACGCGATCGGGCGCCGCCTGGCGGATGTCCCTGAACAGGGGGCCCGCCAGCTTCATCGACAGCTCGAAGTATTCCTTCTTCAGGCCCCACGTGCCGTCCACCGCCGAGCAGCGCTCCACCGTCTCGACCTCGGCCCCGGTGAGGCGCAGGACGTCGGCGGACTTGGTGCCGAGGTTCTGCGCCTTGAGGTGACACGGGAGCTGGTAGGCGATCTTGCCGGGCGGATTCGGGAACCGCGTGTCGAGTTGGCCCTCGGCATGAAGACCGGCCAGGTACTCGAACAGGTCCTTCGTGTGGGCGGCGACGAGGTTCGCGTCCTCCGAGCCGTCGAGCCAGGGGTATTCCTGTTTCAGCATGTACGAGCACGTGGGGCCGGGCACGACGATCTCGCAGCCGTCGCGCACCGCCTCGGCCAGGCTCTTCGCATTCTCGGCGATGAGGCGCTTGGCCTCCTTCACGGCGCCGCCGTCGAGATAGGGCATCCCGCAGCACCGCTGCGCCGGCAGCGTCACGTCCACGCCGTTCTTCTCGAGCACGGCGACCGCCGCCTTGCCGGTGCCGGGATCGTTGTACTCGACCGTGCAGGTCGTGAAGAGGGCGACGCGCCTCTGGGCGCGGCCGCGGGCCGGACGCTGGCGCCGGTCGAACCAGCGCGAGAACGTCTCGCGGTGGAATTCGGGCAGCTCGCGGTCCCGGTGGATCCCGACCGTCGCCTCCATCAGGCGGCGGTTGATCTTGAGGCCCGTGACCCAGTTCGACAGAGGCGCCATCGCGCTCCCGAGCTTGCCGACCAGGTCGGTGTTCCCGAGGAATCGATCTTGGAGGGTCACACCCTGCTGTCGGGCCGTCGCGGAGCGCGCGCGCAGCATGAGCCGCGGGAAATCGACCTGCCAGCGATGCGGCGGCGTGTACGGGCAGTGGTTGTAGCAGAGCTTGCACTGGTAGCAGAGGTCGACGACTTCACGCACGTCGGCGGCGGGCAGCTTCTCCACGTCGCCGTCCACGGCGTCCGTGTCGAGGCGGTCGAACATCACCTTGAAGGACGGGCACAGCGGCAGACAGCGCCGGCAGCCCGCGCAGATGTCATAGACGCGGCGCAGCTCCGTGTCTACCGCGTCCAGCTTCCAGAAATCCGCTTTCCGAATGTCGAGCGTCATTTCAGGGTCGCGCGTCCTGCGGAGCGCCGGCGCCGTCGAGCGCAATCCCGTCTCCCTAGGAGCGTACATCCTCTAGATGGCGTCCGCCGGATCCTTGCCCGCGACCTGGGTCACCCCCTTGCCGAAGCGGCCGGCATGGGACTTCTCCGCCTTGGCGAGCGTCTCGAACCACTCGGCCAGCTCCGCGAAGCCCTCGTCGCGGGCGGTCTTGGCCATGCCGGGATACATCTGCGTGTACTCGTAGGTTTCGCCGGCGACGGCGGACCTCAGGTTCTTCTCCGTCTTGCCGATGGGCTCACCGGTGGCGGGGTCCCCCACCTCTTTCAGAAAATCGAGGTGTCCGAACGCGTGCCCCGTCTCGGCATCCGCGGTGTCCTTGAAGAGTCCCGCGATGTCCGGGAAGCCTTCGATGTCGGCGACCCGCGCGAAGTAGAGATAGCGGCGATTGGCCTGAGACTCTCCCGCGAATGCTTCCTTCAGATTCTCGTGGCTCTTCGAGCCCTTGAGGCTACCTGCCATGGCGACTCTCCTTTTCGTCGGGTTGAACGTGGTTCACTGCGAGTGACTTTGGTCGGGCGGCCCGGCCTCTCGCGCGAGCGCTCATCGGGGCCCCGGCAGCCCCGGCGGCTCCCCCTTGCGGCGGGCCGGCTTGCCGCTGGCTTCCCGGCATTCCGGGCAGCGGCCGTAGAAATCGATGCGGTGATGGCTGACGCTGAGCCCCGACTGGGCGGCGACGCGCAGGCACAGCGCGCGCGAGTGCGGCTCGGTCATCGTGCCCGCCACGTCGGCGATGCGCCCGCACCCGAGGCACGTGAAGTGGTGGTGGTCGCTGACATTGCCGTCGAAGCGCGCGTGAGGACCGGGCAGCTCATTGACGAGGCCCTGGGCGACGAGGAGCCGGAGGTTCCGGTACACCGTCCCGAGGCTCACGCGCGGCAGGCGCCGCCGCACCATCTCGTGGACCCGCTCCGCCGTGGGGTGGGAGTCCGTGCCGCGGACGACTTCCAGGACCACCCGGCGCGGCCCGGTGAGCCGGAGCCCGCGCGTCCGGAGCGCGTCGTCCGAGCCGCCGGCGGCCGAGGATTTCTCGACTGCCGTCTTTTCCATCGGCGCCTTTTTAGGAATGGTTGTCATTACGAATTGCACGGTAACAACGCGGTCGGAGGCTGTCAAGCGAATAGCGCCGTCGCGACGTCGGCGTGCGCCCGTTGCCCGGTCACTGACCGCTCGGGTACACTTTCCACCTCAGGAGGAGTCGGCGAATGGCGCAGCCCCCGTGGCTCCGCATCGAGGGAGCCCGCCAGAACAACCTGAAGAACGTCTCGGTCGACATTCCGCACGACCGCGTGACCGTGATCACGGGCGTCTCGGGATCGGGCAAATCCTCGCTCGCCTTCGACACCCTGTTCGCCGAGGGCCAGTGGCGCTACATCGAGTCGCTCTCCACCTACGCGCGCATGTTCCTCGAGCGGCTCGACCGGCCCGACGTCGACCGGATCGAGCACATCCGTCCCGCCATCGCGCTCGAGCAGAAGAACCCCGTGCGCACGGCGCGCTCCACGGTGGGTACCGCCACGGAGGTGCACGACTACCTGCGCCTGCTCTTCGCGAAGATCGGCCGCGTCCACTGCACCGCCTGCGGGGCGGAGGGACGGAGCGACTCCGCGGACGAGGTTGCCGAGACGCTGCTCAGAGACCATCCGGGTGCGCGGGCCCTCGTCTGCTTCCCCCTGCCCGCCTCCGCGGCCAAGGACCTCCCCGCCGTCGCCGCCATGCTCGTGCAGCGCGGCTTCGCGCGGATCAAGGTCGGCGACCGCGTCGTCGACCTCGCCGATCCGGGTGGCCGGCCCGCCGCGCTGCCGGCGCCGGGCGACGGCGAGCGGCTGAGCGTGGTGCTCGACCGCGTGGTCATCGGACCCGAGGCTCGGCGGCGACTGACCGATTCCCTCGAGGCCGCGCTCGCCGAGGGCCAGGGCGCGGCGGCCGTCGAGATCGTCGGCGGCCCCGTCATCGGGGCGAGCCGGGAGTTCCGCTGCCCGGCCTGCGGCGTGGCCCTGACGCGCCCGCGGCCCCTGCTCTTCTCGTTCAATCATCCGCTCGGCGCCTGCCCGGAGTGCAAGGGGTTCGGGAACATCCTGCGCTACGACGAGGCCCTCGTCGTGCCCGACCGGAGCCGGAGCCTCGCCGATGGCGCCGTCGCAGCCGTGGTCGCATCCCTCCGGGAAGCGCCATCAGAAGCGGCTGCTCCAGGCGGCGAAGAAGCGCGGCGTGGACACCGCCCGCCCGTATGCCGAGCTCCCCGATGAGGACCGGCAGTGGGTGTACGACGGCGGCGATGGGTTCTCCGGCATCCAGGGCTTCTTCGAGCACGTCGAGGAGTACCGCTACAAGCTGCACGTGCGCGTCTTCCTCTCCCGCTACCGGAGCCCGTTCCCGTGCCCGCGCTGCGAGGGGCGGCGGCTGCGGCCGGAGGCGCTCGCCGTTCGCGTGGGCGGCTCGAGCATCGCCGAGCTCGGCGACAAGACCGTGGAGGAGCTGGTAGGGCTCCTCGACACGCTGCCCCTCACCGGCTGGGAGGAAGTGGTCGCCCGCGACGTCCTGCGCCACCTGCGCGCCAAGATCAGCTTCCTCCTGCGCGTCGGCCTCGGCTATCTCACGCTGGGGCGCCAGGCCCGCACGCTGTCCGGCGGGGAGGCGCAGCGCATCAACCTCGCCAACCAGCTCGGCGCCCAGCTCGTCGGCACGCTCTACGTCCTCGACGAGCCGTCCATCGGCCTTCACGCCCGCGACACGGCGCGGCTCGCCGAGCTCTGCCGCGAGCTCGCCGGCCTCGGCAATACCGTGGTCATCGTCGAGCACGACCGATCGCTGATCGAGGCGGCGGACTACGTCATCGAGATGGGCCCGGGATCGGGCGAGCGCGGCGGGACGATGGTGTTCGCGGGAACCCAGGCGGAGCTCCTCGCCGATCCGCGCTCGCTCACCGCGCGCTATCTGAGCGGACGGGAGAGCATTCCCCTGCCGCTCGCGCGCCGCGAGGGCCGCCGCACCCTCACCATCACCGGCGCGCGCGCCCACAACCTGAAGGACGTGGTCGCGCACGTCCCGCTGCACACGCTGACCTGCGTCACCGGCGTGTCGGGATCGGGCAAGTCCACTCTCGTCCACGACACGCTGTACCGCGCCGCCGCGCGCCACTTCAAGATCGACTGGGACATGCCGGGCGAGCACGACGAGATCACCGGGCTCGACGACCTGCGCGGCGTGCGCCTCATCGACCAGGAGCCGATCGGGCGCACGCCGCGCTCGAATCCCGTCACCTACGTGAAGGCGTTCGACGAGATCCGCAAGCTCTTCGCGGGACTGTCGCGGGCGAAGGCGCTCGGGCTCGGCCCCGGGGCCTTCTCGTTCAATGTCCCCGGCGGGCGCTGCGAGACCTGTCAGGGCGACGGCGTGCAGAAGCTCGAGATGTACTTCGTCGAGGACGTGTACGCGAGCTGCCCGGAGTGCGAGGGACGGCGCTACCGCCCCGAAGTGCTACAAATCGAGTACAAGGGCTCGAACATCAGCGACGTCCTCCGGCAGACGATCGACGAGGCGGTGACCTTCTTCGCCGCCCATCCCGCCCTCGTGCGCCGCCTCAAGGTGCTCCAGGAGGTGGGGCTCGGCTATCTGCGGCTCGGCCAGCCCGCGACGACGCTGTCGGGCGGCGAGGCGCAGCGGCTCAAGATCGCCGCGGAGCTGTCCACACGGGTCGCGACGAATCAGCTCTACATCCTCGACGAGCCCACCACGGGCCTGCACCTGGACGACGTCAAGAAGCTCCTCGCGGTGCTGAACCGGCTCGTCGACGCGGGCAATACCGTGCTCGTCGTCGAGCACCACCTGGACGTGATCAAGACCGCCGACTGGGTCATCGACCTCGGCCCCGAGGCCGGCCAGGCGGGTGGCGAGCTCGTGGCCGAAGGGACGCCCGAGCAGATCGCCCAGGTCGCCGCCTCCTATACCGGCAAGTTCCTGCGCGACGTCCTCCCCCGCGCCAACGGCAAAGGCGCCGTGCCCCGCGCCTAGGCCCACCGCCCTCCTCATCCTGACTCCCGAATCGGCGGGCGCGCGCGCCGTGGGCGCGGCCGGACACCGGCCCGCGAGCCGGCCGCTGTTCTACGGATGGGTGGTCGTCGGCGGCGCCTTCGCCATCCTCTTCATGGCCTATGGCGCCCAGTACTCCTTCGGCGTGTTCCTCTCGGCGATGCTCGACGAGCTCGGCTGGAGCCGCACGGGCCTGTCCGGAGCGTTCTCCCTCTATGCCTTCGTCTACACCGCCCTCGCGCTCGTCGCGGGGCGGCTCACCGACCGCTGGGGGCCGCGCGCGGTGATCGCAGTGGGCGGCGCCTTCCTCGGCGTGGGCTGGGTCGCGATGGGCGGCGTGCGCGAGCCCTGGCATCCGTACGCGTTCTACGGGATCGTGGCCGCCGTCGGCATGTCGGCCGCCTTCGTGCCGTGCAGCGCCACCGTGGCGCGCTGGTTCGTGCGGCGACGCGGGCTCGCCGTCGGCCTCGCCTTCGGCGGCATGGGGCTGGGCACGCTCGTGCTTCCCCCGGTCGCGCACGTCCTCACCACGCGGGTGGGATGGCGCTGGGCCTACGTCATCTTCGGGGTGGCCATCTTCATCGTGTTGAACCTGGTCGCCATCGTCATGCGGCGCGATCCCGAGTCGGCGGGCCTCGGCCCCGACGGAGATGCCGCACCGGCGCGCCTCGTGGCGGGGGGCGAGAACCCCCACGCCTGGACGCTCGCCAGCGCCCTCCGCACGCGAGCGTTTTGGATGATCCTCGCCCTCTTCGCCGCGACCTGGGTCCCCGTCTTCGGGCCGCTCGTGCACCTGGTCCCGATGGCGCGGGGGCTCGGCATTGCGCCGCTCCTGGCCGCCACGCTCGTGAGCGCGCTCGGCTTCTCCGCGCTCGTGGGCCGGGTCGTGATGGGCGGCGCCTCCGACCGCGTGGGCCGCCGGCCCACCCTCGCCGTCGGGATCACGCTCCAGGTGGCGGCATTCGTGGCGCTGGCATCGTCCGAGTCGCTGGCCGCCCTTTACGTGGCCGCCGCGCTCTTCGGCTTCTCCTATGGCGGCGTCTCCGTCCTGTTCTCCGTCATCGTCACGGATTTCTTCGGACGCGAGCACGCGGGCAGCCTCGTGGGCTTGCTCTTCGCCACCACCGGCGCGATGGCCGCGCTCGGCCCGCTCGGCGCGGGCTTCATCTACGATCGGCTCGGCAGCTATGCCCTCGCCTGGTGGCTGTCCGCCGCCTTCAATGTCCTCGCCTTGGCCCTCCTCGCCTTCACCCATCCGCCCACCGCCCTGCCTCGGCCAACGGTCCGGCGCCCTTGACCCGCCGAGCCGGGGTTCGCTACACTCAGCCGGCCAACCGGGCGCTTGCACATCAACGGAGATCCAGAGCTCGCAGGCTTCTTCAATGGCCTGCGCCGAGGGCGTGAGACATGGGACTCAAGGACAAGTACTGCATCGTCGGCGTGGGAGAAACCGAGTACAGCCGGCACTCGGGGCGGAGCACCCGCGCCATGGCGGTCGACGCGATCAAGAAGGCGATGGCCGACGCCGGCCTCGGCAAGGACGGCGTGGACGGGATGATGTCCTACCAGGGCGGCGACTCCACCCCCGCCAACTGGGTGTCGCCCGATCTCGGCCTCCGGCTCAACTTCTACATGGACGTGATGGGCGGCGGCTCCTCCACCGAGGCGCTGGTCGGCCTCGCCATCGGCGCCATCGAGGCGGGGATGTGCCACACGGTGGCGCTCTTCCGCTCGATGAACGGCTACTCGGACGTCCGCATCGGCGGCACCGGGTCGCGCGCCGCCCAGCCCGTGCGCGGGCTCGACCTGGCCCAGGTGCCCTTCGGCATGCGGAGCGCGGGGCAGAGCTTCGCGCCCACGTTCATGCGCCACATGTACGAGTACGGCACCACGTCCGCGCAGGTCGCGCGCGTGCGCGTCGCCCACAGCAAGCACGCCTCCCAGAACCCGAAGGCGCTCCAGAAGGAGCGGGTCACCGTCGACGACGTGCTCAACTCGCGCTGGATCGTGAAGCCGCTGCATCTCCTCGACTGCTGTCTCGAGACCGACAATGCGACCGCCCTCATCGTCACCTCGGCCGAGCGCGCGCGCGATCTGCGGCAGAAGCCCGTCTACATCATGGGCGTGGCCGGGCGCGTCAACAAGCCGCGCACGGACTTCCACTGGGCGACCGGCCCCGTCAGCCGCGTGGCCGGCTACTACGCGAAGGACATCGTGTTCGGCCAGGCGGGGATCAAGCCGGAGGACGTCGACGTCACGGGCTCGTACGACGCCTTCACCTTCACGACCATGCTCCAGCTCGAGGAGTACGGCTTCTGCAAGAAGGGCGAGGGCGGGCAGTACGTGTCGAGCGGCATCATCGAGCTGGGCGGCCGCCGGCCGAACAATACCTCGGGCAGCCATCTCTGCGAGGGCTACACGCACGGCATGTCGATGGTGATCGAGAACACCCGCCAGCTCCGCGGCACCGTGGACGACTATTGCCCCGGCTGGGCGGACGGCAAGCACAGCTACGACTACTCGCCGAAGCAGTGCCGGCAGGTGAAGGACGCGAAGATCACCATGAACCTCGGCTGGGCCATGCCCGCCACGGGCTCGGCCCTCATCCTCCACAACTAGCGGGAGCGGCCTCCATGCCCAGCGTCGAATACCGCGGGATGAACCTCGTCATTCCCGAAAACGACTCCGAGTGGCGCGAGCACTTCAAGCTCGCGCGCGGCAGCCACAAGCTGATGCTCCGCGCCTGCAAGGCCTGCGACCTCATGCGCTACCCGCCGAGCCACGGCTGTCCCTTCTGCGGCGCGCTCGAGTGGAGCTGGCGCGAGGTGAGCGGGCGGGGCCACATCTACTCGTACGAGATCGTGGCCCATGCCATCCAGCCCGGGTTCAAGGAGTGGACGCCCTATGCGGTCGTGCTGGTCGAGCTCGACGAGCAGCGCGGCAAGCCGACCGAGCACGAAGCGCTGCGCCTCATCGCGAACCTCCTGACGCCCGAGCTCCGGCCGGAGCCGGAAGCCAACGTGGCGATCGGCAAGCGCGTCCGCGTGATCTTCCAGGATCTGTCGGAGGACTTCGCGCTGCCGCAGTTCACGCTGACCGGCGAGCCCCCCGAGGGCCGCGTCTGGAGCTTCCCGGGCTAGAGCGATCGGAGAAGGGCTCCGCTCCGCTTCCGATGCCTGCCCCCGAACGGCGAGATTGCGCCGGCGGAGCCGGCGCTCGAACGCGCGCACTCCACATGCGAGCTACGCCTCGACGTGCTGCCATCGGGCGCCGCCTCGCAGCTGGACCCTTCTCATCGCTCTAGCCTGCGTTTCTCCCGACAGGCTCCTGAATGACTCGCGCGGGTCCCGGTCAGGGCGCGCACGCGCGAAAGGTCGCGTAGTCGCCCTGGGCGCGGCTCTTCGTGTCGTCGGCGTCGGTGAGCACCGCGATCCCCGCTGGCTTCGGCGTGTCGGATACGTCGAAGTACTTGCGATAGTCGTCGAGCAGGTTCACGCGCTCATCCGTCCACCGGCCCTTGTTCTGGGTCCCGGTCCGGAGCACGCGGACCTGGGTGAGGCCCATGTTCGAGTTGAGGCGCGTGCCGATGGGCACCACCGCGCTCCAGACATACTTCACCGATCTGACCGATCCCATGCGGTGGGGAAATACGCCGTAGACGGCCAGCGCGCTGTCGTTCGTCTTCGAACTGCGCTCGTCCGCGCCCGTCGGAAACTCGACGGGCCGCCACGACCACGTGAGCACCGGGTACCGGGCGAGGTCCCAGGTGATCTCCTTCGCGGCCTGGATTCCGAGCCCCTGCGACGCCGCGTGCAGATAGCGGCGCCCGCCCTCCTCCCGGATCGTGTACACCCCGCGCCCCTCGTCGGCCCTGAGCTTCCATCCCGGCGGAAGCTCTCCCACCTTGCCCGCCGAGAAATCCTCGAGCGCGATGCACTCTTGCGCGCGGACGGACACCGGGGACGACAGGACGAGGGGGATCGAAGACGAAGAGGACGAAGGCGAGGCGGCTCACGCGCGGCCCACCTGTCAGACCGGGTCGGTCTCGGAGGAGGCCGCCGGCGCCCCCTCCGGATGATTCATCGTCCCCGCCGCCACCACTGGTGCACGAGCTGATCGACCACCTCGACGAGCTGCCCCATCGTCCGGCACTCCTTGACGATGTCGCAGGCCGGCGCGTAGAGGGGCATCACGCTGTCACCGATCCCCCAGCCCCATTGCCCTTCCGGGTTGAGCCAGATGATGCCCTTCACGCGCTCGCGGATCTGGCGGATGGCCCACGCCTGCGGGTCATTGTAGTTGTTGCGGGCGTCGCCCAGGATCAGCACGGTGGTCTTGCGGTCGAGCGACTCGATCTCGGTGTGGCTGAAGCGGTTGAACGCATAGCCGAAGTCGGACCGGCAGTGGTAGTCCACCGGCGACGCCTTGAGGGCCCAGTCGATGGCCCGGTCCACGGTGTACGTGTTGAAGGCCTGGGTCACCTCGGCGATCTCCGAGACGAACACGTAGGACCGGACGCGGGAGAAGCACTCCTGCAGGCTCCACACGAGCTGGAGCATGAAGCGCGACGCATTGCGCACCGAGTCGGAGACGTCGCACAGGGTGACCAGCTTGGGCTTCTCGCGATGGCGCCGGCGGAAGCGTATCTCCATGGGGATGCCGCCGTACTGCAGGCTCTTGCGGATGGTCCGCCGGGAGTCGAGCCGGCCCTTCTCCTCCTGGCGCTGGCGCATCGCGAGCGCGTCCTTGATCTTGCGCGCGAGCCGAGCGACCACCGCCTTCATCTGGGCGACCTCGTCGGGCGACAGCGCGAAGAGCGGCTTGTCCGTCAGGACCTCGCGCGTGAGCCGCTCCCCCGCCCGGTAGGCGCGGCGCTCCAGCTCCCGCTCCACGTGCTGGCGGATCATCTTGCGGAAGGCCTCGAGGCGCAGGTCGAGGTAGTTGCGGATGCGCGCGAGCATCCCGGGGTCCATCCCCTTGGCCTCGAGCATCTGCATGATGCGGGACAGGTCGCGCTCGATCGCCTCCCAGTCGAACTTGTCGTAGATCCGCCGCGAGAAGTAGCCGGTCTGGAGAAAGTACATGAGCCGCTCGAGCCCGGCCGTCTGGCCGCCCTCGCGGATGGCCATCTCCATGTCGCTGCCCTCGCCGCGCAGCATCAGCTCGGTCAGCTCGTCCATCTCGAGGCCCTCTTCGGACGCCAGACGGTCGAGCATCTCCTGGATGCGCGGGTCCTCCGGGCCGAGGGCCTTCTTGAGGCCGCTGCCGAGGGCCTGGAGGTCGAGGAAGTACAGGTCGAAGATCCGGTCGAAGGTCGCGTAGTCGCGCGACTCCTTGACGAGCGTGGTGGCGAGCGCGGACTTGAACGTCTCGCGGCTCTCGAGCCCGATCTCCGTCGAGGCGGCAAGCGCGTCGAGCGCCTCGCTGGGCGAGATGCGCAGCTCGGCTCTCCGAAGATCGCCGATGAACTCGAGGATGCGCTGGTCCATATCTTCTTGTCTTCTTTCCTTCCATCAGGGGCACGGGCACCCGGGCTGTCGCCCGCCCGTGCCCCGCCGGATCGCTACGTTCGCCTGTACGACGCGTTGCTCGTGCGCCCGTTCGACGCTACCCGAGATCGGTGAGCACCTTGTCGAGCGCACCCTTGACCCGCTCGAGGTCCTTCTCGTGCTTGACGAGCATGGTGAGCGTGGACTCGACGAGCTCGCGGTCGAGCGCGTCGGCGTTCAGGATGACGAGCGAGCGCGCCCAGTCGAGGCTCTCGGAGACGGAGGGCGCCTTGCGCAGCTCGAGCCCCCGGATGCGCTGCACCGCGGTGACGACGGTCTGGGCCAGGCGCTCGGAGACTTCCGGCACCTTGAGCCGGATGATGGCCAGCTCCTCGTCGGGCGGCGGGAAGTCGATGAAGAGATGCAGGCAGCGGCGCTTCAAGCCGTCCGACAGCTCGCGCGCATTGTTCGACGTCAGCACGACGAGGGGGATGTTCTTCGCCTTGATCGTGCCGAGCTCGGGCACCGTCACCTGAAAGTCCGACAGCACTTCGAGCAGGAACGCCTCGAACTCCGGCTCGGCCTTGTCGATCTCGTCGATGAGGAGCACGACGGGATCGGGCGACTCGATGGCCTGCAAGAGCGGGCGCGGCGCCAGGAAGGCGTGAGAGAAGAAGGCGTCGTCCTGCCCCGAGATCCGCGCGACGGCATCGGTCAGGGACGGCGCATCCGCGATCAGCTCGCCGATCCGCTCGCGCAGGAGCTGGGTGTACAGGAGCTGCTTGGCGTACTTCCACTCGTACAGCGCCTTGCCCTCGTCGAGCCCTTCATAGCACTGCAGGCGGATGAGCCGGCGGTTGGTGATCTCCGCCAGCGTCTTCGCGAGCTCCGTCTTGCCTACGCCCGCGGGTCCTTCGACGAGGACCGGTCGGCCCATGCGTTCGGCCAGGAACACGACGGTCGAGATGCGCCGGTTGGCGATGTAGCGCGCGTTCTTGAAGTGCTGCTGGACGTCCTCGACCGATTGGAACATGGCGGCTCCTGTCTGGGGAAAGTGGCGCTCAGTTTAGCACAGGCCCGGCGCGGGCTTGGCGCGAGCCCGCGCGCTGTGCCACTCTAGGTCAGAGTGACGAGGCGTGGAGCCAATACGCGTGGACGACCCGGAGCGCTCGCGAGCCTACCACCGCTGGCAATTCCGCCTCTCCGCGCTCGGCTTCGCGGTGACGGTCGCGTACCTCATCGCCTGGCTCGCCTCCGGGGGAAGTATCGCCCTGCGGGACGCCCTCGGCGCCTTCACACCGCACTGGTGGCTGCAAGTGCCACTCGCCCTGCTCGTCCTGGGCATCGGTCATCGGCTCATCACCCTGCCGCTGTCGTGGGTGTCCGGATTCCTGCTGCCGCGCCGCTTCGGGCTCCTCCATCAGCCGTTTCGCCTCTGGCTCGTGGACGTGGCCAAGGCGGGCGCGATCGCGACGCTGCTCGGCATCGTGGCCACGCTGGTCGTGTACGCGCTCCTGCGCGCGACCGCCTGGTGGTGGCTCTGGGGCGCCCTGCTCTTTCTCCTCGGCTATGCCCTGCTCGCCCTCGCCGCTCCCATGTTATTGATCCCGCTCTTCTACCGGCTCACCCCGCTCCAGGATGGCGATCTCCGGGCGCGCGTGCTGCGGGTGGCGGCGCGGGCCGGGGTTCCGATCCTCGGCGTCTGGGTCGCCGACCAGTCGCGCAAGAGCCGGACCGCGAACGCCGCCGTGGTGGGACTGGGCCGCACCCGTCGCATCCTCCTCTTCGACACCCTGCTCAGCGAGCTGGCCGCCGACGAGATCGAGACGGTGCTCGCTCACGAGCTCGGCCACCAGGTTCACGGTGATATCGGCCGCGGCCTGCTCGTCCAGGCCGCGCTCACCCTGGGCACGTTCTGGATCGCCGACCATGCACTTCGCTCGGGCACACGCGCGCTCGGCCTCGAGGGCCTCGCGGACCCGGCCGGCCTGCCGCTCTTCGGTCTCGTGCTGATGGCCGTCGGCCTGTTCGCCCTGCCCATCGCCAATGGCTGGTCGCGCCACGTCGAGCGCCAGGCGGACGCCTTCGCGCTGCGCCTGACCGGCAATGCGCCCGCCTTCATCGCCGCGATGGAGCGCCTCGGCGCGCTGAATCTCGCGGAGGCGGAGCCGCATCCGATCAAGGAGCTCCTCTTCTATTCCCACCCGTCGATTCGGCGCCGTGTACGAAGTGCGAGCGCATTTCTCCATCAGTCAACCTGACCCTGCTCGGAACGTCTGTACACGCCATTCGCGCACCCGGCGGATATCTGCTATGGCAGAATGGAGGGCGATGACCCCCGAGGGCCACAGCGGCACCCCCGTGACGGCACCTGTGATCCGTCACCTCCAGATCCTGAGGACGGTGACGGACGCGGTGAGCCGCTCGCTCAACCTCAACGAGGTGCTGCAGAAGTCGGTCGCCGCCCTCACCCACGTCACGGGGCATGAGATCGCCAGCCTTCATCTCATTTCCGCCGACGGCCAGAATCTCCTCTTGCGCGGGGACCGCGGCCTGTCCGACATCCTGAGAGAGGTCAACCGCTCCCTGCGCGTGGGCGAGGGGCTGATCGGCCGCGTTGCCCTGAGCGGCAGAGCGCGCCGGCTGGACGAGGTCACCGGGGCGGGCGACCTGCTGGACGCCGCCCGCGCCGCCGTGGCGAAGGACGGGATCCGGGGCTTCGTCTGCGTGCCGATCCTGGCGCGCCACCGGATCCTCGGCACGCTCTCGCTGGGACGCCAGGACTCGCCGCCGTTCTCCGACGAGGAGGTCGCCCTGCTCGAGTGCGTCGCCGACCAGATCGGCCTTGCCCTCGACAATGCGCGCCTGTACTCGGAAACCCGCCGGCAGCTCGAGGACCTGCGCCGGTCGCAGATGGAGGTCGTCCGCGCCGAGCGCCTCGCCGCGGTAGGCGAATTGGCGGGCGGCGTCGCTCACGAGATCAACAACCCGCTCATGATCATCCTCGGGCAGGTGCACCTGCTGTTCCAGAGCCGGGACAGCGAGGAGGTCCTGAACGGCCTCAAGGTGATCGACGGCGCGACCAAGCGCGCGGCCAGTATCGTGCGGGACCTGGTGCTCTTCGCCGAGCACTTCCCCTTGCACCCGTCGCGCTGCCAGGTGGCCGAGGAGCTGAAGCACGTCCTGGCGCTCCAGCGGGGGCGGCTCGAGGCTCAGCACGTCGAAGTCAGGACCGAGTTCGAGGCCTCGCCGGACATCTGGGCCGATGTCAACCAGCTCCAGGAGGCGTTCCTGCATCTCATTCAGAACGCCGAGCAGGCGATGGTCGGCGCGCACGGCCACGGCACGCTCACGGTGCGAGTCAAGCCGAGCGCGGGCGGGGGCGTCCGGGTCGAGATCGCCGACGACGGGCCCGGTGTCCCTGCCGACGACCTGGCGCGGATCTTCAACCCGTTCTTCACCACCAAGCCGCCGGGTGAGGGCCGCGGCCTCGGCCTGAGCGTCGCGTATAGCATCGTCGCGGAGCACGAGGGCATCATCCGCGCCGAGAACAGCGAAGCGGGCGGGGCGCTCTTCAGCATCGAGCTGCCCGTGGGCGCGCCCGCCGTCGAGCCGAGCCTCACTCCCTGACCAATCCCCCCTGACCTGTCCGGGCGTTCCCGCGCCCGACGCCGTGGTACGCTGTGAAAGTTTTTTCGAGAGGTGCCTCGTGGGAGAACGGCCATGACCCGGCGGCGGATGCTTCGGCAGCTCATGAGCGACCAGCGCGGCCTCGTCGTCCCCGGAGCCTATGACGGCGTCTCCGCCAAGCTCGTCGAGCGCGCGGGGTTCCCGGTCGTCTACATGACCGGGTACGGCGTGTCGGCCTCGCGGCTCGGCATGCCCGACATGGGCTTCGCCGGGCTCGCCGAGATGGCGGACCAGGCCCGCAATATGGCGGCGGCGGTGTCCATCCCGCTGATCGCCGACGCCGACACCGGGTACGGCAATGCGCTCAATGCGCGGCGCACGGTCACGGCGTACGAGGCGGCCGGCGTGGCGGGGCTCCACCTGGAAGACCAGCAGCTCCCAAAGCGGTGCGGCCACCTGGCCGGCAAGCGCGTGGTCCCCGCCGAGGAATTCGCGGCCAAGATTCGCGCCGCGGTGGAGGCGCGCACCGATCCCGACCTCGTCATCATCGCGCGCACGGACGCCATCGCCGTGAACGGCTTCGACGATGCCCTGCGCCGCGCCGAGCTGGCGGTCAAGGCGGGCGCCGACATGCTCTTCGTCGAGGCGCCCACGACGGAGGAGCAGATCGAGCGCGTGGCGCGCGCCTTCGACACGCCGCTCCTCTTCAACTATGCGCCGGGGGGCCGCTCGCCGCTCTTGCCTTTCACGCGGTTGCGCGAGCTGGGCTATGCCATCATCCTCCTTCCCGTGGACACGCTCTTCGTCGCGGTGCGCGCGATGCAAGGGTTCCTCGCCGACCTGAAAGGCGGTGGCGAGGTGCTGCCGCTCG
The DNA here is from genome assembly GCA_963840495.1 of uncultured Candidatus Rokubacteria bacterium. Classification (GTDB taxonomy): domain Bacteria; phylum Methylomirabilota; class Methylomirabilia; order Rokubacteriales; family CSP1-6; genus CAWIZN01. The sequence continues at coordinate 27,440 of CAWIZN010000041.1, forward strand.
CCGAGCGGTACATTCCGTTCCGGGAGTTCAACGAGCTGATCGGCGTCGCGGAGCAGGTCGCCCTCGGCGAGCGGTACTCGGCATGATCCGACGCCTTGGCGCGCTCCTGGGATTGGTGTTGCTCGCCGCGGGCTGTACCGCCGTCGGCGATCCGGGATGGCAGACCCTGGGCTCGTCCGGCTGTCGTCAGATGTACGGAACGCGAGGGTCAACCTCGGCGACGCGACCGGACCTCGCCTTCTTCTGCGCCGAATCGCCCTAGCAGGATGCTGAAAGGCCCATCTGCTTCTGGCGCCGCCGCGCAACGTCGCGCTCGCGGCCAGCTGACCACCCCCGACCCTTTTCCAGGAGGAGCTTCCCCATGAGCACTGTGAAGGACGCGATCGGTCAGGCTACGGACCGCTTGGGTGACGAGATCGAGGCGCTGTCGCACAAGATCCACGCGCACCCGGAGCTCGCGTATCAGGAAGTGCAGGCATGCGGATGGCTCTGCGATTTCCTCGGCGCCAAGGGCTTCAAGGTCGAGAAGGGCGTGGGCGGGGTCGACACGGCGTTCCGCGCCACGCTCGAGACGGGAGCCGGCCCGACCATCGCCATCCTCTGCGAGTACGACGCCCTGCCCGGCATCGGGCACGCGTGCGGCCACAACGTCATCGCCATGTCCGGCGCGGGGGCGGGCGCGGCGCTGGCCGCGGTGAAGAGCCAGCTTCCCGCGGGCCGCATCCTCGTCATCGGGACGCCCGCGGAGGAAGGCGGCGGCGGCAAGATCAAGCTCATCCAGAGCGGCGTGTTCAGCGACGTGGATTGCGCGATGATGATCCACGGCTTCGACCGCACGCTCCTGCACCAGGACCTCCTCGGCATCGTGCGGGCCACCTTCGAATACACCGGCAAGGCCTCGCACGCCTCCGCGGACCCGTGGGCCGGCGTGAACGCGCTGGACGCCTGCGTCCAGACCTATAGCGCCGTCAGCATGCTCCGCCAGCAGGTGCGGCCGGACTGCCGCATCCACGGCATCATCACCAATGGCGGGCAGGCCGCCAATATCATCCCCGAGCAGGCCGCCGCGACCTTCTACGTGCGGGCGCCGCGCATCGACACGATGTGGGAGCTGTACCGGCGCGTGGTGGCCTGCGCCGAGGGCGCGGCCAAAGCGACGGGCGTGAGCCTGAAGGTGATCGAGCACGACACGGTGTACGAGCCGATGACGAGCAGCCGGGTCATGCTGGATCTCTTCGCCGCCAACATGAAGTCGGTGGGATTGAGCGAGGGCGAGCCCATCCCCGACCGCCTGGGGTCCTCGGACATCGGCAATGTCAGCCAGGTCATCCCCGCCATCCAGCCCATGATCGGGATCGCGCCGACGGGCATGGCGATCCACACGCGCGAATTCGCCGACGCCGCCGTCAAGCCGCTGGCCCGCGCCGGCCTCATCGCTGCCGCCAAGACCATGGCCATGACCACTTACGATCTGCTCGCGGAGCCCGCTCGCGTCGCCCAGGCGAAGGCGGACTTCGCCCGCCGCTAGTTCCGGCCGGACAGGGCGGCGGCGCGGGCCTCCGCGCCCGGACGGCGCCTCCTCGGGGTGGCCGTGACCTCGTGCGGGCGATGGGCCGGCGACCGATCGAGGACGCGGGCCGTCGACGCCATGAGAGCCGCTCGCGCGCTCCAGATCGCTCTCGCGCTCGTGGCGGTGGCCCGGCGAGCGCCCGGTCGCCCATACCGGAGGCAGCACGGGCTATGCCGGGATCGCACGATGGCGCAACGGATCCGCTACAGCCTGACGCTCTCGCCCGCGACCCTGCCCCCGGAGGTGGCCGAGGAGCTCCTCCGCGCCCGGTCCGGGCGTCCCGACGGCCGCGAACGGCTCATCGGGTACATCAAGGACAAGATCGACCTGAGGATCGCGGGCGGCGGTGCGAGCCGGGTCCGGATCGGTGTCCGATCCCGGGCGGCGACGTGGAGACCGTGACCGCTCGCGGTGGACTTCGCCTGCGCCTCCCCGGTGACCATCTGCGCATTCGCGACGATCTCTTCGACGTGCTCGGGCCGGACCATCACACGCTGGCCAGGTGCGATGGGCCGGGCGAGTCCAGCAGCTCGCCTTCGAGCCGGGGCGCGCGAGGGGCGGGTCGATCGGCGGACGTGGGCGGCCGCACGGCGAAGGGAGCTTCTTCCGGCTGGGCGTCGCGCACATCCTCACCGGCTAGGATCACTTGCTGTTCCTCGGCGTGCTCCTGCGCGCGGCGGCTGCCTCGGTCGCTGCTCAAGATCATCACCGCCTTCACGGTGGCCCACAGCCTCACGCTGGCCCTGGCCGTATCGGGGTGGTCGTCCTGCCCGGCCGGCTCGTCGAGCCGTTGATCGCGGCGTCGATCGTGTGGGTGGCGGCGGAGAACCTCTTCATGCGGCCGGCCGCCGCCGCGCCGCTGGCGCGTGGCCTTCGTCTTCGGCCTCGTCCACGGCTTCGGCTTCGCCTCGGCCCTGCGCCGCTGTCTTGCCGGCCGGTGGTCTCGCGTGGGCGCTCTTCGGCTTCAATCTCGGCGTGGAAGGGGGACAGGCGCTCGTGGTGATCGTGGCTCTTGCCCGTGCTCGCGTGGATGCACGGCAAGCCATGGGAGCCGTGGTCGTCAAGAGCGCGTCGATCGCCGTCGTGCTCATGGGCCTGATCTGGCTCGTGGAGCGGCTCTGTCTCATGATCGAAGGGGGCCTCGACGGCCCCCTCGAGCCTCCCCCAAGAAGCAGGGTTGCGCCGGCGCTCGACCGGCGGCGACTCCGACACGCTCCTTGTCCAGGGGAGTATGGACCCGCGCTACACCGCCTCGCTGATCGCCTTCACGCCTCCGGGATTGTCGAGCGAGGAGAGATCGCCGGGATCATTGCCCAGATAGGTGGCGCGGATCACTCGGCGCATGATCTTGGCGCTCCTCGTCTTGGGCAGCTCGCGCACGAAGAGCACGCGCTCGGGCTTGAGCGCCTTCCCCATCGCCTGGGTGACGCGGTCGATCAGCTCGGCGCGCAGCGCCTCGGTCGGCTCGTGGCCCGGCCGCAGCACGCAGAAGCACACGACGCTCTCGCCCTTCACCTCGTGGGGCACGCCGACGGCCGCCGCCTCGTTCACCGCGGGGTCGCCGACGAGAACGGACTCGACCTCGGCCGGGCCCACGCGCTTGCCCGCGATCTTCAGCGTGTCGTCCGACCGGCCATGGATGTACCAGAAGCCCTCGTCGTCCACGAAGGCCCAGTCGCCGTGGACCCAGACGTCCTTCCAGCGCGACCAGTAGGTCTCGATGTAGCGGTCGGGGTCCTGCCAGAAGCCCTTGGTCATTCCCGGCCAGGGCTTCGTGACGACGAGCTCGCCCACCGCGCCGCGCACCGGCCGGCCGTCCTCGCCGAAGCACTCGGCCGCCATCCCCGGGATCGGCCCGCTGAAGGAGCACGGCTTGATCGGCGCGATGGGAAACGACGCGAGGATGCCGCCCGAGATCTCGGTGCCGCCGGTGTAGTTGATGATCGGCACACGCCCGCCGCCGGCATGCTCGAGGAGCCAGCGAAAGGGCTCGGGGTTCCACGGCTCGCCCGTCGAGCCGATGATGCGGAGCGCCGAGAGATCGTGCTTGGCGATCCAGTCGGCACCGTAGGGCATGAGCGCGCGCGTGGCCGTCGGCGAGATGCCGAGATGCGTGACGCGGTGGCGCTCGCAGAGCTCCCAGAGGCGATCGGGCTTCGGATAGTCGGGCGTGCCCTCGAAGAGCACCACCGTCGCGCCGTGAAGCAGCGTGCCCGTGATGAGCATCGGCCCCATGAGCCAGCCGAGGTCGGTGACCCAGAACATGCGGGCGCGGTCGTCCATGTCGAAGACGTAGGCCCAGTCGTGCGCGTTCTTGATCCCGAAGCCGCCCTGCGTGAGCACGGTGCCCTTCGGACGCCCCGTGGTCCCCGACGTGTAGATGATCAGGGCCGGATGATCGGCCTCGACGGCCAGGGCTTCGCACTCCGCCGGCTCGGTCGATACGGCCTCGTGCCACCAGACGTCGCGGCCCGGCGTCCACGGAATGTCGGCGCCGGTCCGCCGGTGCACGATCACGTGCCGGACCGAGGGAGATTCGGCCACCGCCTCATCGGCGGTGCGCTTCATCGGGATCACGTTGCCGCGGCGGGCGAAGGCGTCGGCGGTGATCAGCACCTTGGCGTCGCAACCGGTGAGACGCGCGGCCACCGCCTGGGCGCCATAGCCCGAGAAGCACGGCGCGTAGACCGCGCCGATGCGCGTCACCGCGAGCACCGCGACGGCCGCCTCCTGGCACATCGGCAGGAAGATGCCGACGGTGTCGCCAGGCCCGACCCCGAGGCGCGTGAGCGCATTGGCCAAGCGGCCGACCTCGCGCGCCAGCTCCGCATAGGTCAGCGTGCGCACGCCGCCGTCCTCGGCCTCCGAGATCACCGCGGGCTTGTCGCCGCGCCCCGCGGCCACGTGCACGTCCACGCACTGGGCCGTCAGGTTCATGCGCCCGCCCACGAACCAGCGCGGCCACTGGATGCCGCGCGAGGTGTCGACCACCTTCTGGTACGGCGCGGTCCACGCCCAGCCGAGGTCGCGGACGACGGCGCTCCAGTACCACTCGAGATCCTCGACGGAGCGGCGCTGCAGATCCTCGAGGGTGGCGAGGCCGTGCGCGCGCATGAAGCGCGCGATTCGCGTGCGGGAAGCGGTCTCGGGATCCGGCCGCCAGATGATCTCGTTCGCGTCCATGGGCGTTTCCGTCCTCCGCCAGCCGAGGTGAATTCGCGCGTGTCGACTCCACGGCAAGGATAGGGCAATCGGCGTGGAGAGTGAAGGGGGCACCGGCCGCGGCCCCTCGCTTGACGGCAACGCGGCGCGGCGAGTATCATCCGCGCACCCTGTATGTCAGTGATGCGGCCTCCGATGTCCACCCAGACCATCATGCAGGGTGCGCCTCACCGCGACTTCCACTTCGCGGCGCGGAAGGCGCCGGCGACGCCGCCGCGCTGAGCCGCCGATGATCGAAGGCGTCATCGAGTACTTCTCCTACGGTGGGCTCCTGGTCGTCCTGCTCCTCGGCAGCCTGGGCTTGCCGATCCCCGAGGAGGTGCCGATCGTGGCCGCGGGCATGCTGTCGCATCAACAGATGATGCGCTGGTGGCTCGCCTTGCCCACGTGCATCGTGGGCGTCTTCGCCGGCGACCTGATCCTCTACTGGGCGGGCCGGCACTGGGGCGAGCGTGTCCTCGATCAGCCCCTGATCGGCCGCCTGCTCACCCGGGCGCGGCTCGAACAGATCCAGGCGGGCTATCGCCGGCGCGGCGCCTTGATCGTGTTCCTCGCGCGCAACGTGATGGGGCTTCGGGCCGCCGCCTTCGTCGGGGCGGGCGTCGTCGGATTGCCGTTCTGGAAGTTCGCGGCGGCCGACGGCGCCGCCATCGGCTATGGCGTCCCGCTCAACTTCGGCCTCGCGTACCTGTTTTCCCGGCACCTCCACGCGGTGCTGGCCGAGGTCCATCGCGTGGAGGGCTGGATCGCACTGCTCGTGGTGGTCGGCGGCAGCGCCTGGATCTACATCACGCTGCGTCGCCGCGGCGACCGGGCCCTCGCGACCGCCGCGAGGCCGCTCGGTCCCGGTATGCCGGCCGATCCGCGTCAGTGAGAGACGACCGGCGCGCCGCGGTGCCGGTGGCTCAGCTTGCGGGTCAGCCACATCGCGCCGACGATCACGACGAGGGCTACGGGTCGAGTGAGTGCGGGCCGGGCGTTACTGGACGCGGTCGCGGCGCCGTTCGGCGGCCTGCTCCGCGGCCAAGCGGCCGGCCTCGCCACCCGAGACATCGACGTGGGACATGGCGGCGGCGATGGCGCGGTGGCCGGCGTGCTCGGCGATGAGGCGCCACATCGTCTGGCAGATGCGCCGATACGCGGGGTGCCCCTGCGGCGCGGTGCGCAGCTCGATCATGTGCATGGCCTCGCGGGCGTTGAGGTCCATGTAGAAGCGGACGCGATAGGCCATGGCCACGGCATAGGGCGCGACGTCGGGTAGGCCCGCGTGGTCGAGCGCGTCGTTCATCGCCGCCGACTCGTCCATCACGCGCACCCAGTCATCGTAGAGGCCCGCCTCGCCGAGCTCCTGCGGCACCACGTAGCCGTGGCGCGGCGACAGCCGTTGCCATTCGAGCGTGAGCAGCCGGTGGCGCTGGAGATCGCGGAAGGCGCCGTAGTCGCCGAGGACGTCGAAGCGATAACTGGTGCGCTCGAAGGCGCGGCCGGGCTTGTGGCGCCGGTTCTCTCGCCGGCCGACGTAGGCGGCGAGCACCTCGGCGCGCTCGGCCGGGCCGAGCTTTCTCGCGACGGCGAGGAGCTGGTCGTCGGGCAGATCCGAGACGGCGTAGAGCGCGGCGGCCACCACCTTCACCTCGCCGTCGGGGTCGAAGTCGGTGAGCGTCACCTCGCCGCGCGCCTCCGGCTCGATGCCGTCGAGGAGCCGCCGCGACGCGGCGACCGTCTCCTCCCGGGTCCGCGCGAGATAGCCGCTCCACGCGCCGCCGCGCTCGGGGCGCACGAGACGGCGGAGGAAGGCGGGGATGACCTTGCACAGCTCGACGAGCATCGACTCCGCGCAGTCGCGCACCTCGCGCAGGGGATGCGCGCGCATTCGCAGCAGAAGCGCCTCGTAGCCCTGGCCGGTGCCGAAGATGCCGACATTGGACCGGGTGGCCGCGGGCAGGAGCCCGCGCGAGCTATCGAGGGCCTTGGCGCGGATGGTCGCGCGCCAGGCGGCGTCGCTCTCACCCGCCGGCCTCGGAACGCGCGCGCTCCAGTACTCGCGCATGAGATCGATGGAGCGCGCATAGGTCTCGAAGGCGCGGTCGAGGGTCTCGATGTAGCGCGGCCGGAGCGGGTGGCCGTCCAGCTCGGCGGGCACGTGGTACCTGAAGCGGCCGTCCGGCCGGTCGGCGTACGGCACGTAGCGGGTCGATTGCTCGAGATACGCCATGAGGCGGCCCCACTCGAGCACCTTGGTCAAGAGGTTCGAGGCGCCCTCGCAGGCCAAGTGGACGCCCCCGAGCTGCGCCACCGAGTCGTCCCCGTAGTCGCCCAGCACGCGCTCGTAGAGCGCCTCCGCCCGCCGAGTGCCGATGGACGACGACGTCGGCGCCTCGCCGACCTGGTCCGCGAACTCGTCGAGGAAGAGGCGCCGGAGCGATTTCGCCGAGCGCGAGTAGCGCGCGAAAAGCGCGCCCTTGACCACCTCGGGCAGGTTGACGAGGGCGAAGACGGGTCCGTCGAGGTTGGTGAAGTACGGCGTGAGGACGCGCCGTTCCTCCGGCGTGAAGGTCTCCACAGTGCCCCGAACCTATCGGCGCCCCGCCCCCAAGTCAAGGGCACTGGGCTCTTCGCCAGATCCACTCAGCCCTCGCCTCGCAGCCGAGCCGCTCAGCTCGAACGGCCACGTTGCGAGCGCGCTGGCAACCCTCAACGTGGCTCGCTCGCGCTCGCCGGGTTATCCTTATCCGCTCGCCTCGCCTACGGCTGCGGCTCGCCCAACTTCACATACGCCTCGGGCTGCCAGCGCGCGAGGTACCTCGTCTGGCTCGCAACTTGCCCCAGTGCCGTGGCCAAACTGGCCCCTAGCCAAGCGCGTGCCCGCGCGGCGGGGCGATTGACCGGTTCTGAGCGTGCGTGTGATAATCGCGCGCATGCGCTGGGCCTCGGCTATCACGCCTCTCATCGCCCTCATGCTCGCGTCCGGCTGTCTGTCGCTCAAGTTCGGCCGCGAGTTCCCGTCGCCCGATCGCCAGCTCATCGTGGTGGGGAAGACGGACAAGGCCGCCCTCGAGCGCATCTTCGGCGAGCCCTACCAGGTCGGCCTCGACAGCGGCGATCAGACCTGGCGCTGGTTCTTCGGCCAGCGGGAGGCCAGCGTCGAGCTCAGCAAGGATCTGTCCGTGCGGTTCAATGCCGACGGCTTCGTGAAGTCCTACGCGTTCAGCTCCAATTTCCCCGACGACATGGTGCGACTTCGCTGACGGAAAGCGCGCACACCGCCGTCCCACCACCCCATCAGGAGGACGCCATGCCCAATATCACCGTGCAGTGGTACGCCGGACGCACCGACCAGCAGAAGCGGGAGATCACCGCCGCCATCACCGACGCGATGGTCACGATCGGCAAGACGACGGCGGACCAGGTGCACATCGTGTTTCAGGACGTGGAGAAGTCCAACTGGGGCGTGGGCGGCAAGCTCGCCAGCGACAAGTAGCGCGCGGTCGCAGGTGAGCCAGATCTCTGCGGGGGTCAACGACGCGCTGATCACCTTCCTCGCCGGCCTCCCCCGAGCGTAGCGGCCTCGCACCCCCCGGATTTCACGGCGCGGGGTCGAGCGGGGATACGATCCAATCGTGGGCACAGAGCACGAGCGGATCGCGCAGTCGATCGGCCCGGGCCGCTCCATGCTGCGCGGCGCCGCGGGAACCGGCAAGACCATGGCGATCTGCGCGAGGGCGCGCCTTCTCCGCGAGCGCCATCCCGCGTGGCGGATCCTCGTCCTGTGCTTCAACACCTCGCTCGCGAGCCTCCTCCGGCGGGCGCTGCCCGCCGACCCGCGGACGGAGGTGGCGACATTTCACGACTGGGCCCAGGCCCAGCTCGAGGCGAGCGGCGTGGTCATCCCACCCCCGCCGGGCCGCGGCACTCAATGGGATGGGTACTGGACGCAGGACATGGCCCGTCTGCTCCTCACGGCGTTTCGCGAGCAGCGGATCGCCGCGGGCGCCTACCAGGCCATCCTGATCGACGAGGGCCAGGACTTCGTCGGCGACTGGTACCGCGCGCTCGTGCAGGCCCTCGATCCGGCCACGGACGAGCTGCTCGTCGCGGTGGACCCCGGGCAGAACATCTACGGTCGCGAGGTCGCCTGGGGGGACCTGGGCCTCGGGGTCGACGCGCGGACACGGAACCTGGAGGTCAATCACCGGAACAGCCCGCAGATCGCGGCCGCGGCATGCCGGCTGATCCAGCCTCTCGACGGGGACGCGGGCGGCCGGCGGGCGCCCGACCCGGCGGACGCGGCGCTGGCCGGTGACTCGGCGCCCGAGGTGCACCGGTGCGCGACCTTCGAGTCGAGCCGCGCGGACGCGCTCGCGTGGATTCGCGAGCGCCGCGCCCGAGGCGTCCCCGCCCGAGACCTGCTCGTCCTCGGCCTGAGCAGGCTCGACATGATCACCGTCAATGCGTGGCTCAATAGCAAGGGCGTGGACGCGTGGCTCCCCGCGGTGACGCCCGACGCGGACGGCGTGCGCGTGTCGACCATCCACGCGGCCAAGGGGCTCGAAGCCGACGGCGTGCTCCTGCTCGATGCCCATCACCTGCAGACGCGCACGGACGCCGAGGCCCGGCGGCTCCTGTACATCGCCATGACGCGGGCCCGGCATGACCTCGCCATCTCGTACTTCCGCGACGTGCCGCTCATGGCCGAGCTGACGGCCGCCTGCGCCGTCCTCTGAGTGGGGGGCCCCGAAATGGCCCCCCACACCCCCCAGCCGCTCGGAAGCGCCCCGGCAAAGCCGTGGCGCTCCTCGACCGCCCGATTCGTTCACGGGCTCTGAGCCACTCGGCGGTGCGGGACCCCCGCCGGTCATGGAGTACAATGCCCCCTGCCCCGACATGCTGAGCGTGCGGAAGTTCGTGGAGGTGTCCGACGTCACGCACATCTTCGCCATCCCCGAGGGAGAGGTGCGGGCCCTCGACGGCGTCTCGTTCGACGTGCGCGGCGGCGAGTTCCTCTCGATCGTCGGCCCCTCCGGCTGCGGCAAGAGCACGCTCACCATGCTCATCGCAGGCCTCATGCGACCGACGTCCGGGGTGATCACTGTCGCCGGTCGCGCGGTGAGCCGCCCGCAGACGGAGCTCGGCATCGTGTTCCAGAACAGGGCAAGACGCCGGGCCTGATGATGAGAGAGGACTGGGACGTGCTGATCGCCCTCGCCAAGGACTACGGCGGCCTCGAGCCCGTGAAGCCGGCCGCCGAGTACTACACGAACGACTTCTTCGACTGCAAGTAACCAGACTGACCCACTACCGGGGCCGCCGGCGCGGGGCCCTTTGCGGGCCGGGGTATACTGGTTCGCGGGCCATCGGCGGCGACCTCGGCGACTGTCGCTGGTGGACTCCCCCGGACCCGGGGCCCCTCCGGGCCGCTCTCCAGTGAAAGGATGGTCATGGCGAGGCTCAAGATCGGCTTCATCCCCATCGAAGGCGGGCAGTACTACAAGGAAGCCCTCGAGGAAGTGGTCCGCGGCGAGGATCTCGGCTTCGACTCCATCTGGATGGAGGAGCACCACTCCGTCGTCAACCACTACTGGCCGTCGCCGATCACGGTGCTCGCCGGCTTCGCCACCCGGACCTCGCGCGTGCTGCTCGGCACCGACATCCTGGTCGCCCCCTTCTACCACCCGGTCCGGCTCGCCGAGGACGCGGCCATGGTGGACATCATGTCCGACGGGCGGCTGATCGTCGGCGCGGCCATCGGCTACAAGCCCGACGAGTTCGCCCTCTACGGGGCCGAGCTCGAGAAGCGCGGCGCCCGGTTCGAGGAGCAGCTCGCCATCATGAAGGGGCTGTGGACGCAAGACTGGGTGTCGCACAAGGGCCGGTTCTACCAGATCGAGGGCAAGCTCGAGCCGAAGCCCGTGGCCAAGCCACATCCGCCGATCTGGATCGGTGGTTGGGGCGATATTACCTTGCGGCGGGCGGCCACGCTCGCCGACAACTGGATTCCCGGGCCCACCGCCGAGCTCCCCCGCCTGCTCAAGGGCAAGCAGCAGTTCCTCGCCAATCGCCAGGCGGCCGGCCTCACCGCGCCCATCACCGAGTGGCCCCTGACCCGCGACGTGATCATCGCCGAGACCGAGAAGGAGGCGCGCACACTGGCGGAAGAGCACATCATGGTGTCCTATCGCCGCGAGTACGCGGGCGGCTGGAAGCACCCCTTCATCGACGCGTCGATCGCCACCGACCTCGACACGATCAAGAAGGACCGCTTCCTCATCGGCAATCCCGACCAGGTGATCCGGGACCTCAAGCCCTTCGTCGAGCAGTACGGGATGAACCACCTGATCTGCCGCCTGTTCTTCCCGGGCATGCCGCACCGGCACATCATGCGCGAGCTCGAGCTCATCTCGAAGGAGGTCATGCCGGCGTTCAAGTGATCGCCAGGCTGCCGCTCAAGTCCGCCTCCTTTCACGTGCGCGGCCTGCGCACGTGGCGGCCGTCCCACTACGGGGTCGTCACCCTCACCTTCGATGCGATGGAGACCGCCACCTGATCGCCTATCGCCTCGACCGATCGTTCGCGTGGAACGCGGCGCACCCGCCGAAGCTGCCGGCGCGCCCGCGCAAGCTCCGCGCGGATACCGGCGCGCGGCTGTTCGACCACCGCGTCGAGAGCCTGCTCGGCATCGCCGCCGGCCCCTTGCCGAATTCTCGATGGATCGAGGCCTATGCGCGGCTCGGCTACGGCGTGCTCACCTACAAGACCGTGCGCACCTCGGCCCGCGCCGCCTTCACGCATCCCAACCTGATCCACTGCCGGCTCGGCGATCCGTCCGTCGCGGAGCCGGCCCCCCGCAAGCTCGATCCCGGCGCGGTGACCTGGGCCGTCTCGGTGGGGCTGCCCTCCGCCGATCCCGCCGAATGGCGCAGCGACGTGACGCGCGCAAGGGCGAAGCTCCATCCCGACCAGATCCTGATCGTGAGCGTCGTGGGGACACCCGTGCCGGACGGCGATCCCGAGCAGCTCGCCGGCGACTACGCGCTCGCCGCGCGCTGGGCGGCGGAGGCGGGGGCCGACGTCGTCGAAGTGCATCTCTCCTCTCCGAACACGGCGGGCGAGCACGCGCAGATGATCTTCGAGAACCCCGCGCTGTCCGCCCTCATCGTCGACCGCGTGCGCCGCGCGGTGGGCCAGCGCCCGATCGTCGCCAAGATCGGCGCCACGCGCAGTCCCCGAGCGCTGCACGAGCTGGCCAGCCGCCTCGCGCCCCGCCTCGACGGCTTCGTCCTCGTCAACGGGCTGGAGCGACGGGTGGTGAAGGCCGACCAAAGCGCCGCCTTCGCGGGCGAAACGCGCGCCACCGCCGGCGTCGGCGGCGCCGCCGTGTTCGAGCACGCGCTGATGCAGGTGGACGAGCTCGTGGCGTGGCGCAAGGCGGGCGCCTGGAACCGCACGATCCTCGCGGTGGGCGGCATCACCACCACGGCGCGCGCGCGCGCCGCCCTCGCCGCGGGCGCCGATGGCGTCATGGTCGCGACGGCGGCGCTCACCGATCCCCTCATCGGCGCGCGCTTTCTCCTGGAGCGCCCGACCGAATAACGGAGGACATCATGGCCACGACAACCACCAGCGGCATCGTCAAGGACGTCGACCCCCAGACCCTGTCCGATTGGCTCGGCGCGGGCCAGGCCCTCGTCGTCGACGTGCGGCCTCCCGAGATGTTCGCCGCCGAGCGGATCCCCGGCGCGCTGTCCCTGCCGCTGCCCACGCTCGGCCGGTCGAGCCTCCCCGACCTGGGCGGCCGAAGGCTGGTTTTGCAGTGCGAGGTGGGGGTCGCCTCGGAGAAGGGGGCGCGGAAGGTCCTGCAGGAGGGCTGGCCCGGCGAGGTGTATCACCTGCCCGGCGGGCTCCGCGCGTGGAAGCGCGCCGGCCTCGGGGTCGAGCGGAGCCCGGGGGCTGGCGGCCTCAGCCTGCCACGTCAGGTCCAGATCGTGGCGGGCTCCCTCGTGGTCCTGGGCGTGGCGCTCGGGGCCGCGGTCTCCCCCTGGTTCCTCCTGCTCTCGGCCTTCATAGGGGCGGGCCTGGTCTTCTCCGGCGCCAGCGGAACCTGCGGGATGGCGGGCCTGCTGGCGCGGCTACCGCACAATCGCCGCAACCTGAACGTCTAGGTCGTCGAAGGGGGCCTCGACGGCCCCCTCCGAGCCTCCCCCAAACCGGAATCGACTGCGCCGGCGAAGCCGCCGCTCGAAGCGGAACGCCAGACGCTGACGGGCGAACTCCACGTCGCTTAGTCCGACGCCCTCCTAGCAGGATGCTTTCAGCATCCGGCGGCTCTTTCAGCAACCTGCAAGGCCCCGGTGGTCCCGAGTCTGGTATCCTGCATCCCATGGCGACTCAACCCAGCGCGACCGAGCTCAAGATGGACCCGTCCTCGCTCTACCGGGAAGAGATGTTCACCGACAGGAAAATGGGCGCGATCCGCGTGCTGACGCCGGTCAAGAGCGACGGCGCGCCGGACGGCACCCGCAAGGTGCTGTACGTCGGCGAGACGCAGCTCTTGACGCAGGCCGGCCTCCTGCCGCTCGTCTTCGAGCTCGATGCGGCCTCGCTCGCCGACGCCGTCGAGCTCTTCGCCTCGGGTGCCGCGGACGCCGTCGAGCGCACGCGCCGCGAGCTCGAGGACCTTCGCCGCGAGGCGGCATCATCGATCATCACGCCGGATCGGATGCCCGGCCTGCTCGGCGGACCTGGCGGGCCCGGCGGCCTCCCCGGCGGCGGCAAGCTCCGGCTGCGATAAGGTCGGGGCCGTCGAGGTCGCCGCGAGCACCGACGACATGGCGGACGCACCGCCTCCGGTGGAGCCCTGGCAGTGGCCCGAAGCGCAGTGGCGCTCGCTCGTCGGCCACGTCCGCGCCGGCCGTACTCTCCGGCCCTCGCGCTGGCTGGGTGACGCGCGGTGCGCCGTCGCCCTCTCATTCGACTCGGACCACGACACGAACGAGCTGCGTGATGGCGGCAAGTCCATCGGCCGGCTCGCCTGGGGCCAGTATGGCAACCGCGTCGGGGTGCCCCGCATCCTGAAGCTGCTCGCCCGGTACGAGGTCCCCGCCACGTTCTACGTCCCCGCCGTCTCCGCCCTCCTCTACCCCGACGAGCAGCGCCGCGTCGTGGCCGAGGGTCACGAGATCGGCATCCACGGCTGGATCCACGAGCTCAACTCGACGCTCCCCTACGACGCCGAGCGCGACCTGATGCTGCGGTCGGCGGACACACTCGAGCGGATCGCCGGCGTGCGGCCCGTGGGCCTGCGGACGCCGTCCTGGGATTTCAGCCCCCACACGCTCCGCATCGAGAAGGAGATGGGGCTCGCCTACGACTCGTCGCTCATGGCCGACGAGGATTGCTCGAGCTCATGCTCGACGGCGAGCCCACGGGCGTGATCGAGCTGCCCGTCGAGTGGGTGCGCGACGACGCCGTGTACTTCATGATGCACCGCTTCCAGTCGCTCCGGCCCTATACGCCCCCGGAAGGTGTCCTCGACGTCTTCCGGCGCGAGCTCGACGCCGCCTACGACGAGGGCGGCATCTTCCAGCTCACGATGCACCCGCACGTCATCGGCTACCGCTCGCGCATCTGGATTCTCGAGGAGATCATCCGCCACGCGCGCGCGAAGGCCGGGGTCTGGTTCGCGACGCACGCCCAGGTCGTCGACTGGGCACTGCGCCACGCCGGTTGACCGCGGCCCACGCAGGATGCTGAAAAAGGCCCATCTGCTTCGTTCGGCGCCCTCGGCCGCACGCTCAACGTAGAGCAACTACGCCTCGCGTGCGGCCGTCGGGCGCGCGCCTCGCATCTGGACCTTTTTGAGCATCCTGCGAGTTTTTCCACGCTCAAGATCGGCTTCATCCCCATCGAAGGCGGGCAGTACTACAAGGAAGCCCTCGAGGAAGTGGTCCGCGGCGAGGATCTCGGCTTCGACTCCGTCTGGATGGAGGAGCACCACTCCGTCGTCAACCACTACTGGCCGTCGCCGATCACGGTGCTCGCCGGCTTCGCCACCCGCACCTCGCGCGTGCAGCTCGGCACCGACATCCTGGTCGCCCCCTTCTACCACCCGGTCCGGCTCGCCGAGGACGCGGCCATGGTGGACATCATGTCCGACGGGCGGCTGATCGTCGGCGCGGCCATCGGCTACAAGCCCGACGAGTTCGCCCTCTACGGGGCCGAGCTCGAGAAGCGCGGCGCCCGGTTCGAGGAGCAGCTCGCCATCATGAAGGGGCTGTGGACGCAAGACTGGGTGTCGCACAAGGGCCGGTTCTACCAGATCGAAGGCAAGCTCGAGCCGAAGCCCGTGACCAAGCCGCATCCGCCGATCTGGATCGGCGGTTGGGGCGATATGACCTTGCGGCGGGCGGCCACGCTCGCCGACAACTGGATTCCCGGGCCCACCGCCGAGCTTCCCCGCCTGCTCAAGGGCAAGCAGCAGTTCCTCGCCAATCGCCGGGCGGCCGGCCTCACCGCGCCCATCACCGAGTGGCCCCTGACCCGCGACGTGATCATCGCCGAGACCGAGAAGGAGGCGCGCACACTGGCGGAAGAGCACATCATGGTGTCCTACCGCCGCGAGTACGCGGGCGGCTGGAAGCACCCCTTCATCGATGCGGCGATCGCCACCGACCTCGAGACGATCAAGAAGGACCGCTTCCTCATCGGCAATCCCGACCAGGTGATCCGGGACCTCAAGCCCTTCGTCGAGCAGTACGGGATGAACCACCTGATCTGCCGCCTGTTCTTCCCGGGCATGCCGCACCGGCACATCATGCGCGAGCTCGAGCTCATCTCGAAGGAGGTCATGCCGGCGTTCAAGTGACCGCCAGGCTCGCGCCCAAGTCCGCCTCCTTTCACGTGCGCGACCTGCGCACGTGGCTGCCGTTCCGCGACGGGGTCGTCACCCTCCCCCGCTTCCGCTCCTCCTCGCGATGGAGACCGCGACCTGATCGCCTATCGCCTCGACCGATCGTTCGCGTGGAACGCGGCGCACCCGCCGAAGCTGCCGGCGCGCCCGCGCAAGCTCCGCGCGGATACGGGCGCGCGGCTGTTCGACCACCGCGTCGAGAGCCTGCTCGGCATCGCCGCCGGCCCCTTGCCGAATTCTCGATGGATCGAGGCCTATGCGCGACTCGGCTACGGCGTGCTCACCTACAAGACCGTGCGCACCTCGGCCCGCGCCGCCTTCACGCATCCCAACCTGATCCACTGCCGGCTCGGCGATCCGTCCGTCGCGGAGCCGGCCCCCCGCAAGCTCGATCCCAGCGCGGTGACGTGGGCCGTCTCGGTGGGGCTGCCCTCCGCCGATCCCGCCGAGTGGCGCAGCGACGTGACGCGCGCGAGGGCGAAGCTCCATCCCGACCAGATCCTGATCGTGAGCGTCGTGGGAACACCCGTGCCGGACGGCGATCCGGAGCAGCTCGCGGGCGACTACGCGCTCGCCGCGCGCTGGGCGGCGGAGGCGGGGGCCGACGTCGTCGAAGTGCATCTCTCCTCTCCGAACACGGCGGGCGAGCACGCGCAGATGATCTTCGAGAACCCCGCGCTGTCCGCCCTCATCGTCGACCGCGTGCGCCGCGCGGTGGGCCAGCGCCCGATCGTCGCCAAGATCGGCGCCACGCGCAGTCCCCGAGCGCTGCACGAGCTGGCCAGCCGCCTCGCGCCCCGCCTCGACGGCTTCGTCCTCGTCAACGGGCTGGAGCGGCGGGTCGTGAAGGCCGACCAAAGCGCCGCCTTCGCGGGCGAGACGCGCGCCACCGCCGGCGTCGGCGGCGCCGCCGTGTTCGAGCACGCGCTGATGCAGGTGGACGAGCTCGTGGCGTGGCGCAAGGCGGGCGCCTGGAACCGCACGATCCTCGCGGTGGGCGGCATCACCACCACGGCGCGCGCGCGCGCCGCCCTCGCCGCGGGCGCCGATGGCGTCATGGTCGCGACGGCGGCGCTCACCGACCCCCTCATCGGCGCGCGCTTTCTCCTGGAGCGCCCGACCGAATAACGGAGGACATCATGGCCACGACAACCACCGCCGGCATCGTCAAGGACGTCGACCCCCAGACCCTGTCCGATTGGCTCGGCGCGGGCCAGGCCCTCGTCGTCGACGTGCGGCCTCCCGAGATGTTCGCCGCCGAGCGGATCCCCGGCGCGCTGTCCTTGCCGCTGCCCACGCTCGGCCGGTCGAGCCTCCCCGACCTGGGCGGCCGAAAGCTCGTCTTGCAGTGCGAGGTGGGGGTCGCCTCGGAGAAGGGGGCGCGGAAGGTCCTGCAGGAGGGCTGGCCCGGCGAGGTGTATCACCTGCCCGGCGGGCTCCGCGCGTGGAAGCGCGCCGGCCTCGCGGTGGAGCGGAGCCCGGGGGCCGGCGGCCTCAGCCTGCCACGCCAGGTCCAGATCGTGGCGGGCTCCCTCGTGGTCCTGGGCGTGGCGCTCGGGGCCGCGGTCTCACCCTGGTTCCTCCTGCTCTCGGCCTTCATCGGGGCGGGCCTGGTCTTCTCCGGCGCCAGCGGAACCTGCGGGATGGCGGGCCTGCTGGCGCGGCTGCCGCACAATCGCCGGAACCTGAACGTCTAGCAGGCGGCTGAAGAGGGCCTCGATCGGCTCCCTCCGAGCCTCCCGCCAAGCCGGAATCGACTGCGCCGGCGGAGCCGGCGCTCGAAGCGGAACGCCAGACGCTGACGGGCGAACTCCACGTCGCCTGCCGTCCGGGCGCCGCCTCGCTAGCTGGATCCTTTCGAGCATCCGGCGGCTCTTTCGGCAACCTGCTCAGGCCTCGGATGGACCCGGGTCTGGTATTCTGCATCCCATGACGACTCAACCCAGCGCGACCGAGCTCAAGATGGACCCGTCCTCGCTCTACCGGGAAGAGATGTTCACCGACAGGAAAATGGGCGCGATCCGCGTGCTGACGCCGGTCAAGAGCGACGGCGCGCCGGACGGCACCCGCAAGGTGCTGTACGTCGGCGAGACGCAGCTCTTGACGCAAGCCGGCCTCCTGCCGCTCGTCTTCGAGCTCGATGCGGCCTCGCTCGCCGACGCCGTCGAGCTCTTCGCCTCGGGTGCCGCGGACGCCGTCGAGCGCACCCGCCGCGAGCTCGAGGACCTTCGCCGCGAGGCGGCATCATCGATCATCACGCCGGATCGGATGCCCGGCCTGCTCGGCGGACCCGGCGGGCCCGGCGGTCTCCCCGGCGGCGGCAAGCTCCGGCTGCGATAAGGTCGGGAGCCGTCGAGGTCCCCGCGAACGCCGACGACATGGCGGACGCATCGCCTCCGGTGGAGCCCTGGCAGTGGCCCGAAGCGCAGTGGCGCACGCTCGTCGACCACGTCCGCGCCGGCCGCACCCTCCGGCCCTCGCGCTGGCTGGGTGACGCGCGGTGCGCCGTCGCGCTCTCGTTCGACTCCGACCACGACACGAACGAGCTGCGCGACGGCGGCAAGTCGATCGGCCGGCTCGCCTGGGGCCAGTACGGCAACCGCGTCGGGGTGCCCCGCATCCTGAAGCTGCTCGCCCGGTACGAGGTCCCCGCCACGTTCTACGTCCCCGCCGTCTCCGCCCTCCTCTACCCCGACGAGCAGCGCCGCGTCGTGGCCGAGGGCCACGAGATCGGCATCCACGGCTGGATCCACGAGCTCAACTCGACGCTCTCCTACGACGCCGAGCGCGACCTGATGCTGCGGTCGGCGGACACGCTCGAGCGGATCGCCGGCGTGCGCCCCGTGGGCCTGCGGACGCCGTCCTGGGATTTCAGCCCCCACACGCTCCGCATCGAGAAGGAGATGGGGCTCGCCTACGACTCGTCGCTCATGGCCGACGAGGACTGCTACGAGCTCCTGCTCGACGGCGAGCCCACGGGCGTGATCGAGCTGCCCGTCGAGTGGGTGCGCGACGACGCCGTGTACTTCATGATGCACCGCTTCCAGTCGCTCCGGCCCTATACGCCCCCGGAAGGCGTCCTCGACGTCTTCCGGCGCGAGCTCGACGCCGCCTACGACGAGGGCGGCATCTTCCAGCTCACGATGCACCCGCACGTCATCGGCTACCGCTCGCGCATCTGGATTCTCGAGGAGATCATCCGCCACGCGCGCGCGAAGGCCGGGGTCTGGTTCGCGACGCACGCCCAGGTCGTCGACTGGGCACAGCGCCACGCCGCGCTGACGCCGGCCCATCGCGCGCATTCATGGGAGGAGCGACACCATGGCCACGAAGAAGGGCACCGGTCTCCTGATGGTGTGGGCGGACGTCCCCGCGGACAAGGAGGACGACTTCAACCGCTGGTACAACGAGGAGCACATGGCCGAGCGGCTCTCCGTGCCGGGCTTTCTCGACGCGGCCCGCTACGAGGCGGTGAAAAACGGCCCGAAGCACCTGGCATGCTACGAGCTCGAGAGCCCGGCGGTGCTCGAGAGCCCCGCGTACAAGCGCGTGCAGGCCAATCCGACCCCGTGGACCAAGCGCTGCTCCCCCGACGTCATCGGCACGACCTTCATCCGGAACGTCTACACGATGATCCATCCGAAGGCGCTCGCGCCCAGCGTCGCGCAGAGCGGGATGGCGCCGTCGCTGCAGATCGGGCGCATGGACGTGCCCCCCGACATCGACGCGGACTTCAACGCCTGGTACAACACGATCTACGTGCCGAACTACGAGAAGGTGCCCGGCGTCATCCGCGGCCGCCGCTACCGCGCCGTCGTCGGGACGCCGACGTATCTCACGCTCTACGAGTTCGAGCACCCTGCCGTGTCCGAGAGCGCGGCGTGGCTCGCCCAGCGCGACGTCGCGCCGGAGACGCAAAAGATCCGGCCGCACATGCGGCATGCCCGGGCTCGCCCGGCATCTACGTCAAGACCTTCCAGCTCCGGTCGTGACGCCACCGGGCGACGACCTCGCCCTCACCGTCGAGACGGCGCCCGACGCGCGGGACGTCGAGGCGCTCGGCCAGGGGCTCACCGAGCACGCCCTGCCCTTCACGCACCGCGCGGGGTTCCAGCCGCTGGCCGTCTTCGCGCGCGACCGGAACGGGGTCCTGGTCGGCGGGGTGCACGGCCACGTGAACTGGACCTGGCTGCACGTCGCGCTCTTCTGGATCGCGGCAGGCGAGCGGCGCCGGGGACTCGGCTCGTCGCTGCTCCGGGCGATCGAGACGGCCGCGATCGAGCGCGGCTGCACGCAGGCCCACCTCGACACCTTCAGCTATCAGGCCCGGCCGTTCTACGAGCGCCATGGCTAATGCGCTGTTCGCGACGCTCGAGGACTATCCGCCCGGGCATCAGCGCTTCTTTCTCAGAAAGGTGCTCGGCGCCGCCCGTGCTGGCTGAGCTCGCCGAGCGCGACGCCGCCGGCGAGATCGCGGCCATCTACGCCGAGATCCGCCGGCTCTGGGCCGTCCCGTACGTCTCTCCACCGATCCTCGTAGCGTTGCCAGGCTCCCGCGGACCCGGGTATCATGCGGGGGGCCGCCGCGCCCCGGCGCGGCCGAAGCGGATGGATCGATCCCCGGATCACTTTCACCTGGAGGGACAGCGATGAGCATGGCGCTCCAAGGCATTCGGGTCCTGGATCTCACCCAGTTCGAGGCGGGACCGTCGTGCACCCAGTTGCTCGCGTGGCTCGGCGCCGAGGTCATCAAGGTGGAGGAGCCCGGCAAGGGCGACCCCGGCCGCTATGGGCGCTCCGAGAAGCCGGGCGTCGACAGCAGCTACTTCCTCACGCTCAACTCGAACAAGAAGGCCGTCACCCTCAACTTGAAGCATCCCGAGGGCAAGGCCATGTTCCTCGAGATGGTGAAGCACGCCGACGTCCTCGCGGAGAACCAGGCGCCCGGCGCGCTCGAGAAGAACGGCTTCGGCTACGACGCGCTCGCCGCGATCAATCCCCGGCTGATCTATCTCTCGATCAAGGGCTTCGGCACCTATGGCCCGTACAGCCAGTACAAGAGCTTCGACATGATCGCCCAGGCGACGGGCGGGGCCATGGCGCTCACCGGCTTCCCCGGCTCACCGCCGCTCAAGCCCGGGCCGACCATCGGCGACTCCGGCACGGGCGTGCACGCCGCGTTCGGCGTCATGGCCGCGCTGTGGCAGCGGCAGGCCACCGGTCGGGGCCAGCGCGTCGAGCTGTCCATGCAGGACGCGATCGTCAACTTCTGCCGCGTCGCCATGCGCCTGGCCTATGCCGGCGGCGACTTCGACCCCCGGCGCGGCAACGAGATCGCGAACACCGCGCCCTCGGGCATCTACCGGTGCAAGCCGGGCGGCCCGGACGACTACGCCTATATCTATCCCCAGCCGGTGCGCCGCCACATGTGGGACACGCTGCTCCGCGTGATCGGCCGGGCGGATCTCATCGGCAATCCCGAGTGGTCCGATCCCAAGTGGCGGTTCGCGCACAAGGACGAGGTCAACGCCCTCGTCGAGAAATGGACGCTGACCCGGACGAAGCACGAGGTGATGGCCGAGCTGGGCGCCGCGGGCGTGCCCACGGGCGCCGTCCTCACGCCGACGGAGATCCTGGCCGACCCGCACCTGATCGCCCGCGGGATGATCAAGACGATCGAGCACCCGGGCTGGGGCGCCTTCACGATGCCCGCCAATCCCGTGCAGCTCTCCGACTCACCGACCGACCTCGAGCCCGCTCCGCTCCTCGGCCAGCACAATGCCGAGGTCTTCAAGGAGTGGCTCTCCCTCGGCCCGCTCGACCTCGAGCGGCTCAAGGCCGGCGGCGCGATCTGACGATCGGATCAGCTCACCGGCAGTAGCGGCGCTGCCAGCATATTGGCGGTGGCGGCGCGACCGCGATGCCGTCACGGCGAGGCGGCCCGTCGCCGCGCCATCTCGTCGTCGAGCAGGGCCTCGTAGATCGGGCGATCGCGCAGGGCCTCGGCGACCAGGTACGCGACGAGGCAGGCCGCGCACAGGGCGAAGAGCTGGCGCTGCTCGCCGGTCATCTCGAGGATCAGCGTGATCCCGGTGAGCGGCGCGCGGACGGAGGCGGTGAACACCGCGGCCATGCCGAGGACGGCGAAGGCCGTGGGCGTGGGAGCAACCGCGGGCAAGAGCCAGCCGCCGACATGGCCCACGATGACGCCGGTGATCGTGCCGAGGACGAGAATGGGCGCGAAGATCCCGCCCGGGGTGCCGGACGCATAGCTCGCCACCGTGACGGCGAACTTGGCGGCGAGCAGCACGAGGAGCACGCCGACACCGGCCGGATACTGGTCGCTGAGCAGGCGCTGGGCCACGCCGTGGCCGCCTCCGGTGGCGTCGGGCAGCCACCACGCCACGAGCCCGACCGCGGCCAGGACGAGCCCCGGCAGCGCCCAGGCGGGCACCGCCCGGATGCCGAGGAAGAGCCGGTGCAGCCCGAGCAGGCCCCGGTTGAACGCCACGCCGAGCAGCCCGGCCACGACGCCGATGAGCAGCACCAGGGGAAAGGACTCGAGGGGGGGCGGCGGATAGCCGCGCACCGCGAAGTCGGGGAGCTGCCCGATGAGCCCCCGCGCGACCATCACGGAGCAGATCACGGCGACCAGCGTGCCGCTATAGGTCGCCACCGACAGCGGCCGCCGCAGCTCCTCGAGGGTGAAGATGAAGCCCGCGAGCGGCGCATTGAACACCGCGGCCAGCCCCGCGCCCGCTCCGCTGGCCACGAGCTGCTGCTGCCCGGGCCCGTCGCGCCGGCCGGTGGCCTCGCCCACGGCCTGGGCGGCGCAGGCGCCCATCTGGACCGTGGGGCCTTCGAGGCCGAGCGAGAAGCCGGCGCCGATGCCGAGGGCGCCGCCGATGAACTTCACGGGCAAGAGCGCCTTCCACGGCATGTCGCGCAGCCCGCGCAGCACGGCCTCGATGTGGGGAATGCCGCTGCCCGGCGCATCGGGCGCGAAGCGGACGGTCAGCCAGCCGGTCGTGCA
Source organism: uncultured Candidatus Rokubacteria bacterium (assembly GCA_963840495.1). Classification (GTDB taxonomy): domain Bacteria; phylum Methylomirabilota; class Methylomirabilia; order Rokubacteriales; family CSP1-6; genus CAWIZN01. The sequence goes on from CAWIZN010000041.1 coordinate 50,171, forward strand.
CCCGACCGCGAGGCCGAAGAGCGGGAGCGCCACCCACCCCCAGTCCGGATGCGCGTGGGCACCCTCGAGGAGGGCGAGCCGCACCTGGTCGACGCCGTCGATGGCCCAGCGGAAGAGCACGGCCAGTCCTCCCGCCAGGACTCCGACGGCCGCGGCGCGGGCGATCTCTCCCGGCGCTTCATGTCGCGCGGGCGCGCCGTCCGCACGCGTGTCGCTCGGCTCGTTCGTCGGGTCCACAACGAGTGGATGTGCCCGCGCATCGCGGGACGTGCGGACCGTCAGCCCGCGAGCCGCCGGCGCGCGCGCACCGCGTCGGCCAGGCCGCGGAGCGCCGGCACCGTCGCGTCCCAGCCGAGGCACCCGTCGGTGATGCTTCGGCCGTACACGAGGGCGTCGCCCCGGCCCACGTCCTGGCGGCCTTCGACCAGGAAGCTCTCCATCATGACGCCGAAGATCGCGGGATCGCCCTGCCGCGACCTGCTCGCCGATGTCCTGGGCCACGCCCGACTGCCGCCGCCAGTCCTTCTCGCTATTGCCGTGGCTCGTGTCGATCATGAGCCGCGGCGCGAGCCCGGCGTCGCGCAGGGCCTGCGCCACCTTCTGGACGCTCGACGCGCCGTAGTTGGGACCGCTCTGGCCGCCGCGCAGGATCACGTGGCAATCGCGGTTGCCCCGCGTGCCGACGATGGCGGACAACCCCTGATCGGTCACACCGAGGAAGGTGTGCGGGTGCGCGGCGGCCCGCACGGCGTCGATGGCCACCTGCACCCCGCCGTCGGTGCCGTTCTTGAAGCCCACGGGCATCGAGAGCCCCGAGGCCAGCTCGCGGTGCACCTGGCTCTCCGTCGTGCGCGCGCCGATCGCTCCCCACGACACCAGGTCCGACGTGAACTGGGGTGAGATCGGGTCGAGGAACTCGCACCCCGCGGGCAGCCCGAGCTCGTTCAGCTCGATGAGCAGGCGCCGCGCGCGGCGGAGGCCCTCGTTGATGGCGAAGCTGCCGTCGAGGTGCGGGTCGTTGATGAGGCCTTTCCAGCCCACCGTGGTGCGCGGCTTCTCGAAGTAGACGCGCATCACCATGCAGAGGTCGGGGGCGAGCTCCCGCGCCAGCTCGGCGAGCCGCCGGCCGTAGTCGAGGCCCGCCGCGGGGTCATGGACGGAGCAGGGCCCCACCACGACCACGAGCCGGTCGTCCTCGCCGCGCAGGATCCGCGCGACCTCGTCGCGGCCGCGGCCGACGGTGGCCGAGCTCGCCTCGGTGGGCGGCAGCTCCTCGAGCAGGATGGCGGGAGACAACAGGGGCCGGAAGAACTCGATGCGGAGATCGCGGGTTGGCAGCATGGCGGCTAGTGTACATCGGGCACCGCCGCGGCGTCCGGCACTGGGGCAAGTTGCGAGCCAGACATAGTCGCGAGCGCCCTGGCGAGCCTCGAGGCGTACGAGCGTGACGTTGAGGGCTGCCAGGGCGCTCGCAACGAAGTATGGCGAAGTAAATTGCAGTGCCCGGGCGGCGGCGGCGCTGTGCTAGGCTCTGCGGCATGCGCTGGCTCATCGTGGTGCCCTTCGTCCGGCCCGAGCTCATGGGGATGGACTTCCGCGACGAGCTCGTGGCGATGGGCCACGAGGTGCGCACCTTCGCCTACCGCCGCGACAATGTCCTGTACAAGAACCGCAGCACCAAGGCGGGCTACGAGATCTGGATCCTCCGGCGGCTCGAGGCGCTGTGCCGCCAGTGGCGGCCGAGCCTGGTGCTCGTCTTCAAGGGCGGGCCGATCACCCCCGAGCCTCATCCGGCGCGTCAAGGCCAGCACGGGCGCGCTCTTCCTGAACCTGTTCCCCGACAATCCGCTCTGGATGATCCCGTTCGAGCGGATCGAGCCCTACGACATCTTCTTCACCAAGGAGCGCTACGCGCTTCGCGCGCTCGAGAGCGTGGGCCTCAGGAACCTCTACTACCTGCCGCACCATTCGGTTCCGGACTACCATCACCCGGTGACGCTGACCGCCGAGGAAGCCGCGCGCTTCGCGTCGCCCGTGAGCTTCGTGGGGAGCTGCTATCCCTATCGCGAGCGCCTGATCCGCGAGCTGTCGAGCTATCCCCTGCGGCTCTGGGGCCCGGGCTGGGACCGCGCCGGGTCGCCGGAGGTGCGGGCGCTGGCGGCGGGCGGCCCGGTGTGGGGCCGCGCCAAGCTCGCGGTGTATTCGGGGTCGACGGTGTCGCTCAATCACCACCATCCGATGAACGACATCGTCGGGGTCAATAACCGGGTCTTCGAGCTCGCGGCGAGCGGCGCCTGCCAGATCGTGGAGCACAAGGAGGAGCTGCCGGGGCTGTTCACCCCCGGCGACGAGGTGGTGACCTACCGCGACCTCGCCGAGCTGCGCCGTCAGCTCGACTACTACCTGGCGCACCCGGACGAGGCGCGCGCCATCGGCGACAACGCCCTCCGCCGCGCGCTCAAGGAGCACACCGTGCGCCACCGCCTCGAGGAGGTCATCGCGGTGACCGAAGCGCGCTTCGGGCGGCGCTCCTGACGGGGACTCGCCGTGACCGAGTCGCTCGCCACCGCGCTCCGCTGCATCGACTGCGCGTCCGAAGTGGCGCTGGGCTATCGGCTGCAGTGCCCGAGCTGCGGCGGCTTGCTCGAGCCTGAACCGGATCGGCGACAGCAGCTACGAGGAGATGCAGGAGCGTCTCAGCGCGCTCCCCGCGGGGTCCCTCGTCCGCCTCACCGTGCTGCGCGACGGCCGGCAGGTCGAGCTGTCCGCGCCTCGCTGACGCGCGTGAGCCGGAAGCGGCGCGCCGTGACCCCGGCCATGCGGGGATCCCGCTCCACGCCGATCCACGCGCGCCCGCACGCCCGCGCCACGCGGCCCGTCGTGCCGGCGCCCGCGAAGGGATCGAGGACGGGCCCGCGCTTGCGGCTCGCCTCGAGGATCGCCTGGACGACCGGCTCGGGGATGGCGTCCCACAGGCTGTCCGGGTGCGAGCGCGGCAAGGGCAGCATGAAGCAGAGCGTCGTGCCGCGCGGCCGCACGGGCGCGCCGGTGTCCTTCCGGTAGCGCAGGAGGTAGTTCACGCGGTTGTCCCACCGCTCCCGCGAGTGCGTCTGCGCCCAGAAGCCCCTCGACTGAAGCCGCCAGCCCGTGCGGCGGAGCCAGCCCGTCACGACCCCGTCCAGCCCCACCCACTCGGCGCCGTCGTGCCGGTCGCCGATGACGAGCCAGAGGTCGCCGTCCGACGCCAGCACGCGGCGCCACTCGCGGCCGAAGTCGACGGCGAGCTGCCGCGCGTAGCGCTCGGCCGAGGCGCGGCCGCGCCCCGAGATCCAGTACGGCGGCGACGTCACGATCACGCCGACGCTCGCCGCGGCGATCGGCCCGAGCCGGCGGCTGTCGCCGCGAAACAGCCGGATGCGGCCGTCGCGGCTCTCGTACCGCGTCATCACCCGTCGGGGTTCAGCACCGACGCCTCCCGCTTGGCGCGCCGCACCAGCCAGGGCACGCCGAGCAGCGCGGCGGCCACGCCGAGCAGGCTCGCGAGCTGCGCGACGCGAATGGGACCGAGCATGAGGGCATCCGTGCGGAGCGCTTCGGTCATGAAGCGGCCGATCGAGTACAGGCCGAAGTAGATCAGGAAGAGGGCGCCCGGCGCGCGCTCGAGGCGCTTGCGAAACACGCAGACGAGCAGCGCGAACACCACCGCGTCCCAGAGCGATTCGTACAGGAAGGTCGGGTGGAAGAACTCGGCCCGCGCGTATTCGAGCGGGCGCTGGCTCTGCGAGATGAAGAGCTTCCACGGCAGATTCGTCGGCGTGCCGAAGGCCTCCTCGTTGAAGAAGTTGCCCCAGCGTCCGATGGCCTGCCCGAGCGCCAAGCTCGGCGCGGCGATGTCGAGATAGGTCCGCACGGGCAGCCGCCGGAGCCAGGCGTAGCCGCCGCCGACGAGGATGCCGCCCAGGACCCCGCCGTGGATGGCGAGTCCGCCCTCCCAGACGGCGAAGATCTTCGCGGGAACCATCGAGTAGTAGTCCAGGTTGAACGCGACGTAGTAGAGGCGCGCGCCCACGAGACCGCCCAGGAGCGCGAGCTCGGCCGCCTTGAGGAGGTCCTCGGCGTCGAGGCCGCGGCGCCGTGCATCGCGATGCGCCAGCCAGAGCCCGACCGCCATCGCGGTGGCCATGAGCAGGCCGTACCAGCGCAGCGTGAAGGGACCGGCGTGGAGCGCGATGGGGCCGGGGGAGCGGAACATCGCTTTCTTATACGGCGACCGCATCGGTCTGTCAAATAAACCGAGGATTTGGGCCCGAATAAATTGACACCCTTCGAGGGCGTCCGGTATCATCGAACGAGCACGACGCGACGGATCGCCACCCCACAAAGGAGCTTCGAGTGCCGGGAACCGCAAGCGCGAATGGAGGCATCGCCGAGCTCATCCTGAGCGCCGGCCCCGTCGCGAAGTTCGTCCTCCTCGTGCTCGCGGTCTTCTCGATCATCTGCTGGGCGCTCATCGTGGAGAAGTGGTGGGAGTTTCGCAAGATCCGCCGGGACACCATGAGCTTCGTCCGGATCTTCCGCGAGGCGCGCCGCTTCTCGGTGGTGTATGCGGCCGCCAAGAAGTACCGGGAGAGCCCGTTCGCCCAGCTCTACCTGGCGGCCGGCCAGGAATTGGCGACGGCATTCGGCGGCGCCGAGGCGACCGACCGCATGCTCGAAGAGGGCGAGGACGGGGTTGGCCCCGACATGCTCGACACGCTCAATCGGGCGATGCGGCGGGCGGCGGGGAGCGAGATCGAGCGGATGGAGCGCTATCTCCCCTTCCTCGCCACCACGGCCAGCTCCGCGCCCTTCATCGGCCTCTTCGGCACGGTCTGGGGCATCATGACGTCGTTCCAGAGCATCGGCACGCAGGGATCGGCGAATCTCGCGGTGGTCGCGCCCGGCATCTCCGAGGCGCTGATCGCCACCGCGGCGGGGCTCGCCGCCGCCATCCCCGCCGTCATGGGCTACAACTTCTACGTCAACCGGGTCAAGTACTGGGCCTCGGAGATGGACGGGTTCCTCCTGGATCTGCTCAACGCGTTCGCGCGCTCGGCGCACAAGCCCGCGCGACTGCCCTAGGACTCACGGCTCCGGGCTCTTCGCATGGCCATCAAGGTCGACTCGTTCGAGAGCGGCAACCGCCGGATCGGTGGCACCCTCGCCGAGATCAACATCATCCCGCTCGTGGACGTGACCCTCGTGCTCCTGCTCATCTTCATGCTCACGGCCCCCCTCATGTACCGCGGCGTCGACGTGAACCTGCCCAAGACCTCGGGCAAGCCGACGACGGTCGAGGAGCGGATGGTCCTCACGCTCAGCAAGGATCAAAACGTCTACCTCAACGAGAAGCTCATCCCGATGGCCTCGCTCGAGCAGACCCTGATCGATCTGTTCAAGAACCGCCAGGACAAGACGATTTACCTGCGGGCGGACCAGGCGCTGCAGTACGGGTTCGTCGTCGAGACCATGGACCGCGTGCGCCGCTCGGGCATCGAGAAGCTCGGGATGGTGACGGAGCCCACGCGGACCCGATGATGTCCGCCAGCGTCGCCGGGAGATTCCCCGCGCGCTCACGGCTCGGCCACGCTCCCCGTCGCCCGCCGATGTTCCTGCACCGTCCGGCGCTCGGGCAGTCGCGGCTGCCCATGGCGGCGATCGTCCTGTCCATGGCCCTCCACGTGCTCTTCTTCGCGGTCGTCGCCGCCCTCGCGATGTGGGCCGCGTGGAGCCCCCGGAAGCCCTATGTGGTGAACCTCGTCCCGATGGTGGCCGCGGTCGGTGTCCCCAATGCTCCGCGTGCGTCCAGCGCGCCCGTGCGGACCCCTGCGCCGCCCGCGGCCGCCCCCGCGCCGCCTACACCCACGCCCGCGCCTCGCGCAGCCCCCCCCGCACTGTTGCCGCCGCGCGAGGCCGCCCCCCGCGAGCCGGTCGCCCGGGAGCCCGTTCGGCTACCGGAGCCCTCGTTGTCGACGCCGCGGCTGCCGTCGCGCTCCGTGGCTGCTCCTCGCCCGGGGGAGAAGGAGCCGCCGCCGCTCGCCGGGCCGCGAATGACCAGCGCGCCGCCCACGTCGAAGCCCGAGAAGGTGGACAAATCCGCCGAAAGCCGCCCCGGGCCGAGCCCCACGCTCGGTCAGGTGACCGGGTCACCCGTCGGCACAGGCGCGCTTTCCGTGAATGCTTCTGACTTCCCGCACGCCTGGTATGTGCGACAGGTGATCCAGAAAGTCGAGGTAGAGTGGAATCGCCAGAACCGGCTGAGCGAACCCCGTCAGCGACCGCTCCTGTACTTCGAGATCCAGCGGAACGGCTCCATCAAGCTCCCGACGCTCAAGGAGAGCTCCGGCAATTCGACCTACGATCAGGCGGCCCTCCGCGCCGTCGTGGACGCGGGCCCGTTCCCGCCACTCCCTCAGGATTGGGCGCGGCCGTCGCTCGGCCTCGAGCTGAGATTCTTCCTGAGCAATCCCGGATGAGCCTGCGTTCGGCTCGGCCCCTGCTGCTGCTCCTGGCCTTCGCACTCGCCGTCGTCGCGGGAGGCGTGCTGTCTTCCCCTCGCCAGGCGCGCCCGCAGGCCCCCCCGCCGGCCCCCGACGTCAGCGCGGACATCATCGCGAGTGGGGCCAAGAAGGTGACCATCGCCATTCCCGACTTCACACTGGCGGGCGGAAGCGACCCGCATGCGCTGGTCAAGCGCGTGCCGGAGGTGCTCGGAAACGACCTCAACTTCTCGGCGGTCTTCAGCGTCCTCGCCGGGACGCCCGCGCTCCCCGCCAACAATCCCGGCGCGCTCAAGGAGGCCTGGGCCGGCTTCGCGGCGGCGGGCGCCCACGCGGCGCTGCACGGCCTGCTCACCAACCGCGGCGATCGCGCCGAGGTGGAGATGCGTCTCTACGACCTCACCTCCCCGGAGCAGCGGCTGATCTTCTCGAAGAAGTTCGAGATGCCGGTGGCCCAGGTGCGCCGGCTCAGTCACAAGATCGCCGACGAGGTGGTCTTGCAGTACACGGGCGAGCTCGGCATCGCCGACACGAAGATCGCCTATACCGGCGCGGCGGGCGGAATCAAGGAAGTCTACCTCATGGACTACGACGGGGTGGGGGCGGTCAGGATGACCACGACTCAGTCCATCAACCTGTCCCCCGTCTGGAGCCCCGACGCACGGTCCATCGCGTTCACCTCGTACATGAACGGGTACCCGTTCCTCTATCGCCTGTTCGCGTTCGAGAAGCGCCAGATGCAGCTCCTCGCGGGCTATGGCGGCATCAATAGCTCGCCCGCCTTCAGCCCCGACGGAAAATCGGTGGCGCTCACGCTGTCCAAGGACGGCAATCCCGAGGTGTATGTCCTCAACCTCGCGACGGGGGCACTGCGGCGGCTCACCAGCAATGCCGCCATCGACACCGAGCCGAGCTGGTCGCCGACCGGGCGCGAGATCGCCTTCGTCTCCGACCGCGCGGGCCCCGCGCAAGTCTTCGTGATGGACGCGGAGGGCACCAATGTCCGCCGGCTCACGCAGGGCGGATTCAATACCCAGCCGCGCTGGTCGCCCAAGGGCGACGTCATCGTCTACACCGCGCGACAGGGCAATCACGATATCTGGGCCGTGAGTCCCGACGGGTCGAACCCGCGTCGACTCACGGCCGGTCCGGGCAGCAATGAGGGCGCGTCGTGGGCGCCGAACGGCCGGCACCTCGTGTTTCAGTCGAGCCGGCTCGGCGGCTTTCAGCTCTTCACGATGCTCGGCGACGGATCGGGGCAGCAATTGCTCACGAAAGGGCCCGGAGAGATCACGAGTGGAGCTTGGTCACCTCGCCTCCCGTGATACGATGACCGGAGTTACGTCAGTGCGGATCATCATCAGCGTCCTCACATAGGAGGGATCGACATCATGGCGCATCGATGGGGAAGCGCGCTGTCCGTGGCTCCTCTGCTCGCGTTGTCTCTCTTCCTCGCGGGATGCCCGAAGCGACCGGCGACGATGGCAGCCTCGGCGCCGGCGCCCGGCGTGGCAACGCCGCCGCCCGCGCCCGCGGCACCCGTCGCGCCGCCGCCGGCTCCCGCGGCGCCCGAGTCGACGCCCCCCGCGCCCGCGGCGCCACCCGCCGCACCGGCGCCGATGCCCCAAGTCGCGCAGCCCGCTGCCCCGGCGCTGCCGCGGCCCAGTGAATTCGCGGCCAACGCCAATCTCAAGGACGTCTACTTCGAGTTCGACAAGTACGATATCCGTCCCGACGCCGCGAGGATTCTCGACGCCAATGCCACCTGGCTCAAGGCCAATGCGCGCAATCTCCTGCTGATCGAAGGCCACTGCGACGAGCGCGGCACCGCCGAGTACAACCTGGCCCTGGGTGAGCGCCGCGCGAAGTCGACGATGAACTACCTCGTCGGCCAGGGCGTGGCCGCCAGCCGCATCACCGTCATCTCCTACGGCAAGGAGCGGCCGGTCTGCACCGAGAAGACCGAGGCCTGCTGGGCGATGAACCGCCGCGCGCATCACCTGGTGAAGGCCCAGTAGCGACCGCGTCGCGAATCGAGCGCGTCGAGAATCGAGATGGTCACGCGGCATCGCGCGAAGGGGAGCCCAAGGCTCCCCTTCGCCGTCTTCCCCGCCCTCGGATGCCTGCTCTTCGCCGCGGCGGGCTGCGCGAGTGTCGCGGACGACGCCACGCAGCAGGACGTGGCGCAGCTCCGCCGGGACGTCAACGCGCTCAAGCTGTCCGCCAACCTCGGCCGGGGGCAGACGGAGGCGATCGCTCAGATCGAGCGCCGGAGCCGCGAGCAGTCCGCCGACACCAACCGACAGCTCACCGCGATGTCGACCCGTCTCGAGGCGATCGCCGCCGAGCTCAATCGCGTCTCGGCTCGCCTCGATGACCTCTCTCGGCGGGTCGAGCCCGCGGGCCGGCCGTCGAGCGTGAATCGTCCGCCGACATCCGGAGGATCGGCGGTTGTCCCGCCACCGATCAGCGCTCCGGCAATCCCGCCGGCCGCGGCGCCGGCACCCAGCGCCCGCGTGATGCCCCCTGCGCCGGCCCCGTCGATGCCCGCCGCACCGGCGATACCGCCGTCGTCGGCCTCACCGCCATCGGCGACGGCTCACCGCCTCCTCGGCCTCGCCGCCATTGCTCCACCGGGACCGCGCCCGACGCCGCCCGCATCCGGCCGCGCAGCCGCAGGCGCAACGGCAGAGGAGAGCTATCAGGCGGCGTATCTCGACTTCAGTCGCGGCCGCTACGAGCTGGCGATGTCCGGCTTTCGCGACTTCCTTCGCCGCTATCCGGACTCGCCGCTCGCCGACAGCGCCCAGTACGGAATCGGCGAGTCGTACTACAGCGTGGCGACCGCGGCGACCAGCCAGGGACAGACCGACAAGGCGACCCGGGCGCTCGAGCAAGCCGTGCAGGAGTTCCGCAAGGTCATCGTGATCTACCCGCGCGGCTCCAAGGTGCCGTCGGCGCTCTACAAGGAAGCGCTGTCGCTCACCGAGCTCAAGCAGACGGCCCTGGCGCGGGCCCGCCTGCAATACCTCGTGGACCACTTCCCGCAATCGGAAGAGGCGCCGCTCGCGAAGGAACGCCTGGCGGCGCTCAAGTAATCAAGGGAGCGAGCGGGGGCCGGCGGGCGCTGAGACCGCCCGGCGAAGGCTTACGAGTCGTCGACGGAATCCAGGAGCCAGATCACCGTCCCGGGCTGCCCGGCGATCGAGTACACCATCACGCTCTTGCCGGGATCGGGGGTGCTCACATCCTGCACGATCACCGACCCCGGCTCGTCGGGCTCGGGCACCGACCCAAGGGACAAGGCCACGAGCAGCCCGGCCGCCAGTGCCCCTCCCAGCGATAGCCGTGGATGGCCCCAGAACGGCCGCCAGAGGGGAAGCCACCACGCATCGCGTACGGGGACGGGGCGCGGTGCGTCTCGAAGAATCCTCGCCTGGACCCCTGGCCAGAAGCCGGACCAATCGGGCTCGCCCACGCTGATCGAGGAGGCGCTGACCAGGCTCCGCATCCGGCGAGCCCCTTCGGCCCGGGCCATGCACTCGCCGCAGGAGCCGAGATGAGACTCGACAAAGCGCGTGCTCATGGGACCTAAGGCGCCATCGACATGGCGCTCCACCCGAGGACGAGCCCAGAGACAAGCAAGAGTTGGCATGGCCGGTAGTAGAATACCCAAATCTTGAGACGGCTGTCGCCGCCGGGATATTCCACATGGAAGAGCGCGTGACCGTGGACGTCGAAGGGGGGCCGAGGCTCGAAGCCCGGCTGGGGCTCGTCGACCCCGGGCGGGGCGGCCTCGTGCTCTGCCACCCCCACCCTCTCTATGGGGGGGACATGGACAACCCCGTCGTCGTCCGGGCCGCGGAGGTCGCCCGCGAAGCCGGGCTCGCCACCCTGCGGTTCAACTTCAGGGGTGTCGGCGCCTCGGAGGGCTCACACGACAATGGGCGCGGAGAGCAGGATGACGTGCGGGCTGCGCTGGCGACCCTGCGCGCCCGGCTGGCCCGGGGGCCCGTGGGGCTGGCCGGCTACTCGTTCGGCGCCTGGGTGTCGAGCCGGGTCGCCGTCCCGGCGGCGGGACTGACGGCGCTGGGCCTCATCGCCCCACCGCTGTCCATGTTCGGCTTCGACACGCTCGACCCGGATGGGCTGAGCCTGCTCGTCGCCGCCGGCACGCGAGATCCCTACTGTCCGCTCGCCGATCTCGATCGGCTCGCGGCCCGGCTCCCGGATGGCGCGATCGCACGCATCGAGGGGGCGGACCACTTCTTCTTCGGCAAGCTCTTCCCCCTCGGGGAAGCGGTGCGGCGCTGGGCGCTCGGGTGGGTCACCGCCTGATCAGCGGCGCGCGGGGAAGCCGGGCCGGCGTCGCGGTCCCCGCGGAGAGAATGATGCGAATCCCTTCCTCCACGGTGAGCCCGGTCGCCAGGACGTCCTCCCGCGGCAGCACGATCACGTCCCCGAGATAGAGGTTGTTCGTGGGGACGAAGACGGTGACCATCTGGCGCGTCCCCTGCAATCCGTCCACGATCACCTCGGCGGTGACGAAGCCGAAGACGAACTCGTCCTTCCGCGGGTGCTCGGCGAGGACCACGGACTTGAACGAGCTCCGCTTCTCCGGCGAGAACGACTCGAGGAGCTGCTTCACCGAAGGGTAGATGCTGCGGAAGATCGGCACGCGGATCAGGAGGCGCTCGATCCGTCCGATGATGCGGCGCCCGACGACATTGGTCGCGATGGTGCCGATGAAGAGGATGAGCAGCACGGCGGTGAGGAAGCCCAGGCCGGGGATGCGCCGGCCGAAGATGTGCTGGAAGCCGGGCGAGAAGAAATCGTCGATGGTGTCCCAGAACGCGTACAGGAGCCACGCCGTGGCGATGGCGGGAACGGTGACGAAGAAGCCGGTGAGGAACCGCACCTTCAGCCAATTGCGAAGCCACGCCGGCATAACCGCCAGATGAGACCACACGCACCCAATCAAGTCAAGGAACTGGCCGGCACGGTGGCGCTCGTGACGGGCGGCGCGGTGCGCGTGGGCCGGGCCATCGCGCTGGCGCTGGCCGAGGCCGGCGCCGACGTCGCGATCGGCTATCATCGATCATCCGCGGAGGCACGCGCCACCGTCAGCGAGCTGTCCTCGCGCGGCTGCCGCGCGGTGGCCATCGCCGCCGACATCGGCAAGCCGGCCGAGGCGCGCGGCCTCATCGCCAAGACGGTGGCGCGCCTCGGCCGCCTCGACGTGCTCGTCAACAATGCCGCGATCTTCACCCGAACGCCCTTCATGGCCACCACGCCGGCCCAGTTCGACCGGATCATCGCCGTGAACCTCCGGGGCGCCTTCTTCTGCGCCCAGGCCGCGGCGCGGGCCATGGGCCGGCGCGGCGGGCGCATCGTCAATATCGCGGACGTCGGCGCCGTCCGCGCGTGGCCGGGCTATATCCCCTATGGCCTCTCCAAGGCGGGCATCGTCATGCTCACGAAGGGGCTCGCCGCGGCGCTCGCGCCGGGCATCCAGGTGAACGCGGTGGGACCGGGGGTCGTCCTGCTTCCCGAGGGCTTCCCGCGCGCCGCGGCGAAGCGGCTCGCCGACCGCATTCCGATGGGCCGCCACGGCGAGCCCGCCGACGTCGCGGCCGCCGTCCGCTTCTTCGCGACCTGCCCCGAGTACATCACGGGCCAGGTTCTCTTCGTGGACGGGGGCGCCTCCGCGATCTGAAGCACGAGCGCCTGCGGGGCAGCGAGGCCTCCCCGATTTGCTAGGAGCCTGTCGGAGAAACCCGGCTAGAGCGATGAGAAGGGTCCAGCTGCGAGGCGGCGCCCGATGGCAGCCGGCGAGGCGTACTCTCTGTACGTTGAGCCGGCTGTCGAGGGCGCCAACGAAGCAGATGGGCCCTTATCGTCGCTCTAGCCGCGGCCCATCGCGTGAAGGAAGTCGGTCATGGAGGAGAAGCGCATGTTCGGATTGTGGCGCTTCTCGTCGCCGATGGTGGTGGACGAGCCGCCGTAGTTGTGGCCAGGGAGCACCACGGTCGATTCCGGAAGGGCGCCCAGCCGCTGGGTCAGCGAATAGTACATCTCGGCGGGATCGCTGCCCGGCAGATCGGTTCGTCCGCACGAGCGGATGAAGAGCGTGTCCCCCGAGACGAGGCGTCCATCGACGAGGAAGCACTGGGAGCCCGGCGTATGACCGGGCGTGTGGATGAAGCTCACGGTCACCCGCCCCACCGACACCGTGTCGCCACCGTCGACCTTGACGAGATCGGACCCGAAGCCGCGGAGGAACTCGCGCTCCGCCTTGTGCACGTAGACCTTGACGGGGACGCGCGCGAGCAACTCCTCGACGCCGGGGATGTCGAAGCCGAACAGATGCCCGCCCACGTGATCCTGATGGGTGTGGGTCACGAGCGCGCCGCGGAGCTTCATGCCGTCCCGCTCCACCTGATCGACGATGGCGTCGATCTCCCACGCCGGGTCCACCACCACGCACTCGCGCGTCTCGGGGTCACCGATGAGATACACGAAGTTCTGCATCGGGCCCAGCTCCATCTGCTTCAGATAGACCGTCTCGCCCATCTCGGTCACTCCGTCCAGTAGCCTTCGACCCAGACCCGCTCGTAGTACCCGCCCGACTCCGCCGTCTGCGTCTCGTAGCGTCCCTGGACCCAGGCGCCGTTCCGGGCGAAGTAGCCGGGGATCCACGCATCGTACGTGTAGTACTGCGGCACCCACTGCTGGCCCCAATACCCGTGCACCCAGCGAGGGGCCCGCGGCGCCGGCGCCGCGAAGACCGGCGCGGAGCGGGCAGGAGCCGAGTACTGGTTGCCGAACGGATAGGAGGGGCCGGTATAGTTCCTGCCGAACGGATAGGACGGCCCGGTGTAGTTATGGCCGAATGGGTAGGAGGGGCCGAAGTTGTGCTCGCTCCCGTTCGCGGGATTGCTCGGGACCAGCCGGTGCTGGGGTCCCGCGTCGTCGGCATTGCCGGATTGCACGACAGGCGGGCCGGGCCGGACCGTCACCCGGTTGCGGGTCAACAGGGGCCCCGTCGCCCAGGCGGGCCCGGCAACGAGGACGCTCACCACCGCCACCATGGCGACGGCGAGCCCCAACATCACGGATCGGCGCTGTCGAATCATTGGACCCTCCTCGGCTCTGCGCTCTCCCACTCCGACTGACGCGGGTGGCGTCACTCATATTCTACGCTGGGGAGTGCGCGGCAGGACTCCGGCTAGCGGGATTCGAAGCGCTAGAGCGATGAGACGGTTCGAGCTGCGAGGCGGCGCCGAGGCCGCACGCGAGGCGCTCTCTTCGTGGGGGGAGGCTCGAGGGGCGCGAGCGGATGGCCCCCTCCGTAGTTTCTAGCCGGGTATTTCCGAGGGGGCTTTGCGCAGATCGCCGAGGAGCTTGTCTTCCACCGCGTAGATCGCCGGTCCGGACTTGAGCTTGACATAGGTCACGTCCCCCTGCCGCTTGCCGATGAGGAGCGTGCCCAGCTCGGCATCACCGGTCTTGGCAAGGCTCACCTCGAGCTCGGGCCGGTCGAGGCCGTAGCGCGCGGCGTCGTCGCCCTTCGCGGACACGATGTCCTTCCAGCGCAGAGACTTGAGCGTCATCAGGAGGTCGGCGACCTTGACCTCCTTGGCCGGACCGCGAGACGGCTCCACGACCTTCCACTCGTTCTCGCCGCTCCGGTCCACCACGAGCACCTTGCCTCCTCCGGTGATCCGCGCGCGCTTGACGTCCACCGGCTCGAAGGCCGGGAAGACGGACCGGTCGCGCAGGTCGGTGGCACCGCGGGAGAGATCGTCCAGGGCCTTGGCCTCGACGAGCATGACCGGCCCCTGGCCCGCCACCGCCGCCACCGCCGCCGGCGTCCCGCCGGGCTTTTCGGAAAACGCCCGCAGCAGGAGCGTCTTCGGCTCCGCGGCCCCTTCTTCCCAGATGCGCACGGTGACCTCGGGCTTGGCGAGGTACCGGGCGATGTCGCCCGGTCCGTCGCTGAGGAACCCGGTCGCGCGCAGGTCCCGGATCTTCCAGAGCAGATTGCTCACCGCGCCCGAGTCCGCCTTGAGCGCCTCGGGCGCCGTGATCTTCCACGTCGCCCCGTCCTTCTCGAGCCTCACGGTGCCGCGCGCGCTCTCGACCTCGACGCGATTGGCCTTGTCGTAGGCGTACGGGACGACGACCTTGTCGCGGAGAGCGGCCACCGTCTTCGGGACGACTTTCCAGACCTCGTCGGGCGCCAGCATCACCCCGGCGGCATCATCCCTCGTCACGTAGACGCCCTGCTTCGCGGGGTCCGTCTTGCCGAAGGACAGGGTCTTGGACGAGCGGTCCTTGTCCTTGCCGATCCACAGGGTGACGCGGCTCGGCTTGTCGAGGCCGTACTGGGCAGGGGGAGCGCCGGCGGGCACGAACTCCTTGGCCTTGGCGGACTCGAGCTTGTCGAGGAAGTCGGCGATCATGTCGGCATCGGCCCTGTACACGCTCGGCTTGACGATCCGCCACTTCCCGGGCTCGTCGGCGGCGACGGAGAACGACTGGCCGTCCACCTCGAGGTCGATCCCCGTCACCGCCTTCCGGTCGAAGGCCATGATGGTCTTGTCGCGAAAATCAGCGGCGGGGCGCTCGACGTCGCGAGCCGTGACCTCGGACAGGGTCACGACGGCGGGCTTTGCGCCCTCCTTGGCGTAGACCCAGGCGCCCGTCGGGCTCTTCGCGCCGACCAGGAGCGTCAGCGGCTCCGGCCGCCCCTTGACCTCGATGCGGACTTCCGCGGCGGCGGGGTCGAGGCCGAACTCGGCGAGCTTGGCGGGATTCGCCGCGACCTCCCGGTCGACGCGGGCGGTCGCGAGGCTCGTGATCACCTCGTCGATCGGACCGCGGTCACCGCGCGCCGCGACCGGCTCGAGCATCTCCCAGCCGCCCTCGACCCGCTTGAGGCGGATCGTGTCGCTCGCGCGCTTGATGCTGACGGCCTCGACGTCCTTCGGCTCGATGGTCCAGAGCCGACCCTTGACGGACTCCGCCTTCTCGCGGGCAGGCACGAGCCAGTAGGTGTCGTAGTAGAAATACGCCCCGAGACCGAGGGCGAGGATCAGCAGGACGGCGATGGTCTTCCAGGACACGGGAAGGCCGAGCTAGCTGGTGCGGCGGCGGCGCGCCATCACCATCATTCCACAGATCACGACGGCGCCGGGCAGGATGGCCAGCGGCAGCCACAGCACCAGATTCGACTGCGCCGAGGTCAAGACGATGGGATTCTGCTTGTTGTCCTTGGGGCGCACGGATAACAGATCCTCCTCCTCGGCGAGCCAGGACACGACGTTGAGGAAGAAGTCCTTGTTGCCCTGGGCGCCGAGGAACTGGTTCGAGGCGAAGTCCGCGGTGCCCACGACCACGATGCGCGCCTTCACGGGCTTCTTCGGCTCCGCCCCTTCGGTCTTGGCGTCGGGCTTGCCCTCGACGTCGACCGTGGCCACGAGGGCGACGGCGAGCGGGCCTGTTTTCTCGCCCGGGTCGGGCTTGGCCTCGCCCTTGGAGAAGACGGACTTGTCCGTCTCGCCCCACGACTGGGCGCTGGTCTTGGCGAGCGGCTGGATCACCGCGCCCTTCGGGGGATTCTTGACCGCCTCGACCGATCGGGTCAGCGGGAAGAGCGTCATCACCCCGGCGAGATCCTTGGTGATCGGGTGCTGATCGTACTGGCTCACGATGGGCACGAGCGGGCCCGTGCCGAAGAGCTGCCCGAGGGGGTTCAACTCGATGACCACGTCGTCGTCGAGGAGGATGCCGTACTTCTCGAGGTACGTGCGGAGGCCCTCGCCCTGGAACGGCGTGGCCATGAAGAACGCCTTGCCGCCGCGGGCGATATAGGCGTCGAGCGCGGCGATCTCCTGCGGGAAGAGATCGGTCTTCGGGCCCGGCACGATCACCACCGCGGCGTCGTCGGGCACCTTGGGCTCCCGGGCGAGGAGCAGCTCCTTGACCTCGTAGTTGGCCTTGTCCATCTGGTCGCGGGCCTGGCTGAACCCGGCCTTCTCGGTGTTCGTGATCTCGCGCTCGCCATGCCCCTTGATCACGTACACGGTCCGCTTCCCCGAGCGCGTCACCTTGACGAGGGCATTGGTGAGCTTCTCCTCCTCGGCGTCGAGAATCTTCTCCGTCCTCGCCGCGTCGGGCCCCCCGCCCTTGATCACCACGGTGCCGTAGCTCTCGACCCCGTACTCGCGGGCCAGTCCCGGCGCCTTGTCCGTGTCCTCGAGGCGCCAGGTGAACTTCCCGCCCGATTGCGCCGCGTACTGGCCGAGCAGGTCTTCCGCGGTGCGCTTGCCCGGCGTGTCGGTGCGGAAGAACGCGATCGCCTCGACGGGCGTCTTGAGGGTCTTCAGCACCTGGACGGTCTGCGGCGACAGCGTGTTCCGCCGGTTCTCCGTGAAGTCCCACCGGACGCTGTGCCGCGAGGACAGCGCATTGGCGAAGACCACCACGCCGAGCGCGAGCAGGATCATGACGGCGGCACCCGCGCCGTAGCGCGTGCCGCGGCGGCCGAGCACCCCCTGGGCCTCGCGGGCGTTCAGCAGGAGCGACGCCAGGAGCAGCACCGCCCCCGCGATCACCAGGATCCACCGGAGCCGCGTGAGCCACGGCACGAACACGGCCAGGGCCCCCGCCCCGAGCAGGCACAGGACGCCGAGCCATCCCACGTTCTTCTTCACGAGGCTCACGCCCTCACCCCCGCCACCGCTTCGAGTCGAGCGACCGGAGCGTCAGGAACAGCGCCAGCGCGATCGCCGACACGTAGTAGACGAGATCCTTGGTGTCGATCAATCCGCGGCTGAATGTGTCCATGTGCTCGGTGATGGAGAGGTACTGCAGCACCGCCCGGAGGTTGCCCCCCGCGAACTCCGCTCCCCATCCGATGATCCACAACCCCAGCAGCACCCCGAAGGTTCCAAAGCCGGCCACGATCTGGTTCTCGGTCAAGGACGAGATCAAGACGCCCACCGCGAGAAAGGTGGCGCCCGTCAGGACGAGCCCGAGGTAGCCGGTGAGGATCGGCCCCCACTCGACGCGGGTGAAATAGGCGATGAGGCCGGGATAGACCAGCGTGAGGCCGAGGAGGATCACGTAGAGGGCCCCGGCGGCGAGGAACTTGCCCGCGAGCACCTCGCCGTCGCGCACCGGATACGTCAGCAGCAGCTCCATGGTGCCCGACTTCTTCTCTTCCGCGAAGAGGCGCATGGTCAGCATGGGCATGAAGAAGAGCAGGACCACGCTCATGTTGGTGAACAGCGGCCGCATCACGCTCTCGGTGATATTGAGGCTCTGGGCCATGCCGGGCTGCATGAACGAGCGCATCGAGATGTCGCTGTAGTACAGGAAGATCTGGCTGAAGAACCACCCCGAGATGAGGAGGAAGAACGTGAAGACGACGTAGGCGACGGGCGAGCCGAAGAAGAGCCGCATCTCCTTCTTGAACACGGGGAGCCAGCGCATCAGTCGCTCTCCGGCGCGACCGCATCGTCCGGCGCGACCGCCTCGGGCGCGGCGACAACGGCCTGTTCCTGGGCCTCCTCGCCCGCCACCACGCGGATGAACACCTCCTCGAGGCTCATCCCGACCTGGTGCAGCTCCTGCAGCGCCCAGCCGCGGCTCATCACCAGCGCCACGAGATCGCTCCGGACGTCGCGGTCGCGCGGGGACTCGACGATGAAGGCCTGCGCCCCGTCGCGCGACGGCAGCGCCTCCACGCCCAGCACCGCGGGGAGGGCGCGAAGCGTCTGCGCCACGTCACCCGTCGCCCCGGCCACGTGCAGCTCGACGCGCGCGGTGGGGAAGACCTGCTCCACCAGCTCCGACTCCGTGCCCTGCGCGACGATGCGCCCGCGATTGATGATGATGACGCCGTCGCAGACCATGGACACCTCGGGCAGGATATGCGTCGACAGGATCACCGTGTGCTGGCCGGCGAGCGAGCGGATCAAGGCGCGGATCTCGGCGATCTGCCTGGGGTCGAGGCCGATGGTCGGCTCGTCGAGGATGAGCACCTCCGGGTCGCCGAGCAGCGCTTGCGCGAGGCCGACGCGCTGCCGGTAGCCCTTCGACAGCTTGCCGATCATCCGGTTGCGCATGTCCGAGATGAAGCAGCGGTCCATCACGTCGGCGACCCGCCCCCGGCGCGCGCTGCGCCCCACCCCTTTGATCTCCGCCACGAAGTCGAGGTAGGCCGCCACGGACAGGTCCGCGTAGAGGGGCGCGTTCTCGGGCAGGTATCCGATGCGGCGCCGCACCTCGAGGGACTGGGAGAAGACGTCGAAGCCCGCCACGCGCGCCGAGCCCGAGCTGGCCGGCATGAAGCACGAGAGGATCTTCATCGTGGTGGACTTGCCGGCGCCGTTCGGGCCGAGAAAGCCGACGATGCGACCCTTGTCGACGCGGAAGGACACGCCTTCGATCGCGGTGACCGGCCCGTAGTGCTTGGTAAGTTGATCGACCTGGATCATGAGAGGCCCGGAGCCCCCCGGGCCGCCGGTAAGTGTAGCACACGCGTGCGCCCGCACACACATTTGGCGCTGTTCAGTCAACGGTTTCGCGGGGTTAAATTGACCGGCCCCGGACCGCGTGCTAGACTCCGGGGCACGCCTCGAGCGCTCCGCGCCGATTGGAGACCGGCGAGCCCGTCGACATCACGAGCGGCGGCGGCGTCACGCTCGACCGGCGCTCTCCAGAATGGCAACCAGCAGCGCAACGACACCGTGCGCCTCGCCGCCGAGGTGCCCGGGATCACCGAGGTCAGCAGCGCATCAACGTCCAGCAGAGCTGGAACACCCGCTGAGCTCAGCACCCTCACGAGAGGCGACGAAGCCTCAGAAGGAGCAGATCATGCCCGCACGCGCTTCCCACATCGGCTCCGTCAGCCGTCGCGACGTCGTCAAAGGGGCAGCGGCCCTCGCCGCGGGGGCCGCCCTCGGCCCCATGAGCCTCGGCCATCTGGCCCCCGGGCGCGCCCTGGCCCAAGCTCCGAAGCGGGGCGGCGTCGTCACCGTCCGCGCCTGGGACCCGCCGCACTTCGACCCGCATCTCACGATCTCCTACAAGACCCACATCGCCTACTCCTTCACGCATAGCCGGCTCCTCAAGTACAAGGCGGGGCCGTCGGTGGCGCCGGGGGTCTTCCCCATCGAGGGCGACGTCGCCGAGTCGTGGAGCCAGCCCAACGAGACGACGTACGTCTTCAAGCTGCGGCCGGGCGTCCGGTGGCATGCGAAGCCGCCGGTGAACGGGCGCGAGCTGACCGCCGACGACGTCGTGTACAGCGTCGAGCGCTTCCGGACCGTCAAGGGCAATGCCAACGCCTACATGCTCTCGTCGCTCGACAAGGTCGAGGCGCTCGACAAATACACGGTGCGGTTTCACTCTCAAGGAGCCCTTCGTGTGGTTCCTCGACATGATCGCCAATCCGCACGCGGTGGCGATC
This sequence comes from uncultured Candidatus Rokubacteria bacterium, assembly GCA_963840495.1. Lineage (GTDB taxonomy): Bacteria > Methylomirabilota > Methylomirabilia > Rokubacteriales > CSP1-6 > CAWIZN01. The sequence continues at coordinate 70,190 of CAWIZN010000041.1, forward strand.
ATCGCGCGCGCGAGTGCGTGGACAAGTTCGGCGACCTGAAGAAGCCCGAGGCGACCGTCGGCACCGGCCCCTGGATGCTCGACAGCTACCGGCCGAACCTCGGCATGACCATGGTCCGGCATCCCGGCTACTTCATGGCCGGCCTGCCCTATATCGACCGCGTGAGCTCGTGGTCGACGAGGACAATGCCTCGCGCATGGCCGCCTTCCTCTCGGGCAAGTACGACATCGGCTGGGAGTTCATGGGCATCATCAACCGGTCGACTGGGTGAACATCAAGGACACGCTCAAGCAGAAGCGCCCGCGGCTCAGACCGGTGGACTTCACGACCCCCGTGATGAGCCACATCTCATGCGCACCGACAAGGCCCCGTTCAGCGACGTGCGGGTGCGTCGGGCCATGTCCATGGCCATCGACCGCAAGGGGATCATCGACGCCGTCTACGAGGGCGTCGGCGCGATCAACCCGCCGATACCCGCCGCCCTCAGGGAGTGGTCCGTTCCCATCGAGTCGCCGATGGCGGAGCTCGGCGAGGGCGCGCAGTACTACCGCTACGACCCCACCGCGCGCGAAGAAGCTCCTCGCCGAGGCGGGCTATCCCAAGGGCTTCCCCGCGACGATGGACTTCACGACCTACGGCTCCACCGTCATGGTGGACACTCGCCCAGCTCGTCATGAAGTACCTGAAGGACGTCGGCATCGAGGTCAAGCTCAACACGAAGGAGTACGGGGCGTACATCGCGACGACGTTCTACGGCAAGTTCGACTCGATGGCCTTTGGGCCGCAGACGGGCTTTCTCGAGCCCGACAACCACCTCTACGGCCAGTACTACCCGGGCGAGATCAAGAACCAGGGCCACTTCAACGACCCCGTCGTGGCCGACATGCTCGATCCGGCAGCGCCGGACCGCGGACCTCGCCAAGCGCAAGGAGCTGATCTTCGAGATCCAGCGCTATCTCGCCAAGCAGCAGTACTACGTCCAGATGCCGTCGCCCGTGCACGTGAGCGGCGTCGGGGACGGAGCGCGCTCAAGAACTATGCGCCGAACTTCGGCTACGACTACGGCGGGCGCCTAATGCCGCCTGGCTCGACCGTTAGCGCGGGACGCGGATAAGGGCCCATCTGCTTCGTTGGCGGGGGCGGGCTCGGCGCTCAACGTACGGCAAGTACGCCTCGCGCCGGCCCGCCCCCGCCGCCTCGCATCTGGACCCTTCTCCACGTCCCGTCTGCGCGGCGGCGTGGCACGTCGGAGCACGCTCGGCGCGGCTTACTCGCGCGGGCGCGACTAGGGCGGGTTCGGTGGGGGACTTGGTGGCTTGGGCGGGGGTGGTGCGGACGCGGCGCATCAGGATGACCAGGACGACGAGGGCGGCGTACATCGCGGCGAGGACGCGGAAGTCGTCCATGAAGGCGAGGACCTGCGCCTGGACCTGGGTCTCGCGATAGAGCATCGCCATCGCCTGGCGTCCCGCCGTCACCGTGTCGGCGCCGCGGGCGACGAAGTGGTCGGTCCACTGGCGCAGGCGCTCGGCGGTTTCCGGGTCCCAGATATTGACGTGGGCGACCAGCGCCGACTGGTGCGTCTGGGCGCGCCGGCTCAAGAGCGTCGTCGAGATCGCCACCCCCGCGCTGCCCCCGACGTTCCTGACCACGCTGAACAGCGCCGTCGCGTTCGGAAGCTGGCTGATGGGCACCGAGGCCAGGGCCAGCATCTGCAGCGGCACGAAGATGCACCCCATGCCGATCCCCTGGATGAGGCGCGGCCACGCGAGCGCCCAGAAGTCGCTGCCCAGAGCTGGCGTTCGACATGAGCAAGGTCGCGAGCCCGTTCATGAGCACGCCGAAGCCCAAGAGCCAACGCTGATCGGCGCGGTTCACGAGCCGGCCCACGATGACGAGCATGACCGCCTGGCCGATCCCGCTCGGGGCGAGGACGAGTCCCGAGGTCCAGGCGTCGTAGCTCATGAGCTTCTGCGTGAAGAGGGCCAGCAGCAGCATGCTCGCGTAGAACCCGAAGCCCGCGAGCGCCATCACCACCGAGCCGAGCGTGAAGTTCCGGTCGGCGAAGACGGCGAGGTCGACGAGCGGCTCCTTCGCCGTGAGCTCGCGGATCACGAACGCCGCCAGCGCCACGACCGCCACCACCGCCATCGCGGTGACCGCCGTCGAGTCGAACCAGTCCGCACGCTCGCCCCGGTCCAGCACGAGCTGCAGGCACCCGAACCCGAGCACCATGAGGAGGAGGCCCGAGACGTCCACGCGCCCCGGCGGCTTCGTGTGCGTGGAGTCGAACAAGAGCGCGCTCGCCATGAAGAAGCCGAGCACGCCGATGGGCAGGTTGATGTAGAAGATCCAGCGCCAGGACCAGTTGTCGGCGATCCAGCCCCCCACCGTCGGCCCGAACGTCGGGGCGAGCACGATCCCGAGTCCCCACACCGCCATGGCCATGCCGCGCTGGTGGGGCGGAAAGATCTCCCACAGCACCGCCTGCGCGACGGGGATGATCGGCCCGCCCCCCAGACCCTGGAGGATGCGCATGGCGATCAGGAACTCGATGGAGGGCGCGACGGCGGAGAAAAAGGAGCTGACGGTGAACAGCACGGTGCAGATCAGGAAGAAGCGCCGCCGTCCGAGCCGCGCGGTGAGCCACCCCGTGGCGGGCAGCGCGATGGCATTGGCCGCGAGGTACGAGGTGAGCACCCACGAGACCTCGTCGAGCCCCGCGGAGAGCGCCCCCTGGATGTGGGGCAGGGCCACGTTGGTGACGCTGGTGTCGAGGATCTGGAGCACCGACACCAGCATGACGGTGACGGTGATGGCCCAGCGCCGAGCATTGCCGAGCGGGGGCTCGCCCGCGGCCTGTCCGTCCGGCGCCATTGCCGAAGGGAGCCGGCCGTCAGAGGTACTGGCCGTAGCGGATCTTTTCGACGACGACGCGAATCCGGCGATAGGCGTCGATCTGCTGCAGCAGGTCCGGCGTGGTGACGAGCCCACTGTCGCGCCCCTGCCCGGCGGCGTGGACCTTCTGCTCGAGCGCGCGGCGGAGCACCTCGGCGATCTCCGCCCCGCTCATCCCGCCCATGGGCGGCAGGACGGAGCGATAGTCGATGTCGGCGACGAGCTGCCGCCCCGCCGCCGTCTCCGCTCGAATGCGCGCGAGGTCCAGGATCTCCTGCTGCGCGCGCCCGTCCGGCAGCGTCACCTCGACGAGGCGGTCGAGTCGGTTCGGCTGCACGAGGGAGGCGTCGACGGAGTCGGTGCGATGGGTCGACGCGATCACCACCAGCCGGGAGAAGGGGGCGAGGCCGTCGAGCCGCTCGCAGAGCGCCGCCACCAGCCGCGCGCTCGCTTCCCGCGCCTGCGCTCCCGGCAGGAGGTGCTCGAGCGAGAGCGCGTCCGCCTCGTCCAGGAACACCACGCCCTTGCCCTGCTCCTTGGCCACGCCCACGATCTCCTGCAGGAGCTCACCGGTGTTCGCCCCGAACTTGGACGTGAGGTTGAGCAGCTTCAGGTGATAGAAGATCGCCCCGGCCTCCGTGGCGAGCGCGCGCGCCAGCATCGACTTGCCGGTGCCCGGGGGCCCATAGATCAGGACGCCCTTGGGGGGCGTGATCCCCCAGTTGCGGTACAGCTCGGGGTTCGTGAGGGCGGTGGCGAAGCTCCGGATGATGGCCTTGGCCTCGGCGAGGCCGCCGATCTGGTCGAAGGACATCTCCGGCTTGAACGTGACCTCGACGCGGCCGGTGAGATCGCCGAACTTATCCCCGAGCTTCGCGAAGACGTCCTCGATGCGGCGCCGGAACGCCCACTCCTGGCCCTCCAGCTCCGGCGCGGACGTCGCGGGTGCGAGCGCGGCTGGTCGCTTCTCCGGCCCTTCGGCCAACGGCGTCACCGCTCCACGACTCGCATGATTTCTGGAGTATCGGCCCGCGCTCGGGGCAAGTCAAATCACGCGGCGGGCACGAGCGTCGTCGGAGCGCCGACGCGGAGCCGGAGGCTCGCCAGAAAGCCCAGGAGCAGCAGCACCGTGAGGCCGCTCCACATCGCGCGATACCCGAGCCCGTGGGCGACGTACCCGAACGCCACGGCTCCCGAGGCATTGCCGAGGAGGAACACCGAGCTGAACGTCCCCACCGCCCGCGCGCGGCGATTGTCCGGCGTCACGTCCACGAGCAACGCCGACAGCGCGGGATAGAGGAACCCGTGGGCGCCGCCCGCGAGGAGGCCCGCGAGGAAGAGAAACGGCAGGACGGGCACGTGCCCCGTCGGCGAGATGAAGATGGCCACGAGGGCGAGGACCAGCGCCGCCCCCACCTGCACGAACATGGACGGAATGATCACGGCGCGCGGACCGCGCAAGTCGATGAGCTGTCCCCCGACCAGCCGCACGAGCATGGCGGCCACCGCATAGGCGGTGTAGAAGAGTCCGAGGCCGCGCACGCCCAGGGCTTCCGCGAACGTCGGCAGGAACGTGAAGATCGTCCCCGTGCCCAGGCCGAAGCAGAACATCAGGCCCATGTGCAGTCGCCACAGCTCGCGCACGCTGTCGCGGAACACGTCGACGGTCGTGCCGACGCCGAGCGCCGGGGGCCGCACGTCCCGCATGCGCTCGGCGCCCGCGGTCGCCGCCATGGCGAGGAGGGTCGAGAACGCGAACAAGGCGCCGAAGCCCCAGTGACGCACGAGGAATTCGCCGAAGAGCGGCGCGAGCGAGGTCGAGATGAGCCCGGAGAGGCCGAAGATGCCGAGCGCCCAGCCGCGGCGCGCCGGGGGGACGAGGTCCACGACGTACAGGTAGTTGGCCACGAAGAAGGCCGAGAAGGCGACCCCGTGGACCGCTCTCAGCACGGCCAGCCCGGGGATCGAGCTCGTCACGATGAAGGCGGCCGTGGCCACGGTGAGGATGGAGGCGCCGAGCAGCATGAAGATCCGGCGCCCGAGGCGGTCGATCCAGGCCCCGACGAGCGGCTGGCAGATGATGCCGGTGGCGCTGTAAATGCCCTGGACCATCCCGATGGAGGCCTCGGTGCCGCCGAGCTGATGGATGTAGAGGGGCAGGAGGACGAAGCCGTTGAGGCTGCCGAAGAAGAAGAAGGCGGTCAGCATGGCCCGCGCGAACGGGCCACTGACCATGGCGACGAGCGCGGGGATCACGCGCGTTGCGGGCACTGGGTCAAGTTGCTTCGCCAGACTTCGTTGCGAGCGCCCTGGCAGCCCTCAACGTGGCTCGCTCGTGCTCGCCCGGATATCCATATCCGCTCGCCTCGCCTGCGGCTCGCCGCAGGCTCACGTACGCCTCGGGCTGCCAGTGCGCTCGCGCCTCGTCTGGCTCGCAACTTGCCCCAGTGCCGGTGGCCAAATTCGCCCGACTGACCCCGTGACCGGTGACACGACGCGTCCGGCGCGTCCCGTCAGGCCGTCGTCGCGCGTCGTCCGCGCTTCGGCGGCCTTGGCCTTGAGCGCTTCCCACACCGCCATGGGAATGCTGGGGATGCCGAGGCTGCCCGCTCGGACGCGGGGGCCGTGGAAGTCGGAGCCGCCCGTCGCGACGAGGCCATGGTCCCGGCACATCTGGACGTAGCCGGCCGTCTGCGCCGCCGAGTGCTCGGAGTAGTAGGACTCGATCCCCATCAGCCCTGCCGCCACCAGGTCCGGGATGAGCTCGTCGCGATCCGCGAGGCCGGGATGCGCGATGACGGGCACGCCGCCCGCCTTCCTGATCAGGCGCACGGCGTCCGCCGGCGTCAGCTTCACGCGCGGGACATGGGCCGGCTTGCCCGAGCCGAGGTACTTGTCGAAGGCTTCGCGCACCGTCTTCACGTAGCCGCGGGCGAGCATGACCTGCGCGACGTGGGGGCGGCCCGCCGAGCCTTCCCGCACGATGGCGAAGACGGCCTCCGGATCGATGGGCATGCCGAGCTCGGCGAGCCGGTCCGCCATGCGGTAGACGCGCGCGCGCCGCTCCTCGCGCTGGCGACGGCAGAAGTCCTGAAACCAGGCAGCCTCGTAGTCCATGCAATAGCCGAGGATGTGGATCTCCGCGCCCTCGATGTCGCAGTTGATCTCGATGCCGGGCACGATCTGAAGCGGCGGATGGCGCGCGGCCTCCGCCATGGCCTCGGCGAGGCCCTCCGTCGAATCGTGGTCGGTCACGGCGAGGACGCGCACGCCCCGCCGCACGGCCTCCCGCACCAGCTCGGCGGGGCCGAGCGTCCCGTCCGACGCCGTCGTGTGGGAATGCAGGTCGACGGCGCCGCCCACTTACTTGCCGCCGAGCGCGGTCAGATAGCTGAGGACGGTGCGCACGGCCACGCCGGTGGCGCCCTTGGGGCCGAGCGGGTGCTCGCGCTCCGCGAAGGCGGTGCCCGCGATGTCCAGATGCGCCCACGGGATCCCCGCCGTGAAGTCGCGCATGAAGAGCCCGGCGACGATGGCGCCGCCGCCGCGCTGGCTCGAGATATTGTTCAGGTCCGCGATGTCGCTCTTGATGCCCTCCTTGTACTCCTCGTGCAGCGGCATCCGCCACATCTTCTCGCCCGCCGCCGACGCGGCGGAGAGCAGCCGCGAGGCGAGCCCGTCGTGGCTCGCGAAGAGGCCCGAGACCCCGAGGCCGAGGGCCACGACGATGGCGCCCGTGAGCGTCGCCATGTCCAGCATCTCGTCGGGCTTTATCTCCTTGGCGGCATAGGCGAGCGCATCGGCGAGGGTGAGCCGGCCCTCCGCGTCGGTATTGCCGATCTCGATGGTGAGCCCGTTCATGGCGCGGACGATGTCGCCGGGCCGCTGCGCCGTGCCCGAGGGCATGTTCTCCGTCGCGGCGATGAGCCCGTGCACCTCGACCGGCGGCTTGAGATGCGGCAGGGCCTGGAAGATGCCGAGGACGGCAGCGGCCCCCGACATGTCGTCCTTCATCCGCAGCATGCCGTCGGCGGGCTTGAGGTCGAGCCCGCCGGAGTCGAACGTGATGCCCTTGCCGATGACGGCGACGCGCCGCCGCGGCCGGCCCTTGGGCACGTAGGTGAGATGGATGAACTTCGGCGGCTCCGGGCTTCCCTGGGCGACGCCGAGATACGCGCCCATGGCCAGCTTCTCGCAGTCCTCCCGCTCGAGCACCTCGACGCTCACGACTCCACCCTGGGCGATCTCTTCCGCGCACGCGGCGAGGGACGCTCGGCGTGACCATGTTGGCCGGCTCATTGACGAGATCGCGCGCCAGGCAGGTGGCGGCGGCCCAGGCCTCGCCCACGCGCACGCCCTCGCGCGCGGCGAGATGCTGGCGGCGATCGGGCTCGATGACGGTGAGCGACTCGAGCACCTTGGGACTCTTCTCCTTCAGGTACTTGTCGAATCGATAGGTCCCGAGGATGCCGCCCTCGACGATGGCCTGGGCCCTCGCGCGCGCGGGCAAGCCGTCGGCGGGCATGAACACGGCGACGCTCGTGGCGCCGAGGTCGCGCGCGCGCCGTGCGGATGTCGCCGTGGCCCGCCGCAGGATCTCGGCGTCGCCGCTCTTCTTCGGGCCGAGGCCCACGACCATCACCCGGGCCGCGGGAATGCGGCCGCCCGTGTAGAGGTGCGCGACCTGGCCCGCCTTGCCCTCGAACTTCTCGGTCCCGAGCACGGTGGAAAGGAGGCCGTCGAGCTTCTTGTCGAGCGCAACCAGCTCCGCCGCAGGGCGGGTGGGAGCGGCATAGCGTCCAAGCACCAGCACGTCGGCCAGAGCGTCCATCGGGCTCCGGGTCTCGAGGGCAAGCTTCATCGGTCGCGTCCTCCCTAGCTCTTGGCTAGCCTTTGGCGTGTCGGGCGAAGGTCTGCCGAAGGCTCACCGCGCGCTGGATCATGGCGGCGAGCCCGTCGGTGGTTTCGTAGCGGTCGAGCTCGGTGAGGGGAACGAAGCGGGCATCCGCGGCGTCGCTGCCCGCCCGGAGCTCGCCGCCGACGACGGCGGCGACGTAGTCGACGATGACCCAGTGATACCGGACGGCGGGGCCCCCGGCATCCGCGTGCTCGCCCGGGATGACGCGGTCGATCACCCCGCAGAGCCCGAGGACCTGCACGCGCAGGCCGGATTCCTCCTCCACCTCGCGCACCACCGCGTCCTCGAGCCGCTCACCCAGGTCGAGGAGGCCGCCGGGCAGGCTCCACTTTCCCAGACCCGGCGGTTGGCCGCGCCGGACGAGCAGCACGCGGTCCTCGTCGAGGACGACGGCGCCCACGGCGGCCCGCGGCGCGTCCGGATACTCGCGCGCCGGCGGCATCAGGACAGGGCCCGGGCCGCGAGCGGGACCCGGCCGGACCGCGTCCACCGATCCGTCCCGTACTTGTCGGCAACGAGCGCCCGCATCGACTCCTCTTCGTCGGGTTCGAGGCCCCCCGGCACGACGGTGACGCCGTGGGCCTCGCGGAAGCCCTCGGCGAGCGCGGCGACCGTCTCGTCGAAGGACGGGCGCCGCCCGAGCACGGCCTCGAGCGTGGTCATGCCCCGGAGGGGATCGGCTTCCGCGGGGAACACGCGCCGCAGCCGGTCGGGCGCCGTGCCCAGCATGATGGAGCCGTGCTGGAGAAAGCCGGCGCCCTGGCGCCGCTGCGCGCTGCCGACCAGCTTGCGCCCGTGCACCTCGAGCTCGTACGAGCCGGTTCGCGCGAAGCAGAAGGCGGGCATCGCGGCGGGATCCGAGGGTTGCACGGGAACCATGTCCGCGGGCGCGCCGAGGCGATGGAGACCGCTCTCGAGGGCGGCGCCGATCCACCGATAGGTCGCGAGGAGCTCGTCGGCTCCGGGAAAATCCCCGGCGCCCGCCACCACGCTGTACGTCACCTCGAGGTCCGGCCCCTCGTGCAAGATGGCGCTGCCGCCCGTGGGCCGGCGCACGAGGCCGATCTCCATCTCCGCCGACGCTGCGAGATCGACGCGCCCGTCGAGCGGCTGGCCGAAGCCGAGCGAGATCGTGGGCGGCGCCCACGAAAAGAACCGGAGCGTCGGCGGGCTCGGCCTCGCGAGGCGCGCCCGCAAGAGCGCCTCGTCGAGCGCCATGTTCGCCGCGCCGTCGAGCGGCTCGGTGACGAGCAGTCGGAACGCGATCATCCCGTCGCTACGACGGCGTCCAGCGAAGCCGGGGCTGCCGCGCGGCCAGCGTCTGGTCCAGCCGGCGCACGGGCGTCGTCACGGGGGCGGCGTGGGCGATGTGCGGATCCGACTCCGCCTCCCGCGCGATCTGGATCATGGCGTCGCAGAACTGGTCGAGCGTCTCCTTCGACTCGGTCTCGGTCGGCTCGATCATCAGGGCTTCCTCGATGATGAGCGGGAAGTACGTCGTGGGCGCGTAGAAGCCGAGGTCGAGCAGGCGCTTGGCGATATCCATGGCGCTCACGCCGAGCTTCTTCTGCCGGCGCGCCGACAGCACGCACTCGTGCATGCAGGGCCCCTGCGTGGCCCGGTCGTAGTCGCCCTCGAGGCGCTTCAAGATGTAGTTGGCGTTGAGCACCGCATTGTCGGAGACGGAGCGGAGCCCGTCGGGGCCCATCGTGCGGATGTACGCGTAGGCGCGCACGAGCATGCCGAAGTTGCCCCAGAAGGCCTGGAGCTTGCCGATCGACTGCGGCCGATTGCCGTCGAGCGCATAGCCGCCGGCGTCCTTCTTGACGACCACGGGCGTCGGCAGGAACGGCGCCAGGTGCGACTTGATGCCCACCGGTCCCGCGCCCGGCCCGCCCCCGCCGTGCGGCGTGGTGAAGGTCTTGTGCAGGTTGAAGTGGCAGACGTCGAAGCCGAGATCGCCGGGGCGCGTGATCCCGAGGATCGCATTGAAGTTGGCGCCGTCCATGTACACCTGCACGCCCTTGGCGTGGCACATCTCCGTGATCTGGTGGATGCGCGACTCGAAGAGGCCGAGCGTATTGGGCTGGGTGATCATGAACGCCGCCACGCTCTCGTCGAGGTGCCGCTCGAGGTCGGCCGGGTCCACTTCCCCGTTGTCGTCGGACCTGAGCTGCACCACCGAAAAGCCCGCGAGGGCCGTCGACGCGGGATTCGTCCCGTGGGCGGAGTCGGGGATCAGCACCTTGCTCCGCCGCTCCCCGCGCGACAGGTGCCACGCGCGGATCATGAGCACGCCGGCGAACTCGCCCTGGGCGCCCGCCGCGGGCTGCAGCGACACCTCGTCCATGCCCGAGATCTCGGCGAGGTCGCGCGCGAGCTCGAACATGAGCTGCAGCGCCCCCTGGCTCTGCGCCTCGGGCGTCAAGGGATGCAGCCGGAGGAAGCCGGGCAGCCGCGCCATGTCCTCGTTGATCTTCGGGTTGTACTTCATCGTGCAGGAGCCGAGGGGGTAGAAGTTGGTGTCGACGCCGTAGTTCATCTGGCTCAGGCGCGAGTAGTGGCGGATGACGTCGACCTCGGACACCTCGGGCAGCTCGGCGGGCGACCGGCGCAGGTGCGCTGCCGGCAGGTGCGCGGCGGGGTCGGCCTCGGGCACGTCGCACTCGGGCAGCGAGTAGGCATAGCGGCCCGGGGAAGACAGCTCGAAGATCAGCTTGTCGTAGGCGGCGCGGGCGGCCGTGGGCATGGCGGCCTCAGGCGACCGCCACGGCCAGGGCGGCCGCGTAGGCGTCGATCTCTTCCCGGGTGCGCTTCTCGGTGACCGCGACCAGGAGGCAATCCTTGTACTGGCGGTCGAAGGGCTTGAGCGGCAGGCCCGCCAGGATCCGGTCCTTGGCGAGCCGCTTGACGACGCGGTCGGGCGCCTTGGGGAGCTGAAGCGTGAACTCCTTGAAGAAGGGCGCGCCGAAGCGGAGCCGCACGCCCGGGACCTTGGAGAACGCCGTCGCGGCGTAGTGCGCCTTGGCCACCGACAGCTCGCCCACCTTCCGGATGCCGCGCTTGCCCATGATGGACACGTAGATGGTCGCCATGAGGGCGCAGAGGGCCACGTTGGTGCAGATATTGGACGTGGCCTTCTCGCGTCGGATGTGCTGCTCGCGCGTCTGCAGCGTCAGGACGAAGCCGCGCTGCCCGTCGAGGTCGACGGTGGCGCCGACGAGGCGCCCGGGCATGCGCCGCACCAGCTCCTGCTTGGCGGCGAAGACGCCCAGGTTGGGCCCGCCGAAGCTCATCGGCACGCCGAGCCCCTGCCCCTCGCCCACCACGAGGTCGGCGCCGAGCGCGCCGGGCGGCTCGAGGAGCCCGAGATTCACCGGATCGGCGACGACGATCAGCAGGGCGCCGGCGGCGTGGGCGATCTCGGCGGCGCCCTTGACGTCCTCGAGGCACCCGAAGAAGTTCGGATACTGCACGACGACGGCGGCGGTCTTGTCCGTGACGGCCTTCTTGAGCGCATCGCCGTCGGTGATCCCATCGGCGAGCGGGGCTGAGGTGATGCGAAGGCTCGGCCCCTCGACGTACGTCTCCACGACCTGGCGATAGAGCGGGTTCACGCCCCGGGAGAGGACGATGCCGTCCCGGCCCGTCACCGCATGCGCCATCAGCACGCCCTCGGCCAGCGAGGACCCGCCATCGTAGAGCGAGGCATTGGCGACGTCCATCCCGGTGAGCTCGGCGATCATGGTCTGGTACTCGAAGATCGTCCGGAGCGTCCCCTGGCTCGCCTCGGGCTGATACGGCGTATAGGCGGTGAAGAACTCCCCGCGCGAGATCAGATGGTTGATCGGGCTCGGCATCGCGTGGTCGTAGGAGCCCGCCCCGAGGAAGCAGGCAAAGTCCTCCGCGCTCGCGTTCTGGGCGGCGATGCCGCGGAGATGTCGCACGAGGTCCATCTCCGCCATCGCAGAGGGCAGGTTGAGCGGGCGCGACAGCCGCGCCTTCGCCGGGATGCGGACGAGCAGGTCCTCGATGGACGCGGCGCCGATGACACCGAGCATCTCCTTCTGCTGGGCCGGCGTATTCGAGATGTACCGCATGCCCGGCGGCTTCCTCAGTGCCCCGCGCCGGCGACGAGCTGCTCGTAGTCGGCCGCGCTCAGGAGCCCGTCGAGCTCCTTCGGATTGGCGAGCTTCACCACGATCATCCAGCCCTGCCCGTAGGGGTCGCTGTTCACCGTCTCCGGCTTCTTGACCAGATCGGCATTCGTCTCCACGACCTCTCCGGTGAGCGGCGCGAAGAGATCGGAGACCGCCTTGACCGACTCCACCACGCCGAACGTCTGCGTCGCCGTCACCTTGGCGCCGACCTTCGGCAGCTCGACGAAGACGACGTCGCCGAGCTGCTCCTGGGCGAACGCGGTGATGCCGATCCGCGCCCGGTCGCCCTCGACCTTGGCCCACTCGTGCTCGCGCGTGTACTTGAGATCCGCCGGAACCTGCACCATCGCCTCGCTCCTAGCAGGCGAGCGATAAGGGCCCATCTGCTTCGTCGGCGCCCTCGGCCGCACGCTCAACGTACAGAGAGTACGCCTCGCGTGCGGCCTTCGGGCGCCGCCTCGCATCTGGACCCTTCTCACTCGCCTGCGGATACTTGGTCATTCCCTGCCTACGACTTCCATTGCCTACGACTTCTTGGTGTGCGACGGGTGGAATGGGGTGCGGGCGACGCGCGCCGGCTCGGCGCGGCCGCGGATCTCCACGGCGAGATCCGTGCCCACGGCGGCGAGCTCGGTCCGCACATAGCCCATGCCGATCCCGCGCTCGACGGACGGGCCGAACGATCCGGACGTGACCGTCCCGGCGGGGCTTCCCTGGTGGATGATCGCGTACCCGTGGCGGGGAATCGCGCGCTCGACCATCTCGAACCCGACCAGCTTCCGCGTGACGCCGCGCGCGCGGAGCGCCTCGATCGCCGCGCGCCCCAGGAAGTCCCCCTTGCCCGGCTTGACGATCCAGCCGAGCCCCGCCTCGAGCGGACTGGTGGTCTCGTCGATGTCATTGCCGTAGAGCGCGAACTTCATCTCGAGCCTGAGCGTGTCGCGGGCGCCGAGGCCGATCGGCTGGATGCCGTCGCCGCGGCCCGCCTCGATCAATGCGTCCCAGAGCGCCTCGGCGCGGGCCGCGGGAGCGTAGAGCTCGAAGCCGTCCTCGCCCGTATAGCCGGTCCGGGAGATGATCGCGGGCACCCCCGCGACCGCGCCGCGGACGAAATGGTAGTACGGCACGCGCGTGACGTCCGTGTCGGCGAGCCGCCCGACCAGCCCCTCGGCCTTCGGCCCCTGCACCGCGATGAGCGCCGTCTCCGCGCTCACGTTCGTCCACTGCGCGGCGCCGCCGCCGTGAGACGTGACCCACGCCCAGTCCTTGTCGATGTTCGACGCGTTGACTGTGAGCATGAACCGGTCGTTGTCCAGGCGGTAGAGCGTCAGGTCGTCCACGATGCCGCCCTCCGGATAGCAGAGGAGCGAGTACTGGACCTGGCCGACGGCGAGGACCGATGCGTCGTTGGTGGTGAGCCGCTGGACGATCGCGAGCGCCTCGGGCCCCGCGATCTCGAATTCACCCATGTGGCTGATGTCGAAGAGCCCCACGGCGCCGCGCACCGTCCGGTGCTCCTCGATGATGCCGGTGTACTGCACGGGCATCTCCCAGCCGCCGAACGGAACCATCTTCGCGCCCGCCTTGCGGTGGACGTCATAGAGCGGGGTGCGCTTGAGCGCGCCTGCCGATGGGATTTGCGTCATGGGAGTCTGGTGGAACCGGCCCTCATTCTAATCGAATGGTCGGGCATTATCTATCGAGTTGCCTCGGGGCCGACGGCGTAGCCCCGAGCCCGCACGCACGCGGCCCACGCGCGCTCGTACCGCGACTGCCCGCTCACACTGAGGGCGGCGCCGGTCACGCCGCCGGCAGAGGCGCCGGCGATCAGGCCGGCGCTCGCCGTGCTCGCGTCCACGATGCCGGGAAAGCCGTCGATGGTCCCGCCGAGCGCGGCGCCCGCCGTCCCCCAGAAGAAGAGCTTCTGGAAGAGATTGCCGAGCGGCGAATCGGTCGGGCTGTAGTGGGTCCTGTAGCCGGCCTCGGCCTGGCAGTCCTTCACGTCCCATTCCTGGTCCGAGGGGCTCTGGCCCTCGAGCGCGACCACCGACGGCAGTCGCGTGACCGAGCCCAGCGACCGCACCGACTCGAGCGTCCCCGACGCGCAGCCCGCCAGGAGCGCGGCGGCCGCGACCGCGATGACGGCGCCGTGGATCACGCGCCGCGGCCGCCGCGCTCCGCGCGTCCTGTTCAGCCCGCCGGCTCCAGTACGCGGCCGAGGGCCTCGACGAAGCGGTCCACGTCGGCCTCGGTCATCGCCGCCGAGCAGGCGCCGAGGCCGCGCTGGGTCAGGAGCACGCCCTCGTTGACCAGCCCCATGAAGGTCCGGACCGACGCCTGCGGATCATCGGGCCGGGCCGACCGATAGTCGCTGAGCCGCCGCTTGGTGTGGTGCAGCCAGAAGAGCGAGCCGACCCCGCTGATCTGGCCCGCGTAGCCGCGCTTTCTGATGAGCCGGCGCACGCCGTCGCGCAGCCGGTCCCCGAGCGCGTCGAGCTTGCCGTACACCGCCGGGGTGAGCTGCTCGAGCGTCGCGACGCCGCCCGCCATCGTGAGGGGATTGGCGTTGAAGGTGCCGCCGTGGTTGATCCGCGGCACGCCGCCGCGCGGGTCATAGTAGTTCATCACGTCGGCGCGCCCGCCGAAGGCGCCCACCGCGAGGCCGCCGCCGATGATCTTGCCGAGCGTGGTGAGGTCGGGCCGGATGCCGAAGCGCTCCTGGGCCCCGCCCGGCGCCACGCGGAACGAGATGACCTCGTCGAAGATCAGGAGGATGCCGAGGCGCTCGGTGGCCTCGCGCAGCCCCTCGAGGAAGCCCTCGCGCACGGGGATCATCCCGCCATTGGCGAGCATCGGGTCGACGATGAGGGCAGGCGATGTCGCTCCCCTGCTTCTCGAGGATCTTGACGCAGGCGGCGGTGTCGTTCCACGGCAGCACCACCACGTGCTTCATCACCATGGGCGGCACGCCCGACGACCACGACACCGATTTGGGCCGCTTGCGCGAGCCCGCGACCGCGGGATCCGGCGCGACGCTCACGAGCACCCAGTCGTGCGTGCCGTGAAACGCCCCCTCGAACTTGGCGATCTTGCTCCGCCCCGTGAACGCGCGGGCCACGCGCACCGCGTGCATCGTGGCCTCGGTGCCGGAGTTCGTGAAGCGGATGACCTCCATGGTCGGGATGCGGCGGGTCAGGATCTCGGCGAGCCGTATCTCGTGCTCGCTCGGGCCCGGGAAGGACATGCCGAGCGCCGCGGTGTCCTGGATGGCCTTGACGACCTGGGGATTGGCGTGGCCGAGGATCAGGCTCGTGTAGTTGCCGTTGAAGTCGAGCCGCTCGACGCCGTCGGCATCCCAGAGGCGCGCGCCCTCGCCACGCGTGATGTAGAACGGGTAGGGATCGAAGAAGGTCGTGGTCCGGCTATTGCCCCCGGGCATGACCCGGAGCGCTTCTTCGAACAGCTCCCGCGAGCGGCCGGTCTTGGCCTTGTAGTCGTCGATCATATTGTCGAGTGTCATGGTGGTCTCCTTATCTCGCCTCGATGGCCGTGTCGAGAAGCTCGCGCCTGACTTTGAGCTCGCCGTGCGCCTGCGCCGGATCGACCCGGCGGAACCGCAGGCGCTGGCCGGGCTTGAGCTGGCCGACGCGCCCGATGTCGAACGAGCAGACCGTCGCGATCTTCGTGTAACCGCCGGTGGATTGCCGGTCGACCAACAGGACGATGGGCTGGCCGTCGCCCACGACCTGGATGCCGCCGAGCGGCACGCCGTCCGAGATGATGTCGTGACCGCGGGCATGCTCGATGACCGGGCCGCGCAGCCGGGCGCCCATCCGGTCGCTCTGCGGCGTCATCTCGTACGGCCCCTCGAGAAAGGTCGCGATGCCGCGCGCGGTGAAGCGGTCATCTTGTGGTCCGAGGACGACCTGGACCTCGGGCTCGGCCGAGTAGTCGGGCCAGCGCTCGGATCGGACGCGCCCAACCGACTCGGCGGTGGCCGGGCCGAGCGGCAGCCGATCGCCCTTCGCGAGGGCCCGGCCGCCCAGTCGCCCGCGGAGATAGGTCGCGCGGGAGCCCAGCGCCGCCGGCGTGTCGATGCCGCCGCCGATCGCCAGGTAGGCCCGCACACCCGTCTTGGCGGCGCCGAGCTTCAGGATGTCGCCGCCCTTCACGCGGAAGCTCTCCCAGCGGGGGACGGGCGCGCCGTTGAGCGTCAGGGCCATCTCGGCGCCGGTGACGGCGACGGTACGCGCGTCGGTGAACTCGATGCGGGGCCCCATGAGCGTGCACTCGAGCGCGGCCGCGCCGTCACCATTGCCCACGAGCCGATTGGCGAGGACGAACGCCTCCTCGTCCACGGGGCCGGAGGCGGGGATGCCGACTCTCAGATGCCCCGGCCGGCCGAGATCCTGGACCGTCGTGAGCGGCCCTGCCTCGTGGATCAGCGCCTGGCTCACGGCGAGGTCAGAGCCCGTGAACGAATCGCGGTCGAGGAGCGCCCGGCTGGCCGGGGCGCTCCGAGCGTGGGGGGTGTGGGGGGCCATGCGGGTCCCCCACTCGAGCCCGTGACGAATCGCGCGTCGAGGAGCGCCCGGCTTGCCGGGGCGCTCCGAGCGTTGGGGGGTGTGGGGGGCCATGTCGGGGTCCCCCACTCAGATGGCCGCCAGCGCGTGGTTGGGCAGGTCCGTGATGAACATGTGCCCCGGGCTATGGGTGATCATGAAGGACGGCTTGGAGGCGAGCGCGACCGCCTGGGGCGTCACCCCGCAGGCCCAGAACACCGGCACCTCCCCGGGACGGATGCCGACGAAGTCGCCCCAGTCGGGCACGGTCACGTCTGCTATTCCAATCTGGCTCGGATCGCCCACGTGCACCGGGCCGCCATGGGCATTGGGAAAGCGGGCAGAGGCGGTCACCGCCTTCGTGAGCATCTGCGATGGAATCGGCCGCATCGAGACGACCATGGGGCCGTGGAAGCGCCCGGCGGGCCGGCACTCGATCGACGTCTTCCACATCGCCACGTTCTTGCCCTCGTCGATGTGGCGCATCGGGATGCCGGCATCGAGCAGCGCCCACTCGAAGGTGAACGAGCAGCCGAGGAGAAAGGACACCAGGTCATCGCGCCAGAACGGGGTGATGTCGGTGACCTCGTCGGCCATCACCCCGTCCTTGTAGATCCGGTAGCGGGGCACGTCGGTGCGGAGATCGGCGCCCGGTGCTATGCCCACGGGCACGGGCGAGCCCGCGTCGGTCACCTCGATCAGGGGACACGGCCGCGGATTGCGCTGGCAGAACAACAGGAAGTCATAGGCGCTGTCCTTCGGAAGGATCGCCAGGTTGGCCTGCACGAACCCCGGCGCGAGACCCGCCGTGATGCCGGCCAGCTTTCCGCTCCGGATATCCGCGCGGATCTCTTTCGGATGACGCGCATCGATGGCCATCGCTTCCTCCGTTGTGGTCCCGCCTCGATCGGCTGAACGCTGGCAGTATACCGGAAAGCGTGCACCGGGGCCCGGCCGTCGTGGCCGCGACGCCGCGGCGATCAGGACCGCGGTGGCGCGGTGGTGCCGGCAGGCGCCGCGACTACCGTGGCGGGAGCGCGGAGGGGGCGGTGGCCGAGGCCACGACGGCAAGCGGCACGGAGGGAATCGAGGAGGCGACGGTGAAATCGGACAGGGCAGGATCGTCCGCACAATGGACGAGGACGCCCAGAGCCCGCGCCTCCGCCGCGACCTCGAGATTGACGGCGCGATCGTCGGTCGCCACGATCGCGAGGAAGAATCCCCTGGCGTCGCCGACCGCATACTCGCGCGGCCACCAGGCAAAGCGACCGTCGGCGGCCAGGTCCAGGAGCGCGCGCGACAGCCAGGGGCTCACCACGGTGACGCGCGCCCCCGCGTCCACGAGTCCCTCGACCTTGCGCTCGGCGACGGCGCCCCCGCCGACGACCAGGCAGGGCCGCGCCGTCAGCGCGAGGGTGACCGGATAGCCGAATCCGCTCATGTCCCTCCGATCGAGCAACCGCCGTGCCAAGGGATGGCGGTGCCGGGCTGCGCGGTCTAAGTGCCGAGTCGATCGGACACCAGCCGCGCGGCGGCGGCCGCGCCGCGTCGAGCAGCGCTCACGAAGTGGGCGGCTGCCTCGCCGGGTGGCGACGCGCCGGGCAGGCCGCGCCCTCGATCTCACCGAGCTCGGAACGATGGGAGGCTACAATGGGCGGGCTCGATCCGAGCCTCGACCCCCCTGATCTGGAGGAACCCGGCGCTGATTGCCACGCTGCTCGACTACGTGCTGCATCTGGACAAGCACCTGAACGTGATCATCCAGGACTACGGCGTCTGGACCTACCTGATCCTCTTCGCCATCATCTTCTGCGAGACCGGCCTGGTGGTGACACCCTTCCTGCCCGGCGACTCGCTCCTGTTCGCGATCGGCACGTTCGCGGCCCTCGGCAGCCTCGACCTCGGCTTGACGGTGGTCCTCCTCAGCGTCGCCGCCATCCTGGGCGACGCCCTCAACTACGCGATCGGCTATCACGTCGGTCCCCGCGTGTTCAGCCGGGAAGGGGTGCGCTTCCTCAACCGGGACTACCTCGACCGCACGCACCGCTTCTACGAGCGCTACGGGGCCAAGACCATCGTGATCGCGCGCTTCGTCCCGATCATCCGCACCTTCGCGCCGTTCGTGGCGGGGATCGGCCGGATGTCCTATGCGCGCTTCGCGCTCTACAACGTGGCGGGGGGCATCGGCTGGATCCTGAGCCTCACCCTCGCGGGCTATCTGTTCGGCAATATCCCGCTGGTGCGAAAGAACTTCTCCCTGGTGATCTTCGCGATCATCATCATTTCCATCCTGCCCGCCCTCATCGAGGTGCTGCGCCAGCGCCGCCGGGCCTGACCGGCGGCCGGATGACGACCGGCGGCGCCGCAATCCCCTTGACTTTCGATCCGTCTGCCCTTACAACTACCCCCGACTGGAACCTATCTTCTTGCAGATGCGTCTCTATTCCCTCTCGGTTTGTTCGGCCCTCGTGGCCCTCCTCACCCTCCTGGGAGGATGCTCGACGATTGCCGATTGGGTCCGGCAGCGGCCGCAACCGCTGCCGCCCGCCGCCGACCTGTACAGCGTCGGCGAGGCCGACCTGAGCCGCAGCCGCTACGCCGACGCGCGGGCGGCGTTCCAGAAGATCGTCGAGCGCCATCCGCAATCGATCTATGCGCCCCGGGCGCGGTTCCTCATCGGCGAGGCGTACTACCGCGAGAGCGAGTGGGACAAGGCGGCCAAGGAATTCGAGACGTTCCTGTCGTTCTACCCCCGCCACCAGATCGCGGACCTCGTGCAGTACCGCCTCTCCATGAGCTACTACGACCAGCTGAAGCCCGTCGAGCAGGATCAGGCGATCACCCAGAAAGCCATGGCCGCCTTCAAGGTCCTCGTCCGGGACTATCCCGATAGCCGCTACGCCGGCGACGGGCTCGCGAAGATCGAGATCTGCCGCGGCCGCATTGCCCAGAAGGAGCTCTGGGTCGCGAGCTACTACCTGAACCAGGGCAATACGATCGCCGCGCGTCAGCGCCTCGAGGGCGTCATCAAGGAATTCCCGCGCACCCTCATCATCCCGGAGGCGTTGTTTCGCCTGGGCGAGGTGTACGCGGCCGACGGGCGCACGCAGGACGCGCAGGAGGTGTTCCGCCGCGTCGCCGACGAGTACTCCTACACCGAATGGGGCCGCCGTGCGGCCCAGCGGCTCCGGACCGCCACGAGGTAAGCACGCCCATGCACGACGTCGTCGACCTTCGCTCGGATACGCTCACCCTGCCGACTCCCGCCATGCGCGAGGCCATGGCCCGCGCCGAGGTTGGCGACGACGTCTGGGAGGAGGATCCGACCGTTCGCCGGCTCGAGGAGCAGGCGGCCCGGCGCATGGCCAAGGAGGCCGCGCTCTTCGTCTCGTCGGGCACCCAGGGCAACCTCACGTCGGTGCTCGCGCAGACTCATCCGGGGCAGGAGATCATCCTCGACGCGGACTCGCACATCTTCAACTACGAGGGTGCGAGCTCGGCGATGTTCGGCGGCGTGCAGACGCTCGCCCTCCAGACGGAGCGCGGCTTCCCGAGCCCGGCGCAGGTGCGCGAGCACATCCGGCCGAGCAATATCCACATCGCGATGACCGGACTGGTCTGCCTCGAGAATACCCACAACCGTCACGGCGGGACCTGCTGCACGCCGGAGGAGATCGAGGCGGTGGCCGCCGCGGCGCACGCGGGCGGCGTGCCCGTCCATCTCGACGGTGCGCGCCTCTTCAATGCCGCCGTGGCCCTCGGGCGGCCCGTCGCGGACTTCGCCCGCCCCGTCGACTCCCTCACCTTCTGCCTGTCCAAGGGGCTGGGCGCGCCCGTCGGCTCTCTCGTGTGCGGCTCGCGCGACTTCATCGCCCGGGCCCGCCGGGTGCGCAAGCTGCTCGGCGGGGGCATGCGCCAGGTCGGGGTGCTCGCCGCGGCCGGTCTCGTGGCGCTCGACACCATGGTCGAGCGTCTCGCGGAAGACCACGCGAATGCGCGGCGCCTGGCCGAGGGCGTGGCGAAGCTGCCGCGGGTCCGGCTCGACCTGGGCAAGGTGCAGACCAATATCGTCATCCTTCACGTGGATCGCGCGGGGGGCGCCGGTGAGCTCGTCACCGGCAGTCTGGCGCGCAAGGTGAAGATCCACCAGATCGGGCCGGCGGCGATCCGCTGCGTGACCCACAAGGACGTGGACGCCGACGATGTCGACCGGGCCCTCGAGGCATTCCGCGAGATCACGGCACCCTGGTAGCCGAACACCCGCGAACGAGGAGACCGCACGCCATGGCCGAGCGCCTCTTGGACGTCAAGAACCTCAAGACGTATTTCTTCACGGATGAAGGCGTGGTTCGGGCGGTGGACGGCGTGGACCTCTATATCAATCAGGGCGAGACCCTGGGCGTGGTCGGCGAGTCCGGCTGCGGCAAGTCGGTGACCGCGCTCAGCATCATGCGGCTCATCCCGCAGCCGCCCGGCAAGATCGTCGAGGGCCAGATCCTCTACAACGGCCTCGACCTCGTCACCATCCCCGCGAACAAGCTCCGGAAGATCCGCGGCAAGGAAATCTCGATGGTCTTCCAGGAGCCCATGACCTCGCTCAACCCGGTCTTCACCTGCGGCGAGCAGATCGCCGAGGCGCTGCGGCTGCACGAGGGCCTGGGCCGCCGCGACGCCATGGACAAGACGGTCGAGATGCTGAAGCTGGTGCATATCCCGAACGCCGAGCGCCGGGTCAAGGAATACCCGCATCAGCTCTCGGGCGGCATGCGCCAGCGCGTGATGATCGCCATGGCGCTGTCGTGTAGCCCCAACCTCCTCATCGCCGACGAGCCCACGACCGCCCTCGACGTCACCATCCAGGCGCAGATCCTCGAGCTGCTGAACGAGCTCAAGAGCAAGCTCAAGATGGCCGTCATGCTCATCACCCACGACATGGGGGTCATCGCCGAGACCGCGCAGCGCGTGGTCGTCATGTACGCGGCCAAGGTGGCCGAGGAAGCCCCGGTGGGCGACCTGTTCAAGGAGCCGCTGCACCCCTACACCCAGGGGCTCCTGCGGTCCATCCCGCGGATCGACCTCGCCGCCACGGAACACCTGCGCCTCGAGACGATCCCGGGCACGGTGCCGACGCTGCGCGGGGACATCGCGCCGGGCTGCCGCTTCGCTCCGCGCTGCCCGTTCGTGAAGTCCGTCTGCACCGAGCAGGACCCGGTGCTCAAGGAAGTCAAGCCGGGCCACAAGGTCTCCTGCTGGCTTTACTGATCTCTTCGAGGTGACCCATGGCTGACACGTCGCTGCTCAGAGTCAAGAACCTCAAGAAGTACTTTCCCATCCGCGGAGGGCTGTTCTCGCAGGAGGTCGCGCGCGTCCACGCGGTGGACGACGTGTCCTTCGACATCATCCGGGGCGAGACGCTCGGGCTGGTGGGCGAGTCCGGCTGCGGCAAGTCGACGACGGGCCGCTGCATCCTGCGCCTGATCGAGCCCACCGCGGGCGAGGTGTGGTTCGGCGACCAGAACGTGACCACCCTCGACAAGCGCTCGCTGCGCCACCTCCGCCGGGACATGCAGATCATCTTCCAGGACCCGTACGCCTCGTTGAACCCGCGCATGACGGTGGGCTCGATCATCGGCGAGGCGCTGGTGATCCACAAGCTCGCCAAGACGAAGCGCGAGCGCGAGGAGCGCGTCGTCCACCTCCTCGAGACGGTGGGCATGAGCGCCGAGCACCTCCGGCGCTACCCGCACGAGTTCTCGGGCGGCCAGCGCCAGCGCATCGGCATCGCGCGCGCGCTCGCCGTCAGCCCCAAGCTGATCGTGGCCGACGAGCCGGTCTCGGCGCTCGACGTGTCGATCCAGGCCCAGGTCATCAACCTCCTGGAGGATCTCCAGAAGCAGTTCAACCTGACCTACCTGTTCATCGCCCACGACCTGTCGGTGGTCGAGCACATCTCGACGCGCGTCGCCGTCATGTACCTCGGCAAGATCGTGGAGATCGCGCCCGCCAAGGAGCTGTACAACAATCCGAAGCATCCGTACACGGAGGCGCTGCTCTCCGCCGTGCCCATCCCGGACCCCGCGGTCCGGCGCAAGCGGATCATCCTCGAGGGCGACGTGCCGAGCCCGATCAAGCCGCCGTCGGGCTGCCGCTTCCACACGCGGTGCTCGCTCCGCGTGCCCTCGTGCTCCGAGAACGAGCAGGTGCTCAAGGAGATCTCGGCGGGGCACTGGGTCGCCTGCCAGGTGCGGGCCTAGAGCGATGATAAGGGCCCATCTGCTTCGTTGGCGCCCTCGGCCGCCGTGCCACGTAACGCGCGAGACGAGCGGGCCGACGAACTTTCGTCTGCGGGGCCCAGACATGGCCCCGCACTCCCCCTACGCGAGTACGCCTCGCGTGCGGCCTTCGGGCGCCGCCTCGCAGCTGGACCCTTCTCATCGCTCTAGCCGGCATTTTTTCGACTCGCTCCCAGCCGCCTGAGGTCCTGACCGCGGGCGGCAACGCCTGATCTGCCCCGCATGTCCATCGCCTCGGTGCAGGCCGACCACTACTCGATTCCGCTCCCCACCGTCCTGACCGACAGCACGCACGGGGCCATGTCGAGCTTCGAGCTGGTCGCGGTCCGGCTCCGGAGCGGCGACGGCGCCGAGGGCGTGGGCTACACCTATACGGTCGGAGCGGGCGGCGCCGCCATCGCCTCGCTCGTCAACCGCGACCTGAAGCCCGTGCTCCTCGGTGCCGACGCCGGACGCATCGAGTGGCTCTGGCAGCGCATGTGGTGGACCCTGCACTACGGCGGGCGCGGTGGCCTCGCGGCGATGGCGATCTCGGCCGTGGACATCGCCCTGTGGGATATGAAGGCGCGCCGCTGCGCGACGCCGCTCTGGCGGCTGCTCGGCGGTCACGATCCGCGGGTGCCGTGCTATGCGGGCGGCATCGACCTCGATCTGCCGCTCGACGCGCTCCTCCGCCAGACCGACGACAATCTGGCGCGGGGCTTTCGCGCCATCAAGATGAAGGTCGGGCGGCCGCGGCTCGGCGAGGACGTGGAGCGTGTGCGGGCCATGCGCGAGCATCTCGGCGCCGATTTCCCCTTGATGGTCGACGCCAATATGCGCTGGAGCGCGGACGAGGCCATTCGCGCGGCCCGCGCGCTGGCGCCGCTTCAGCCCGTCTGGCTCGAGGAGCCGACCATCCCCGACGACGTGGCCGGCCACGCGCGCATCGCGCGTGATGGCGGCCTGCCCATCGCCACCGGCGAGAATCTCCACACGCTCTACGAGTTCTCGCAGATGATCCGCATGGGCGGCGTGTCCTATCCCGAGCCCGACGTGACCAACTGCGGCGGGGTCACCGTCTTCATGAAGGTGGCGCACCTCGCCGAGGCCTTCAACCTGCCCGTCACCTCGCACGGCGCCCACGACCTGACGGTGCACCTGCTGGCGGCGGCGCCCAACCGCTCCTATCTCGAAGCGCACGGCTTCGGTCTCGACCGCTACATCGCGGACCCGATCGAGATCGACGAGGGCCTTGCCGTCGCCCCCGAGCGGCCCGGCCACGGCATTCGCTTCGACTGGGCCGCGCTCGACGCGGTGCGGGCCACCTGACGCGCGCGACCGGCCTCCGCCGCCACGCTTCGCCGCCGGATGCGGGCGGCGGGTGGCGGCGCCGCCGGCCGGCTACCCGCTACTCCCAGAGGTAGGTATTGGGGTTGACGGGCTGGCCTCTCACCTGGATCTCGTAGTGAAGATGCGGACCGGACGAGCGACCCGTATTGCCGGAGAACGCGACGAGGTCTCCGCGCTGAATCTTCTGATCGGCGGCGACGTTCAGCTTGGAGAGGTGGCCGTAGAGCGACTTGGTGTCGTTCCCGTGGTCGATGATGAGGGTCACGCCGTACTCGGCCTGGCGCCCGGCGAAGACCACGGTGCCCGGCGCGGGGGCTTTGACCTCCGTGCCGATCGGAGCACCGATATCGATGCCGCTGTGGAACTCCGAAGACGCCGCCCACGGTGAAGCGCGCCGTCCAAACTCGGAGTTGAGCGGGCCCCGGATGGGCCAGCGCGACGGCAATGACGCGAGGAGCTTCCCGGCACGGGCGAGGAACTGTTCGAGGGCCCGCAGATTGTCCCCCTCTTCCTTCACCTCGCCCGCGAGGCGGGCCAGGTCTTCCTTCACGCTGGCGCGGTCCGCGTCACCGTCGAGCGCGCTGGTCGCCGTTCCGCCGCCGATGCCCGCCCCGCGCTTGGACAACCCCGCGTCGGGACCGAACGCCGCGAGAATGCGCCCGTGGATTTCACGAAAGCCCGCGATCTCCGACCGCAGATCGCGGACGCGACTCTGATAGGACTCGAGCAACCCCTGCTGCTCGGTCATCTTTGGAAGCAATACGGACATGGTGTCGCGCTGATGGCGCAGCGAGAGGTAGTCGCTGTAGATCACTCCGAGCGAAGTGGCGACAAGGGCAATGCCCACGCCGACGCCACCGAGCGTGACCCCGATCACCCATCGAGGAAGCGTGAGCCGAAGGACGCGGGTGCCGTCGCCTCTGACCAGCAGCAGATTGAACGGCGAGAGGCCCGCCGCGACCGGCCGGCCGATACCGCCGCCTAAACGTGACCGCCTCCCTGGTAGCGCCGTCTCTGTCTCATCGCTATTGCCCTCCGTGGACATCGGGCCCTTCCGAAAAAACTTCTCAGGTGGAACTGGAAGGGATAATCTGGGCACCGGCCTTGCCGGTCTCCGGGTTTTTAGCATGGGGTCCGAAGAGGTGTCAACCTCGAATTCCCTTTTTTACCTCGAATTCCCCTTCGGTGTCGAATTCTGGCAGATGCGCTCTATCCCCTCGAATTGTTGACAGTCCAAGCGCGAGCGCATATCATCGACCCCACCCAGGAGCCCCCAAAATGGAAGACTTCTACCGGATCAAGCGCCTGCCGCCGTACGTCTTCACCATCGTCAACGACCTCAAGACGAAGGCGCGAGCTCGGGGCGAGGACATCATCGATCTGGGGATGGGGAATCCCGACCAGGCCACCCCCAAGCACATCGTCGACAAGCTGGTCGAGGCCGCGCGCAATCCGAAGAACCACCGCTACTCGGCCTCGAAGGGGATCACGCGGCTCCGGCGTGCCGTGACCTCGTGGTACCGCGATCGCTACAGCGTGGAGCTCGATCCCGAGACGGAGACCATCGCGACGATCGGCGCCAAGGAGGGCATGGCGCATCTCGCGCTCGCGGTCCTTCAGCCCGGCGACGGCGTGCTCGTGCCGAATCCGACGTACCCGATCCACTCGTACTCGGTGGTCATCGCGGACGGGGACCTGCGCTCGGTGCCGCTGGTGCAAGGCGACGACTTCTTCGCCCGCCTCACGGAGACGGTTCGGCTGTCGTGGCCCAAGGCCAAGATGCTCATCCTCTCGTTCCCGCACAATCCGACCACCCTCTGCGTGGAGCGCGACTTCTTCGTGAAGGTGGTCGACTTCGCCCGCGAGCACGGGCTCATGGTGGTTCACGACTTCGCCTACGCGGACTTCGGCTACGACGGCTACCGGCCGCCTTCGTTCCTCGAGGTGCCGGGGGCCAAGGAGGTCGGCGTCGAGATCTTCTCGCTGTCGAAGTCCTACAACATGCCCGGATGGCGCATGGGCTTCGTCTGCGGCAATCCGCGGATGATCCACGCGCTCGCGCGCATCAAGTCCTACCTCGACTACGGCGCGTTCCAGCCCATCCAGATCGCGAGCATCATCGCGCTCGAGGGCGACCAGAAGGTGGTCGAGGAGATCGTCGAGCTGCACCGGAAGCGGCGCGACGTGCTCGTGGACGGGCTCAACAAGATCGGCTGGTCGGTCCCCAAGCCTCGGGGGACGATGTTCGTGTGGGCGCCCATCCCCGACGCGTTTGCCGCCATGGGCTCGCTCGAGTTCTCCAAGATGCTGATCGCGACGTGCAAGGTCGCGGTCTCGCCGGGCATCGGCTTCGGAGAGTACGGCGAGGGCCATGTCCGGTTCGCCCTCGTCGAGAACGAGCACCGCATCAAGCAGGCCCTGCGCGGCCTCAAGAGCCTCGCGTCGCGATAGCCGGGCGGCGCCCTAGTCATGCGCCCCGGCGCCGAGCGGCCATCGTCTCCCGGCCTCACATGACCGACATCAAGATCGCCCTTCTCGGACTCGGCACGGTGGGCAGCGGCGTGGTCAAGGTGCTGCTGAGCCATGGCGCCGAGATGCAGGAGCGGGCGGGCTGCCGGCTCGTGCTTCACCGCATCGCCGAAGCCGACATGAGGCGGCCGCGCGAGGGGCTCGACCTGTCGCGGCTCCCCCTGGTGGCCGACGCCAACCAGGCCCTCGACGACCCGGAGGTCCAGATCGTCATCGAGCTGATCGGGGGCCTCGAGCCGGCGCGCACGCTCATCCTCAAGGCGCTCGCGGCGGGCAAGCACGTGGTCACCGCCAACAAGGCGCTCCTCGCCCATCACGGGCGCGAGCTGTTCGAGGAAGCGCGCCGCCACCGCGTCATGCTGGGATTCGAGGCCGCGGTGGCGGGCGGCATCCCGCTGATCCGCGCGGTCAAGGAAGGCCTGCCCGCCAACCGCATCACGAGCGCCTTCGGCATCGTCAACGGCACCTGCAACTACATCCTCACGCAGATGACGGACGAGGGACGCGACTTCTCCGAAGTGCTGAAGGAAGCCCAGGCGCACGGCTATGCGGAGGCGGATCCGACCCTCGACATCGAGGGGCTCGACTCCGCGCACAAGCTGCAGATCCTCGCCACGCTGGCCTTCCGCACCGCCGTCGACCTCGAGGACATCTACACCGAGGGCATCACCGGCGTGTCCCAGCAGGACGTGGTCAATGCGGGCGAGCTCGGCTACCGCATCAAGCTCCTCGCCATCGCCAAAGCGTCCGACGGCGCGCTCGAGGCGCGCGTGCACCCGACGATGATCCCCGCCGGCTCGCCGATGGCCGCCGTGTCCGGCGTCTTCAACGCCGTCTTCATCACCGGCGACAATGTCGGCAACCTGATGTTCTACGGCCGGGGCGCGGGCCAGCTCCCGACGGCCTCCGCGATCTGGTCGGACACGCTCGACATCGCCCGGCGGGTCGCGCACGGGGTGCCCGCGCTCGACGGCGACCTCCCCTCGACGAGCCGGCATCCGCTGCCGCTGCGTCCGATGGACGAGATCCGCTCCGCGTACTACCTGCGGGTCATGGCGATGGACCGGCCGGGAGTCCTCGCCCAGGTCGCGGGGATCCTCGGCGGCCACGACATCTCCCTCGTCTCGGTGCTGCAGAAGGGCCGGGCGCGGAGCGGCGCCGTCCCCGTCGTCATGATGACCCACGAGGCCCGCGAGCGCGACATGCGCGCGGCGCTGTCCACCATCGACGCCCTCCCCGTCGTCGAGGGACGCACCGCCATGATCCGCGTCGAGTCGGCCTCGTGACGGCCCGCGCGGCAGGAGCCGGCTGATCGGCGTGCCGTCGCTCGGACGGCTCGCGAAGATCGTCCTCGGCGTCGCGATCAGCGTCGCGTGCCTCGTCTACCTCTTCTGGAGCGTCGACCCGCGGGACGTGCTCGCCCGCCTCGCGACCACGAACTGGACATTCCTCACCATCAGCCTCGCGCTCAACCTCCTCTCCGTGTGGATCCGCTCCTGGCGCTGGTACTACCTGTTCCCGCCCGGATCGCGGCCCTCCCATCTCTTCAGCGCGGTCATGATCGGCTACATGGCCAACAATATTCTGCCCCTGCGCGCGGGCGAGGTCGTGCGCGTCTACGTCGCCTCGCGCCACGGGCCCCGCTTCTGGACCTCGGTGGCCACCCTCGTGGTGGAGCGCGTCCTCGACGGCCTCGCGGTCGGCTTGATCCTGGCCTGGCTCTTCCTCACGCTGCCGATTCCGCGCGAGCTGCGCTGGCCCGCCATCATCTTCCTGGGTGTGGACGTCGTGGCCATGGCCGCGCTCGCCGTCATCGCCATCGCCCCCGGCGGCTGCGCCACGCTCATCCGGGTCTTGTTTCACCGCTGGGCCCGCCTCGAGCGCTGGCTCCTGGACGCCCTGGGCACCATGAGCGAGGGATTGCGGGGGGTGCGCGCGCGCCGCCATCTCCTGCCCATCGCGGCGGCCTCGGTGGGGATCTGGCTCGTGCTCGCCCTCGCGGTGTGGACGGCGCTGCACGCCGCGCATCTCGACCTGCCGCTCGCGGCGTCCTGGGCCGTTCTCGCGTTCATGGGCCTCGGCGTGAGCCTGCCGTCGAGCCCGGGCTTCGTCGGCGTGATCCAGGCCGCCACCGTCTTGGCCCTCGCCCTGTTCTCCGTGCCGCGCACGGAAGCGCTGTCCTTCTCGCTCATCTTCCACGCCGCCCAGTACTTCCCCGTCACCCTCTTCGGCCTCGTCCTCCTCCTCGTCGAGCAGGTGAGCTTGGCGGAAGCCGCCCGCGGCACCCGCTCCCCCGTCGCCTCCGCCCCGCGCTAGAGTCATCGGAGGGGGCTAGGAGCCCGTCGGAGAAACGCGGCTAGAGCGATGAGAAGGGTCCAGCTGCGAGGCGGCGCCCGATGGCCGCACGCGAGGCGTACTCGCTGTACGTCGAGCGCTGCGGCTCGCGGGCGCTCAACGCCGCAGATGGGCCCTTATCATCGCTCTAGCTTGGCAGGGCGCGCGCGCGTCGTGTAGGATGGGCGTCTCATGGGCCAGTTGATCGTGCAGAAATACGGCGGCTCCTCGGTCGCCGACCCCGAGAAGATCATGAACGTGGCCAGGCGCGTGGCGCAGTCAGCATCCCTCGGCCACCGCATGGTGGTCGTGGTCTCCGCGATGGGCAAGACCACCGACGGCCTGGTCGCGCTCGCCTCCGCGGTGACGCCGACGCCCGATCCGCGCGAGATGGACATGCTCCTCGCCACGGGCGAGCAGGTGACGATCGGGCTCCTGGCGATGGCGCTCCACGCGCTCGGGCATCCCGCGTGCTCCTTCACCGGGCCGCAGGTGGGGATGATCACCGACGAGGCGCACACGAAGGCGCGCATCGTGCGCATCACCGCCGAGCGCATCAATGCCGCGCTGGCCGCCGGGAAGATCGCCGTGGTCGCGGGGTTTCAGGGGATGACGGAGACCGGCGACATCACCACGCTCGGCCGCGGCGGCTCGGATCTCACCGGCGTGGCCCTGGCCGCCGCCCTCAAGGCGGACGTGTGCGAGATCTTCACCGACGTGGACGGTGTCTACACCGCCGATCCCAACGTCGTGCCCGACGCGCGGAAGCTCGCCCGCGTGTCCTATGACGAGATGCTCGAGATGGCGAGCCTCGGCGCCAAGGTGCTCCAGGCGCGCTCCGTCGAGTTCGCCAAGAAGTTCGCGGTGCCGGTCCACGTCCGCTCGACGTTCAAGCCGGACCCGGGCACGCTCGTGACGAGGGAGGACGACAGCATGGAAGAGGCGGTGGTCACCGGCATCACCCACGATCGGGCCCAGGCCAAGGTGTCCATCCTGCGCGTGCCCGACCGGCCGGGCATCGCCTCGCAGGTGTTCGGCGGGCTCGGCGGCCAGAACATCGTCGTGGACATGATCGTGCAGAACATCAGCCGCGAGGGCTTGACGGACATCTCCTTCACGCTGCCGCGGGGCGACCGGCAGCGCGCCGAGCGCGTGCTCACCCGCATCGCCACGGAGATCGGGGCCGAGGGCGTCGTGGCCGACGACCGCGTGGCCAAGGTCTCGATCGTCGGCGTGGGGATGCGCAGCCACGCCGGCGTGGCGGGGCGCATGTTCGCCACGCTCTCGAAGGAAGGCATCAATATCCAGATGATCTCCACCTCCGAGATCGCCGTCTCCTGCGTCATCGAGGACAAGTACACCGAGCTCGCCGTGCGCGCGCTCCACGACGCCTTCGAGCTCGGACGAGACCGCGCGTGAGCCTCGAGACCGGAACCGCGAAGGCCGCCGTCTTCTTCGGCCCCGGCAAGCCGTTCGAGATCCGGGACGTGCCGATCCCCGATGTCGAGCCCGAGGGCGTCCTCATCCGCGTCACCCTGGCGAATATCTGCGGCTCGGATCTGCACTTCTGGCGTGGAGACGCGCCGCTCAAGTATCCCGACGACGGCTGGATCTTCGGCCACGAGATGACCGGCCGGGTCGCGCGGCTCGGCGCCCGCGTCAAGACCGACTCGCTCGGCCGGCCGCTCGCCGAGGGCGACCGCGTCGCCTACACCTACTTCTACCCGTGCCGCCGCTGCTACGCCTGCCTCAACAACCAGCCCGCGGCCTGCCCGAACAAGATCGAGCGGCCGCTCGGGCCGGGCGCCTTTCCGCACCTGCACGGGGCCTTCGCCGACCACTACTACCTCCGCCCCGGCGGCCATCTCTTCAAGGTGCCCGACTCCCTGCCCGACGAAGCCGTCGCCTCGGTCAACTGCGCGCTGTCCCAGGTGATGTACGGGCTGCACGTGGCGGGCTTGCGATTCGGCGACAGCGTGGTCATCCAGGGCGCGGGCGGCCTCGGCGTCCAGGCGGCCGCGGCCGCCAAGGACATGGGCGCCGCCACGGTCATCGTGGTGGACCAGATCCCCGGCCGGCTCGAGCTGGCTCGCGCCTTCGGAGCCGATCACACGATCGATCTGAAAGACGTGCCGGACCGGCGCGAGCGCGTCAAGCTCGTGCGCCAGTGGACGGGCGGCGTCGGCGCGGACGTCGCCTGCGATCTCGTGGGCTTCCCCGCCGTCATCCCCGAGGGCATCGAGATGCTGCGCTCGGGCGGCACCTACCTCGAGATCGGCACGATCAGCCGCGGCGCCAAGGTCGAGCTCGAGCCCTCGCTCCTCGTCTGGGGCTCGAAGAAGATCGTGGGCGTGATCCAGTACGATCCGTGGGTGATCCCCCGCGCGCTCGACTTCCTCGTGCGGACCCGCGAGCGCTATCCGTGGAACCGCATCCTCTCCCACACGTACCCGCTCGCGCAGATCAACGAGGCCTTCGCGGCCAGCGAGTGGCTCAACCGGGAGACGACCACGATCACCCGCGCGGCCTCGCCCTAGAGCGATGAAAGGGCCCATCGCTTGTGGCGCCCTCGACGCACGTACAGAGAGTACGCCTCGCGTGCGCTGGACCTCCATCACTCTAGCTGGTTCTCCGACGGGCCCCTAGGGGAAAGGCGCGGGAGGGGCCATGCTGGTCAACTGCGTCGCGTACCAAGAGGGAAAGAAGCTCGCGGACATCGCCGTGGAAGACATCCGCCGGCACGTGAGCCGGCGGGAGTGCTTCGTCTGGGTGGCGCTCAAGGATCCCGAGCCCGCCATGCTCGCCGACATGCAGGAGAACTTCGACCTCCACGAGCTGGCCGTCGAGGACGCCCGCCACGGCCACGAGCGCCCGAAGATCGAGGAGTACGGCGACTCGCTGTTCGCGGTGCTCCACACCGTCGAGATGGTCGGCCTCGAGCTCACCGTCGGCGAGGTCGACATCTTCGTCGGCCGCAACTACGTGCTCTCGGTGCGCAACCGCTGCGAGCACGGCTTCACCAATGTCCGGGCGCGCTGCGAGCGCGAGCCCGAGCTGCTCAGCCACGGAGCGGGCTTCGTGTTCTACGCGCTCATGGACGCGGTCGTCGACCGCTACTTCCCCGTGCTCGACACGCTCGAGATGGAGCTGGAGCGCGTCGAGGAACGGATCTTCGCGGGCAGCTCCGCGCGCGCCAACGTCGAGGCGCTCTACGGGCTCAAGCAGAAGCTGACGACGCTCACGCACGCGGTCGAGCCGCTGATCGAGGCCACGGGCAAGCTGTGCGGGGGCCGCGTGCCGCAGGTCTGCCAGGGCACGCAGGACTATTTCCGGGACGTGTACGACCATCTCTTGCGCGTCAACCAGTCGATCGACAGCCTGCGCGACATGGTGACCACCGCGATCACCGTCAACCTGTCGCTGATCGCGCTGGCGGAGAGCGAGACCACCAAGCGCCTCGCCGCCTATGCCGCCCTCGTCGCCGTGCCGACCATGCTGGCGGGCGTCTACGGGATGAACTTCAAGCACATGCCGGAGCTCGACTGGCACTGGGGCTATCCGGTCGCCGTCGGGGTCATGGTGGCGATCGACCTCTATCTGTTCACCCGCTTTCGCAAGGCAGGGTGGCTCTGACCGACGGACGCGCCCGGAAGCCGCCGCCCCGCTCTTCGCGTATCGAGTACCGCCGTTCAGCGGACTTGCCGCGCTTGGGAACTCGAGGATGCCGTCGAGCCTCCTGCAGAGGTGTATCCGCCCGTGCACTCTAGATAAGCGCGCCGGCGCGCGGCACGCTACCGTGTCATGCCGTACTCGCGGCCCCAGCTCAAGCTCTTGCTCGTCCTCGCCGTGACCCTCCTCGCGGGCTTCGGCGTGCGCGAATGGCGCGCGGGCTTCCCGGACATGGCCGAGCGGCTCGAGCACTTCGATCGCGAGCAGCCGGCCGCGCCGCTCATCCCTGCACCCGCCCAGGAGCGCCGGCCACCGGCCGCGCCGAGCGCGGCCGCGCCGGCGGCCGCCTCGATCGGCCCATCACCCGCGGTCCGGCGCGCCGGTCCGGTGCCCATGGCATCCACCGATCCGCGCCCCCTCGACATCAACCGCGCGAGCCTCGACGAGCTGTCGCGCCTGCCCGGCGTCGGCCAGAGCCTGGCCGGGCGCATCCTGGCCGAGCGGGAGCGCCGCGGCCGCTTCGAGTCCCCGGACGCCCTCCGCTACGTGCTCGGCATGGGCCCGAAGAAGCTCGCCGCGATCCGCGAGCTGGTCGTCGTGAGTGAATAGATGGGATGGGCCGGCGCGCCGCTGCTTCCGCTCGCCGCCGCGCTGGCGCTCGGGATCGCGCTCGCCCCGTGGCTCGCCATCGCCCCACTCACCCTGATCGCCTCGGGCGCCGCGCTGGCGGTGTCCGTCGCAGCCGCCCTCGCCGGCCGCCGGGAGGGCCTGGCGGCGCTGGCGCTGCTCGGCGGCGTCGGCGTCATCGGCGCGCTGGCGCAGAGTGCGCCCGTCATCTCCGGGGACCATATCGCGCGGCGCGGCTCTGCCCACGCCCGTGGCCATCGAAGGCCGCCTCGTCTCGGAGCCGGTGCGCTGGGCGCCGGACCGCGCTCGGCTCCTCGTCGACATCGAGGCATACCACGACGGCGCCGACCGGCGGCTCGCCACCGGCCGCGTCCAGCTCACCGTATTCGGCGAGACGGCGCCGCTCGCCGAGGGGCAACGGATCGCGGCGGAGGTGAGGCTCCACCGGCCCATCGGCTTCAGGAATCCCGGCGGCTTCGACTACCCGGCCCAGCTCCGCCGGGACGGCATCCTCCTCGTGGGCAACGCCCGAGGCGACCGCGTCAGTCCCTTGACTCCCGATATTCCGCCCTGGCCCGTGGCCGTCAAGCGCTGGGCCGTCGAGACGATCCGCGCAAGGCTGCCCGAGACGTCGGCGGCGCTCCTCGCCGGGCTCCTCCTCGGCGAGCGCACCGCGCTCCCGCGCGAGACCGACGAGGGCTTTCGCCGCGCCGGCGTCTACCACCTCCTCGCGGTGTCCGGCTTCAACGTGGCGCTCCTGGCCTCCTCGGTCTTCGCGACCCTGGCACTGGTCGGCGTGCCGCGCCGGGGCGCGGCGCTCGCGGCCGGCGTCGTGCTGATCGCCTTCGCCCTGGTCGTCGGCGGGCAACCCTCGGTCCTGCGCGCCACCGTCATGGGCCTCTTGCTCCTCCTGAGCGTCCTGCTCGAGCGCGAGTCCCAGGTCATGAACGCGCTCGCGCTGGCCGCCCTTCTGCTGCTCCTCTGGGATCCGGGCGATCTCCACGACCCCGGCTTCCAGCTCTCCTTCGCCGCGACGGCAGGCATCATCTACCTGGGCCCACCGCTGGCCGAGCGGCTTTCGACCTGGGGCTGGCCCGTGTGGCTCGCCCGGTCACTCGCGGTCAGCGCGGGAGCCCAGCTCGCCGTGACGCCCGTGATGCTGGCGTTCTTCAACCAGCTCTCGCTGATCGGCATCGTCGCCAATCTCTTCGTGGTCCCGCTCGCGGCGCCGGCCACCACCCTCGGCATGCTCGCGCTCCTGCTCTCGCTGGTCGAGCGACACGCTCGCCGGACTCTGCTTCAACGCGCTCTGGCTCATGCTCGTGGCGCTCCGAGCGGTCGTGTGGGTGGCGGCGGCCGTCCCCGCGGCCATGGTCAATCTGCCCGCGCCGGCCTGGGGCGCCGTCATCGCCTGGTACGCGGCCCTGGCGCTGGCGCCGCTCTCGGCCCGGCGCCGTCTCGTGGTCCCCGCGCTCGCCGGCCTCCTCCTGATGGCGGCGGGGCTGTCGGTCGAGCCCTGGTGGAGGCCCGGCGACGGCCGGCTGCGCGTGATCTTCCTGGACGTCGGGCAAGGCGACGCCACGTTCATCGAGCTGCCGGAGGGGCGGCGCCTCCTGGTCGACGGCGGGCCAGGCGGAGCCCGGCGGTTCGACGTTGGCGAGCGCGTGCTCGCGCCGTTCCTCTGGAACCGACCCGTGCGACGACTCGACGTGGTCGCGCTCTCTCACTCGGACGCGGATCACGCGGGCGGGCTCGCGGCGATCCTCCGTCACTTCACGGTGGGCGAGTTCTGGGAAAACGGATCGTGGCGACCGGCCGCCGAGGAGACGCTGCAGGCGCTCGAGCGCTCGCGCGCGCCGCGGCGGGTGCTCCGCGCCGGCAATCGACTCTGGATGGGCGAGGCGCTGGTGACGGTCCTCAACCCCGATGGTGGAGTGCGGACCGACGCCAACGATGAGTCCCTGGTGCTCAGGCTGGACTGGCGCGGCGTCTCGCTGCTCCTCACGGGCGACCTGGGATGGGAGGGCGAGGAGCGCATGCGGGACCAGGCCGGGCCACTGCGCGTCACGATGCTCAAGGTGGCTCATCATGGCAGCCGCTTCTCTTCGAGCGCGCCTTTCCTCGACGCGGCGCGCCCCGCCTTCGCCATCGTCTCCGCGGGCGCCCGCAACCCCTTCCGCCATCCGGCGCCGGAGGCCCTCGCCCGGCTCGAGGCGGCCGGCGCCCGCGTCTACCGCACCGACCGCGACGGCGCCGTCATCGTCGAAACCGATGGCGCCCGACTCTGGGTGACGCGCTGGGCGAGCGGAATCAGGGAGGTCTTCGATCTGGACCCCGAGCCTCACGGACCGGGAATCTGAGCGCGCGGGCATCGAGGACGCCCGACGCACCACGGCCTCCAGCATGCGCCGGAGGCCGTGGTGGGACGCGCGGAGAGCGGGAGGGCTAGGCGCCGAGCGTGCGCTCGTAGTGCGCGCGCAACCGCTCCAGCTCTTCGGGATCGAGGCGCATGCCCAGGGAGAGCCCCATCTCCCCCAGGATGGTCTTGATCTCGTTCAGCGATTTCTTGCCGAAGTTCTTCGTCTTGAGCAGCTCGGACTCGGTGCGCTGGACCAGGTCGGCGATGCTGCGAATATTGGCGGTCTTGAGGCAGTTGGACGCTCGCACCGACAGCTCGAGCTCGTCCACGCTCCTGAACAGATGCTCATTGAGATCCGTGCGCACCACCGGCTCGACGCCGGGCTCCGGGGGCTCGACGTCCGGCGGCGGGCTCTCCATGAAATTGGTCATCAGGCTGAACTGATCTTCGAGGATGCGGGACGCCTCGCCGACGGCCGCCTCGGGCGACACACTGCCGTCCGTCCAGAGCTCGAGCAGGAGCCGCTCACGCGGGCTCGTCTCGCTGGCGACGCTCTCGACGCTGAAGTTCGCCCGATCCACCGGGGCGAAGTCCGAATCGATCAGCATCGCGTTGATCGGCAGGGCCTCCGGCTCACGCTTTTCCGCCCCCTGGTAGCCGCGCCCGCGCTCGACGCAGACTTCCATCTCGAGGGTGCCATCCTTGTCGAGCGTGGCGAGGATGATGTCCGGCGTGAGGAGCTCCACGTCGGCGTCCGGCTCGAAGTCCCTCGCGGTGACCGTTCGCGGCCCCTGGGCCTTCAGGCGCAGCAGCTTCGGGCGATTGACGTGCAGCGCGAACACCAGCTTGCGCAGGTTCATGATGATGTCGAGGGTGTCCTCGTTCACGCCCTGCATGTGCGAGAACTCGTGGAGCACGCCTTCGATCTTCACCCACGTGGGAGCGGCGCCGGGAATCGAGGACAGGAGTACCCGCCGGTACGCATTGCCCACCGTGAGGGCCAAGCCCGGCTCGAAGGGCTCGATCGCGATCTTGCCGTACGACTGCTCGCGGACGATCCACTCGTGACGGACGGGTAGGGCGAGCTGCTGCATGGAGTCCCTCCTGGAAAAGTCGGGGCCGTCGGCCCCAAGATGTGGAGTATACCAGAAAGCTGTGGGACGCCAAATCACGCCGTGCAGGTGGGTTGACGCCTCCTGAAAGCCCAGGCAAAATAAGGCAAAATGATCCGAGAACGCCCTCGAATCCTCCGGGACTGGGTCGACCCCGAGCCGCGGTCCCGCCCGGCGCTCCGGCCGCTTGCGGCGGTGCTGCTCACCGCGGCCATGCTGTTTCTGGGGCTTCAGGCCTGGTGGATTCTCACCCCGGCCCCTGGGGTCAGGAGCGGGCCGCGCATCGTCGAGATCCCGGCCCACCGCGGCTTCCTCGAGGTAGCCCGCCAGCTCGACGACGCGGGCGTCATCAGAAGCCCGCTCGGATTCATGCTCCTCACCATCGCGAGAGGGAGCATGCGCTCGCTGAAGGCCGGCGAATACCAGATCCCTCAAGGTGCCAATACGCTGGCCGTCCTCGCCCTGATCGAAGGCGGTCAAGTGCTCCAGCACAACGTCGTCTTTCGCGAGGGCTCGACGGTGGCGGAGCTCGCCCGCCTGCTCGAGAACGAGCGGCTCGCCTTGGCCGACGACATCCTCCGAGTCGCGCGGGACGGTCCATTCCTCCGGACGGTCGAGGTCCCGGCGGACAGCGTCGAGGGCTATCTCTTCCCCGATACCTATCAATTCGTCAAGGGCATGATGCCGGAGGAGATCCTGGCGAGGATGGTGGCACGCCTGCGGGAACGGATCTCGCCCGAGATTCTCGCCGCGGCGCGAGCCCGCGATCTGAGCATGCACCAGCTCCTCACGCTCGCCTCGATCATCGAGAAAGAGGCGGTGGAGCGGCGCGAGATGCCGCTCATCTCCGCGGTCTTCTGGAACCGCCTCAAGCTCGACATGCCGCTCCAGGCCGACCCCACCGTGCAGTACGCGGTGGGAAAGGACCGGCAGCGCCTGACGCGCGACGACTTGCTCACGGACTCGCCGTTCAATACCTATCGTCGCGCGGGCCTGCCTCCCGGCCCTATCGCCAGCCCCAGCCTGCCCGCGATCCAGGCCGCGGCGAACCCCGCCTCCGTCAACTATCTCTACTTCGTCGCCACGGGCGACGAGCGGCGTCACCGCTTCTCGAGCACGCTCGCGGACCACAACGCCGCCGTCGCCCAGTATCGCCTCGGCCGCAACCGCTGAGCGGCGGACCATCCGGACGCCGGTCGGATTTGACGCCGCTCAGATCCAGTAGTACGGGTACCCGTAGTGGTCGTGCAGGCGTGCTTCGTACTCTCGATCGACCGCTGCGCCGGACTCGTAGGGCGGCGACTCCTTGATCCGCTTCTTCTCCATGTTCACCACCACCGTCTCCTTGCCGGGCTCCACGCTGCTGAGCCATGCCGTGGAGAGCAGCACCTTGCGCCCCGAGAGCCAGCCTCCGGTGTCGATGACGAGATAGCGCAGCTTGAGGTCGGAGTCGCCGACGAGGACGTCGCTGACCGTGCCGATCTCACCGTCCGTGGCGAGGATTGAGTAGTTGAGCATCTCCTTGACGCTTCGAAGCATGGCTGGCTCTCCTCTGTTCCGGCGGGTTAACGCTTCGCGGCGGTCTTCTTCTTTTTCGCGGCCGCCTTCTTCTTGGGAATTTTCGCGCCCGCCTGCCGAGCCTCGCTCAGCGCGATGGCGATGGCCTGCTTGCGCTTGCGCACCTTGGCGCCCGACGAGGATTTGAGCGTCCCCGTCTTGAACTCGCGCATGACCTTTCGAACTTTCTTGGTGCCGCCTCGACGTTGACGTGCCACGTGGATCTCCTTTCGCGACCTAGACTGGATGCGAGGACCGTGCCAAGGGATGCCGACCTGACTGCGGCTTGTTGTCGGTTTCGTCCGCCCTTTGATTCCCATCTAGTCCTGGTCTGATCCGGGCCCGGGGAATCCGCGTCGAGTTGACGCGGTAAGATCGACGACGTTTACGCCTGCCGAGGCACCACCTGCCCGATGATCGCGGTTTTCTTTCATTCGGTCGATGGCACAACGCTTGCGCTTGAACCGAGGCGAAGCGGATGCGGTTCACCGCTCCGAGGACACACCTTCAAAGGAGGACAGCGCCGTGGAAAAGCAAAAGCCGTTCGGCGAGAAGAACAAGCAGGGACCGCAGCACAAGCCCGGCCAGGATCACGCCGGGCCGAACAAGGGGCCGAAGGACCACTCGCAGAAGCTTCCGGGTGGGCCGGGCGAGCGGAGCGACGAGGAGTCGATCGGGCGCCCCGTTCAGCTCGACAAGGACCAGCAGAAGCCGCGCCAGCCGGGTGAAGGCCACCGGGAAGACCGGCCGCGGAGCGAGCCTGCCGGCGTCTGAGGGCTTCTCCTCGCGCAGTCGGCGCAGCGAGCATCAGACCGGCGCGCCGGGCAGCGTATCCCGGCGCGCCGGACACCCGCGGTCCCCACGCCCTACCGGCGCGCCGACACCAGCAGGAGCGCGACACCCCCCGCAAGCGCGATACCGCCGAGCACGGGGGAAGCGGAATGGTTCGCTTGCGTCTCCTTCGTCGCCGTGATCGGCCCCATCTCCAGCACCTTCTCCCGCGTCGTGTAGGTGATGCCCTGGTAGGCGAAGGCAATGACTCCCAGAATGATCAGCGCGAGCCCAACGATCATGAACGGACCTTTCATCGTGTGTTCCTCCTTGCGGAGAGCCACTTTCAACTCGCGTGCCAGCACTCGCGGAGTGTCACGGGCATGTGCCTTGCTTCTTCAACAC
Organism: uncultured Candidatus Rokubacteria bacterium; assembly: GCA_963840495.1. Taxonomy (GTDB): domain Bacteria; phylum Methylomirabilota; class Methylomirabilia; order Rokubacteriales; family CSP1-6; genus CAWIZN01. The sequence goes on from CAWIZN010000041.1 coordinate 109,716, forward strand.
GAGTCGCGAACGCACCAGTCGCGGCCACAACCAGATGCACAACTGAGGGCTCACGCGCTCGCGCTCCACCCGTGCGGCGGTGGCCCAGACAGGAGACCATCATGAGACGCAGCATCATCGGAGAGGGGATAGTGGTCGGCCTGGCCGGCGCCACGGCCGTGGCCGTCTGGTTCCTGCTGTACGATCTCGCCGCGGGCGTCCCGTTTCGGACGCCGGCACTCCTCGGCGCCACGATCTTCGAGGGCTTGCGCGATCCAGCCGCGCTCGTGATCACGTCCGGCGCTCGTGCTCAAGTACACGGTGCTCCACGGTCTGGCCTTCCTCGCGTTCGGCATTGCGGCAGCCGGCCTCTTTGCGCTCGTCGACTACGAGCGCCGCGTCCTGTTCGCCGTCTTCATGCTCTTCTGCTGCTTCGAGGTATTCCTCGTCGGAATGGTCATCACGCTCGCCGAGCGGCTGATCGAAGAGATGCCGATCTGGGCGATCCTCGGAGCCAATCTCCTCGCCGCCGTCGTCATGCTCGGCATCCTGTTCCGGAGCCACCACCGCGTGCCGCGCGAAGTCTTGACCGTCGGCGAGTGAACGGAAGACGTCGCCCCCTGGAAACTCTTACCGAGTAAGAACCGGGCCTTCCGATGTGCAGAGCTGCGATCGGGGCGAAGCACGCAGGCTTGCAGCCCTCAGGATCTATAGCGTCGTGCGGCCCGGGGTTGTGCGTGGCACTCGTCTTGCTCGCCAGTAGTGCGAGAACACCACGAAAATCTCAGAAAGGAGACTAGCCATGTTTCGGTTCATCATCGGGGCTATTGCAGGCAGCCTGGCCATCTGGCTCTGGGGCGAAGAGCTCAAGCGCTACGCGACCACGGGCACTCGAGCGGTTAGGGAGCGAGCGGCGGACACGCTGCAGTCGGTGGAGCAGACGGCCGGTGGCGTGCTGGATTCGGCAAAGGAGCAGGTCCACACAACGCTCCAGGCCGGACAGGATGCAGTGCGGCCGAGGACGTTCTAGACGGCAGCACCGGTAGCGGGGCACGCTCGAGCAAGGAGCGGCCGGCGGCTGCGTGCTGGCGTGAGTGAGAGCCTGGGTGTGAGAGGATGACGGGCCATGGACCGCCATCCTCCCGCCCACGGTCTTCGTGACGCCTCGAACGCGCCATACGGCTCGGGCCATTCGGATTGAGCCGTCACCACCCCGATTCCTCCAGGAGTCGTCGAGTCGACGACCGGGTCTTGCGCTTTCAGGCGTTGATCGATCGGGTTGCCCGGTGGACCCGCCGCGAGCCGAGCACGACCACCAGCGTCCGTCGCTTCCTGATGATTCAGATCGATGGCTTGTCGGCGGACGTGTTTGATCGAAGCCTTGCGACGGGCCAGGTTCCACATCTCGCGCGACTCCTCCGAACGGACCGACTCCGGCGCGCGCCGATGTCGGTGGGGCTGCCGTCCTCGACTCCGGCGTTTCAGGCCGCCGCCATGTATGGCGTCCGTCCTGACATCCCTGGATTTCACTACCACGACAAGCGCGCCGGCCTCGATCTCCACTTCCCCAAGCCTGGCGTTGCTGATCTCGTGGAACACGCCCTGTCAGACGGACGGCGCGGGATCCTCGAGGGGGGCGCCTGCTATGGTTGCGTCTTCACGGGGGGCGCCGACGAGAGCTTGACCACCTTCGCTCGGCTGATGAAGCCAACCCGGGCTGGCTTACCACTGTTGCGCGGATTGCTGTCGGCGGGGCTGCTCGGCTGGGTGGTGGTGAAGTGCTGCGGCCTCACCGTGGTCGAGCTCACCCGCTTCGCCTCGCGCGCCTCGCGCCACCCGCGCGCGGCGCGTCGATGGGGGTGGAGACACCTCGGCCTCAAGATCGTCTTCTCCGTGTGGATCCGCGAGTTCTTCACCCTGGCGGTATCCGCTGATCTCTATCGCGGAGTACCCGCCATCTACGTCAACTACCTGGACTACGACGTCTTCGCCCATGCCTTCGGCCCCGCTCACCCAGCGGCGATCCGCGCGCTCCGCCGGCTCGACCGGTCGATCTGGCAGCTCGCACGAATCCTGAGACGGCTGCCCGAACTGCAGTACGACCTCTATGTCTGCTCGGATCACGGCCAGGCGTTGACCCGCCCGTTTGCCGAGGTATCAGGGGGGCAATCCATCGACCAGGTCGTGCGCGCGATCCTGGCCGAGCGGTCGGTCGGCGACAAGGCACCAAGCCGGCCATTGGCCTCGGGGCCGCGGACCATCGCCGCGGCATTGCCGGTGCTGACGGGAGGGCTGCGTCAGCGCTTCTTCAATCACGCGGAGCGCGACCGGCGGCCAAGGCTCCCTGGGACGCCGCCCGACCGCATCCACATCATCGCGGCGGGTCCCAATGCACTTCGTCGTATTTTCTCGACTCGCCCGACCCGCTGCTCTTCGAAGAGATCGAACGCCGGTATCCGGGCAGCATCCCTCGGCTCTCCGCGGCATCCCGGCATTGGCCTCGTGCTGGCCCGGTCATCGACAGGGGCCGTGTGCTGGTGGCGCGGACACCAGATCCCCCTCGAAGGTGACGGGAGCGATGGCCCTTTCGCGGCGCGGGCGGATCGGGACCTCGTCCTCACCGGACTGCGCGATCTCATGGCGATGCCGAGCGCGGGCGATCTGGTGCTCTACGGGATAGGGGCCCCGACGGGCGACGTCTCCTTCATTGACGAGCGCGGGGCCCATGCCGGACCGTCGCAGGCCGAGATGCAGACCTTCATCCTGCATCCCCCGCACGCTTCCCCGTCCGACACACCTCTCACCCACCCGGTCCAGCTCTATCCGCACTTCATGGGCTACGCCGGGCCCGGGGAACAACCCGCACCCGACGAAGCTCCGCCGCGTGCGTAGTCGGAGTTCATTTCGCATGAGCCCTCCGAGTCGCATGCGGCGGAGCCAGCCGATGCGTGATGGCGGGGCGGTCAGGCCGCCTTCGGGTGAGCCACCCACTCGAGGCGCGCATCCCTCACCGTGACGTGGCCGCACGGCTCGAGCTCGATCGCGAGAGAATCGCGGCGCTCATGCCAGTCGTGAATGCCTCGAAGCGCGTGGCACGTCGAACAATAGATCGATGGCGTCGTCGTCATGACGTATCTCCTTTCGCCATGACGTGTCTCCCTTGCCGGGCTCTAGAGTCGCCCGGTCACGAGGAGGATGATCAAGATCAGGAGCACCAATCCGAGTCCCCCGCTCGGGTAGTACCCCCACCCGGAGCTATACGGCCAGCTCGGCAGCGCGCCGACCAGAAGGATGATCACCAGGATGAGCACGATCAGCGACATGGTAGGGTCCCCCTTCCTGCTCTGCGCGGGCGGCGAGATCGAGTCTCGCCGCCCGCGGCTCACGCGCGTATCGCGCGCTTATCGGGTGAAGGTGAGCTGGTTCTTGACCGAGCGCACGCCGTCCACGCCTCGCGCCACCTCGGAGGCCTTGGCGCTCGCGCTGATGGTCGGCACCTCGCCGGTCAGCGTCACGACGCCCGCGTCGGCCCGCACGTCGATCTTCTTGAGGTCGCTCTCACGGCTCAGGCGGGTCTCCACCGCCTTGGCGATGTCTGCGTCCTTGGCGTCGACGGCCTTGCGGGCGCCCGGCGACACGACTTGCAGGTCGTTCTTCACCGACTTCACGCCTTCGATGCCCTGGGCGACGGACGTGGCCGCCGCCTTGGCCTCCGCCGAGTCGACCTTGCCGCGCAGGTGCACGACGCCGTCGATGGTCTCGACCTTGACCTGCGAGCCCTTGACCCGATCGTCCGAGAAGAGGGCGATCTTCGTCTTCGATGTCACCCAGCTATCGGTCACCGCCACCTTCGCGTCCTGGGCGACGCTCTTCGTCTTGTCCACCGCCTTGTCCGTCTTGTCCTGGGCGCCGGCCGTGAGGGGAGCCACGGCGACGAGGCCGGCCACGAGTGCCACCATCAATGTCTGCTGCTTGCTCTTCTGCATGATCGATCTCCTCCGAGTCGGTTAGTGGTTTCGGCTTCGCTTCCTGTCTTGCTCGTCGACAGTACAGAGCAAAGCAAATGCCACCGCGCAAAGCCGTGCAAAGCAAGGCCAAATCCGTCGAGATCGATTTGCGCCCGTGCGGCTCTCGGTAATTGATGCAGGTCATTCTTACCGGCGCGACAGCGGGCTGGCGTTCTTGTCAGCCCCGGGCCGCGAATGCTATAACGAGGGCGACCATGGCCCTCGGCGAAGAGCCCAGCACCCTGTCCGTCCTGGCGCCCGGCGCCGCGTGCCCCGACTCGCCGCCGGCGCGAGCACGCGTTCCCCTGGCTCTACCGCTTGATCCGAGATGGGTGCACGCCTGTGCTCCGCTCGCACTTCGGCTATCGGATCAGCGGGCTCGAGCGCCTGCCCGCCTCGGGACCGTTCATCCTCGCGGCGAATCATCACAACTACCTCGACGGCGTCCTCCTCGGCACCGCCGTGCCACGGCCGATCTCGTTCCTCGTCATGCCGCGCGTCTATCGCGCAAGTCCACTGCACCCGTTCTTTCACCGGCGGATCGGGTCCATCCCCGTCAACCTCGAGCGCCCCGACCCCGGCGCCATCAAGCGCGTGTTGCGAGCGCTCAACGCGGGCCGCATCGTCGGCATCTTCCCGGAGGGCCCGTTCAGTCGAGAGGGCCGCCTCGTCGGCGGGCATCCCGGTGTCGCGCTGATCGCGCTCCGGTCCGGCGTCCCCGTCGTCCCCGCGGCCATCCACGGCACGTACGAGGCGCTCCACGGACGGCGGTTCTACGTGCCGCGCGCGCACCCGCTGTCCGTCCGGTTCGGGGCCGCGATGCATTTCGGCTGGCCCCGGCATCGCCGCGTCACGCGCGCGGAGCGGGACGAGGTCACGCGCCGAATCATGGGGGAGATCGCGGCCCTCCTCGCCGCGGAGCGCGAGCCCTCGACCGCCGCGCCCGGCCGAGCGGGGGCCTCGTGACCGCGCCTCGCGGAGAGTCCTCGGGCAAGGCCTGGTCCGGGCGCTTCGCCGAGGGGGCGGATCCCACCGCGGAAGCGTTCACCTCGTCGCTGTCCTTCGACCGCCGCCTCTGGCCGTATGACCTCGAAGGCAGCGCGGCCTGGGCGCGCGCGCTCCGGCGCGCGGCGCTGATCAGCGAGGCCGAGCTCACCGCGATCATCGAGGGACTGGCCGCCGTCCGCGCCGAGATCGAGAGCGGCCGCTTCCCGTTCCGACGGGAGCTCGAAGACATCCACATGAACGTCGAGCGCCGGCTCATCGAGCTGACGGGGCCGGTGGGAGGCAAGCTCCATACGGGCCGCTCCCGCAATGATCAGATCGCGCTCGACGAGCGCCTCTATCTGCGCGACATCATCGGGCACGTCGACGCGGGCATCAGCGCCGTCCAGGCCGCGCTCGTCCGGCGCGCCGAGGAGCACGCCGAGCACCCCATGCCCGGCTACACGCACCTGCAGCGCGCGCAGCCCGTCCTGCTCGCCCACCATCTGCTCGCCTACGTGTTCATGCTCGCGCGCGACCGCGAGCGGTTCCGCGACGGCCTCGCCCGCGTCAACGTGATGCCGCTCGGGGCGGCCGCCCTCGCGGGCACGGCGTTTTCGATCGACCGCGAGGCGCTCGCCCGTGACCTCGGCTTCACCGCGCCCAGCCCGAACAGCATGGACGCCGTGGCTGACCGCGACTTCGTGCTCGAGTTCCTCGCCGCCGCCGCGATCCTCGGCATGCACCTGTCGCGGCTCGCCGCCGACCTCACGCTGTGGGCCACCGCGGAGTTCGGCTTCGTGGAGTTCTCCGATGCCTTCGCCACGGGGTCCTCGATCATGCCGCAGAAGAAGAACCCGGACGTGGCCGAGCTGATCCGGGGGAAGACGGGCCGGCTCTACGGCAACCTCACCGCGGCGCTCGTGGTCATGAAGGGGCTCCCGCTGACCTACAACTCGGACATGCAGGAGGACAAGGAGCCGCTCTTCGACACGATCGACACGCTCGAGGCCATCCTGCGCGTGGTGCCGCCGATGCTCGGCAGCCTCACCTGGCGGATCGAGCGCCTGCGCGCCGCCGCCGCCGCCCACTACTCGACATCCACGGACCTCGCCGACTACCTGGTCAAGAAGGGGCTCCCCTTCCGCGACGCGCACGAGGTCGTGGGCAAGACGGTGCGCCACGCGATGGCGCACGGCAAGGAGCTCGGCGAGCTCACGCTCGACGAGCTGCAGTCGTTCTCCCCCGTGATCGGCGCGGACGTGCACGGGGCGATCACGCTCGAGGCGTCCCTGGGCGCGCGGAACGTCATCGGCGGCACCGCTCCCGAGGCGGTGCGCCACCAGCTCGCGCTGGCCAGGGAACTGATCGGGTGACATCGCTCCCGACGGGCGCCGGCCGCTGGCTCGTCGCGCTGGCGCTCGCCGGGATGACCCTGGTCGCATGCGGGAAACGGGGCCCGCCCGTCGCGCCGGAGCTCCGGCTCCCCCTGCCCGCCTCGGCGCTCCACGCCCACATCGACGAGGAGGCCGTCGTCGTCGGGTGGACGATCCCGCGGACGCGCGCGGACGGCTCGGCGCTGCGTGACCTGAGCTCGGTCAGGCTGTACCGACGGGAGGAGGATGACGGGGCGCCGGTCAAGGCGGCGATGCTCTCCGCGGGTCGCATCGTCGGCTACGACGAGATCGCCGTCGTGCGCCTCGACTCCCCCGCGCCCGCCGTCGTGCGGGGCAATGCGATGGAGTGGGTGGACCGCCGCGGGCTGGCGCCGGGACGGCGCTACGTCTACGTCGTGACCGCCACGGACGCGCAGGGACGAATCAGTGCACCCTCGGAGCGGCTCGCCGTCCCTTACCTCGCCGCGCCCCGGCCACCGCGCGCCCTCCGGGCCACTCCCGGAGACCGCCGGATCACCCTCAGCTGGGATCCGCCGGCCGAGCTCCTCGACGGCACGCCCGTCTCGGGCTCCCTTGCCTACGTCGTGCTGAGAGGCGTGGGGAGCGAGGGCGCGCTCGAGATGGTAGCCCCGGGGGTCCAGGACACGACCTACGTGGACACGGGGCTCGACAATGACGGCGAGTACCGCTACGTGGTTCGTGCGGTGCGCGCGGATCCGCGGGTGTCCGCCGCCGGACCGCCCTCGGCTCCCGTGACGGCCTCTCCCGCCGACACCACCCCGCCCCGTCCGCCGTCCAACCTGGTCGTCGTCCCTTCGCCCGGTGCGCTTCGCCTCGCGTGGACGGCGAGCCCGGACGACGACGTCGCGCTGTACGCCGTGTACCGGGCGCCGGGTACCGGCGGGCTCATCCGGGTGGGGACGGCCCTCGCCGGCACGACGACCTTCATCGACCGCGACGTGCGCGCGGGCACCGCGTACCGCTATGCGGTCACCGCCATCGACCGCGCGCGCACGCCGAACGAGAGCGCCCGCTCGAATGAGGTCACCGCCACCGCTCCGTGAGTCGCGCGCGCCGAGCGCCGCACCCACGCGTCTTGAACTCGACTGGGGCCGGTGCTAGCATCGGTTCACTTTCCATCGGCGCACTTTCCATCGGTGCATTTCCCGGGGAAGAGGGATGGCAGCGAGACATCTCCTCATGGAGGACAGGCCATGACGCGTCCCACGTTCCAAGGCTCCATCGTTGCCCTGGTCACCCCGTTCAGGAACGGCAAGGTGGACGAGGCGAAGCTGCGTGAGCTCGTGGACATCCATGTGGCGCAGGGCACGGATGGCATCGTCCCCTGCGGAACCACCGGCGAGTCCCCGACCCTGAGCCACGACGAGCACAAGCGGGTGGTCGAGGTCGTGATCGACGCGGCGCGAGGGCGCCTCCCGATCATCGCGGGCACCGGCTCGAACGCGACCTCCGAGGCCATCGATCTCACCGCGCATGCCAAGAAGGCGGGCGCCACGGCCGCGCTCGTGGTGAACCCGTACTACAACCGGCCGACCCAGGAGGGACTGTACCGCCACTTCCGCGCCGTGGCCGAGGCCGTGGACATCCCGATCATCGTCTACAACATCGCGGGCCGCACCGCCGTCAACGTCGAGACGGACACGATGGCGCGCCTCGTCCGCGACTGCCCGAGCATCGTCGGCGTCAAGGAGGCCTCGGGATCCCTCGATCAGATGACCCAGGTCATCCTCGCGTGCGGCCCGGACTTCTCCGTGCTCTCGGGCGACGACAATATCACGCTGCCGCTCATGTCGGTCGGCGGCCGCGGCGTCATCTCCGTCATCGCCAACGTGGTGCCGAGGGAGACCGCGGAGATGACCCATGCCGCGCTCGCCGGTGATTGGAAGCTCGCGCGCGAGCTGCACCTGAAGCTGTTCCCGCTGTCCCGGGCCATGTTCATCGAGACCAATCCGATCCCGGTGAAGGAGACGATGGCGCTCATGGGCATGATCGAGCCCGAGTTCCGTCTGCCGATGTGCCGCATGTCCGAGGCCAATCGGGCGCGGCTCTCCGCGGTGCTCGAGCCGTTCGGCCTCGTGAAGCGCTGAGCCGACGCTAGGCAATGGCTGACGTCGTGGTCGCCGGCGCCGCCGGCCGCATGGGCAGCCGTCTCGTCGCGCTCCTGCAAGAGGGCAAGGATCTGCGCCTGGTGGCCGCCATCGAAGCCCCGGGGCACCCGGCGGTGTCGCGGGACGCGGGGGAGGTGGCGGGAGTGGGGCGGCTCGGCGTGCCCATCACCGACGATCCCGAGAGCGTGCTCGGCCAGGAGCGCATCCTCGTCGAGTTCTCGGTGCCCGCGGCGAGCCTGAGCCACCTCCAATCGATCGCGCGGCTCGGCGGGCGGGCGGTGATCGGGACCACCGGCCTGTCCGCGGCGGAGCGCCAGGAGGTGCAGCGCCTGGCGCGGACGGTTCCCATCCTGCTCTCACCCAATATGAGCGTGGGCGTCAACGTCGCCTTTCGCGTCCTCGCGGACATGGCCCGGATGCTCGGCGACGACTACGACGTGGAGATCACGGAGATCCACCACCGCTTCAAGAAGGACGCCCCGAGCGGCACCGCCGTCCGGATGGCCGAGGTGGTGGCCGAGGCGCTCGGGCGGGACCTCGCCACGACCGCGGTGTACGGGCGCCAGGGGCTGCCGGGCGAGCGGACGCAGCCGGAAATCGGCGTCATGTCGCTCCGTTCCGGCGACGTGGTCGGCGAGCACACGGTGTCCTTCGGCGCCCTCGGTGAGCGCCTCGAGCTGACGCATCGCGCGCACAGCCGAGACACCTTCGCCCGCGGGGCCCTCCGGGCGGTGCGATTCATCGCCGGTGCGCGCCCCGGGCTCTACTCCATGCAGGACGTCCTCGGCCTGTGATGTGATGCAATCGTCCGGTTCCGCGCGGGGGACGAGGCGCGCCATGGCGTGATCGAGGGCAGCCACATCGTCGAGTACGCAGGCACCCCGTACGGCACCTTCAGGAAGGCCCGGAAGAAATACCCGCTCAAGCAGTCGGTGCTGCTGGCGCCGGTGGTCCCGTCGAAGGTCGTCGCCGTGGGCCTCAACTACCGCGATCATGCCGAGGAGCAGAACCTCCCCGTCCCCTCCGAGCCGATCATCTTCCTGAAGCCGCTCTCCGCGCTCTCCGGGCCCGATGATCCCATCGTCTTTCCGCCCCAGGCGAAGCGGGTGGACTACGAGGCCGAGCTCGCCATCGTGATCAAGAAGCGCTGTCGTCACGTCGCTCCCGAGCGCGCGCGCGAGCATGTCCTCGGCTACACGTGCCTGAACGACGTCACGGCGCGCGATCTGCAGGCGCGCGACGGGCAGTGGACGCGCGCGAAGGGCTTCGACAGCTTCTGCCCGATCGGACCCTGCATCGTCACCGACATCGACCCCAACGGGGTGGACATCGAGACCTATCTGAACGGGGAGCGCAAGCAATCGTCCAATACCAAGCACTGCATCTTCCCCATCGAGGACGTGATCGCGCGGATCTCCGCGGTGATGACCCTCCTGCCGGGCGACGTGATCGCCACGGGCACGCCCGGCGGGGTCGGGCCGATGCAGCCCGGGGACAAGGTGGAGGTGCGCATCGAGGGGATCGGGAGCCTGAAGAACCCGGTGATCAGAATCTGACCGTGGGCTCTGATAGACTCTTCATCGAGGACGTGCGCTTCTACGCCCACCACGGGGTCACGCCGGCCGAGCAGACGGTGGGGGCTTGGTTCGCGGTCGACGTGGAGCTGGATGTCGACCTGGCCCCGGCCGCCGCGTCCGACGACCTGCGCACCACCGTGGACTACGGCCTGGTGACGGCCCGGATCGTCGAGATCGGCACGGTGGAGCGGGTGAACCTGCTCGAGCGGCTGGCGGGGCGGCTGGCGCAGATGCTGCTCGGCGAGTTCCCCTGTCGTGAGGTGCGTGTGCGGGTCCGGAAGCTGACACCGCCCATGGATGGCCTCTTGGGGATCCCCGGCGTAGAGCTGACACGCCGCCGCTGAGCGGAAAGGGGAGTCTGGTGTCGCGAGTATTCCTGTCGGTGGGGTCGAATCTCGGCGATCGCCTCGAGTGCCTGCGCCGCGCCGTGGACCAGTTGCGGGCCATGCCGGACGTGCTGTTCCTCGATGCCTCGGCACTCTACCAGACGGAGCCGTGGGAGCAGCGGCCGGGACAGCCGGCGGTCCCCGACACCTGGTTCTTCAACTGCGCGGTCGAGCTCGAGACCTCCCTCGACCCCGGCGTGCTCCTCGAACGGCTCCAGGACGTGGAGCGGGCGCTCGGGCGCCAGCGCAAGCCGGGGACCCCGGAGGAAGGGCGATTCGAGCGCCGCGAGCTCGACATCGACATCCTCCTCTACGGGAACCGCGTGATCAGCGGGCCGGATCACCTGCACATTCCGCACCTGCTGATGCACGAGCGGCGCTTCGTCCTCCACCCGCTCGCCGACCTGGCGCCCGAGATCGAGCATCCCGTGCTCTACCAGACCATCCGCGAGCTCCTCGAGGCGCTGGAAGACGAGCACCAGGTACTGATGGCGGACCTGCCCCGCCGTTGGTTCGAGCGCTAGCGACGCCGTCCGTGGTCGACGAGCCCTTTCGGGAGCAGGCTCTCGAGCACCTCGACGCGCTTCACAACCTCGCCGTCTATCTCACCCGGAACGGCTCGGAGGCCCAGGACCTCGTCCAGGAAACCTACGTCCGGGCCATGCGCTTCTCGCATCGCTTCGAGCCGGGAACCCATCTTCGCGCCTGGTTGTTTCAAATCTTGAGAAACACTTTTCTCACCTTCTACCGGCTCCGCGAGCGCGAGGCCGCGATCTCCGAGAACGGAGTGCCGGAGGGTGAGGCGCCGATGTTTCACGATGCGCCCGGCGACGACAGCGAGCGGTCGGGTGTGCACCTGGATCTGGAGCGGGCGCTGATGTATTTGCCGGAGGAGTTCAAGACACCGCTCCTCCTCGCCGAGGTGGAAGGCCTCGCGCTCGAAGACGTCGCGCGTATCATGGATTGCCCGGTGGGAACGGTGAAGTCGAGGATCTTCAGAGCGAAGGAACGGCTGCGCACCCATCTGAAGGATTACGGAGGAGCGCCGAAAGGCTGACCCAATGGCAGGCGGAATCGAGGAGCACCCCGGAGACGATGCGGAGATGGGACGGGCCCTGAGGGCACTGCCCCGTCACGCGGCGCCCGTCCGCTTCCGCTCGGCCGTCGCGGCGGCGCTGGCGCCGCCGCCGGCACGGCGCGTCGGCCTGTCGACGTGGCTCGCCTCCGCCGCCTCCGCGCTCGCCATGGCGATGATCATGCTGCTGTGGATCGCGCCCGGGCTGCCCCCCACGGCGTCGCCGGACCCGCTGCGGCCCCTCACCCGCGCGGTGATCAACGAGCACTCGCGGACCATCTTGTGGGGTGAGTCGCGCCCCGACGTGGTGCCCACCGTGCTTCCGCGCGCCATGCACGAGAGCGGGGTGTCGCTCAACTGGGTGTTCACCGGCGACGACCAGATCCAGCTCGTCAACGCCCAGCCGATCTACCTCGAAGGGCGGCGGGGGATGGAGCTCGCCTACCAGGACGCGGACGGCCACACCGTGACCTACCTGATCTTGCCGCTGCCCGCGCTCGTCCTGCCCGAGCGCGGCCGCGTGCAGATCGACCGCTGGCGTCCGCTCGTGCGCAAGGACAGCGGCTTCACGATGATCATGTGGAAGCAGCAGGGACTGCTGTGTGTCTTGATCTCCGACCTCGTCTCCGACGACGACGTCGGCAAGCTCAAGGGCTACTTCGTCAAGGTCCGCTCGTCGACCGAGCCGTACGCAACGTACTGAGCTCGGGCTCGCGCGCGGTGGCGGCGGGGTCGCGGGCGACGACCCACGGCAGCGCCGCGATGGCCCAGGCGACCATGGCGACCTCCGAGTCGCCGAAGTTGTATTCCGATAGGCCGCCGACGAGAAAGCCCGTGATCGCGGCCAGGCTTCCGATCACCAGGGTGCGCGCGGCGACGGCGTCGGGAGCGAGCCGGCGCAGGACCCCGATCGCGTAGGCGTAGAAGGCGATCCAGATCCAGAGCCAGGCGGCGAGCCCGATCACGCCGCGCTCGACGAGGATCTGCAGCGGCGTATTGTGCACGTGCCCGGTGCGCTTCTTGATGGCTTCCTCCAGGGCGAACGCGGGGTACTCGCGCTTCACCCCGCCCGGCCCGAAGCCGAGCCACGGCCGCACGCGCGCCATCATGAGGCCGCTCTCCCACATGTAGCGGCGCTCCTTCACCGTCGCCTCCTCGGGGTCGCCCATGCTGAGAAACCGATGGCGGAGCCCGGGTGGTCCCGCCAGAAGCCCCAGGACGAGCGCGGCGAGACCGCCCACGAGGATGACGCGGCCTCGGCGGCTCGCCGGCAAGAGCGCGAGCACGCCGGCGGCGAAACCGAGCCAGGCCCCGCGCGTATAGCTGGCGATGAGGCCGCCGAGCATGATGAGCCAGAGCGGGAGGAACCATGGGCGGCGCGGCGCGCCCGGCAAGAGACGCGGCAGGGTCGCGAGCAGCGTGAGGGTCAGGATGCCCGCCAGCGTCATGTAGATGCTGAAGGGCCCGCGCGCGCGGTGGCAGCGATGGTAGAGCCAGGCCGGCGTGCCGGCATCCACACCCGGACCCGGGCACACCGCGACCTGCAGCAATCCGATCCCCGCGGCGATCGCCGCAACCGCGCTGAGCAGGGTGAGGAACCGCCCCGCGCTGCCGACATCGTCCAGGGCATCGGCGGTCACGTAGAGGGCCGCCATCAGGAGCAGGCCTTTGCTGGCGGTCAGGCTCCGGGTGAGCGCGCCGGACAAGAGCGCCGAGAGCAGCGTCGCGCCGGCAAAGGCGAGCACCGGCGCCAACAGGGGCCAGGCCTGCGCCCGCCGGGCCCCGGGGTCGCGGAGCCGCCAGAGCCAGAGCGCAGTGAGGGCGGCGAGCGCCGACTGCGACAGCGTGATCGACAGCCCGAGGCCGACGACGAAGGTCGCGAAGAGGATGCGCCGGAGGGTGTCCACGTCAGTAGGCGTTGCGCTCGAACACGATGCGCACCACGGTCAGCACGATGATCTTGACGTCGAGCCACAGAGACCAGCGCTCGATGTACTCGAGGTCGTACTGGATGCGCTTCTCGAGCGACGTATTGCCGCGGAGCCCGTTGACCTGCGCCCAGCCCGTCACCCCCGACTTCACCTTGTGGCGCAGCATGTAGCCGGGCACGGTCCGGCGGAACTGCTCGACGAAGAACGGCCGCTCGGGCCGTGGCCCCACCACGCTCATCTCGCCGCGCAGCACGTTGACGAACTGCGGCAGCTCGTCAAGGCTCAGCCGGCGGAGCAAGGCGCCGTACGGGACCCGGCGCGGGTCGTCTTCGGTCGCCCAGATAGGCCCCGTTCCCGCCTCCGCGTCCACCCGCATGGTGCGCAGCTTGAGCATCCGGAAGCGCTGGCCGTCGAGGCCCATGCGCTCCTGTCGATAGAGCACGGGCCCGCGCGACGTGAGCTTCACGCCGAGGGCGAGCAGGAGCAGGACGGGTGCGAAGCCGATCAAGAGCGCGCATGAAAACACGAGGTCGAAGACGCGCTTGGTCACCTGGCTCCAGCCGTGCAGCGGCGAGTCGCGCAGATGAATGAACGGCATGCCCTCGAACTCCTCCACGCCGCCGCGCAGGGACGCGAAGCGGAAGAGATCGGGCACGACGTGGATGGTCACCGGCTCGTCGCCCACCGCCTCGAGCAGCCCGCCGAGACGCCCGTAGTCCTCGTGCACGAGGGCGAGGATGACGTGGTCCACCACGTGAGCGTCGAGCACGGCGCGCAGATCCGAGTAGCCGCCGAGCCGGCGCGCGCCCCCCATGCCCTCCTTGTCGTCGCCGACGACGCCCAGCACCTCGATCCCCACGTCGGTCCGCGCCGCCAACCGGCTCACCACGGTGGCGGCGAGCTCGCCGTCGCCGACCACCACGGCGTAGCGCAGGTTGTAGCCGCGGCGCCGGGCGAAGCGGAGCGCCTCGCGGAATGCGGCGCGGGCAAACCAGACGGCGGCGATGGACAGGAGCCAGAAATACACGATCACGACGCGGGAGTACTCGTACTCCCGGAAGAGGAACGTCATGACCGCCACGAGGACGAGGGCGCCCAGCGACGAGGCTTTCGCGAGGTCGGCCGCCTCCGACAGGTGCGAGGCGATGCGGCGCGGCCGATACAGGTCGAAGGCGCGGAAGGAGACACCCCAGACCACGAGGATGGGGAGCAGCATCAACAGATAGGGATACAGCGGGGGAATCTCGCTCCGGAGCGGCGGGCCCAGCACGTAGAACCGGACGACATAGGCGAGCAGCCAGCACACGGCGACGACGAGGAGGTCGCCCGCGAGCATGATGTGCTCGAGCAGCTTCGAATGCGCCTTCAGCACCGGCGGTGCTCGGCGAGCCGGGCGCGCAGATACCTCTCGATGCGCTCCTTGAAGATGGGGCGATCGAAGGCCTCGGCCCGGCGCCGGAGGAGCTTCGGCTCGAAGCGGCCGGCGTCCGCCTCGAAGCGCTCCATGGCGTCGATCACGTCCTCCACCGTCTGCCGCGCGAAGAAGAGACCGGTGGGCGGCTCGGCGCCGCCCGGCGGCACGACGGTCTCCGTGGCGCCGCCGTGACCGAACGCAAGTACCGGCCTGCCCGCGGCCATGGCCTCGAGCGGCGTGATGCCGAAATCCTCGAGCGGGGGGAAGACCAGCGCCCGACAGCGCCCGTACAGCCGGGCGACGTCGTCGTCGTCCCGCCAGCCGAGCATCTCGACGGTCGGCCCCGCGATGGCGGCAAGGCGCCGCTCCTCGGGGCCCGTTCCCACGACGAGGAGCCGGCGCCGCATCCGGTTGGCCGCCTCCACCGCCAGGTCGACGCGCTTGTACGGCGCCAGGGCCGACACCACCAGGTAGTAGTCACCGGGCGACTCGTCGATGGCAAAGCGGGCCACGTCGACGGGCGGGTGGATCACGTCGGCGGAGCGGCCGTAGGCCCGCCGGATGCGGTCCGCGACGAAGCGCGAGATGGCCACGAAGTGGTGGACGCCGGCCGCGGTGCGCCGATCCCAGCGCCGGAGCGCGGCGGCGACGGGGGGCATGGCCGCGCGCATCGCCCAGCCCGCGCGCGGGCCGAAGTACTCGTCATAGAGATCCCAGACGTAGCGCATCGGCGTGAAGCAGTAGCACACGTGCAGCGTGCCCGCGGGCACGGGAACCGACTTGGCCACCGCGTGGCTCGAGGACAGCACGAGGTCGTAGCCGCGGAGGTCGAAGCGGCGGATGGCGGCGGGAAACAGCGGCAGGTACCGGCGGTACCCGGCCGCCGCGCCGGGCAGCCGCTGGATGAACGAGGTGGTGATGCGGCGCTGCTCGACGACGGGGGAGACGGAGCCCGGCACGTGGACCAGCGTGAAGAGGTCGGCCTCGGGGAACAGCTCGCAGAACGCCTCGAGACAGCGCTCGCCGCCGCGCATTCCCGTGAGCCAGTCGTGGACCAGCGCCACTCGCATGGCGTGGATCCGATCAGCGCGCGGCGGGCCGGACCCGCTCCCGCCAGTAGTCGAGGAGCTCGCTGAGGGTGCGCTCGAAGGGAATCGTCACCTTCCACCCCGTGGCCTTCTCGATCTTCGACGGGTCGCCCTCGAGGATCATCACGTCGGAGGGCCGGAGGCGCTCCGGGTCGACCTCGACGGCGATCCCCTTCACCGTGGACGCGCCGATCAGGAACTCGAGCACCTGCTGGATCGACCAGGAGCGGCCCGAGCAAAGATTGTAGACCTCGCCGGGCTCGCCGCGCTCGAGGAGCAGCCAGTAGCCCCGGACGACGTCGCGAACGTCGGAGAAGTCGCGCCGCGGCTTGAGATCCCCCACCCGCACCACGGGCTCGCGCCACCCCGCCTCGATCTCCGCCACCTGCTTGGCGAAGTTGGACGTCATGAAGACGTCGCCGCGCCGGGGGCCCTCGTGGGTGAAGGCGCGCGCGCGCACGATGGGCAGGCCATAGCTCTTGAAGTACTGGTAGCCCATGACGTCCTGCGTGACCTTGCTCACCGCGTAGGGCGAGAGCGGCCGGAGCGGGTTCGTCTCCCGGATGGGCAGCTCCTCCTCGTAGACCATCCCGTATTCCTCGCTGCTCCCCACACACAGAAAGCGCGGCGGGACGGCGAGCGGCCGGATGGCCTCGAGCAGGTTCACCTGCGACAGGATATTGTTGGCGAGCGTCTCCGCGGGCGCGTGCCACGACGCGCCCACGACGCTCTGCGCGGCCAGGTGCACGACGTAGTCCGGGCTCGACCGCGCGACGAGCGACCGCACCGACGCGTCATCCCGCAGGTCGGATTGGATGAGGGTGATGCGCCCGCGCAGATGCTCGATGTTCTCGGCGGTGCTCTGCCCCCGACTGGTGCCGAAGACCTCGGCGCCCTGGGAGAGCGCGTGCTCCGCCATGTAGCTGCCGACGAAGCCCGTGATGCCGGTGATCAGCACCCGCATGGGTCAACAGTATACAAGAGGGTCATCGAGCCGGAGACCCCATTTCCCGCAATGCGGCGCGGCGAGGACGAGCCGGCCTCAGGGCGCACGCGGAACGGCGAGGCCGAGGTCGGCCGGAGTCAGATCCCGGTGCGGCCCGCGCTCCCGCGAGAATACGCGCCGGACGGCGTCGAGGTAGGCGAAGCCCCACTGGCGATGCGGCTCGATCGCCGCGCCCTCGCCGGGCTCGTTCCAGGCCTCGATCAGGACCAGCTTCCGGCCGCCGGCGATCGGATAGCGATCGGTGAAGACCCGCGCCCGCCTCAGCATGTCCTCGAACTTCTCGGGGTCCCGCCCCGTCCGGACCAGCGCCTTGTCCCCGTGCCAGGGCCGCGAGTCCCATCCGGGCTCGGTGACCGGCGCATAGTCGATGAGTCGCTGGACGGCGATGCTGTACCAGATCTGCTCGTAGCCGTCCACCATCGCCGAGTACGGCGCCGACAGGGCGGTGTCGTCGGGCATGCCCGCACGGGGATAGTTGTAGCCGGTGCCGGCGTCATAGCCCTCGTGGACGAGCGCCTCGAGGCGCGTGTTCTCCCGCGCCGCCCCCATGATGTAGATGCCCGGCAGCCCCGCCGCCCGCGCCCGCTCGCGCATCCGGGCGAAGGCCGTGCGCACCGCGTCGGTGCCCATGTCGCGGCGCAGCTCCCGCGGGGTGAAGACGATCACGACCGGCTTGCCGTCGATCGTGAGGTAGTCGGGCTGGCGAAAGTAGTTGGCGATCCAGTAGTCCGTCATCGCCAGCAGATCGGCCTCCGACGACGATCCGGGCGGGTTGTGGTTCGCCCAGAGGAGGCAAAACTTCATGTACGGGCGAAAGCGCGCGCGGAAGTAGCCGTCGTGCAGGGCGTGCTCGAGCTGGCGCCGGCCACGATCCCAGTACCAGTCGAAGGCGAAGAACGAGATGCCGTGCTCGACGGCCCACTTGATCTGCCAGTCCATGACGCTCGGGTCGCCCTCGCGGTAGTAGCCGAGGAGCGGCGTGCGCTCGGGAAAGGCGTCGAGCACCTTCCACTTGTCGAGGGTGGGCCAGCCCGGGAAGTAGTAGGCGCCGACCTGGTAGGGCGCGGTCGAGATGGGCCGCGGGGCCGGGATGGACGAGGCGGGCCCGGGCGCCGCCGGCACCCCGCAGCCCGCGGCGAGCATGGACACGAGCACGCATGAGCAGGACGGCGATCGGTCGATGTGAGACCGCGGTGCGCCACAGGCGCGGCGCGGCGCCGCGCGGATCGCGATGATGTCCTCCCATGAGTGGTGCTTGATCTTACCCAGGCCCCGTCAGGCGGGCAAGGCAGGCATGCCTTCGGCTTGCGCTCGCCGGACGGGGCCGTGCTGTACTTGGGACAATTGTAGCCCGTTAGGCTACACTCGACCGGTGAAGATTCGGAACATCGTCCACAAAGGTCTGAAGCGCCTCTACGAAAGGACAGCCGAAAGGGCCTGCCGGCCGAATCCGTGGACAAGCTGCGCAAGATGCTGGCGTTCCTGCAGGACATGGAGGATGCCGACGAACTGCGCAATGTGCCAACGTGGAAAGCCCACGTCATGACCGGCGACCGGAAAGGAACCTGGAGCCTGCACGTCACCCGGAATTGGCGCCTGACCTTTGGCATCGATGAGCGGGAGAAGGAGCTATTCGACATCGACTACGAGGACTACCACTAGAGAGGGAACGCCCATGCGCATGTTGAACCCGCCGCACCCCGGCGACTTCATCCGGACCGAGATCATCAAGGGCCACGGCCTGACCGTCACGGCGGCCGCGAAGATTCTTGACGTCTCGCGCCCCACTCTCTCGACCCTGCTGAACGCCAAGGCCGATCTGTCGGGTGACATGGCCCTTCGTATCGAAAAAGCGTTCGGCGTGAAGATGGATACCCTCATGCGGATGCAGAGCTCTTACGACATAGCCCGCGCCCGCCGGCGCGAGAACAAGATCCGCGTCCGCCGCTACCAGGTCGCAGCCGGGCGCGGGTAGCCATCGCCGAAGCGGCCATCGACAGAACAGGATCTCGACCGCCCCACGGCGGGCAAAGGCGGCGCCGGAACGAAGCGCCGGCCCCTGCACCCCATGACGTCAGCCCCCAGTCCCGCACGCTGGAGACATGGCTGCTGCAGTAGGCACAGCTCTTCCGGCTGGTGGCCGAGGTGTCGCGCGATCGACGCGGGCGTCTTCCACGCCAACCCCGGCTGGCAGTGCAAGGACTGCCCGTTCCAGAGCCGGTGCTGGGCGCGGCGGCAGGCGCGCGGTGTGGGGGAAGGCGATGAACGGATGGCCCGGAAGTCAACCGGAAGTGCCGCTGGGCGACAGCGAAGCCCCTGCTCGTCCACAGCGCTGACGCGGTCCCGCGTGCAGATCGTGAGAAGGGCCTCGGTCTCGACCCCCTCGCGATCAGGGCCCTGGCGCCCCGCTGAAGCTACCCGCTCATTTCTTGACAGGAGGACCCGAAGACACCATATTCGGTACCGGTGTCCATGGACCGCACTACCCGAGGTGGGAGCGGCCGGACCCGGGAGGAGGAATTCATGGACCCAGAGACCGGCGCCATGGTGGTGGAACTTCGCAATAAGGGGCTGACGCCCAAGGCCATCGCCCGGCGCTTAGCGCTGCGCCCGGCGGACGTGGCCCCGCTGATTCGCGACCTCGCCGCCCGACTCGAGGCCGACGACCGGCCGGCGAGTTCACCTCCGCTGGCTGCCTGTTACATCAGCCCGGGCTGGAGCGAAGGTCTGGGCCTTCACGGTGAGGCGGCGGGATGGCGCGAGCTCGATTCCGGGAACTGGTCGGGTCATGGTCTCGTGAGCGTCCTCTGGGCTCACGATCGAGGCCGCGAGCACCTGGCCGTGTGCTGCTGCGTGGTCGATGTCTACTGCCTTGGCGTCAAGAACTCCTTGGGTCCCAGAAGAATCAGGGCCGACGATGTCCCGGCCTTCGCCTCGCGATGCTTCGAAGCTTACGGCGCGCCACCGATCGCGGCGCCACTTCCTCTCGCGCAGAGCCTCGTCCTGGGAGCGGTCGACTACGCTCGCGCACTCGGCTTCGCGCCACACCGGGAGTTCGCCCTGGCGCGCCCCTCGCTTGGCGACTGGGCTGGCCCGTGCCCGATCACCTTTGGGCAGAACGGCAAGCCGTTCTTCATCCAAGGGCCGCACGACGATGCGAACTTCGTGATGCGCACCCTGCGGCGCACGGTCGGCGACGGCAACTTCGACTTCATGTGGGTGTTGCCCTAAACAAACAGCGCCCCATGATTCAAGAGCGGAGTCTCATCGAGGGCGGCAAGCTTCTCCGGGTTCACGAGCATCCCAGCCAGACCCGGTACCACATCAGCTTTCTCCGAGGTCGATGTCGACGGCTATGTCTACATCGTTCCGGTCCTCAGGAAGGGCGGGATCCTTTTCCTGAAGACCATCTCGAGGTCGGCGCTGGAGAGGCGGACGTTGATCCGGGCGTCCGTGCGCATGTAGCGCCGGGCGGCCTCCACCGCTTCGGCCCTCGCCTTCGTCTGGTCCTTCGCGGGACGGAACTCCAAGCCGCTCGAACGCATCGATCAACTCCCGCTCCGCGATCAGGCCCGGGACTACCCGATCGTCCCGCTCGCGGACGGGTAGGCGCCGCTACGGCGAGGCCGCATCGGGCATCACCACGTCGAACCCGAGCGCCCTGGCCGCGCTGGCTTGGCCGATGTCATTGGTGATGAGCCGCCTGACGTTCAGCTCCTCCATGGCGGCCAAATGCAGCCGATCGAGCGTTCGGCAGTGAAGCCGCCCCGCCGCGCGGTGCTGACGTAGCGCCGTCTCGAAGACGCTGGCGCTCAGACGGTGGAACCGGAACGGATCCGTGCCGCGAAGCTCGGCGAGCTTCGCTCGAAATTGACGCCACCGGGCTTCGTGATATCGCCCGGCCATCCAGGCCGCCTTGAGCTGCACTTCGCACTCCAGCTCGGCCAGCGAGGAGACCATGACGCTATCCTCGGCGGCCACCCGGCGTCGTACCGGCTCGCTCTCTGGTTCCGGCCAAAGGAGCTTGAGTAAGGAGCTGCTGTCGAGATAGACCATCGGACATCACCGGGCTTCACGGTCGCGCGTCAGGAACTCGTCGACCCACCGAACTACTCGCCTTCCCCGACCCGCGCCTGCCATGCGGCGTGCTTGTCGGGATCGAAGCGCTTCCTGGGCTTAGGGGCCTCGACCAGACGCACCAGCTTCGCGACCGGTTTGGAGTCGCGCGTGATGATGATCTCCCCTTCCGCTTCAAGCATGGCCTCCGCCCGAGGCCACCTCTGACGCAGGTCGCGAACGGTGATCGTTTTCATGATCCGAGTTTAACATGTTTCACAGGACTGGACGCTCGGCTGACGCTGCGCCCGGGGGGATCACGACGTGTTCGTGGACGACAAAACCCTGGATGCGGCTCGGCGACAATTACATCTGCGGTGCGCAGATGTAGTTGACGTCGGGCAGGACAGCCCAGCCCCGACCCGGCAGGACGCACCATCGCCGCGTACGGCCCCGACAGGGCCGTCTCGTCGGGCATGCCCGCACGGGGATAGTTGTAGCCGGTTCCGGCGTCATAGCCCTCGTGGACGAGCGTCTCCAGGTGCGTGTTCTCCCGCGACACCCCAATGATGTAGATGCCCGGCAGCCCCGCCGCCCGCGCCCGCCCGCGCATCCGGGCGAAGGCCCCGCGCACCGCGTCGGTGCCCATGTCGCGGCGCAGCTCCCGCGAGGTGAAGACGATCACCACCAGCTTGCCGTCGATCGTGAGGTAGTCGGGTTGGCGAAAGTAGTTGGCGATCCAGCGGTCCGTCATCGCCAGCAGATCGGCCTGTCCCCTCATGAACGAGGTTCGATCTTACCGAATCTCCGGCCGTGCGGGCAAGGGCCCGCATCACCGCAAAACTTCGGTTACCGCATCGACTCAAAAGTTCGGTTACCGAAAGAGATCTCGTAGATCAGAAGTCACGGTTACCAATTCCCCCCAGGAGGGCACCGTGACGCGAGCGAGTCTTCGGGAGTACGCGGCCCGGCAGCGGGAGCGGTATCGCACCCTCGGTCGACCGGAGAAGCGCCGGCTGTTGGACGAGATCGTGGCCGTCACCAAGATGCATCGTAAGGCCGCCATCCGGCTGCTGCGCCGCGCGCCGCGGCCCCCGACGGGACGCTCGCGGGCGGGCCGGCCTCCCTGCTACGGGCCGGAGGTGGCCGGCGCGGCCGCGGTCTTGTGGCAGGCGGCGGGGCGCATCGGCGCGCATCGCCTCCACCCCTTCGTGCCGGAACTCCTGGAGCGCCTCACCCAGTACGGGGAAATCGCGCTCGCCCCGGCGGTGGACAAACTCCTGCGGCAGGCCAGTCGCCCCACCCTCGCCCGCCTGCTCGCGCCCGCCCGCGCGCAGTACCCGCGGCGCGGGGCGACCATCACGCGGCCCGGGACGTGGCTCAAGCACGAGATCCCCATTCGCACCTTCACCGAGTGGGACGATGCCCGGCCCGGATTCCTCGAGATCGACTTGGTGGCCCACTGCGGCAGCAGCACCCAGGGCTTCTACCTCTGTACCCTCTGCACCGTCGATATCGCCTCGTGCTGGGTCGAGCTGCAAGCCGTCTGGGGCAAGGGCCAGGCCCGCGTGGGCGGGGCCATCCATCGGGTCAGCGAGCTCCTGCCCGTGCCCCTCGTGGGCCTGGACAGCGACAACGGCTCCGAGTTCATCAACCAGCACCTCTATACCTACTGCCAGCAGCACGCCATCACGTTTACCCGCAGTCGCGCCTGGAAGAAAAACGATAGCGCGCACGTCGAGCAGAAACATGGCGCCATCGTGCGCCACCTCGTCGGCTATGATCGCTTCGCCTCCCAGGCCGCCTATGCGCAACTCACGCGCGTCTACGCAGCTCGCCCGCTTGCATGTGAACTTCTTCCAGCCCGTGCAAAAACTCGTGAGCAAAACCCGCGCGGGCGCGCGCACGCGGCGCTTTTACGATCGCGCGCAGACCCCGTACCAGCGCCTGTGTGCCCTCCAGGTCTTGGCGCCCGCCACCCACACCGAACTGGAGACGCGCTATCAGCGTCTCAATCCGCTGCAATTGCGCCGCGACCTGGAGGCCGCCCTCGAGCGGCTCTGGACCCTCGCCGCCCCCGATCCCAACCGCGCCCAGGGGAATACCGAGATAGCCACCCCCTCCCTCAAGTCCGCCCCTGGAGGCTCCTAGACGATGCCTCCGGTAACCCTGAATTATGAGTTGACCAGTATCGGAGGGTAACCCTCAATTATGAGTTGCGACAGGGCGCCCGCGCCGAGCCTCACGGGGAGACGACGACATCGCGCACACCCGAGGCCAGGAAGTCCTCTGGGGCGATGCTCGGCCCCCGCGGCACGCGCGGCTTCAGCATGAACGCGAAGACCCGGTACGTTCCCTGCGGAGCGCCGACCGGAAGGGGCAATTCGGCGAACACCGGGGTGCTCAGCGCAAATCCGGGAGCGGCCACGGCAGCCCGCGAATACGCGCGGGCATCCGCGAGGCTGATCGGATCGCCCAGCCCCGCCGGCCCGACGAACACGGCCGATCCACCGTCGGGGAGGACGATGCCCACGTAGAGCTCCGCCGTCGTGCCGGCGGCCGGATTCGGCGCGTCGAGCCCGATCGTCACGCGCTCGCCCGGCCGGAATCGGACGCGGTCGAGCCGGATTTTCACAGCCGGCAGTGCGGCTGACTCCGGCTTCCCGGCATCGGCAGGCTCGGCCGCGGCGACTCGAAGAGCCTCTGGAGACCACCGAGGCGCATGGTGCCGGTCCGGAGTGAAGACCACGATGCCCCGAACACCGCGGGCGTCGCGGCGCTACCTTCATACCGCTCCCACTGGCGGCCTGCGCGCTCGCAGAGCACACAGATCACCGCGCAGGGGCTGAACGCCCCGTGCCGGCGCGCGTAACCGGCGGAGGCATTCACCACCGCGATGGCCCGGACCTCCCTCTCCGTGCCCGCCCCGAGCAAGGCGAGCAGCGGATACTCGTACTGGGCGCCGACCTTGGCGGAGAGGTCGAGGCCGACGTCCCGACACCCGGTTTTCTTGACGAAGTCGACCGCCGCTAGGTAGGGCCTCTCGAGCTCACGGCGGTCCCCAAAGTACTGGGCGGCACGATCCGCCACGAAGACACTCGCCTGTCTTGGCGCCACCACCGGGCGTGCGTCGTTCCTGGTCGCCATGGGCAGCGCGAGGAGGAGGAGCACGATCGCCACGCCCCGCACGGCCGCGGCGGGCCATGCGGCTCCGATGACGGCGCCGGTCGCCGCCGACCAGAGGACGAACAGCGGCAAGTGCAGCCGCGCATGGAGCGGCTGCCACTTCAGGACCGCGCAGAACGCCACGTAGGACAGGATCAGCCCGAGTGCATAGACCGCCACGGCGCGCCGCTCCGGCCGGTAACCTCTCACGGCGAGGACCACGAGCGTGGCGACGAGAAGGGCCAGGTGCGCGCGATTTCCTGCCAACCCCTCGTGAACCTGCATCTCGGGAAGCTGGAACGGCATGGAGCTGAAGAAGTTCGTCCGTGGGTCATCAACGTCAGCGCCGATCCAGCGGAGGCTCCGGGCGATCCAGCGCTCGATCACTGCGTTGTCCGCTCGGTGCGCGCTGCGGACATGGAGCGCGGTGTTCCGGACGATGTTCGACAGCGCGATCGGGATCGAGACGACGTCGTTGGCGTACTTGAACTGCCCCGATTCCTCGGCCTGCGGCCCGAACGGTGATCGGTAGAAGGAATAGTTTCGGACGAAGTGCCCGGCGTTGAGGCCCACCGCGAGCACGATGATCAGCGGGAGTCGCTTGACCAGGCCGACCTTGACCTTCCACGGCCAGAACAGCCAGAGCGTGGCCAGCAGCGGGGTGGCGATGACATAGCCCGTGCCCTTGGTCAGCCAGGCCAATCCGAGCGCCGCGCCGAGCCCGGCCCCGTTGAGCCACCCGGGGTCCCGCCGAAATCGCATCGCATAGTACGCAAGGGCGACCAGCCAGAAGGCAAGGACATAGTCGTTCTTGCTCCCCGATCCCGCCAGGATCCCCTCGGGGATGGTCGCGCACACCACCGCGGCCAGGACCTGACCGCGCGGGCCGGCACCCAGCGCTCGGGCCAGCGCGGTGACTCCGATGACGCTGCCTAGAAAGGCGAGCCACTGAACCAGATTGTCGAGCCGGTCGCCGCCCCAGAGCGCATGGAGCTATAGCATGAGGTACTCCGCGCCGGGCGGCATGTGGAGCTGCTTCAGCTCGTGCGTCGGATAGAACGAGACGCGCCGGTTCTGGAGCCAGTGCACGATGCGGGGGAGGTGGTACTGCATCACGTCCCAGCTATTCGGCGGGCTCAG
The DNA here is from genome assembly GCA_963840495.1 of uncultured Candidatus Rokubacteria bacterium. Taxonomy (GTDB): domain Bacteria; phylum Methylomirabilota; class Methylomirabilia; order Rokubacteriales; family CSP1-6; genus CAWIZN01. The sequence continues at coordinate 135,050 of CAWIZN010000041.1, forward strand.
GAGGGCGACGACCCCCACGATCGCGACGATCACCGCCACCCCGCCCAGCAGCGCGAGGTCCCACACGCCGATGCGCCGGAGCGAGGGCCAGCGGTCCGGGTCCGGCGTGGGCCTGCTCGCGTATGGCCATCGCGCGCCACACGATAGCCAGCCCGATCACGTCCAGCACCAGCCAGACGGCCCCGAGCCCCGTCGGCGTGATCCCTCCCAGGAGGCTGAGGGCCTCGGTGATGAGGACGACGAGCACGCCCAGATCGTCGCCGAATGGAGGAGAGCGGCCCGCCCGTCACCACTGCGTGCCCTGACGGCAAGCAGGATCAGGGCGAGCCCGACCAGGGGCAGGCAAGCTAGGGTAGACACGTGTTCAGGAATTCTGACGACGACTGTACGAGTCGAGCGGGTAGGAAGACCGAGCCGCAAGGGCCCAGGTCGTCCACGAGCGCGGTGAGGAGGACACCCCCCGATGAAAGGCTGGCCCACTCTCTACTCAAGCTTGCACGCCCGGATCCGGGCATCCCATCACGACGATCGTCCGAGGTCACGTCGGCGGGTGGCGCGCCTCGCGGGAGATCGGGCACGAGGACCTGGATATCGTCTCGCGACCACGTCGTCCGGTAGGACTGCGCGCCGAGAGTCAACCCGGCTCCGGGTGCCCCCGCGTCCTGCCGGACGATCGCGCATGGGCGAAACTCACCGCGCGACCCACCGGCCGGCCTCGCCGATGCAGATGCATTGGTGACGAGCACTGGTTCATGCGGCCGCGCCAGCCGGCGTCCGCCAGAGTGCCCCAGAGGAAATATTCGCGATCGTCGCCACCGAGGGCCAGTCCCACGTCGGCACATCCCATGGACATGACGAAGCGCGCCGCCCCGACGTAGGCCGGGCCGGCATGCCGCTCACGCTGCTCGGCCCATGTCCGGATGAACACGGACCGGCGGCCTACGAGGGGATGCGCCTTGTTCCCTGTCAGGAAATAAACGGACGAGCCGGCCAGCAGCAGCAGCCCGATCGCAAGCAGCGCCGGCCTCAGCCGCTCGAAGACGACCCCGACCAGGGGCGCGCCCAGGACGAACAGCGGAAGGTGCAGGCGGCTGTGCCAGGGCTGCCACCGGAGCACCACGCAGAAGAGCAGGAAGGCTACCAGGAGGCAGCCCGCGAAGGCGCGGAGGCGACGGTCGCCGCCACCGCGCCAGGCTCCCACCATCGCCGCCGCGATCAGCAGGAGGTGAAGACCATTGCCGGCGAGGTCCTCATGCGCGGCGGGCCGCCTCACTTCGAACCGCGTGCCCGGCCATGTGCTGCGTGGGGCGTCCAACGCGATCCCGATCGCGCGGTGCATGGCGTCGACAGCCCGCTCGATCTGGACATTTGCTCTGCCACGGCGTGCCCGCGTGCAGCCCGACGTTGCGGAGGAGGTTCGAGGCCACGATGGACGGCGAGAATCCGTCGTTCATGTAGCGGTAGCTGCCCTCGCCCCCTGGCCCGAGGGGCGACCCGAATAGCTCGAAGTTCCGAAGATACTGGGGCGCGTTCAAGGCAAGGGCGCAGAGGCCGATCACGAGACCCTGTTCGAGCTTTCTCGATACTGGCCGATCCCGACCCATCGCGAGAAACACCAGCACGAACGGGAGCGCGAAGACGTTCGCAGTCCCCTTGGTCAGGAGCGCCAAGCCAAGGCTCGCCCCGGCGCCGAGCACCGGGAAGGACCCCGGGTGCGACCCGATCGCGAGGAGCGCGCTGGTCAGGCACACGAGCCAGAGCGCGGCCACATAGTCGTTCTGCGTGGTCGAGGCCTGCATGATGCCCATCGGGATGGTCGCGCACACGAACGCGCTCAGAAGCTGGCCACGTGGCCGGCCCCGAGCTGTCGCGCGATCACGCTGACGCCAACCAGGCTCACAGCCATGGCGACCCACTGGACGAGATTCGCGAGCCGATCGCCTCCGGCCAGGATGTACAGGTGCAGCATCGCGTACTCGGCCCATGGCGGCTGGTAGAGCTGGCGGACGATGTGGGTAGGATAGAATGCCACCGTGTGGTTCTGTCCCCAGTGGGCGACCCGGGCCAGATGATAGCTCATCGAGTCCGGGCGTGATCGGCACGGCGAAGAGAGCGATGGCTCCCGACAGCGCTACCACGATTGCGACCCAGCCCGCCATGACGAGATCGAGTCCCTCGGGCAATGGCGGCAGCCGGTCGACTCGACGCAGTCCGCACATTCCCGAAGACTCGCCAGGAAGACCCCGGCGACGGCGAGCACGACCAGCCAGCTCGCCAGTAACCAGCCGAACGTGAGCCCGCCGAGCAGGCTCAGGAGCTCGGTCGACGCGGAGAGCGCGATACCCCCGGAGACGACGACCACCAGGATGGCGGTCCGGACATCCAACTCGAGTCGCAACCGAGCCACCGCCCCGTCAGCGCTGTCGCTTCACACGTTCACCCACGGGCGCGCCCGTACGGCGGCGGCAAGCTAGGGTCCGCTTCGAGCAGTGCCTGGCAGATACCGACAATCGGGTCCCGCAGGCACACCTCGGCCGACATCGCAAGTAGCGCAGGGGCCAGGTCATTCCGCACGAACGCGGCGTTGAAGCCCAGCCGGTCGACCCCGATCGGCGATAGCCACGCTTGCCGAGGAGCTTCACGAAGGCCGGAAGTGAGGCGCCCAGGTACGCAAGGGGACCAGGCTCGGCGACGAAGTCAGCGGCATACGGGATCGTCACCGCCCGTGTCGCGCCCCAGAGCGCGTTGAATTCGACGATGACAACGCGCGGGCGCACGCAGTCTGGCGCTTCGAGGATCCAGTAGTCATTCCCGTCGATGTCCAGACCCAGCAGGTCGATCTCGCCACCACGGGCAAGGACGCCCGCGGGCATGTGCGCCGCGACGAGCTGGTTGACATTCTCGCGCGTCACCCACTCGCCCACGAAGCGCGGAGGGAAATAGGACGTGGCCGGATGCGTGGAGTAGAACTCCTCGCCCGCTGCACGTTTCTCAGGGTGGCCCTCGAACAGCAGGCCAGTGAAGCCGTGGTGGAGCAACAGGTTGGCCGCATTGCACTCGATGCCATCGCCGGCCGCGATCTCGACGGCGATTCGGCTCTTGAAGCCGGCGTGCGCAAACGCGTAGAGAAGGATGCCGTCTTCATCGTTCTGCGAATTGACGCTGAAGCCCACGTCGAGTATCGAAGGGACATACCCGGCCGCCGCCCAGGCGCGATACTGGTGCAGCAGGGTGACCTGCGCGACGCGCTGATGCTGCCACGCCGCGAGGTCGATCACGTCGCTGGGCGGCCCGCCGGCCGCAAGCCGGGGACGTACTCGGGGCAGACGCGCACCGATACCGAGAGCTCAATTCGCATATCGCGCAGCCGGAGGTAACCTGATCCGCATTGGCCAATGACGTTAGCCTTACCGTATGCCTTCGTCAAGCCAAAGCCCACCATCCCCCGGGAAGCACCCCTCACCGAGAGCCGCGAAGCGCGCTGATCATGCCGGACGGGCCGTTGATCCGCGCATATCGAGTCGCCGCGCGCCAGACGCATGCGAGCCGGCTCAACGGATCCGCAGCCCGTCGGCCGCCATGCGCCGCCCGCCACGCATAGGCGCTCTCGTGCAGGCACCACTGCCAGGGCACGTAGCCCAGGTGCCGCAGGAGCACTCCGAACGCCTCCTGGTACAGGCGGTCCTGGCCCGCGCGTGTCTTGGTGGCCTCGTGGTCGCGCGAGCAGGCGATGGGCTCCGAGAGGTACCCGATTGGCCCGAGCTTCGACAGCCGCCACCAGAGGTCGTAGTCAAGGCAGATGTGGAGCGACTCGTCGAGGCCGCCGACGGCCTCCCACGCCGAGCAAGATAGGCTTGCGGGCTGGCAGATGATGCTCGTGCGAGCGAGCGCCCCACGGCTGAACGGGCGTGTCGGGAAGCGGCCGATGGCAAGGCCCACCGCGTCGATGATGTGGGCCTCACCGAACACGGCGACACAGTCCGGATGCGCGTCGAGGTAGGCCGCCATTCGCGCGAGGGCGCCCGGCAAGAGGACGTCGTCCGCATTGAGCCAGGTCACGTGCCGCGTCCCGGCGAGTTGGGCGATGCCCTCGTTGATCGCCGCCGCCTGGCCCGCGTCAGGACTGGACCGCCAGTAGGTGAGTCGAGACTCGTATCGCCGGATCACCGCGCGAGAATCGTCCCGGGAGCCGGCGTCGAGGACGGCGACCCCGACGTCGACGCCGGTCTGGGCGAACACGCTGTCGAGGGCCTGGCCGAGAAAGCGTCCCTGGTCGAGACTCGGGACGGCGATCGCCACGCGCGGAGAAGGAGCAGCGGCCGTCGTCACTGCGCGCCGTCGACCTGCGCTTCACCTGTTGGTGACGCCGTCCAGCTCGACGTGGCCGAGCCGCCACGCGAGCGGTCGAAGGTCGCCGCTTCCCGTCTGGCTATCGTGCACGAACCAGGTGCTCGCCTCGACGTCCACCGTGTGCACCCCAGGCGGAAGAGGATCCGTGAGAGGAATCCGCACGAGGAAATCTCCGGGCTGGTGCACCCGATGCCGTCCGATCATGCGCCCGTTCAGACGCACGGTCAGGACGAGGGGCTTCGTCATATGCTGCAGATCCGCGGAGCCCGCGACCCGCACCACCCTTGCCTCCCGCTCGATCTCACGGGTGACCGCCAGCCGCGGCCCCACCCAGCCGTCGCTCCAGGCTTCGGTCTGCTCGAGATAACCCGCGGTCGCCGAGGACAGCTTGCCCCACTGCCCGACACGGTCCAGGGCCCGGCGCCAGACTCGGCTCGCGCGCTCGCGGAACGCCGGATAGGCACCCATGTAGAGAGCAACTTTGGGTGCGAGCAGAACGGCGGCGGCGGCATGGGTGACGACGTAGAGTCCCCGGCCACCAGACCGGCGCGTCTCCTTCGGTCTCCGACGTGCCGGCGCGCCCTCGCCACTCGATCGAACCAATATCTTCGAAGCGACAGTGCGAGCCGCCAGCGCATCGGGCGAAGCGGGCCCCCCAGTACCGCCGGCTGACCGCAATGCCGGTGTTGAGAGCTTCAGCGCGGGTGGTCAGCGCCGTCCCCGCATGCGGGTGCAGACGCGCCGTCGCCAGCACCTGGTCGACCCGGTGAAAGCGATACGACCGCGAGAAGCGGCAACAAAGGTCGTAATCGAGCACGCCGGCGCTACACTCTCGTCCATCGGCCCGCACGTCTTCCAGACCTCGGCAGCCCAGAAGACGGCCGGCCGGGAAACGGTATGGCCTCGCCAGATCTCGAGGACCCGGCGATGGCTCTCGAAGTCGCACGGGTGCTCGATGCCGACGAAGCGTCCCCGGGCATCCCCGATCTGACAGCGGCCCATGGCGGCATCGCCACGTCGTCATGGGCCGCTGTCCAGATCGGGGATGCCCGGGGATCCTTCGTCGGCATCGAGCACCGCGTGCGACTTCGAGAGCCATCGCCGGATACTCGAGATCTGGCGAGGCATACTTCCGTTTCCCGGCCGGCCGTCTTCTGGGCTGCCGAGGTCTGGAAGCGTGCGGGCCGATGGACGAGAGTGTAGCGCCGGCGTGGCTCGATTACGACCTTTGTTGCCGCTTCTCGCGGTCGATTATCGCTTTCACCGGGTCGACCAGGTGCTGGCGACGGCGCGTCTGCAGCCGCATGCGGGGACGGCGCTGACCACCCGCGCTGAAGCTCTCGACGCCGGCACTTTGCGGTGAGCCGGCGGTACTGGGGGGCCCCGCTTTAGCCCGATGCGCTGGCGGCTCGCACTGTCGCTTCGAAGATATTGGTTCAATCGAGTGGCGAGGGCGCGCCGGCATGTCTGAGAGCAAAGGAGACGCGCCGGTGGTGGCCGGGATGTACGTCGTCACCCATGCCGCCGCCGCCGTCTCTGCTCGCACCCGAAGTTCTCTCTACATGGGTGCCTATCCGGCGTTCGCGAGCGCGCGAGCCGCGATCTGTTAGCACGGGCCCTGGACCGTGTCGGCCGTGGGGCAAGCTGTCCTCGGCGGCGCGGGTTATCATCGAGCAAGAAGCCGAAGCCTGGAGCGACGGCTGGGTGGGGCCGCGGCTGGCGGTACCCGTGAGATAGCGACCGCGGGAGGCAAGGGTGGTGCGGGTCAGCGGGCTCCGCGGATCTGCAGCATATGTCGAAGCCCCTCGTCCTGACCGTGCGTCTGAACGGGCGCATGATCGGACGGCATCGGGTGCACCAGCCCGGAGATTTCCTCGTGCGGATTCCTCTCACGGATCTCTTCCGCCTGGGGTGCACACGGTGGACGTCGAGGCGAGCACCTGGTTCGTGCACGATAGCCAGACGGGAAGCGGCGACCTTCGACCGCTCGCGTGGCGGCTCGGCCACGTCGAGCTGGACGGCGTCACCAACAGGTGAAGCGCAGGTCGACGGCGCGCACGTGACGACGGCCGCTGCTCCTTCTCCGCGCGTGGCGATCGCCGTCCCGAGTCTCGACCAGGGACGCTTTCTCGGCCAGGCCCTCGACAGCGTGTTCGCCCAGACCGGCGTCGACGTCGGGGTCGCCGTCCTCGACGCCGGCTCCCGGGACGATTCTCGCGCGGTGATCCGGCGATACGAGTCTCGACTCACCTACTGGCGGTCCAGTCCTGACGCGGGCCAGGCGGCGGCGATCAACGAGGGCATCGCCCAACTCGCCGGGACGCGGCACGTGACCTGGCTCAATGCGGACGACGTCCTCTTGCCGGGCGCCCTCGCGCGAATGGCGGCCTACCTCGACGCGCATCCGGACTGTGTCGCCGTGTTCGGTGAGGCCCACATCATCGACGCGGTGGGCCTTGCCATCGGCCGCTTCCCGACACGCCCGTTCAGCCGTGGGGCGCTCGCTCGCACGAGCATCATCTGCCAGCCCGCAAGCCTGATCTCGCGCCGGGCGTGGGAGGCCGTGCGGCGGCCTCGACGAGTCGCTCCACATCTGCCTTGACTACGACCTCTGGTGGCGGCTGTCGAAGCTCGGGCCAATCGGGTACCTCTCGGAGCCCATCGCCTGCTCGCGCGACCACGAGGCCACCAAGACACGCGCGGGCCAGGACCGCCTGTACCAGGAGGCGTTCGGAGTGCTCCTGCGGCACCTGGGCTACGTGCCCTGGCAGTGGTGCCTGCACGAGAGCGCCTATGCGTGGCGGGCGGCGCATGGCGGCCGACGGGCTGCGGATCCGTTGAGCCGGCTCGCATGCGTCTGGCGCGCGGCGACTCGATATGCGCGGATCAACGGCCCGTCCGGCATGATCAGCGCGCTTCGCGGCTCTCGGTGAAGCGTGCTTCCCGTTGGTGGGCTTTGGCTTGACGAAGGCACACGGTAAGTCTAACGTCATTGGCCAATGCGCATCAAAGTACCTCCGGTCTGCGCGATATGCGAAGTCAGCTATCCGTAGCGGTACCCGCGTGCCCCGGGTACGTCCACGGCTTGCGGCACATGGGCCGCCCAGCGACGTGATCGACCGCGCGGCGTGGCAGCATCAGCGCGTAGCACAGGTCACCCTGCTGCACCAGTATCGCGCTTGGGCGGCGGCCGGGTATGTTCCTTCGATACTCGACGTGGGCTTCAGCGTCAACTCGCAGAACGATGAAGACGGGCTCCTCCTCTACGCGTTTGCGCACGCCGGCTTCAAGAGCCGGGTCGCCGTCGAGATCGCGGCCGGCGATGGCATCGAGTGCAATACGGCCAACCTCTTGCTCCACCACGGCTTCACTGGCCTGCTGTTCGAGGGCCACCCTGAGAAACGTGCAGCGGGCGAGGCGTTCTACTCCACGCATCCGGCCACGTCCTATTTCCCTCCGCGCTTCGTGGGCGAGTGGGTGACGCGCGAGAATGTCAACCAGCTCGTCGCGGCGCACATGCCCGCGGGCGTCCTTGCCCGTGGTGGCGAGATCGACCTGCTGGGTCTGGACATCGACGGGAATGACTACTGGATCCTCGAAGCGCTGTACTGCGTGCGCCCGCGCGTTGTCATCGTCGAGTTCAACGCGCTCTGGGGCCGCGACGCGGGCGGTGACGATCCCGTATGCCGCTGACTTCGTCGCCGAGCTTAGTCCACTTGCGTACCTAGGTGCTTCACTTCCGGCGTTCGTAAAGCTCCTCGGCAAGCGTGGCTACCGCCTGATCGGGGTCGAGCGGCTGGGCTTCAACGCCGTGTTCGTGCGGAATGACCTGGCCCCTGCGCTACTTGAGATCTCGGCCGAGGTGTGCCTGCAGGACCCGATTGTCGGCATCTGCCAGGCACAGCTCGAAGCGGACCCTGAGCTGGCCGCCGCCGTACGGGCGCGCCCGTGGGTGGACGTGTGAAGCGACAGCGCTGACGGGGCGGTGGCTCGGTTGCGACTGGAGTTGGATGTCCGGAGCGCCATCCTGGTGGTTACTGTGTCCGGGGGCATCGCGCTCTCCGCGTCGACCGAGCTCCTGAGCCTGCTCGGCCGGCTCACGTTCGGCTGGCTACTGGCGAGCTGGCTGATCGTGGTTGTCGCCGCCGGGTTCTTCCTCGCGAGTTTTCGGAGACTCTGCGGATTGCGTCGAATCGCCCGGCTGCCGCCGTTGCCGAGCGGACTCGATCTTGCCATGGCGGGCTGGGTCGCGATCGTCGTCGCGCTGTCGGGAGCCATCGCTCTCTTCGCCGTGCCGATCACCTCGGACTCGATGAGCTACCACATGGCTCGAGTCGCCCACTGGGGCCAGAACCACACGGTGGCCTTCTATCCAACCAGCATCGTCCGCCAGCTCTACCAGCCTCCATGGGCCGAGTACGCGATCCTGCACCTGTATCTCCTGGCCGGAGGCGATCGGCTCGCGAATCTCGTCCAGTGGGTCGCCATGGCTGTGAGCTTGGTCGGCGTCAGCGTCATTGCGCGACAGCTCGGCGCCGGCCGACGTGGCCAGCTTCTGAGCGCGTTCGTGTGCGCGACCATCCCGATGGGCATCATGCAGGCCTCGACCACGCAGAACGACTATGTGGCCGCGCTCTGGCTCGTGTGCCTGACCAGCGCGCTTCTCGCGATCGGGTCGCACGGGGGGCCCTTCCCGGTGCTCGGCGCCGGGGCTAGCCTTGGCCTGGCGCTCCTGACCAAGGGGACTGCGAACGTGTTCGCGCTCCCGCTCGTGCTGGTGCTTCTCTCAATCGGCCGGGATCGGCCAGTATCGAAAAAGCTCGAACAGGGTCTCGTGATCGGCTTCTGCGCCATCGCCTTGAACGCGCCCCAGTATGTGCGGAACTTCGAGCTATTCGGGTCGCCACTCGGGCCCGGGGTCGAGAGCAGCTACCGCTACATGAACGACGGGCTCACGCCCTCCATCCTGGCCTCGAACCTCCTCAGGAACCTTGGGCTGCATGCGGGCACGCCGTGGCAGAGCTCCAATCTCCAGATCGAGCGGGTCGTGGGGTCGATGCACCGCGCGATCGGGATCGCGTTGGACGACCCACGCAGCACATGGCCGGGCTCGCGATTCGAAGTGAGGCCGCCTGCCGCGCATGAAGACCTTGCCGGCAATGGGCTGCACCTCCTGCTGATTGCGGCAGCGATGGTTGGAGTGTGGCGCCGGGCCGGCGACCGCCGCCTCCGCGCCTTCGCAGGCTGCGTCCTGCTAGCCTTCGTGCTCTTCTGCGCGGTGTTCCGGTGGCAGCCCTGGCACAGCCGCTTGCACCTCCCGCTGTTCGTCCTGGGCGCGCCCCTGGTCGGGGTCGTTTTCGAGCGGCTGAGGCCGGCGCTGCTTGCGATCGGGCTGCTGTTGATGGCCGGCTCGTCCGTGAATTTTCTGACAGGGAACAAAGCGCATCACCTCGTAGGCCGCCGGTCCGTGTTCGTCGGGACATGGGCCGAGCAGCGCGTACGGCATGCCGGCCCGGCTTACGCCGGGGCGGCGCGCTTCGTCATGTCCAAGGGATGTGCCGACGTGGGCCTGGCTCTTGGTAGCGACGCCCGCGAATACTTCCTCTGGGCCACTCTGGCGGACGCCGGCTGGCGCGGTCGCATCGAATCAGTGCTCGTCAACAATGCATCAGCATTGGCGAAGCCGGCCGCTGGGTCGTTCGTCGAGTTCCGCCCGTGCGCGATCGTCGTGCAGTACGCGGGCGCACCTGTGGTCGGGTTGACTCTGGGCGCGCAGCCCTACCTGACGACATGGTCGCGCGACGACATCCATGTCCTTGTGCCTGATCTCGCGGGAGGCGCGTCACCCGCCGACGCGACCTTGGACGATCGCCGTGACGGGATGCCCGGATCCGGGCGTGCAGGATTGGGGTAGAGAGTGGCAACACGCCTTTCACAGGGGGGGGTCCGGACCACCGAGCTCTTCCTGGGCCCTTCGCGGCCCAGGTCTTCCTACCCGATGACTCGTACACGTACTCGTCAGGTTTCCTGAGCACGTGTCTCCACTAGCAAGCTTGCCCCTGGTCGGTCTCGCCCTGATCCTGGTCGCCGTCAGGGCGCGAAGCGGCGACGGGCGGACCGCTCTCCTCCATTCGGCGACGATGTGGGGCGTGCTCGTTGTCCTGATCACCGAGACCCTCAGCCTTCTGGGAGGGATCTCGCCGACGGGGCTCGGGGCCGCCTGGCTTGTGCTGGATGTGACCGCGTTGGCCATTGTGTGGCGCGCGATGGCTCTGCGCCAGCGTGCCCCCTTCGGCCCGGGACCGCTGGCCCTCCTCCGGCGCATCGGCGTGTGGGACCTTGCGCTGCTGGGCGGGGTGGCGGTGATCGTCGCGATCGTGGGGGTCGTCGCCCTCCTGAGCCCGCCGAATAGCTGGGATGTGATGCAGTACCACCTCCCCCGCATCGTGCACTGGCTCCAGAACCGGCGCGTCTCGTTCTATCCGACGCACGAGCTGAAGCAGCTCCACATGCCGCCCGGCGCCGAGTACCTCATGCTGCAGCTCCATGCGCTCTGGGGCGGCGACCGGCTCGACAATCTGGTTCAGTGGCTCGCCTTTCTGGGCAGCGTCATCGGAGTCACCGTGCTGGCCCGAGCGCTGGGTGCCGGCCCGCGCGGTCAGGTCCTGGCCGCGGTGGTGTGCGCGACTATCCCCGAGGGGATCCTGGCGGGATCGGGGAGCAAGAACGACTATGTCCTTGCCTTCTGGCTGGTCGCCCTTGCGTACTATGCGATGCGATTTCGGCGGGACCCCGGGTGGCTCAACGGGGCCGGGCTCGGCGCGGCGCTCGGATTGGCCTGGCTGACCAAGGGCACGGGCTACGTCATCGCCACCCCGCTGCTGGCCACGCTCTGGCTGTTCTGGCCGTGGAAGGTCAAGGTCGGCCTGGTCAAGCGACTCCCGCTGATCATCGTGCTCGCGGTGGGCCTCAACGCCGGGCACTTCGTCCGAAACTATTCCTTCTACGGATCACCGTTCGGGCCGCAGGCCGAGGAATCGGGGCAGTTCAAGTACTCCAACGACGTCGTCTCGATCCCGATCGCGCTGTCGAACATCGTCCGGAACACCGCGCTCCATGTCCGCAGCGCGCACCGAGCGGACAACGCAGTGATCGAGCGCTGGATCGCCCGAAGCCTCCGCTGGGTCGGATCTGATGTTGATGACCCACGGACGAACTTCTTCAGCTCCATGCCGTTCCAGCTTCCCGAGATGCACGTTCACGAGGGGTTGGCAGGAAATCGCGCGCACCTGGCCCTTCTCGTCGCCACGCTCGTGGTCCTCGCCGTGAGAGGTTACCGGCCGGAGCGGCACGCCGTGGCGGTCTATGCACTCGGGCTGATCCTGTCCTACGTGGCGTTCTGCGCGGTCCTGAAGTGGCAGCCGCTCCATGCGCGGCTGCACTTGCCGCTGTTCGTCCTCTGGTCGGCGGCGACCGGCACCGTCATCGGAGCCGCATGGCCCGCGGCGGCCGTGCGGGGCGTGGCGATCGTGCTCCTCCTCCTCGCGCTGCCCATGGCGACCAGGAACGACGCACGCCCGGTGGTGGCGCCAAGACAGGCGAGTGTCTTCGTGGCGGATCGTGCCGCCCAGTACTTTGGGGACCGCCGTGAGCTCGAGAGGCCCTACCTAGCGGCGGTCGACTTCGTCAAGAAAACCGGGTGTCGGGACGTCGGCCTCGACCTCTCCGCCAAGGTCGGCGACCAGTACGAGTATCCGCTGCTCGCCTTGCTCGGGGCGGGCACGGAGAGGGAGGTCCGGGCCATCGCGGTGGTGAATGCCTCCGCCGGTTACGCTCGCCGGCACGGGGCGTTCAGCCCCTACGCGGTGATCTGTGTGCTCTGCGAGCGCGCAGGCCGCCAGTGGGAGCGGTATGAAGGTAGCGCCGCGACGCCCGCTGTGTTCGGAGACATCGTGGTCTTCACTCCGGACCGGCACCATGCGCCTCGGTGGTCTCCAGAGGATCTTCGAGTCGCCGCGGCCGAGCCTGCCCGATGCCGGGAAGCCGGAATCAGCCGCACGGCGGCTGTGAACGTCCGGCTCGACGGCGTCCGATTCCGGCCGGGCGAACGCGTGACGATCGGGCTCGACGCGCCGAATCCGGCCGCCGGCACGACGGCGGAGCTCTACGTGGGCATCGTCCTACCCGACGGTGGATCGGCCGCGTTCGTCGGACCGGCGGCGCTGGGCGATCTGATCAGCCTCGCGGGTGCCCGCGCGTATCCGCGGGCTGCCGTGGCCGCTCCCGGATTTGGGCTGTGCACCCCGGTGTTCGCCGAATTGCCCCTTCCGGTCGGCGCTCCGCAGGGACGTACCGGGTCTTCGCGTTCATGCTGAAGCCGCGCGTGCCGCGGGGGCCGAGCATCGCCCCAGAGGACTTCCTGGCCTCGGTTGTGCGCGATGTCGTCGTCTCCCCGTGAGGCTCGGCGCGGGCGCCCTCGTCGCAACTCATAATTGAGGGTTACCCTCCGATACTGGTCAACTCATAATTCAGGGTTACCGGAGGCATCGTCTAGGAGCCTCCAGGGGCGGACTTGAGGGAGGGGGTGGCTATCTCGGTATTCCCCTGGGCGCGGTGGGGATCGGGGGCGGCGAGGGTCCAGAGCCGCTCGAGGGCGGCCTCCAGGTCGCGGCGCAATTGCAGCGGATTGAGACGCTGATAGCGCGTCTCCAGTTCGGTGTGGGTGGCGGGCGCCAAGACCTGGAGGGCACACAGGCGCTGGTACGGGGTCTGCGCGCGATCGTAAAAGCGCCGCGTGCGCGCGCCCGCGCGGGTTTTGCTCACGAGTTTTTGCACGGGCTGGAAGAAGTTCACATGCAAGCGGGCGAGCGCATAGACGCGCGTGAGTTGCGCATAGGCGGCCTGGGAGGCGAAGCGATCATAGCCGACGAGGTGGCGCACGATGGCGCCATTTTTCTGCTCGACGTGCGCGTTATCGTTTTTCTTCCAGGCGCGACTGCGGGTAAACGTGATGGCGTGCTGCTGGCAGTAGGTATAGAGGTGCTGGTTGATGAACTCGGAGCCGTTGTCGCTGTCCAGGCCCACGAGGGGCACGGGCAGGAGCTCGCTGACCCGATGGATGGCCCCGCCCACGCGGGCTTGGCCCTTGCCCCAGACGGCTTGCAGCTCGACCCAGCACGAGGCGATATCGACGGTGCAGAGGGTACAGAGGTAGAAGCCCTGGGTGCTGCTGCCGCAGTGGGCCACCAAGTCGATCTCGAGGAATCCGGGCCGGGCATCGTCCCACTCGGTGAAGGTGCGAATGGGGATCTCGTGCTTGAGCCACGTCCCGGGCCGCGTGATGGTCGCCCCGCGCCGCGGGTACTGCGCGCGGGCGGGCGCGAGCAGGCGGGCGAGGGTGGGGCGACTGGCCTGCCGCAGGAGCTTGTCCACCGCCGGGGCGAGCGCGATCTCCCCGCAGTGGGTGAGGCGCTCCAGGAGTTCCGGCACGAAGGGGTGGAGGCGATGCGCGCCGATGCGCCCCGCCGCCTGCCACAAGACCGCGGCCGCGCTGGCCACCTCCGGCCCGTAGCAGGGAGGCCGGCCCGCCCGCGAGCGTCCCGTCGCGGGCCGCGGCGCGCGGCGCAGCAGCCGGATGGCGGCCTTACGATGCATCTTGGTGACGGCCACGATCTCGTCCAACAGCCGGCGCTTCTCCGGTCGACTGAGGGTGCGATACCGCTCCCGCTGCCGGGCCGCGTACTCCCGAAGACTCGCTCGCGTCACGGTGCCCTCCTGGGGGGAATTGGTAACCGTGACTTCTGATCTACGAGATCTCTTTCGGTAACCGAACTTTTGAGTCGATGCGGTAACCGAAGTTTTGCGGTGATGCGGGCCCTTGCCCGCACGGCCGGAGATTCGGTAAGATCGAACCTCGTTCATGAGGGGACAGGCCGATCTGCTGGCGATGACGGACCGCTGGATCGCCAACTACTTTCGCCAACCCGACTACCTCACGATCGACGGCAAGCTGGTGGTGATCGTCTTCACCTCGCGGGAGCTGCGCCGCGACATGGGCACCGACGCGGTGCGCGGGGCCTTCGCCCGGATGCGCGGGCGGGCGCGGGCGGCGGGGCTGCCGGGCATCTACATCATTGGGGTGTCGCGGGAGAACACGCACCTGGAGACGCTCGTCCACGAGGGCTATGACGCCGGAACCGGCTACAACTATCCCCGTGCGGGCATGCCCGACGAGACGGCCCTGTCGGGGCCGTACGCGGCGATGGTGCGTCCTGCCGGGTCGGGGCTGGGCTGTCCTGCCCGACGTCAACTACATCTGCGCACCGCAGATGTAATTGTCGCCGAGCCGCATCCAGGGTTTTGTCGTCCACGAACACGTCGTGATCCCCCCGGGCGCAGCGTCAGCCGAGCGTCCAGTCCTGTGAAACATGTTAAACTCGGATCATGAAAACGATCACCGTTCGCGACCTGCGTCAGAGGTGGCCTCGGGCGAAGGCCATGCTTGAAGCGGAAGGGGAGATCATCATCACGCGCGACTCCAAACCGGTCGCGAAGCTGGTGGGTCTGGTCGAGGCCCCTAAGCCCAGGAAGCGCTACGATCCCGACAAGCACGCCGCATGGCAGGCGCGGGTCGGGGGAAGGCGAGTAGTTCGGTGGGTCGACGAGTTCCTGACGCGCGACCGTGAAGCCCGGTGATGTCCGATGGTCTATCTCGACAGCAGCTCCTTACTCAAGCTCCTTTGGCCGGAACCAGAGAGCGAGCCGGTACGACGCCGGGTGGCCGCCGAGGATAGCGTCATGGTCTCCTCGCTGGCCGAGCTGAAGATGCCGAAGTGCAGCTCAAGGCGGCCTGGATGGCCGGGCGATATCACGAAGCCCGGTGGCGTGAATTTCGAGCGAAGCTCGCCGAGCTTCGCGGCACGGATCCGTTCCGGTTCCACCGTCTGAGCGCCAGCGTCTTCGAGACGGCGCTACGTCAGCACCGCGCGGCGGGGCAGCTTCACTGCCGAACGCTCGATCGGCTGCATTTGGCCGCCATGGAGGAGCTGAACGTCAGGCGGCTCGTCGCCAATGACATCGGCCAAGCCAGCGCTGCCCGGGCGCTCGGGTTCGACGTGGTGATGCCCGATGCGGCCTGCGCCGTAGCGGCGCCTACCCGTCCGCGAGCGGGACGATCGGGTAGTCCAGGGCCTGATCGCGGAGCGGGAGTTGATCGATGCGTTCGAGCGGCTTCAGGAGTTCCGTCCGCGAAGGACCAGACGAGGAAGAAGCAAGGCCCAAGCGGTGAAGCCCTCCGGCGCTACATGCGCACGGACGCCCGGATCAACGTCCGCCTCTCCAGCGCCGACCTCGAGATGGTCTTCAGGAAAAGGATCCCGCCCTTCCTGAGGACCGGAACGATGTAGACATAGCCGTCGACATCGACCTCGGAGAAAGCTGATGTGGTACCGGGTCTGGCTGGGATGCTCGTGAACCCGGAGAAGCTTGCCGCCCTCGATCGGGTTTCCCGCTCTTGAATCATGGGGCGCTGTTTGCTTAGGGCAACACCCACATGAAGTCGAAGTTGCCGTCGCCGACCGTGCGCCGCAGGGTGCGCATCACGAGGGGGGCATCGTCGTGCGGCCCTTGGATGAAGAACGGCTTGCCGTTCTGCCCAAAGGTGATCGGGCACCGGCCAGCCCAGTCGCCAAGCGAGGGGCGCGCCAGGGCGAACTCCCGGTGTGGCGCGAAGCCGGGTGCGCGAGCGTAGTCGACCGCTCCCAGGACGAGGCTCTGCGCGAGAGGAAGTGGCGCCGCGATCGGTGGCGCGCCGGTCAGCTTCGAAGCATCGCGAGGCGAAGGCCGGGACATCGTCGGCCCTGATTCTTCTGGGACCCAAGGAGTTCTTGACGCCAAGGCAGTAGACATCGACCACGCAGCAGCACACGGCCAGGTGCTACGGCCTGGATCGTGAGCCCCAGAGGACGCTGCACGAGACCATGACCCGACCAGTTCCCGGAATCGAGCTCGCGCCATCCCGCCGCCTCACCGTGAAGGCCCAGACCTTCGCTCCAGCCCGGGCTGATGTAACAGGCAGCCAGCGGAGGAGGTGAACTCGCCGGCCGGTCGTCGGCCCTGAGGTCGGGCGGCGAGGTCGCGAATCAGCGGGGCCACGTCCGCCGGGCGCAGCGCTAAGCGCCGGGCGATGGCCTTGGGCGTCGGCCCCTTATTGCGAAGTTCCACCACCATGGCGCCGGTCTCTGGGTCCATGAATTCCTCCTCCCCGGGTCCGGCCGCTCCCACCTCGGGTAGTGCGGTCCATGGACACCGGTACCGAATATGGTGTCTTCGGGTCCTCCTGTCAAGAAATGAGCGGCTAAACTCAGCGGGGCGCCAGGGCCCTGATCGCGAGGGGGTCGAGACCGAGGCCCTTCTCACGATCTGCACGCGGGACCGCGTCAGCGCTGTGGACGAGCAGGGGCTTCGCTGTCGCCCAGCGGCACTTCCGGTTGACTTCCGGGCCATCCGTTCATCGCCTTCCCCCACACCGCGCAAGGCCGCCGCCGCGGCCAGCACCGGCTCTGGAACGGGCAGTCCTTGCACTGCCAGCCGGGGTTGGCGTGGAAGACGCCCGCGTCGATCGCGCGACACCTCGGCCACCAGCCGGAAGAGCTGTGCCTACTGCAGCAGCCATGTCTCCAGCGTGCGGGACTGGGGGCTGACGTCATGGGGTGCAGGGGCCGGCGCTTCGTTCCGGCGCCGCCTTTGCCCGCCGTGGGGCGGTCGGTGTCCCTGTTCTGTCGATGGCCGCTTCGGCGATGGCTACCCGCGCCCGGCTGCGACCTGGTAGCGGCGGACGCGGATCTTGTTCTCGCGCCGGCGGGCGCGGGCTATGTCGTAAGAGCTCTGCATCCGCATTGAGGGGGATATTCTTCACGCCGAACGCTTTTTCGATCCAGAGGGCCATGTCACCCGACAGATCGGCCTTGGCGTTCAGCAGGGTCGAGAGAGTGGGGCGCGAGAGACGTCAAGAATCTTCGCGGCCGCCGTGACGGTCAGGCCGTGGCCCTTGATGATCTCGGTCCGGATGAAGTCGCTAGGGTGCAGCAGGTGATTTGCGCATGGGCGTTCCCTCTCTAGTGGTAGTCCTCGTAGTCGATGTCGAATAGCTCCTTCTCCCGCTCATCGATGCCAAAGGTCAGGCGCCAATTCCGGGTGACGTGCAGGCTCCAGGTTTCTTTCCGGTCGCCGGTCATGACGTGGGCTTTCCACGTTGGCACATTGCGCAGTTCGTCGGCATCCTCCATGTCCTGCAGGAACGCCAGCATCTTGCGCAGCTTGTCCACGGATTCGGCCGGCAGGCCCTTTCGGCTGTCCTTTCGTAGAGGCGCTTCAGACCTTTGTGGACGATGTTCCGAATCTTCACCGGTCGAGTGTAGCCTAACGGGCTACAATTGTCCCAAGTACAGCACGGCCCCGTCCGGCGAGCGCAAGCCGAAGGCATGCCTGCCTTGCCCGCCTGACGGGGCCTGGGTAGGATCAAGCACCACTCATGGGAGGACATCATCGCGATCCGCTTGGCGCCGCGCCGTGGCGGTGGCGCCC
>CAWIZN010000042.1:0-56021 GCA_963840495.1 uncultured Candidatus Rokubacteria bacterium
AGTCGTACCAGCTCGATTGGAGCCCGTCACGTTGGCCCAGTGGTTGAACTGCTCGAATCCGCGGATCGACGAACCGTCGAGGTTGCCGTCGCCGCGGCACGGGACCTCGGAATCGAGCAGCCGGTTCAGCGCCTGGTTCAGCTCGCCAGCGCTCCCCTTTCCGCGCGATCGAGTGTGTGCGGTGGCGCGAGCAGGTTGCGTTCGGCGTTGTCGAGCTTTGGCGGCACGCCCTCGTCGATGGCGTAGAGTCGGTCGCCGTCGTCGTGACGCAGCTTTCCGACGCCGAATCGTAGTCGGTCGTCGCCAGGCGCACGAGCTTGTAGGTGTCGTCGCGCATCGCCATCTGCCAGTCCGGCAGCACGGAGTACGTGCCCTTGCGGCGGGGCTTGCGCCAGCAGGTACTTGTTGACCGAGCAGCAATCGGGCTGGGGGGCTCCCGCCCCGATGGGGAGGGGCGGATTGACTCTGGTGTCGGGGGCGCCCCACCAGACGCCGCCCTCGGAGGCACACAGCTGCTTGCGACGGGAAGAGCTGGACGCAGGTGTTCACGGCGGTGACGACGCACGGCGGCACCACGTAGCCGACGGCCTTGAGGTTGCTGGCTGTCTGCGTGAAGTTGGTCGTCCTCAGGCTCTTCTGGTCCGGGTTCTGGAGATAGGGGGAGCATCGAGACCGAATCGAGCGGACGCGATGGCGGGACCACGCCGTGGACGTCGATCCCCGCGATCTCGCCGAAGAGCTGGAACACGTCGGCGATGTTGACCATCGCGCTGACCTGTCGCCCCGGCGCTTCACCAGCGGTCCTGCACGATCAGCGGCACCCACACGCCGGTCTGGTAGACCGTGGCCTTGGCCCGCAACGGATTGAACGGGCTTCACGCCCGGAGCAGTACGGTGCCGTTGTCGCCCATGAGGACGATCATCGTGTCGGAGTCGTCGGATCGTACTGCAGGCGGCCGTCCGTCCTGCGCGTGGCGATGCCGGTCTCCACCAGCACGCGGCCGATCTCGGCGTCCATCGCCTCGATCATCTGGTTGCTCAACACGCGCTGGTCCGGGCTGCTCGAGGCAGTCGAAGGCGCCCGTGGGCAGCGACCCGGCGGGCAGGAGCGCGGTCGGCGGCTGCTGGTAGGGCGTGTGGGCCGACGAATAGGCGACCGTGGCCATCCACGGCGCTCGGCCGGGCGCGCAGTCGATCCACTCGATCGCCCGGTCGCTCTCGATGATCGACCGATGCCGCGCGCGCCCCCGAGGGGTCCTGCGGCGGGATCACGGAGTAGGAGCCGTCGGGACGGTTGATGACGAGCTGGCCCGCGTAGTAGCCGTTCTGCAAGCCGAAATTCACGGTGGAGGGCACCGGGTTCGTGCACGCCGTCTTGGGCTCGAATGCCGCCCCGATCGAGGCACGCACGGCCCGGCGTCGGCGTTTGCGGACTCACGCGTGATGGGCGAGCACGACTGATCGGCGAGATAGCACGCTCCGGTGTCGGCGCCGTTGACCGGATCGTCCGTCGCATTGGGGACGAAGCCGCACGCGTAGCTGACGCCGGTCGGCGCGATACCGCCCGCGGTCGTGTCGATCGGATGCGGCGCCCCGTCCTGCCACCCGGCAAAGTAGTCCCAGCCGAGCTGGTGCACCGCCGTGTACCCCAGCGGATTGTTGGCCTCGTTGACGTCCGATCCGGTCAGATGGAACTTGCCGAACAGGCCGCTGTTGTAGCCGCGCCGCTTCAGCACCTTGGGCGTCGTGGTCTCGTACGGCGACACCTGCGAATTGGCGAGGTCGACGGAAAGGATCGCATCGAAGACGTTGGTGCGGAGCGGATAGCGCCCTTCGAACATCAGCGCGCGGCTCGGCGAGCACTCCGGCATCGCCCAGAAGTTGCGGAAGCCGATGCCGGCGTTCGCGATCGCGTCGATGTTCGGCGTTCGCGGGGCGGTGACGCCGCCATAGCCGAACACCTTCATCTGATCCATCCCGACGTCGTCGAGGACGACGAACAGGATGTTCGGTGGTCCGGCAGGCGGCGTCGCCGCGGCCAGGTCGCACCAAGCAAATCCCGCCGCTGCGAGCGCGATGCCCGCGATCAAGGCCGTACGTCGTTGTCGCCGAGTGGTCCGCGCGTTCATGTGTGCCCCGTCACCGTGCAGTGTCGACGACCCCGCGGATCCACCTTCCGGTCGTACATTGGGTTCCGTAGTTGTCACTGATGATCGCCAGGTCGGCCTCATCGGTCAGGCCATCCAGATTGAAGTCGTACCAGCTCGACTTCCCTCCGTTCACCAGGCTGAATTGTGCCCAGCCGATCACGTCCTCGGTGTCGACAATGCGGTCGAGATTGCCATCGCCATTGCATGCGCCGGCGCTTCCGTCGATCGCATTCAGTTGCGTCAACAGGGACGACGTACATTCTCTTCTGGGTGGATGTCAATGCTCGGCCATCGAGCAGATTGTCAGCGGCCAGGTCTATCTTCGGTACGGGGACGTTCTCGTTGATCTCGTAGAATTCAGTGGTCTGTGTGTCCACACAGGCGTTCGTGCTCGGATCGTAGTCCTTGGTCGAGTTGCGCACCAGCTTGTAGCGCTCGTTGCGGATCGCTTCCGCTGCCTGGGGCAGGATCGCGACCGTGGGCTGACCGTGGTTGGCCAGCCATACGTCGACGTCGCAGCAATACGTCAGACCCTGCGGGGGAATGCCCGCGGTGCTCGGGTCTGTCGCGCCCGCGCCCCACCAGACCCCGCCATTGTCCTCGCATACGCTCTTCGAGACGGGGATGTGCGAACAGCTGGTGCCAAAGTTGCACGGGCCGTTGAGCCCGCCGTCGAGCTGCAGGTTGAGGCCGATCTGGGTGAAATTGAAGCTGCGGATGCTCGGCTGCTCCGGGTTGATGAGGTACGGCAGCATGGCGACCGAATCGAGGGGACGCACCACGCGATTGGGCACGTCGATGCCGGCGATCTCGCCAAAGAGCTGATAGATATCGGCGATATTGGTCATGTGCACGACGTCCCTGCCCGGCTGGTTCACCAGGGGGCCGGCAACCACGAGCGGTACCCATACCCCGGTCTGGTACGCCGTGCCCTTGGCACGGGTGGGATCGAACGGAAGCTTCACCATGAATCCGAGCGACCCGTTGTCGCCGACCAGGATGACCATCGTGTTGGTCTTCTTGGGGTCGTAGAGAAGCTTGCCGTCGGGGCCGCGCGTCGCGAGCCCGGTCTCGACGAACAGGCGCCCGAGCTCGGTATCCAGCGCCTCGATCATCTGATTGCTCAGAATCCGCTGCTGGACCGTATTGGCACAGTCGAGGCCGTTGGTGTCCGTGGATCCGGCCGGCAGCAGCGACACCGGTGGCTGCTGCAAGGGCGTGTGCGCCGATGCGAAGCTCACGGACGCCATCCATGGCACGTCGCTCGGGCGCCGCTTGATCCAGTCGATCGCCGCGGTGACGGGTGCGCTGCCGCGATAGGTCCGCGCGCGGATGTCGGTGGCGGTACTTGCTCGACGGCGCCGTCCTCATGATTGATCACCACAGGCGACACGTAGTGCGCGCTCAGCACCGTGAAGTCGATATTGGATGGTCGCGGCGTCTTGCATGATTGGCCCGGGTCGAAGATGCCACCGCCGTCCCGGCACGCCCGGCCGGGCGGGTTCAAACCAATGCCCTCCATGACACGGCAGGTGCCGTCTGGCGAGTAGCAGGCGCCCTGGTCGGCTCCGCCAGCGGCAGCTCCTGGCACATACCCGCAGGAATAGGTTCCGCTGGGGCCGACACCTCCCGCAGTGGTGTCGATCGAAGATGGATCGCCCGATTCGTCCAGCCAGCCGAAGAAGTAATCCCAGCCCAGGGACCTCGGCATCGCATAGCGGAAGGGACTGTTGCCTTGCAACCCCAGGTGGAATTTCCCGAACAGCGCACTCTGGTAGTCGCGCTCTTTCAGCAGCTTCGGCGCGGTCATCTCGAATGGGCCGACCATGGAGTTCGCGAGATCGTTGGGGCCGAGCGCAGCGAAGACGTTGGTGCGCATCGGGTAGCGTCCCCCGAACAACACCGCGCGGCTCGTGGAGCATGCGGGCATCGACCAGGTGTTGCGGAATCGGATTCCGGCGTCGGCGATCTGAGTGATGTTCGGCGTGGCCGGCGGCGTCGCGCCGCCGTATCCGAACGTCTGCAGCTGGTCGATGCCGACGTCGTCCATGATGATGAAGAGAATATTGGGATGCGGCGTCGATGGCTCGGCCATTGCGGTGGGGGCGCCATCGCCACCCAAGATACGGCCAACCAGGCACAAAGAAGCGGATGTCTCGCCAAACCCGTCTACGCACGGTCAAAAGATCCGCGGCCCGGCGGCGCTATAGGTGGTGCCCTGTTCCTCGATGGTGCCGCTCACGTGACCGTCGGCGATGGTGAGATTGAAGGAGCCGTAGGCGCTGCCGTTTGCCTCGAACAAGGCTGCCCTGGATCTGATTCGACGGCGAGAGGGTCCCGCTGCCGAACACCCAGAATCCCTCCGGAAAGAGCAACGCCAACCCGAGCGCCGTCCCCTCCTGGAGGACCACGAGGGTCGTCTGGAGGTCGGACGAGCCGGGCGCGCTTTCGACGATGGCGTACGCACCGTCCTGAGGGCCGGCGGCGAGAGCCGGTGCGGTGGCAGCAAGGAGCATCAGCATTCCGATGGCGACGACTCGAAACGTCAAGCGCATGTGTTCCTCCTGGCGGGAGTTGCAGCAGATTCGGATGGACTCGGAGCGATCCGGGCGCACGAATCTGCGGTCCAGCCCACCGTGCGATAGTGAGCTTCCGCGGTGAACGGAGTCAAATTTCGGGGCGTACGTAGCCGTACGGATGCTCGCCGCCGTGAAGGCCCAGGGCGGCCCTTTGCGTAGCGCCTCACACCTTCAGCAGATCGCGCAGCCCGTCGCCGATCAGGTTGATCGACAGCACCGTCAGCATCAGGAAGAGGCCGGGGAACAGGATGATCCAGACGCCGAGCTGCACGTACGCGCGGCCCTCGGCCATGACGTTGCCCCAGCTCGGGATGTGGGGCGGGGTGCCGGCGCCCAGGAAGGACAGGTACGACTCCACCAGGATGGCCGAGGCGCAGATGTGGGTGCCCTGGACGATGAGCGGCGCCACCAGCGCGGGCAGGATGTAGAAGAGCAGGACGCGCGGGGTGCCGGCGCCGATCGCACGCGCCCCCTCGACCATCGTGTGCTCGCGCAGGCTCAGCACCTGGGCGCGCACGACCCGGACGACGCGCGGGATCTCCGGCACCATCAGCGCGGCGATGACCGTCTCCACGCTGGCGCGCACGAGGGCCATCAAGGCCAGGGCGAGCAGGATGGACGGGATCGCCATGAGGCCGTCGACGACGCGCATGACGACCGTGTCGAGCGCGCGATAGTAGCCGCTCACCAGCCCGATCGCGGTGCCGGCGGTGAGCGCGAGCAGGGCCACGATGACGCCGACCCTCAGCGAGATGCGGCCCCCGTAGAGCGTGCGGGCGAAGACGTCGCGGCCGAAATGGTCCGTTCCGAACGGGTGCTCGGCGGCCGGGGGTCGCAGTCGGACGCTCGGGCTCATCTTCTGGGGATCGGTCGCCGTCCAGAGCGGGGCGGCGGCGGCGCTGAGCACCAGGAGCAGCAGCACGACGACGCCGGCGGCGAGCATGGGATTGCGCGTGACGAACACCCGCGCGGCATGGGCGCGCCGACGCGCGACCGGCCCGTCCCGCACGACGTCGGCACCCGCGGTCGACATCAGTACCGGATCCGCGGATCGAGCACGAGATAGAGCAGGTCGATCGCGAGGTTGATCAGCACGTAGACGCCCGAGACCATCAGGATCACGGCCTGGATCACCGGGTAGTCGCGGCGCAGGATGGCGTCCACCGTGAGCCGGCCGATTCCCGGCAGCGCGAACACGCTCTCCGTCACGACCACGCCGCCGATCAGCAGCGCGACCCCGACGCCGATGATGGTGAGCACGGGCAGGCCGGCGTTCTTGAGCGCGTGCCGGAGCAGCACGGCGGGCGGGGGCAGGCCCTTGGCGTACGCGGTGCGGATGTAGTCCTCCCGGAGCACGGTGAGCATGCTCGCGCGGGTCATGCGCGTGATCAGCGCCACGTAGACGAAGCCCAGGGTGAGGGCGGGCAGGATGAGCTGCCGCAGGAACGGCCAGAGGCCGTGCGACAGCGGCGAGTAGCCCTGCACGGGCAGCCAGCCGAGCTGCACGGCGAACACCCAGACGAGCAGGAAGCCCAGCCAGAAGACCGGCATGGAGAAGCCGGACACCGCGAAGACCATGACCGTCCGATCGATCCACGAGCCCTGCTTCCAGGCGGCCAGCACCCCGAGCGGGACCGCGATCGTGATCGCCACGATCATCGTGAGCGTGGCCAGCGCGACGGTCGGCTCGACGCGCTGCCGGATGAGCGTGGTGACGGGAAGTCCGGAGAAGATCGACGTCCCGAGGTCACCGCGGAGCAGGTTGCCGAACCAGAGCCCGAGCTGCACGTGCAGCGGCCGGTCGAGGCCGAGGCTCGCGCGGATCTTGGCGACGTCCCCGGGGCTGGCGTAGTCGCCCGCGATGACCGCCGCGGGGTCGCCCGGCGTGAGACGCAGCAGGCCGAAGACGACCAGCGCCACCACCCCCATGACGGGGATGGTGGCCGCCAGCCGCCGGACGATGAGCGGAAGCAGCTTAGAAGTCCGTCGGAGACGGACAGCTCGCGGTCATGGAGCCACCTCCGTCCGAGCGCCGGCTTCGCCGGCGCAATCCTGAAGTGTCCTGGGGGGAGCCTCGAGGGGGGCCGTCGAGGCCCCCCTCGACTACTCGACCGACACGTTCCAGTACAAGCTGGCCGGGAAGGTCAGCACCCCCTTCACGTTCTTGCGGTACGCGGTGGGCTGCGTGTACTGGCCCCACGGGACGTACGGCACCTCGTCGTAGGCGAGCGTCTGCACCTGGTCCGCGATCTGCTTGCGCTTCGCGGCGTCGGTGGCGCGGATCCACTCGCGGCGCAGCGATTCCATCTGCTCGCTGCAGTACCAGCCGAACCACGCCTTGTCGCACCCGCCCGACAGCCCCGCGTTCACCGCGGGCGTCATCACGTCGGGGGAGATCCAGGTCGCCATCATGAGGTTCCAGCCGCCGGCCTGCGGCGGGTCCTTCTTGCCCCGGCGGGCGATGATGCTCGCCCAGTCCTGCGCCTGGAGGTCGACGTTCACGCCGATCTTGGACAGGAGCTCACGCGTGACGAGGGCGGAGCCGTGCAGGCTCGGGTTGTCGGCGGCGTCGAGCAGCACGATCGGCTTGCCGTCGTAGCCGCTCTCCTTCATGAGCTGCCGGGCGCGCTCGAGGTTGGGCTTGCCCGGCGCGCCGGCCGCCGTCTCCGTGGGCAGGCCGCACATGTAGTAGCTCGGACACGTGCGGTAGTACTTCGGGTTGCCGACCACCGCCTGCAGGTACATCTCCTGATCGACCATGTGGAGGAGCGCCTGACGCGCCTTCTTGTTGTTGAACGGCGGGAACAGGTGGTTGGGCCGCACCCAGCCCTGGATCCCGCCGGGATTCTTCACGAACACGGTGACGTTCGGGTTCTTCTCGAGCCGCGTCGAGAAGTCGACGGGCGGGTTGTCCCACCAGTCCACCTCGCCCGCCTCCAGCGCCGCCGACGCCGTCGCGGCGTCGGGGATGTAGCGCGCGATCACGCGGTCGACGTTGGCGCGCTTGCCCCCGGCGGCGCCGCTCGGCGCCTCGTTGCGCGGGACGTAGTCGGCGAAGCGCTCGTACACCACCTGGTTGCCGGGCTGCCACTCGGCCTTGACGAACTTGTACGGCCCCGAGCCGATGACCTCCTTGATCTGCTCGTTGGCGTCGGTGGTGGCCAGGCGGGCGGGCATGATGAACGGCACGTTGCTCGACGGCTTGCCGAGCGCATCCAGCACCGCGCCGAACGGCTCCTTCAGGTCGAGCGTGAACGTCTTCTTGTCCGACGCGGCCAGCTTGCCCGTGGCGGCCAGCAGCAGCTTGCCGAGCGAGTCCTTCTGGCCCCATCGCTGCAGCGACACCACGCAGTCCTCGGCGGTGACGGGCTGGCCGTCGTGGAACTTGAGCCCGTCGCGGAGCGTGAACGACCACTTCATCTGGTCGCGGCTGACGCTGTACTTGTCGACCATCTGCGGCTTGATCTGGAGGCTCGCGTCGCTGGCGAACAGCGTGTCGTAGACGAGGTAGGCGTGGTCGCGCGTGACGTAGGCCGTGGTCCAGATGGGGTCGAGGACCTTCAGGTCCGCGATGGGAATGATGCGGATGGTGCCGCCGCGCTTCTGGGCGTGGACGAAGGGCGCGCCCCGCAGGGCGCCGGCGGCGCCGAGGGCGGCGCCCGCACCGGTCAGGAACTTCCGGCGGCTGAGTCGGCGCATGACTGCTCCTCTCATTGAAGGTCGGTGTGGAGGAGTGGAAACGACGTGGGCGAGAGCTGCTCGGTCGTGAGGCGTTGCCAGTGCCACTCGGGGACGGTGGCCCAGAGGCGCTCGGCCTCCTGCTGCGCCTCGCGCCGCAGCGCCTCCTCGTCGATACCAACGACGCGGCCGGTCGGCGACCACGGTGCGGCCGTCGACGATCACCGTCTCGACGTCGTCACCGGTGCCGCAGTTGACGAGGGCCTTGATCGGATCGCGGTAGGGGCCGATGCGGAGACTCTGCATGTCGAGGATCACGATGTCGGCCTTGGCGCCGGGCGCCAGGCGCCCGATGTCGTCGCGGCGCAGCGCGCGGGCGCCGGCGAGCGTGGCCGCGTTGAACACGTCCGCGGATGTCGCCACCGTGAAGTCGTGCTCCACCACCTTGCACAGCAGCGACGCCCAGCGCATCTCGCTGATGAGATCGCGCGGATAGGTGTCGGTGCCCAGCCCCACGTTCACGCCGGCCGCGCGGTAGCGGTGGAAGGACTCGAGCGCGTTGCCGCGCCGCGCGAAGACGAGGGGGCAGTGGGCGACGGTGGCCCCGCTGCGCGCCAGGATCTCGAGATCGCGGCCGGCGGGCAGCGCGGCGAGGCGGTGGGACGTGGTCATCAGGCAATGGCCGAGGATCGTGTCCGGCCCGAGCAGGCCCGCGTCGTCCAGCACCTCCACCGGTGTCTTGCCGTGGCGGCGGAGCATCTCGTGGAACTCGACCAGGTTCTGGCCGACGTGCGTCGAGATGCCCACGCCCAGCTCGTCGGCGGCTTTCCGGGTGGCGCGGAACAGCTCGGGGCTGCAGGTGTCGACCTGCAGCGGGTACAGCATCCCGCGGATCCGCCCGTCGTGCGCCCCCTGGTGCGCGCGGATGAAGGCCTTCGCCCGCTCGAGGCCGCGCATGCCGGCCTCCTCGTCCCACTCGTAGCCGAGCTGCCCCTCGGGCCCGAGGCGGTAGGAGGCCGACCGGTAGCCCGGCGTCAGGTATGCGCGGATGCCGATGTGGCCGGCGAAGGCGACGGTGGCGTCGTTGACGGCGCCGAGCTCGACGATCGTCGTGCAGCCGTTCCTCAGCAGCTCCACCAGCGCGAAGCGGTTGCCGATGTCGAGGTTCTCGCGCGCGTTCAGGGGTGCCACGCCGGGTGGCGCCGTCTGGTAGTTGAGGAAGCCGGTGTGGAAGAAGTCGCGCCGGCCGGCATCGGCGATGAGCCGGCCGCTGGCCTCGGTGGTGGCGTGGCAGTGCAGGTTGACGAGACCGGGAATGACGAGCTTGCCCGTCGCGTCGATCCGGTGGTCCGAGGGCCCGGTGTACGCGCGGCCGACGAACACGACGCGGTCATTGTCGTAGGCCAGGCTGCCGCCGCGCAGGAGGCGGTGTCCCCCGTCGTGGTAGGCGATCACGTCCCCGCCGTGGATGACCGTTCTCATCGGGACCTCCCGTCGATCCAGGCGCCGCGCTGCGGGATCGCAGTTCTTGCCGGTGTGGCAACCGCCGTGAGTGTATCACCGGGGACGCGGGCGGGGGAGTGGCCGGCCTCTCTGCCGCTTGCCGGAACGCGACGGCTCGGGCATGGTGTGGGGGCCCGGCAAGGGCAGGCTCGAGACCGGGCAGGGGGATGCGCATGCCGATCGTGATCCGCGACGCCACCGTCGTCACGTCCGACGCCGCCCGCACCGTGCACCACGACGCCTCGATCGTCGTGGATGCCGACCGCATCGTCGCCATCGGCCCGACCGAGGAGATCGATCGCCGCTATCCGGGCGCCGAGCGCGTGGACGGGCGCGGCAAGGCGGTGTTCCCCGGGCTCGTCAACTGCCACACGCATCTCTGGCTCACGGTGGCCCGCGGCATCCAGGAGGACTTCGGGTTCCCGTCCACGCTGCGCTTCCCGACGACGGTGCAGGCGATGCTGAGCCCCGAGGAGAACGCGGTGTTCGCGATGCTCGGCGCGCTCGAGTGCCTGCGCGGCGGGAACACGACGCTGCTGGAGATCGGCACGCGCGTCCCGGACTACGCGAGGCCGGTCTCGGCCACGGGGCTGCGCGTCGTGTTTGGCCAGACCTCGAGCGATCTCGAGCCCGCGGGCATCCCGGAGGACCGGTTCGTGTACTCGCCGGCGCTCGCGGAACAGACGCTCCGTGGCGTCGACGACGTGATCTCCGCCTGGCATGGCGCCGAGAAGGGGCGGATCACCTGTGTGGTGGCGGCGCACGCCCCGGAGGCGTGCTCACCGGAGCTGCTGCGCGGGGCGCGCGAGCTGGCCGAGCGGCGCGACGTGCGCACCACGATCCACCTCGACCAGAGTCACTGGGAGGTGGAGTCGGTCATGCGGGTCCGGGGTGTCCGGCCGGCCGAGTACCTCTTCCAGCACGGCTTCCTCTCATCGCGTCTGGTGGCCGCGCATTGTCGATTCATGTCGCCCGGGGAGATCTCGCACCTCGGCCGCAGTCGCGCCTCCGTGTCCCACAACGCGGCGATGGCGGCCCGGCGCGCGGCGGCGCCGCCCATCCAGGCCCTCGCCGCCGCCGGCTGCAATATCGCGATGGGCACCGACAACATGGCGCACGACATGCTCGAGGCGATGCGCACGGGCCTCTTCGTGGAGCGGATCTCCCGGCAGGACGGCGAGCGGCCGTGGCCGGAGGACGTGCTGGAGTGGGGCACGCGCAATGGCGCCGCCGCGCTGGGCTGGGGCGCCGACGTCGGCAGCCTGGAGGTCGGCAAGAAAGCCGATCTCGTCATCCTCGACGCCCGGCGGCCCCACCTCGTGCCCGCGCTGCGCATCGTGTCGGCCTGGATCCACAACGGCCAGGCGGGGGACGTCGAATCGGTGATGGTGGACGGGCGCTGGCTGATGCGCGATCGCCGGGTGCTGACGATCGACGAGGGCGACGTGGTCACGCGCGCGGAGGAGATCGGCCGCCGGGTGTGGCGGCAGCTCGTGGCTCGCTACCCGAACGTCCCGTTCCCGATCAGGCTCCCGCCGCCTGTGTCTGGCGTGGCGGACACGAGTCAGATAGAGGGCGACCTCGTGGGGCAGATCGTCATCGACGCGGCGCCGGAGCCCGTGGCCATCGACCCCGGGCGCACGGCCCTGGTCATCATCGACATGCAGCGCGACTTCCTGGAGCCGGGCGGCTTCGGGGAGACCCTCGGCAACGACGTCTCGCTGCTGAGCGCCGCCATCAAGCCGTGCCGGGCGCTGCTCGACCGCGCGCGGCTTTGCGGCATGCTGGTCATCCACACGCGCGAGGGCCACCGGCCCGACATGGCGGACGCCCCGCGGGCCAAGGTCGAGCGGGGCGCTCCGAGCCTGCGCATCGGGGCGCCGGGGCCGATGGGCCGCATCCTGATTCGCGGCTCCGCCGGCCACGACATCGTCCCGGAGCTGTATCCGCGGGAGGGCGAGCCGGTGGTCGACAAGCCCGGCAAGGGCGCGTTCTACGCCACCGATCTCCACTCGATCCTGCACAACCACCACATCGAGAGCCTGATCGTGTGCGGCGTGACCACCGAGGTCTGCGTGCACACGACGGTGCGCGAGGCCAATGACCGCGGCTACCGGTGCATCGTCCCCGGCGATTGCTGCGGCTCGTACTTTCCGGAGTTCCACGAGGTGGGGCTGCGCATGATCGCGGCGCAGGGCGGGATCTTCGGCTGGGTCACGGACTCGCGCCGAGTCATCGCCGCGCTAGGGAGCCTGTCGGAGGGGAACCGCTAGAGCGAAGAGAAGGGTGCAGATGGGGCCCTCATCTTCGCTCTGGGAGCCCGTCGGAGTAACGCGGCTAGAGCGAGGAGAAGGGTCCAGCTGCGAGGCGGCGCCCGAAGGCAGCCGGCGAGGCGTACTTTCTGTACGTTGAGCCGGCTGTCGAGGGCGCCGTACCGAAGCAGATGGGCCCTTATCGTCGCTCTAGCGGCGGCTTGTCGCGGATCGTGAACGAAAAGCTGGAGTCGACCACGTGGCCGTCCACCGAGAGGACGCGGTAGCGGACGCTGTAGGCGCCGGGCGGCAGCGGCGGGAGCGTCACGGACAGGCGCTTGGCGTCATCATGGCCCACGCGTGCGTCCCCCGCATCCACCTGGGTGCCCGCCGAGCTCCACACGCTCACGCTCGAGAAGGCCGGCTCGAGGCGCTCGTTGAACCAGAGCTGGACGCGGTCCGGCTTCTCCGCGAGCGTCGCGCGGCCCGGCGGCGTGGACCGGACGAGCACCGCGTGGGCGCCCGCGGGCGGCGTCCAGGCGGTCGCGAGCAGGACGGCGGCGGCGAGCGATGCGATGAGGCGCCGGGCCGCGGCGGCGCGCGCCCGCCGCGTCATTTGGCGGCGGCCCCGCCCTCCACGGTGAAGACGATCGCGCCCTCGGTGACGTGGCCGTCGGCCGCCAGCACTTTCCACTTTGCGCGGTACGGGCCGGGCTTCAGAGCGGGGAGCGGATAGATCAGCGTGTCCGGCGGCGCATCGTCTTCCTGGCGCACGAGCAGGACGCCGCCCTGCTGCGGTCCCACGAGCGTGACCGAGCAGAGGCGCTTCTCGAGCCGGCTATTGAAGCGAATCACGAGCCGCTTGGGGGGAACGGTGACGGTCTCCTGATGCTTGGGGGTCGAGTCGACGACGATGCCGTGGCCCTCGCCGTGCCCGGGCCTCGCGAAGGCGGCGAGGACGAACGCGGCGAGGACGACGAGGCGGGCGGTGCGGATCATGAGCGGTCTCTCCTCATATCTCGACGGCCTACTTCCAGTCGAAGACGATGGTCTGGGCACGGGTGAGCTGCGCCGGCGCGCCCGCGCCGACCTTCAATGCGGCGGGGCCGACGGACACGGTGACCTTGCGGGTGCCGGCGGGCAGCGTCACGTCGGCAACGTAGTGGAAGCCCTCCGCGCCGAAGGCGGGCGCTAGCTTCACGGTCCGCGCGGGCTTGCCCGCCGCCTCGATGCGCGCCGTCACCGGCGCATAGGGGATGGCCTGACCGGACGCGGCGTCGGCGATGAAGGCGACGAGCCGGCCCTTGCCCAGTGGTTGACCCTTGCCCGCCGGCGCGCCGGCTCCGTGCTGGTGATGCGCGTGATCGCCGTGGCCCTCCGCGGCGGTCGGGAGGAAGGCGAGCCTGACGCGGTAGCCGCCCGCGGTCTGCTCGCGCGGCTGGTCCTTCGCGTGGCCCGCGTCGCCCCCTTGGCTCTTGAGATACGCGACGAGGTCGATGAGCTGCGCCAGCGTCATGGCGGGCGTGGCCGGCATGATCGAGCGCCCGTCGCCCCCGACATAGCCCGGGCCGTCGATCAGCACGGCGCTCGGGTTCACGAGGGATTCGACGAGGTACTCCGTCGGATGATGCCGCCCCATGCCCGTGAGGTCGGGACCCGCCACGGCCGCCTCGCCCGGCTTGAGCGGAAACTGCTCGCCCTTGATCGCGTGGCAGGCATAGCACTTGAGGTCCACGTAAACCTGCCGGCCCGCCGCCGGGTCGCCGGGAGGCAGGGTGAAGCGCCAGCCCGGCGGCACGCCGCCCGCCGCGTGAAGCGCGTCCATGGTGATGCGCGTCCCGGGTGTCGCCTGGGCCCCGGGTGCCGCCGGCGCCGCGCCGTGGCCCGCATGGCCCTGTCCGCTCGCGGGCCCGCTGCCGCCCGCGGCGGCGAGGAGCAGCGCGGCGGCGAATCGGGGCAGCAGGCGCGCCTTCATGAGCTGGCGCGCGCCGCGCTCACTTCGCGCGCGCGGGGGTGAGGCGGACGGTCTGGACCACGGTCTTCACGGATGGAAACTGCTCCTCGTGCCACGCGACCATGAAGCTCCCATCTCGCCCCACGGCGATGTCCGGCTCCCACGCCTTGATGGCGGTCGACAGCGTGTGGATCGGGCTCAGCGTGCGTCCTCCATCGGTCGTGTAGCGCAGCAGGATCCGCCGGCGCACCGCTGTCGAGTCCTCCCAGACGATGACGGCCCGTCCCTCCCGGTCCACCGCCATGCGCGCGTGGTCCGGGATCGATGTGGCCGACGTGTGCAGTCGCCGCGGCGCGCCGAATCGGCGGCCGTCTTCCGAGGTGGCGAAGTAGAGATCCGGCCGCGCCTGCTTGCCCTCAGTGTACCAGCTTGCGTAGATCCGCCCGCGGCCGTCGATGCCCACCGCGCCGCCGCGATGCGGGCACGCGGCGATCTTCCAGCCGTCGTCGCGGACCAGCGCCGGCGTTGCGAAGGCGCGCCCGCCGTCGCGCGAGGCGCTCAGCACCATGTCGCGGACGTCGCCGGGGAAGACCTTGCGCCAGAGGATCGCCACGGCGTCGCCGGGCCCCGTCGCCATGTCCACGCGGCAGCACACGCAGGTGTCCTCGCCGACCTGGACGATGCCGTCCACGCGCGCGCCCTCGATCCGCGACCCGCGCCAGATAGGTCCCGGCATTGGCGCCGCCCGCGCGGCTGTCGAGCCAGGAGACGAGCACGGTGCCGTCGGACGCCACCGCGAGCCCGTCGAAGGAGTGCGAGATCGGGCGGTCCTCGTTGACCCGCAGGTGCCCGGTGAAGGTCTTGCCGCCGTCCTGGGAGCGCGACAGGCGCAGGTCCGACGCGAACAGCGTCCCCTCGGGCTTGGGCTTCACCGAGGACCACGAGAGATAGACGAGGCCGGCCGGCGCCACCGCGAGGCGCGGGGGATGGTGGAGGGCCTCGACCGTCAGATCGGGCGAGCTCACGCGCACCGGCGCGGGCTCACCGCTCATGCGCGCGACGTAGAGGTGATTGATCGGCCCTTCCTGGGCGCCCCACGCGATGATGGGCACGCCGTCCGACGCGACGGCCAGGGCGGCGCCGGAGAGATGCGCCTCGTGGCCCTTGGCCGGATGCTTCAGCTCGACCCGGGGACCGAGCGCGATGCCGTCCGGCGCGGGGCTCGCGGCGGTCGCCGCGGCCAGGACGAGAGCGACGGCCGCGAGGCCATAGATCGATCGGAGTGCGCTCATTTCCATCTCCACGCCACCGAGCCGTAGAAGCCCCGCTGGTCGCCCGGGAAGAAGTAGTTGCCGTTGGCGTCGTCCACGTTGACGGCCGAGACGAAGCGCTTGTCGGTGAGGTTCCGTCCCTCGAAGAAGATCCCGAGGTTCCACGGCTTGTAGTCGAAGCCGAGCTTCACGTTGAACAGGGTGTACGCCGGCGTGCGCACCGTGTTGGCGCTGTCGACGAAGTAGCCCTTCGGCACGATCTCCACGCCCGGCGCGAACCAGAAGCCCGAGTTGTGGTCGTAGCGCAGCTCGGTATTGATGTAGTGCGCGGGCGCACCGGGCAGGTCATTGTTGTCGAACGTCGGGTTGTTGAGGAAGACGAAGTGCGACCAGGTATAGGCCACGCGCGCGCGGAGGGCGTCGCCGATGCCGCCCAGGCCGATGCGCGGCGCGAGGTCCTTGACGAGCAGGAGGTCGCCGCCTACCTCGACGCCCGTGTGCCGCGAGCGCGGGATGTTCTGGAAGCGCGGGATGGTGAAGGGCGCGCCGGGGAAGGGCTGGACGTTCACGTTCTGGATCTCGTCCCACAGCTCGATGTCGTAGACGGACACATCCCAGCCGAGCCGCTCCCCCCACCGGCCCCGCGTGCCCACCTCGAACTGCCACGACGTCTGCGCCTGCAACTGGGAGAGGTCGCCGCCGATCTGTCCGGGGGCGGTCAGCTCGAGGAGCAGCGGCGGCTCGTAGGCGCGGCTGGCATTGCCGAAGACCTGGACGGTGGGCGCCGCCCGCCACACGAAGCCGACCTTGGGCGTGGCGCCGAAGAAGCCCACCGAGTCCGACTGGTTGCCGTTGGACAGGAAGCGGTCCCGCACGGCGTCGTAGCTCACCTGGAGCCGCCCGCCCGGCCACGAGCGACACGGTGGGCACGACGTCGAACTGGTCCTCGGCGTACATCCCGTACGTGTTGGCGACGTTCACCTGGTTCTTGATCATGCTGCCGCGGTCGCCGTTGACGTTCTGGAACTGGGCGTCGTTCTGCCGCGTGCCGAAGAACTGGAAGCCCGCGGTGAAGCGATTGCCGCGGCCGAAGAGCGGCGCGGCCCGGATATAGCGCAGCTCGGTGCTGTAGGCGTACGTGGTGTCGTCGATGACGGCGAAGGACAGCGGGTGGTCGAGGTCCTGGTAGTTGAGCTGGGTCGACCACTCGAAGACCTGGTTGTCTCCGAGCGGCGTGCGCAGCGTGAGGGCGCCGCGCGTGTAGTCGTAGTTGCGCGCCTCCTTGGCGAACTTCGTGGCCGGATTCTGCTGCTGCGGGTTCTGGGCGAACTGCTCGGGTGTGAGCGCGCCCGGGAGCTGCTCCTCGTTGTGCGTGAAGCCGAGGTCGAAGCGCAGCGTGGTGCCGCCGGGCAGCGACGTAGCCGGCGGTGCCGAACGCGCGATACCGCGTCTGCTGGCTGTGCTCGCGGTAGCCTTGCAGCTCCGTGTCGCTGAAGCTCGCGTAGAGATCGAGCGGGCCGTAGACCTGCCCCGTGGCGAGATAGCCCTTGAAGAAGCCGTAGGAGCCGCCCTCGACGCGGCTTTCGATGAGGCCGGCCGTCGAGCCGGTCTTGCTGACGAGGTTGATGGCGCCGCCCATGGTATTGCCGCCGAAGCGGAGCGCGTTCGCGCCCTTGAAGACCTCGATGTACCGGGTGTTCAGGAGCTCGAGCGATTCGAAGTCGCTGAAGCCGTCGGCATTGCCGTAGGGGAAGCCGTCGATGAGCACGTTGATGCCGCGCAGGTGGAAGTTATTGCGCAGGCCCGAGCCGCGGATCGAGAGCTGGCTCTCGTCGGCGGCGCCGAAGCGCGGCCGGATCAGCACGCCGGGCACGAAGTCGAGCACGTCCTTCAGGTTGGCCGCGCGCGAGTCCTCGATCGTCTTCTGCGGGACCAGCTCGACGCCGCCCGGCGTGCGGTCGATGTCCTCGCGCGCCTGTTCTTCCGTGCGCGTGCGCTCGGAGGGCAGGACGCTCGACTCGACGACCACGGGAGCGAGCTTGGGAGGGGAGCCAGGAGCTTGCGCGAAGGCGGTGGCGGCCACGGCGAGGACGGCCGCTCCGGCGACGAGCGGAGCAAGCGGGAAGAAGGCCATGCGCGATGATCTCCTCAAGGCCGTCGGAGAGCAGTGGGCCTTTTTCAGCCGCCTGCTCGAGTTCATTTGAGCCGGAACTCGACGGGGAGCAGGACCCACATGGCCACCGGGTCATTGCCGCGCCGCGCGGGGTCGAAGCGCCAGCGGCGCACGGCCTCGGCGGCGGCCTGGTCGAGATCGGGGTGTCCGGCGGTTTCCTGCACGACCACGTCGCCCACACGGCCGTCGACGAGGACGTGGACTCGCAGCATGGTCGTGCCCTGGATGCCGAGGCGCCGCGCGGTGGCGGGATACCCCGGGCGGACCTGATAGCCGCCCTGCGGCCGCGCGGATTGCGTGATCGCGCCGGTTGACCCCGCATCGCGGCCCGACGCCGAGGCGACTCTGCCCGTGTCCGGGCTGGCCGGACCCCGGCGAGGGAGACGGGCGCCCGAGCGGAATGCCGTCCCCGGAGCCTGTCGCGGGCGGCGGCTGGGGTGCGGTCACCGCGGGGCCCGGCCGCACCGGCGGGCCCGGCTCGCGATCGGTCGAGGGGGTCGGGCTCATCGCCGTCGCCGCGGGCGCCGGCGGGTGACGGGGCCGACGGGCGCGGGCGAGGCGCCGGCGTGGGAGGCTCGGGTGCCCGGAGGGGCTCGGGGGCGGAGCAGGCTCGCTCACCGCATCGGTCATCGTGGGCAGCGGTGTCTCGATCGGCTTCGGTAGCTTGAGGGGCCGAGGCGGAACCGGCTTGGGCCGCTCGATCACCCGAGGCGAGGCGGCTCCGGTTGCGGCGGGTCGGCGGCCGTGACCAGCTCGACCGGCAGCACCGGCAGCGGCCGCGAGGCGTGAGCCCACAGCGCCTGCTCGGCGAGCAGGACGACGGCGATCAGCCCCAGATGCAGCAGGCATGAGACGCCGAACGTCAGCGTGCGCCAGTGGACGAGCCGGCTCAGCATGAGATGCGCGTGTCCCTCCAGGTGGTGAAGCCGGGATCCGCGGGGCCGAGTCCGGGAGCGCGAGAGGACACCCGGTGCGCGGTGCCGCGGCGGTTACGGTGCGACTAGACGAGCGAGCACGGAGGAGCGCGCCCCTGTTCGGGGCTCGCGAGGTGGGCGATCGGGTCCGACGGCGACGTCTCGACGGCGAGGGCGACCACGGGCAGGATCACGTCACACGGAGCGATGCCGTCGACCGGGGTGGCGCTCAGGTGCGCGCCGGCGGCGGCGACCGGGCACGACGACGCCTGCGCCTGGTCCATGCCGTGGTGGACGGAGTGCAGCCCGTCCTCGAAGGCGAACACCGCGAGGAGCAGGACGAGCGCGAGGGCGGCCGCGCGCCGCGGCCGCCGCCATCCGAGCGCCACCGCCGCGGCGACGATGGCGAGTGCCGACCATGGAAATCCTGGCATCTCGGGCGCCGCCGCGAGCGCCCAGCCGGGCAGATCGTTTCCGTCGCCGCGCCTGTCGCTCCCCGTGGGACCGGGCGCGATCTCCGAGGCGACCTCGGTCCCGGGCTCGAACGGCGAATGCGCCCATGCCGGCCCGCAGGGGCCCAGCATCCCGAGCACCGCGAGCGTGAGGAGCAGCGTGACGAAGAGCCGGCGCAACGGCATGGGTAACACGGTAACGACTCAACTCCCCCTGGTCAAGAAGCGTTCCCCGACCTGCTGGCCCGCCGGCAGGAGGTCGGCGAAGCAGAAGCCGTCCCGGGTGACTCGCTCGCCGACCTGTACGGCGATCTCGGCAGGTGAACATCGGCCCCGCGGTGCAGAAGGTGTGGAACTCGCCGCGCTCGCCGCACGGGTCGACGCCCGCCGGCAAGTCGGCCAGGAAGGCCTCGTCGTACGCGCGCCCGACGAACGACTCCGGGAGCTGCCGGGGATCGACGCAGGTCAGGACGGCGCGCACCCCGCCGTCGAGGAGCCGGCGGGCCAGGCCGGGCGTGTCCTCCGCCGAGCACCACAGGGGAAACATCGGCTCGATCCCGGTGCCGGAGAGCTGGCGGATGCGGTAGTCCCGGATGTCCTCGAGGAACAGATCGCCGAACGCCACGTGGGTGATGCCGTCCTCGCGCGCCCGGTCGATGACGACCCGCATCCGCTCCTCGTACTGGTCATTGGAACAGGGCCAGGGCAGGTAGAGCGGCCAGAGCGGGAGTCCCGCGGCGGACGCCTGCGCCTCGACCAGGGCCTGGCGGACGGCGTGCATCGACACGCGCCCCGCCGCCTCGTTGAAGGAGGTCAAGAGGCCCACCACGTCCACGCCTTGCTGGCGGAGGACGTGCAGGGTCCACGCGCTGTCCTTGCCCGAGCTCCAGGACAGCAGCACGCGGCGATCCCGGTGTGACGGGTAGGCCATGCGCCCACGTTACCCGGTCCGGGTCCAGTACAGAAGTCGGATCACGTGTGGAGCGCCGAGGAAATCGCGGCTCGCCGAGTAGCCGGGCGGCGTGTGCATTCGCCCGCTGCTATGATCAGGCCTCCATGATGAACCGCCGCCGGTTCCTCCGCACCGTGAGCGTGAGCCTCCTCGCCGCGCCGCTCGCCGCCCAGGCACAGCAGGCCGGGAAGGTCTACAACATCGGGTTCCTCGGGCTCGGCTCCTCATTCGCGGGACCGAACCGAACCGCGTTCGACCGGGGCCTGCAGGAGCATGGTTGGATCGAAGGACAGAATTTCGTCCTCACGACCAGATTCGCCCAGTTCAAGTCCGAGCGGTTGCGAGAGATGGTAGCCGAGCTGGTTCGGCGCAAAGTAGACGTCATAGTCGTGCAGTCGGCGGAAGGTGCGCTCGCGGCCAAGCACGGGACGAGCACCATCCCCATCGTCGCGGTCTCCCCAGCCGATGCCGTGGCCATAGGACTCGTTGCTAGCCTGGCCCGACCAGGCGCCAACGTCACCGGGCTGAGTTATCTCGGAACCGAACTGATTGCCAAACAGATAGAACTTCTGAAGGAGGCGGCCCCGAACCTCTCCCGCGTGGCCGCCCTCTCGAACCCAGCCAACCCCACGCACGCGCCCAGGCTGCGGGCGGCGGCCATCGGCGCTCAAGGGTTGCGTGTACATCTCGAGCCTATCGAGGCGCGGACTCCGTCCGAGCTCGACAAGGCGTTTGCGACGATGATGCGCGCGCGGGTTGGAGGCGTGCTCGTGTTGGCCGATCCGATGTTCAA
This sequence comes from uncultured Candidatus Rokubacteria bacterium, assembly GCA_963840495.1. GTDB lineage: Bacteria > Methylomirabilota > Methylomirabilia > Rokubacteriales > CSP1-6 > CAWIZN01. The sequence continues at coordinate 20,672 of CAWIZN010000042.1, forward strand.
CAACGAGGCACGTCGGCTGGCACAGCTCGCGTCGACGAGCGGCCTCCCGGCGATCTATGGATTTCGGATATCGGTGGATGCCGGCGGCCTGATGTCGTATGGCCCCGATTTTCCAGACTTGTTCTACCGTGCCGCCGCCTACGTCGACAAGATCCTGAAGGGCGCTAAGCCCGGGGATTTGCCCATCGAGCAGCCCACGAAGTTCGAGCTGGTGATCAACCTCAAGACAGCGAAGGCGCTCGGCCTTACCATCCCCCGGTCGCTGCTGTTGCGGGCGGATCAGGTGATCGAGTGACGGCCTTCCGCGCCGGTGCCGACTTCAAACTGATGCACTACCCGCCGGAGCGGCTGTTTGACCCTCCCCCCTTCGGTATGTGATCATCAACGCTCGCCATGAAAGTCCACTTCACGACCCTCGGCTGCCCGAAGAACCAGGTCGACTCCGAGCTGATGCTGGGCATGCTCGCCCGCGCCGGCCACGAGATCGTCGACGCCGCGGAGGGCGCCGAGTGCCTCGTGGTCAATACGTGCGCCTTCATCGACCGGGCGCGCGAGGAGTCGGTCAATACCATCCTCGAGCTGGCGCAGCTCAAGGAGCGGGGCCGGGCGCGCTCGCTCATCGTGACCGGCTGCCTCACCCAGCGCTACGGCGGCGAGATCCTGAAGGAGATCCCCGAGGTCAACGCCATCCTCGGCACCTCCGAGCTCGACCGGATCGTCGCGCTCGTGAATCAGGCGGACGGCCGCCGCGACTGGGTGACGAGCGCGCCGCCGGGGTACCTCTACGACGCCAAGACGCCGCGGCTCTTGACCGCGCGCCTGCCCTACGCGTACGTGAAGATCGCCGAGGGCTGCGACATGGGCTGCACCTTCTGCGCGATCCCGCAGTTCCGCGGCAAGCACCGGAGCCGCCCGCGGAAGGACATCGTCGCCGAGGTCGAGGGGCTGGCCGCGCGCGGCATCCAGGAGGCGATCCTCGTCTCCCAGGACACGCTCGCCTATGGCCGGGACCTGCCCGGCAATGGCGATATCGGCGATCTGCTGCTCGCGCTGTCCGACACGAAGATGCCGTGGATCCGGCCGATGTACCTGCACCCCGCGCACGTCAATGACCGCCTGATCGGCAAGTGGCGGCAGGCGCGCGTGGTGCCGTACCTCGACATGCCCGTCCAGCATGGCGACGACGGCGTGCTGAAGGCGATGCGGCGCGCGATCACCGCTCGCCGGATGAAGGACGTCATCGCGGGCTTCCGCGAGGCGATCCCGGGCCTGACACTTCGCACCACCGTGCTCGTCGGCTTCCCCGGCGAGACCGAGCGCGCCTTCGACAATCTCCTCGGCCTTCGTGGAGGACGTGGCCTTCGACCGCCTCGGCGTGTTCACGTACTCCGTCGAGGAGGGCACGCCGGCGGCGGACATGGCGGATCAGGTGCCCGCCGAGGTGATGGCCGAGCGCGCGGCCCTCGTCCAGGAGACGCAGGACCGGCTCGCCTGGCCGCGCCAGAAGGCGCTCTACGGCACGCGCCAGACCGTGCTGGTGGACGGGCCGAGCGCGGATCGCGCCTTTCCCTTCGAGGGGCGGCTGGCTGGCCAGGCGCCCGAGATCGACGGTGTCGTGCTGCTGCGCGACCGCCGGCTCACGCCGGGGCGCTTCGCGGACGTGTCGATCACCGAGGTCGACGGCTACGAATTGGTCGGCGAGAGCGAGTAAGCTCGGGCCCGTCGACCGGCTCGCGCTCGCCGTCGCGACCGTCGGCGGCGCGGGATACTCGCCGGTGGCGTCGGGCACGGTCGGCAGCTTCGTCACCCTGATCGCGCTCTGGCTCATCCCGTTCACGACCCTCGCCCTCCTCGTCACGCTCGCGGTCGTGACGCTCGTCGGGATCTGGGCGGGCTCGCGCGTGGAGCGCGCGATCGACGCGAAGGACCCGGGGATCATCGTGATCGACGAGGTCGCGGGCATGCTGGTGTCGGTGCTCTTCCTGCCGCGGACCATCCCGGTGCTCGTCACGGCCTTCCTGCTGTTTCGCCTCTTCGACATCTGGAAGCCGTTCCCCGCGCGGCAGCTCCAGGAGCTGCACGGGGGCCTCGGCGTCATGCTCGACGACCTCATCGCCGGCGCCTATGCCCTCGCGCTCATCGTGATCTCCCGCGCGCTGGTGGGCCTGCCCCGGTAACCCTCGACCTGATGCGCCGGGCGATCGGGAGGACAGGCCCTGGCGCCGCGGTGAAGGCCCGCCCGTGACGCGGGCGTTCGTCGCCCTCCTCCTGGATGAGGCGATGCGGGCGTCCGTGGGCGCCGAGATCGAGCGCCTCCGGCCGCTGAGCCGGGCTGTCGCGTGGGTGCCCACGGCCAACCTCCACCTGACGCTCAGGTTTCTCGGGGAGCTATCCGATGAGCAGCTCGGCCTGGTCGAGGCGGCGCTCGTCGAGGCGGCGGCGGTCACGGCCCCCTTCGCGCTCACCCTGCACGGTCTCGGTGCCTTCCCCGGCCTCGAGCGACCGCGCATCCTCTGGGTGGGCATCGCGGACGGCGCGCTCCCGGCCCGCGAGGTTCAGGCCCGCGTCGAGACCGCGCTCGAGCGCCGCGGTATTCCCCGCGAGCGCCAGGCCTGGCATCCCCATCTCACGATCGGCCGGGTCTTCGACGAGCGCGCCTGGCGTCGGGAAGCGGGCCTCCCCCTGCGGCAGGCCCTCGCGGCGGCAGCCCGCCGGAGCTTCGGCATTCTCGCGGTGTCCCGCATCGCCCTGATGCGGAGCGATCTGTCCCCCCAGGGCGCCCGGTACCGCGAATTGGCGTCGGCCGAGTTGACACCCGGCCTTCCCTAGTATTTTCTAGTCTCGGTCCGGCGACTCGCGATCAGTTTGCGGCCATCCGGCTCGTCCTCGCGAGCCCGATATGACCGATGACCTCGAGCCCCAGTAGCGCGCCGGCACATCGGTCGCAGTACATGACAGATTCGAGGGAGGCGCCGCAGGCGTGGCAGCATGGTTGCCCGCACTGAATGCAGCCGAGCGCCCCATGGGCGTGCGTGATCGGGTTCCCGCAAACGCATTTCGTCGTGCTCATCGGTGGCTCCCCCTTTCAGTGTGAGCGCCGTGGCGCTCGGTCGCAGTCGTGTCGACCGCATGACTCGTGCCAGGAGGGGTTCCGATTGCAAGTAGCTGATGTTGTTGTCATGGCCATTGACCCGGCCTGGCGCGCGGGCACGGCAAGAGGTTCCGAGGACCCGGTAAGGATTGCGATCCGTATCCATCCCGGGACATTGACAGGCCGGGCGACCGATCTCACACTCGATCTGCAAGCCGGAGAGACAGTGAATTGACTTTGCAGAAGTGGCCCTCATACACTGACTGAACTATCGCCGACTTAAATATCATCAGGTTGCGCGGTCTTTCGGTCACCGAGCGACGTCCTTCCTGAACGCTGTGAGGAGATTCCTATGGCTGACGTGAAAAGCGACCGCCGCCAGGCCCTCGATCTGGCTCTCGCGTCCATCGACCGCCAATTCGGCAAGGGCGCGATCATGCGCCTGGGGCAGAACGGCGCCCTCGACGAGATCTCGGTCATCCCGACCGGCGCCCTGTCGCTGGACGCCGCGCTGGGCATCGGTGGCATCCCCCGCGGCCGTGTCACCGAGATCTACGGCCCGGAGTCGTCGGGCAAGACCACGCTCGCGCTCCACGTCATCGCCGAGGCGCAGCGCATGGGCGGGACGGCGGCCTTCATCGACGCCGAGCATGCCCTGGACCCCATCTATGCGAAGAACCTCGGCGTGAACACCGACGAGCTCCTGATCTCCCAGCCCGACACGGGCGAGCAGGCGCTCGAGATCGCCGAGACGCTGGTGCGCTCCAATGCCGTCGACGTCATCGTCATCGACTCGGTGGCGGCGCTCGTGCCCCGCGCCGAGCTCGACGGCGACATGGGTGACTCGCTCCCGGGGTTGCAGGCGCGCCTCATGTCGCAGGCGCTGCGCAAGCTCACCGCGGCGATCTCCCGCTCCGGCGGCAGCGTCATCTTCATCAACCAGATCCGCGAGAAGATCGGGGTCATGTTTGGATCCCCCGAGACGACCACGGGCGGGCGGGCGCTCAAGTTCTACGCCTCGATCCGCCTCGACATCCGGCGCCAGGACACCATCAAGAACGGCACCGAGGCGATCGGCGTCCACACCAAGGTCAAGGTCGTGAAGAACAAGCTGGCCCCGCCGTTCCGCGAGGCCGAGTTCGACGTGATCTACGGCGAGGGTATCTCGAAGGAAGGCTCCGTGCTGGACGCCGCCGCCGAGCACAATGTCGTGGAGAAATCCGGCACCTGGTACACGCACAAGACCGAGCGCATCGGGCAGGGACGCGAGAACGCCAAGCGCTATCTCAAGGAGAATCCCAAGCTGCTGGTCGAGATCGAAGCCAAGGTGCGCGCGGCAATGGGCCTGAAGCCGTCTGGACCCGCCGTCGCGCCGGCGGGAACCGAGAAAGCGGCCGACAAGGCCGCCAAGTAGGAGCCTCAGGTGGAACTCCAGGAGCTCTTGGCCGAGTGCGCGAAGCGCAAGGCGTCCGATCTGCACCTCAAGGCGGGGTCGCGCCCGATCCTGCGCATTCACGGTCACCTCGAGGTGCAGGACGACCTGGCGCCGATCAGCCACGAGTTCGTGCGGCGCACCGCCATGACGCTCCTGGGTGAGCACCGCTTCGGCATGCTGATGGAAGGCAAGGAGATGGACGTCGGCTATCTCTTGCCTGGCCTCGGCCGCTTCCGCGTGAACATGTTCCTGTCCCAGGGCGAGGTGCGCGGCGTGTTCCGGCACGTCCCCCAGCGCATCCCGGCCTTCCAGGAATTGCACATGCCGAAGGTCCTCGATCGCCTCTGCATGGAGCGGCGGGGCCTGATCCTGGTCACGGGCATCACGGGCTCGGGCAAGTCGACCACGCTCGCCGCCATCGTCGACTTCGTGAACAAGAACCGCAACGACCACATCCTCACCATCGAGGACCCCATCGAGTTCGTGCACGAGGACAACAAGTGTGTGATCAGCCAGCGCGAGATCGGCCAGGATTCGGCGAGCTTCGCCACCGCGCTGCGCGCCGCGCTCCGCGAGGATCCCGACATCATCCTCGTCGGTGAGATGCGCGATGCCGAGACCATGGAGGTGGCGTTGCACGCGGCGGAGACGGGCCACCTCGTCCTGTCCACGCTGCACACCTTGAACGCGACCGAGACCATCAACCGGATCATCTCGACCTTCCCGCCGCATCAGGAGGACCAGATTCGCGACCAGCTCGCCTCCGTGATGCAGGGCATCGTCTCCCAGCGCCTCGTCGTGCGCGCCGACGGCAAGGGGCGCGTCCCCGCGGTGGAGGTCATGGTCGGCACCGGCCTCATCCGCGACTCCATCCGCGCGTCCGAGAAGACGTCGAATATCCCCACCGTCATCGCCGCGGGCCAGGCCCAGTACGGGATGCAGACGTTCGACCAGTCGCTGCTGCAGCTTCACCGCGAGGAATTGATCACCTACGAGACCGCGCGGGATGCCGCCACCAATCCCGACGATTTCGACTTGAAGGTGAAGGGCATCCTCTCCACCGGCGAGATGACGTGGGATGCGGGGGCGTCGAACGCGGTGCCGCCGCCGCCCGCCGCCACGACGTCTCCTTCGCACGCCGAGGCGGAGAGCAGCCCCTTCCGGAAGCGGTGACGGCGCCGGGCCGGCGCTCCCGCGGCGCGGTGGGCGAGCGGCCGACGCTCGACGCCAAGGCGGCGCGGCGGGCGGCCGTCGATCTTCTCGCGCGAAAGGCGTGGAGTCGGCGCGAGCTCACGCGGCGCCTCGAGCGGCGCGGCGCACCCGCCGACGTGGCCGCGGAGGTCGTGGCCGAGCTCGCGGCGCGGGGATATCTCGACGACGAGGGCTTTGCCCGCTGGTGGGCCCAGGCGCGCGGGCAGGGACGGCGGGTCGGCAGCATGAGGCTCCGCCAGGAGCTCCTCGCCAAGGGGATCTCTGGCGAGCTGGCCGCCGCCGCCGTCGCCGCGGCGTTCGCGGAGACGTCGGAACTGGACAGGGCCCTCGATGCGGGCCGGCGCCGGCTCGCGGCGCTCTCCCGGGCGAGCCGAGGGCGGGTCCCGGCCCGGCTGGCCGACTATCTGCTGCGCCGGGGCTATCCGCCGTCGGTGGCCGCCCGGGTGGTCAGGGCGCTCCTCGCCGACGCCACGGGAGACCGCGGCCCCCGACTCGGCCGACGATGACGGCGGCGGATAAGTATAATGCGCCCATGATGACCGGCAATGATCTCCGACGCCGTTTTCTCGACTACTTCGCGAAGAACGGCCATACCGTGGTGCGCTCCTCCTCCCTCGTCCCGGGTCAGGACCCGACACTGCTCTTCACCAATGCGGGCATGGTGCAGTTCAAGGGCGTCTTCCTCGGCGAGGAGCGGCGCGACTACGTCCGGGCGGCCACGGCCCAGAAATGCGTCCGGGCGGGCGGCAAGCACAATGACCTCGAGAATGTCGGCCGCACGGCGCGCCACCATACGTTCTTCGAGATGCTCGGCAACTTCTCCTTCGGCGACTACTTCAAGCCGGATGCCGTGGCGTTCTGCTGGGAGCTCTTGACCCGCGACCTCGGGTTGCCGCCGGCTCGGCTCACGGCGACCGTGTTCACGGACGACGACGACGCCTTCGCGCTCTGGAAGAAGGTGGCGGGGCTGGGGGAGGACCGCATCCTGCGCCTGGGCGAGAAGGACAACTTCTGGGCGATGGGCGACACGGGACCCTGCGGGCCTTGCTCGGAGGTGCATTTCCACCAGGGCGATCATCTGCCCTGCGCGGAGGAGCAGGCCGGCCGATCCTGCCTGGGGCCCGCCTGCGATTGCGACCGATGGCTCGAGATCTGGAACCTCGTCTTCATGCAGTTCAACCGCGACGCGAGCGGCGTCATGACGCCGCTGCCCAAGCCCTCCATCGACACGGGCATGGGGCTCGAGCGCATCGCCGCGGTCGTGCAGGGGAAGGACTCGAACTACCAGACCGACCTCCTCCGGCCGCTCATCGGCCACGTCGAGCGGCTGTCGAGGAAGCCCTACGGAGACGAGGAGGAGCAGGACGTCTCCATGCGCGTCATCGCCGACCACGCGCGCGCCGCCACCTTCCTCATCACCGACGGCGTCACGCCGTCGAATGAGTGGCGGGGGTACGTGCTGCGGCGGATCATGCGCCGGGCCATGCGTCACGGCCGCATGCTCGGTCTCATGGAGCCCTTCCTGTGGGACGTGACGGGCAGCGTCGTCGAGCTGATGGGCGCGGCCTACCCGGAGGTCCGGGAGGCGCAGTCGCGCGTCGCGGAAACGGTCAGGCTCGAGGAGGAGCGCTTCGCGGAGACGCTCGATCTCGGCATGGCGAGGATTCGCGAGTACATGAGCGCGCGCTCGAGCGGCACGCGGCCGGCCGGGCCATCCGAGCCGGTCGACGGCAAGTTCCTGTTCATGCTCTACGACACGTATGGATTCCCGCTGGACCTGGCCCAGGAGGTGTTCCAGGACGCCGGCTGGCCGGTGCCGCCCGAGAGCCTGGCCGTCTACGACGAAGAGATGGAGGCCCAGCGCGTGCGGGCGCGCGCCGGCGCATCGTTCGGGACCGCCGGCGATGCGGCAGCGGGTGACGGCGTCCCCATCTATCAGCAGCTCTCGACCGAGCTCGGGAAGCCCACCTTCCTGGGCTATACGGAGCTGGCCGCGCCCGCGAAGATCTTGGCGCTCGTCGATGAGGGCCGGCGCCGCCGGGAGGCGAGCGCGGGAGAGACCGTCGAGGTCCTCCTCGACCGGACGCCCGCGTATGCCGAATCGGGTGGCCAGATGGGCGACACCGGCCTCATCGCCGGCCGCGCGGGGCAGGGGCGCATCGAGGACACGTACTACCGCGGCAGCCCAGCTCATCGTCCACCGCGTCCGCGTCACGCAGGGTGTGCTCACGGAGGGCGACGAGGTCGCGGTGAGCGTCGAGTCGCGCCGCCGCCAGGGGCTGCGCCAGCACCACACGGGCACGCACCTCCTGCACGCGGCGCTGCGCCGGGTGCTCGGCACCCACGTGGGCCAGGCGGGCTCGCTCGTGGCCCCCGACCATTTGCGCTTCGATTTCTCGCACGGCGCCGGCCTGAAGGACAACGAGGTCGAGCAAGTGGAACAGCTCGTCAACGAGCAGGTGCAGGCCAATGTCGTCGTGAGCCCGTCCGAGATGGATCTGCAGGACGCGCTCAAGAGCGGCGCCATGGCGCTCTTCGGCGAGAAGTACGGCGACCGCGTCCGGGTGATCCGCATCGGGGACTTCTCGACCGAGCTGTGCGGCGGGATTCACCTCGACGCCACCGGCCAGATCGGGCTCTTCAAGGTCGTGAACGAAGGCGCGGTGGCGTCCGGCGTCCGGCGCATCGAGGCGGTGGCGGGCGAGGACGCGCTCCGCCACGTCGGGCAGCAGGAGGCCGCGCTCCGCGAGTCGGCGAGCCTCCTCAAGATCCCGCCGCTCGAGCTGCCGAAGCGCCTGCAGAAGCTCCTCGACGAGCAGAAGCAGCTCGAGAAGCAGCTCGCCCACCTCGAGGCGCGCCTGGCCCGGAGCCGGGCCCAGGAGCTGGCGTCGTCGGCCGTGGAGGTCGCGGGCGTTGCCGTGATCGCGGCGCGCCTCGACGGCCTCGACCCCGACGGGCTGCGCTCGGTGGTGGACACGCTCCGCGAGCGCCTGCCCTCGGGCGTGATCTGTCTCGGCGCGGTCGTGGACGGCAAGGTGAACCTCGTCGCGTCCGTCTCGAAGGACCTGAGCGGCCGATTCCCCGCGGGCCGGCTCGTCCAGGAGGTCGCGAAGATCGTCGGCGGCGGTGGCGGTGGCCGGCCCGACCTGGCCCAGGCCGGCGGCAAGGATCCCGCGAAGATCGACGAGGCGCTCGCGGCCGTGCCCGGCTGGGTGGCGCGCGTCGCCGGAGGGTAGCTGTGGGGTCTGAAGAGATCGTCCTGGGTCCAGGGGACGCGGTGATCAAGCGCGGCAAGGTTCTCGTGATCGACGATGAGCCCTCGATCGTCGACCTGTTCACGGATTATCTGAACGGGCAGGGGTTCGACGTGATCTCCGCTGGCGGGGGCGAGGAGGGCCTGGACCGGCTGCGCTTGGACAGCCCGGATATCGTCCTGCTGGACATGCGTATGCCCGCAGAGTCCTGGAGACGGCTCAGCCGAGCGGCTTCTGGAAGAAGATTCGTGTGCTGCCGGCGGGCCAGCCCGGGAGCGCGCCGATCTGCTCGTAGCCGACGCGCGGATAGAAGCCCGGCGCCTGGTAGCTGTGGGTGGAGAGCTGCATCACCCGGCATCCGCGGCGGACCGCCTCGTCTTCGGCCGCCTTGAGCAGGCGCTTGCCGAGCCCCTGGCGGCGAAGGTCCTCGCGGACCCAGAACGTGTCGACGTAGCCGGTTCCGCCCCAGGTCCAGCCGTGCAGCCCCGCGATGATCTCGCCCGCCGGATCGCGGACGAAGACCGCGAGCCAGCGGCCGTCGTCGATCCCGGTGGCCGCCGCATTGAACTCGTAGAGGCGCGCGTTCAGGAGCGCCTTGTCCTCGGGGCGGGGATCGTCCTCGATCCGGAATTCGTCGCTCATCGTCTCGACCTCCGTCGATCATCGCTAGGAGCCTGTCGGAGGAAACCCCGGCTAGAGCGATGAGAAGGGTCCAGCTGCGAGGCGGCGCCCGAAGGCCGCCGGCGAGGCGTACTTTCTGTACGTTGAGCCGGCTGTCGAGGGCGCCAACGAAGCAGATGGGCCCTTATCATCGCTCTAGACGACTTGCAGGAGCAGGCCGGTCAGGTAGCGGCTCTCGGGGACATTGAGGAGCACGGGATGATCCGAGCCCTGGGTCAGGGGGGCGAGCACCCGCACGGCAATTCCGGCATCGCCCGCGGCGTCGCGGCAGATCTCCTCGAAGAACGACTGCGTGACGTGGTGAGAGCAGGAGAACGTCGCGAGGATCCCACCCGGCTCGAGGAGCCGGAGGCCCCGGAGGTTGATCTCCTTGTAGCCGCGCGCTGCCGCCTCGACGGCCTCCTTGCGCCGCGTGAACGGCGGGGGGTCGAGGACGACGAGGCCGAACCGCTCCTTCGCCGCCTCGAGCCGGCGGAGCGCGTCGAAGGCATTGTCCGGGCGCAGCTCGGCTCGGTCGGCGAGCCCGTTCAGCTCGAGATTTCTCCGCGCGCCCTCGAGCGCCTCGCCCGAGGACTCGAGGAGGAGCGCGCCGGTGGCGCCGGCGGCGAGCGCCGCGCAGGCGAAGGCGCCCGTGTAGCAGAAGCCGTCGAGCACGCGCCGGCCGCGGGCGTGGGCCGCCACGCGCGCGCGGTTGTCGCGCTGGTCGAGATAGAAGCCCGTCTTGTGGCCGCCGCCGAGCGTGACGGCGAACCGAGACGGCCCCTCGGCGATGATCACCTCGTCGGGTCCGGCCGGCCCGATCCAGCCGCGCTCGGGCTCGAAGCCCTCGATGCGCGCCGCGGTCGCATCGTCGAGCCGGTACACGGGCGCCCCGGGAAAGAGCTCGCCGAGGGCATCGGTGATCCACTCGATCGCCCGCGCCATGCCCAGGGTCAGGCACTGCAGCACGCTGACGGGCCCGTAGCGGTCCACCACGAGCCCGGGCAGCCCATCGGCCTCGCTCCAGCAGAGGCGAAAGGCGGCATCGCCCGCCGGCGCCGCCCCGCGGTAGTCGAGCGCCGCGCGGAGGCGCCGCAAGAAGAACGCCCCGTCGACCGGTTCGTCGGCGCGCCGGGTGAGGATCCGGCAGGCCAGCGACGGGCGCGGGTTGTAGAAGCCGCGGCCGAGGAAGCGCCCGCCCGCATCGACGACGTCGACCGCGACGCCGGCGGTCCATCGCCCGGACAGGTCGGCGATCTCGCCGCGATAGATCCAGGGGTGACCGGCCCGAATCCTGACGTCGGCGCCGCGCTTCAGAACCAGTCTGGCCATGCCGCTTGCGCTGCCGCCTCCGGCGCGCCTGCCGGCGCCCGGGAGGCCGGCTCGGCTATTTCTTCCTCAAGGCCACCACCATCAGCAGGGGGCGGTGCGCCTCGTCGAGGCGGAGGCGGGGCTTGAAGCCGTAGAACCACTCGCAGAGCTCGAAGCCGCCGGCCAGCTCCACCAGGCTCCGCAGCTCCTGGGGGAAGACCATGCGGGAGGCGTGGCGCTGCCGATAGACCTGGCGCGCGCCGTTTTCCAGCACCTCGAGCTCCATGTCCTCGTAGAACGTCTGGGTGACGGGATTCAGCTCTTTGAGCGCCTCGAACGTGGCCCGGATCGTCGCCTTGCCCCGCCGGCGCGTCCACGACCAGCGCCGCGCCGGGTCCGTCCACGACGAGCACATGTAGCGGTCGAAGACGTAGAGCCCTCCGGGCCGGAGCGCCCGCGCCACGCAGCGCAGATGGGCCAGGATGGCCTCGTTGGTCAGCAGATGGCCCTGGGAGTCCTGCATGCAGATGGCCGCGTCGACGGGCCGGGGCAGCTTGAAGCGCGTCATGTCCGCGACGAACAGCTCGGTGTCGAGGCCCTTCCCCGCCGCGCGCTCGCGGAGGAACTCGATGTTCTCCGGCGAGAGGTCGAGGCCGGACATCCGGTAGCCGCGCTCGCCCAGCCGGATCAGATGCGGGCCGGTGCCGCAGGCGATGTCGAGCACGGTCTTGACGGGCCCCCGCGCATAGGTGCGGAAGCAGTGGACGAGGAAGTCCACCTCCTGCTTTCGGTTCATGTCGAAGGCGATCTCGTAGTAGCGCGGCGCCGAGTACTGGCGCGCGTGCGCCGCCGCGGCGTCGCCGGTGGTCTTCGCGCCCCCATCGTCACTTCCCCCACCACGTGAGCAGGGCCTCGCGCAGGATCCAGGAGGCGGTGATTCCCGTCCGGGCGGACGGGTCCCAGGCGTGGGCCACCTCGACGAGATCGGTGCCCACGATCCGGCACGGCTCGAGCAGCCGGACGATCTCGACCAGCTCGGCCGCCCGCAAGCCGCACGGCTCCGGCGAGCCGGTGCCCGGCGCCTCCGCCGGGTCGAGCACGTCGATGTCCACCGTCACGTAGAGCGGGTAGGCGGCCAAGGTCGGCACCAGGCGCCGCACCGCCTCCACCGGATGGATGGCGTGAGCCGGGTAGAGGTGCGGCGCCCTCCGCCGGTACTCTTCGCGCGCTCCGGTGCGCATGCCCACCTGGTAGACGCGCTCCGGCGCCACCGTGTCCATCACCCGCGCCATGGCCGAGGCGTAGTTGTAGCGCTCGCCCAGGAACTCCTCGCGCAGGTCCGGATGCGCGTCGAGCTGCAGCACGCGCAAGTCGGGGATCGCGGGGGCGAGCACCTCGATCACCGGCACCGTCGCCGTGTGGTCGCCGCCGAGCATGACGGGCCGGAGCCCCGGATGCCAGAACGCCTCGACCTCCTGGCGGGCGCGGGTGAGCTGCTCTCGCGGGGTGCCGTCGCCCAGCTCGCAGTCGCCGAGGTCCGCCATCGCCAGGTCCTCGAGGTCGCGGTCGAGACCGGGCGAGTAGGTCTCGATGGAGTCGGACGCCAGCCGCAGCTCCCGAGGCCCCTGGTCGGCGCCGTGCCGCAGATTGACACGGCCCTCGAAGGGAATGCCGAACACGACGACCCGGGCATCGGCCAGGGAGGCGTCGCAGGCGATGAAGCGGGGACTGACTTCCTTCAACGACTGCGACCTGCGGCTAGCAGGTTGCTGAGAACCCGCAGGATGCTCAAAAAGGTCCAGATGCGAGGCGGCGCCCGACGGCCGCACGCGAGGCGTAGTCTCTCGTACGTTGAGCGGTGCCCGGCCGAGGGACGCCGTACCTCCGCAGATGGGCCTTTTTCAGCATCCTGCCAGGTCGTCGTCGCCGAGGAGGGTGATCGCAGCGAGGGCGCAGCCCGTGCGCTCGACGGTGTGCTCGGCGGCGAAGACCTTCATGTCCCGGATGGCCTCGCCGCGGACCCGGAAGGCTTCCTCGAGCATCTGCACGATCATCCGCTCGGCCTCGTCCCGGGTGGCCTTGTCGTGGAACTCCATGATGACGCCGTTCTTGCTCGGGTCGACGGGACGCGCCCAGCCGACGGCGGCGGCGACCACCTCGCCCGGCACCTCGCTCGACATCGACGCGTATGCCGTCGGCACGATGGCGCCCGGCTTGATCTTCGGCAGCGGGACCAGCTCGACGCCGGGAGGCAGGATGCTCGACACCCGCACGAGGTTGATATTGCCGATGCCGGCCGCGAGCAGGGCGTTGTCGAAGGCATTGAGCGGAGTCGAGCCTTCTGCGGTCCCCGCGGTGCCCGCCGCCTTGGTCACTGGTGTCCAGCCCATCGGTTTCTCCTCGCCTCCTCCGTCGTGAATTTCGGTGAACATCGTATCGGCTCGTCCGCGGAACGCAAGCGAAAAATTCCCCGCGGAAAGGACCATTTTTTGCTTGCAATGCCAAAACGTATGGCCCACAGTTAGCGAACTCTGTCCGAAAATTTTTCGGGCAGAGCAGATCAGGGGAGGAGGGAAAGAGTGCAAGCACTGGGACGACACATGCTGCTGGAGCTGTACGACTGCGATCCGGAGGCCATCAACAATTTGGAAGTCGTGAAGGCGTCCATGGTGGAAGCGGCGAAGCGCGCGCAGGCCACCATCGTCGACGTGGTCTTTCACGAGTTCAGCCCGGTCGGCATCAGCGGCGTCGTTGTCATCGCCGAGTCACACCTGGCCATTCACACGTGGCCCGAGCACCGCTACGCGGCGGTCGACGTGTTCTCCTGCGGCGATGTCCTCCAGCCGGAGCTGGCCGCCGACTATCTGGTCGAGCAGCTCGGGGCGGCGCGCGCCTCGGTGGTCGAGCTCCAGCGGGGCGTCCTGCTCCACGCGTCCGACTCCCTCCTGCACAAGCCGGTGGCGGTCGAAGGATGACCGCACCCGCGCAGTACAAGTGGTTCTTCGAGACCACGACGCCGGTCGAGGGGCACATGCACGCCATCGCCCGGACCATCACGACCCGGCAGACCAAGTTCCAGTTCATGGAGATCATGGAGACGCTCTCCTACGGCAAATGCCTGGTGCTCGACGGCCGCATCCAGTCGAGTCAGGCGGACGAGTTCATCTACCATGAGCTGCTCGTCCAGCCGGGTCTGCTCGCCCATCCGCGTCCCGAGCGCGCCATGGTCATCGGGGGCGGCGAGGGCGCGACCGTCCGCGAGATCCTCCGCCACCGGAGCATCACCGACTGCCTGATGGTCGACATCGACGGCGAGGTGGTCGACGAGTGCAAGAAGCACCTGCCCGAGATGCACCAGGGCGCGTTCGACGACCCGCGCACCCGGCTCCTGCACGAGGATGCGCGCGCCTACCTCGAGAAGACCTCCGAGCGCTTCGACCTGATCGTGGTCGACCTGGTCGAGCCGCTCGAAGAGGGACCGGCGTGTCTGCTCTTCACCAAGGAGTTCTACACGCTGATCCGGGACCGGCTCACGGATCGCGGCGTCATGACCATGCAGGCGGGCATGACCAAGGTCAACGAGGTCTTCTTCTACGGGGCGGTGAACCGGACGCTCCGCGAGGTCTTCCCGGTGGTCGCGCCCTATCAGGGCTTCATCTCCTGCTTCGGCACGCCCTGGGGGTTCATCCTCGCGTCGAAGGGCGAGGACCCGCGCCGGCAATCGGCCGCCGACATCGACCGGCTGATCGCGGAGCGCATGGACCCGACATCCCTCGGGTACTGGGACGGGCAGGCCCATCTGCACTCCTTCAACCTGCCGAAGTTCCTGCGCCGGGCCATCGAGACGAACGATCGCGTCATCACGGACGCGAACCCCCTGATCGTCACCTAGAGCGATGATAAGGGCCCATCTGCGGACGTCGGCGCCCCTCGACCGCCGTGCCATGCAACGCTCGGCAAGCGGCCGCGACTCGTCTGCGGGGCCCGCATGGCCCCGCACTCCCTCGCGGTACGCCTCGCTGCGGCCATGGGCGCCGCCTCGCAGCTGGCCCTCTCATCGCCTAGCTGCTGAGGCGTCCGCCGTCCCTCGTTTGAGCCGTCCGCCGTCCCTCGTTCTGGCGTCGGCCTCGCCGCGTCGCCAGGAGCTGCTCGCCCAGCTCGGCATCGCGTTCACGGTCCTTCCGAGCCATATCCCCGAGGAGCATCCGGCGCGCCGCCGACCGAGGCGATCGCCGCCGTGGCGCTCGCCAAAGCCCGTGCCGTGGCGCTCCGGCTCTCCCCGGACTCTCGCGCAGTGGTGCTCGGGGCCGATACGGAGGTCGTGCTCGACGGGCGCCTCCTCGGGAAGCCCCGTGATGCCGCCGATGCCGCGCGGATCCTCCGCGAGCTTCGCGGGCGCGTCCACGAGGTGATCACCGGGGTGGCGCTCGTCGCGCCGTGGAGAGGAGGCGACGGCGGTCACGACCCGGGTGACGATGCGCGATTATAGCGATGCCGAGATCGAGGCCTACGTGGCGACGGGCGAGCCGCTCGACAAGGCCGGCGCGTACGGCGTCCAGGGCTGGGGCGCGGCTCGTCGCCCAGGTCGACGGCTGCCTCACCAATGTGGTCGGCTTGCCCGTCTCCACGACGCGGCAGCTCCTCGAGCGCTGGGGCGTGCGTCTGAGCGGCGCCGTACCTCCGCAGATGGCCTTCATCGCGCTAGCGGCGAAGGGCCTCTTCGAGCGGCTCCATGAGGAGGAGCTTGTCAGCCGGCGCGGCATGTCCACTTTCGCCGGAATGACCGTTCGCGCCCGGACGAGCGCCACGCTGTGCCTGAACGCGTCGTCACTCACCTGGCCGTCGGGCAGATAGACGCCGCGGGCGCCGCGGAGGCGGAGGGCGAAGTCATCATGGGTGCCGACCACGGCGGCGGGCAGTACGGCCCCGAGCTCGTCCGGGGTGGCCGCGCGAATCCGGGCGAGCGCTCGGAGCAGCGCGCGCGCCAGTGGGATCAGCTCCGCCCGTCCGATCTTGGTATCGGCGGAGACGAAGAGCGCGGCATGCACCGTCGGTCCGCCGAGCCAGCGCGCCGCCTCGGCGGCCGTGCGGAGATCCGCGAGCGCCACCGCCTTGCCCTCGTCGATGAGCCGCGACGCCCAGGGGTCCTGCACCATGGCCGCCTCGATCGCGCCCGACTCGAGCGCTCCGACCAGGGCACGCTCGCCGAAGCTCTGGATGGTGACCTGGTGCACGCCGATGCCCTCGCGGGCGAGCAGCGAGAACAGCGCCAGCGCGCCGGGCGTGCCGGGCGCGATGATCCCGATGGTCTTGCCGGTGAGATCGGCGAGCGCCTTGACCGAGTCCTTCTTCGCCGCGGGCACGAGGAGCGCGACGGGCGGCGCCGCGGTGAGGCCGAAGACGAGTCGCGGCGGCGCGCTGCCCGCGTGGCCGAGCGAAAGCGCGGCGTCGAGCGACGTGGCGGCGAGCGCGACGCGCCCGCGCCCGAGTGCCTGCGCCGCGAGGGGCTCGGCGCGAAGGGTCTCGAGGGTGACGGTGAGCTTTTCCTCGGTGAAGTAGCCTTCGGCCGCGGCCACGCGCAAGGGCAGGTATTCCGGATTGGTCGCCGGACCGGCCACGGCGATCGACAGGGCCGCCTGGAGCAAGATGAGCCCCGCGATCACACGCGCTGGCCTTTCCGCCGGAGCGCTGCCGCCTCGGGGCCGGCGACCTCGGCGATGAGCCGCGCGATGCGCTCGGCGGCGTCCGGGATGGCGAGGGTTCGGGCGCGCTCCCCCATGGCGGCGAGCGCCGCGCGGTCGGCGAAGAGCCGCGCGACCGCTCCGAGAAGGCCCGCCCCGGTCAGCGTCGCCTGAGGGAGCACGACGGCGCCGCCCGCCGCCTCGACCATGCCGAGCATTGACGGTCTGCTCATCTCCGCTGGCCCCGGGCAGCGGGATGTAGATCGCCGGCCGGCCCAGATGGCAGCACTCGTTCACCGTGCCCGCCCCGCTTCGCCCGATGACCAGGTCCGCCGCCGCATAGACGTGGCGGAGCTCCGCGCCGACGTATGGGGCCAGGGCGTACCGCAAGCGGAGCGCCGCCGGCAGCGCCCGGGCGCGCTCGGCGAGCCACAGCCGGTCGCCGGTCGCCGGGTGGTCGCCCGACTGGTGGATGACCTGAGCGTGCGCGAGCAGCTCGTCGAGGACCCCGCCCACGGTCCGGTTGATCGTGTGCGAGCCCTGCGCTCCGCCCGTGACGTACACGATGGGGAGCCGGGGGTCGAGGCCGAAGAGCCGGCACGCCTCCTCGCGTGAGCCGCCGGACAGCTCCGGCCGGAGGGGATTGCCGGTGAGCGTGACGCGCGCGGCGGGCAACGCCGCACCCGTCATCGGGAACGTGATGGCGATGCGCCGCGCCAAGCGCCCCGCGATGCGATTGGCGAGGCCCGGCACGCTGGTTTGCTCGTGGACGACGAGCGGTACGCCGGCCGCCCGCGCGGCCAGCGCCACCGGCAGCGCCACGAAGCCCCCGGTGGCGAATACGAGGTCAGGCTCGAGCCGGCGCAGCAGCCCGAACGACTGGACCACGCCCGCCGGCGCGCGCCAGGCGAGGTCCGGCACGTTCTGCCAGTCCCAGTAGCGCCGCAGCTTGCCCACCGAGATCGCATGGAAGGGGATGCCCGCCTCCGGCGCCCGGCGCGCCTCGATGCCGCCCCGACTGCCGAGCCAGGTCACCACGTCGCCGCGCGCGCGAAGGGCCGCCGCCACGGCGAGCCCCGCGCTCGTATGTCCGCCCGTGCCCCCGCCGGTGATGACCACACGCATCCCGCGCCAACCCGCGCGGCCGCCTGGTTAGCCTGTCGGAGAAACGCGGCTAGAGCGATGAGAAGGGTCCAGCTGCGAGGCGGCGCCCGAAGGCCGCACGCGAGGCGTACTCGCGTGAGGGGAGTGCGGGGCCATGTCTGGGCCCCGCAGACGAAAGTTCGTCAGCCCGATCGTCTCGCGCGTTACGTGGCACGGCGGCTGAGGGGCGCCGTACCTCCGCAGATGGGCCCTTCTCATCGCTCTAGCGGCGCTCGAGCGCCAGCGCGATCAGCCGCGAGATCAGCTCGGGGTAGGGGATGCCCGAGGCCTCCCAGAGGCGCGGATACGCGCTGGTCGCGGTGAAGCCCGGGATGGTATTGATCTCGTTCACGAGCACGCGCCCGTCGTGCTCGACGAAGAAGTCCACGCGCGCCATCCCGGCGCCGTCGATCGCCTGAAACGCCTTCACGGCGAGCGCCCGCACCAGGTCTGTCGTCTCCGGCGGAAGCCCCGCGGGCACCTTGAACGTCGTCTGGCCCGCTCCGTACTTGGTCTCGTAGTCGTACCACTCGCCGGCGTAGCACACCTCTCCGGGCACCGAGGCGATGGGCGCGTCGTTGCCGAGCACCGCGACCTCGACCTCGCGCCCCTGCACGGCGCGCTCGACCAGGATGCGGCGGTCGTGGCGAGCGGCCAGCTCGACGGCCGCGGCCAGATCGTCGGCGGCCTTGACGCGGCTGACGCCGACGCTCGAGCCCAGGTTCGCGGGCTTGACGAAGCAGGGAAAGCCGAGCTGGGAGGCGACCAGCCGCTCCACCGCGCCGGGGTCGCGCCGCCACTCGTGGCGCCTGACCAGCACGTGCTCCACCATCGGCAGCCCGTGGGCCCGGAAGACGTCCTTCATCGCCGCCTTGTCCATGCCGATGGCCGAGGCGAGGACGCCCGCGCCCGTGTACGGCAGGCCCGCCAGCTCGAAGAGCCCCTGGACGGTCCCGTCCTCGCCCTGGGGGCCGTGGAGCAGGACCAGCACCACGTCGAGGCTCTCGCGGAGGCCCGCGGGCAGGCCCTCGGAGCTCTCCATCCGCGCGAGCGCGCTCGTGGCCTCACCGGCGGCGGCGCGGTCGAGCAGCTCGCGCTTGGTCTGGGCCTCCGCCCCGCCCTCCGCCAGCGCGAGCCGCGCGGCCTCCCGGCCCAGCGCGCGGAGCGGATCGCCGCCGACGAGCCAGCGCCCGTCCCTGGCGATGCCGATGGGCACGACGTCGAAGCGCGCGCGGTCGATGGCGGCCATCACCGACGCGGCGCCCGCGAGGGAGACCTCGTGCTCACCCGATCGTCCGCCGAACACCACGCCCACGCGCAGTCGCTTGTCAGCCATGATTTCGTTGTACCAGACTCCGCGCGATCGTCCCCGCTCTTTGATGCGCGGGTCAGGCGCCGCGCTGCGCGTCGCGCCACTGCCGCCAGGCGCGGAGGCGCTCGGCGAGCTCCTTCTCGGCGCCGCGGTCGGTGGGGCGATAGTAGACGCGCCCGCGGAGCGCGTCGGGCAGGTGCTCCTGGCTCACGAGCGCCTCGGGCGCGTCGTGGGCGTACTGGTAGTCGCGCCCGTAGCCGAGGTTGGCCATGAGCCCGGTCGGGGCATTGCGGATGTGCAGCGGCACCGGCTCGGCGGGCTTGTCGCGAATGTCGTCCTTCACCTGGTTCCACGCGGCGTACACGGCATTGGACTTGGGCGCCAGCGCGAGATAGCACGCGGCTTGCGCCAAGGCCAGCTCGCCTTCCGGCGTGCCGAGGAAATGATAGGCGTCCTTGGCGTCGAGGGTGACGCGCAGCGCGTGCGGATCGGCATTGCCCACGTCCTCCGAGGCGAAGCGCACCATGCGCCGCGCGACGTAGAGCGGGTCTTCCCCCGCCTCGAGCATCCGCCCGAGCCAGTAGAGCGCGCCGTCGGGATCGGAGTCCCGGAGCGACTTGTGCAAGGCCGAGATCAGGTTGTAGTGCTCCTCGCCCGACTTGTCGTAGAGCAGCGCCTTCTTCTGCGCCGCCTCGCGGATGGCCGCCTCGGTCACGTGCGCGCCGTGGAGCGACACGGCCAGCTCGAGGATATTCAGCGCGCTGCGCGCGTCGCCATTGGCGAGCCGCGCGATCAGCCGGAGCGCGGCGGGCTCGGCCCGCGCACCGGTCGCGCCGAGCCCGCGCTCGGCATCCGCGAGCGCGCGGGTCAGGATGGCGACGACGTCGTCCTCGGTGAGCGGTTGCAGCACGTAGACCCGGCACCGCGACAGCAGGGCGGCGTTCACCTCGAAGGACGGGTTCTCCGTCGTCGCGCCCACGAGCGTGACGGCGCCCTTTTCCACGTGGGGCAGGAAGGCGTCCTGCTGCGCCTTGTTGAAGCGGTGGATCTCGTCGACGAACAGGATCGTGCGGCGGCCGCGGAGCATGCGCTCGGTCTCCGCCTCGGCGGTCACCGCGCGGATCTCCTTCACGCCCGACATGACGGCGGAGAACGTCACGAAGCGCGCGCCCGCCACGTGCGCGACGAGCTGGGCCAGCGTCGTCTTGCCCGTGCCGGGCGGGCCCCAGAGGATCATCGAGTGGAGCTTGCCGTCCTCGAGGGCGCGCCGGAGCACCTTGCCGGCGCCGATCAGGTGCTGCTGCCCCACCACCTCGTCGAGCGTGCGGGGGCGCATCCGGTCGGCGAGCGGGGCGGGCGGCACGGGGCGCTCGGGCGCCGGCGGGTCGAACAGGTCCACGCCGCGATTATACGCGGGCGCCCAGCACGGCCGCGCCCGCGGAAGATTGATATGCTGGCGGCTCCGACGGCGCTGCACCGAGCGCTTCGGCTGCGATGGCACCCATAGCCCCTCGGCTCGAGGGCGAGGAGGAGGGCGTTCATGGAGCTCTACGACGTCATGCGCACGACCTTTGCCGCGCGGCAGTTCACGGCTGACCCGGTGCCGGACGCGCTCCTGCACCGGATCCTCGATCACGCGCGCTTCGCGCCGAGCGGCGGCAATCGCCAGGGCGGGCGCGTGATCGTCGTCCGCGATCCCGCCACCAAGGACGCCCTCGCCGCGCTGAGCGCGCCCGCGGCCAAGCGCTACACCGCCCAGGTCCAGGCGGGCGAGAGTCCGTGGAACACGATCGACCCGACCGCGGTCACCGCCGACGTCATCGAGCGGACTCCGCCGCCCGCGCACCTCACCGAGTCCCTGCGTCTGGCCCCGGTGGTCCTGGTCGTGTGCGTCGATCTGAAGGTCGTCGCCTCGACGGACCAGGCGCTGCCTCGAGTCGGCGTCATCAGCGGCGCTTCCATCTATCCCTTCGCCTGGAATATTCTGCTCGCCGCGCGCCACGAAGGCCTGGCGGGAACCATCACGACGCTCGCGGTGGCGCAGGAGCCGAAGATCCAGGAGCTCCTGGGGCTGCCCCGCCACGTCGCGGTCGCCGCGGTGATGCCGCTTGGCCGGCCCGTGCGGTCGCTGACCAAGCTCAAGCGCAAGCCCGTGTCCGAGATCGCGATGCACGAGCGGTGGGGCGGAGCGCCGCTCACGGGCTAGCTCATGGCCCGAACTACGCCTATCGCCGGTAAGAATTTCCCGGGAATCAGCGTCGACGCGCCGGCACGCTGCGTTATGGAACGTTACGGAACGCATCTGCCCAATATGGGTCGGCAGATTCCCTACACATTACGTTTGCGGAGCGAGGCCTGTGCATTGCCGGTTGACAGGCCGTTCGCCATATCCGTACGTTTGAATATCGCCGATGGACACTCATGGCGGTGGAAGCTCGGAGTTGCAGCAGCGTAAAAGACACGTAGGGGGTCCACATCATGCGTCACAACCGTTTCCTTCTGGTGCTCGCGACGTGCCTGCTGAGCGTTGCACTTGGCCCCAGCCAATCGTCAGCGAAGGACTGCGGCGGCGACGTCGAATGCGAGTGCGGCGACACCGTCCAGGGCCATGCCGTGCTTCGGGCCAATCTGGGGGTGTGCAAGGAGACCGGATTGTTCGTGGCCAACGGATCGCTGCTTGACTGCGACCACCACACCATCACGGGCCGTGGTCAGGAAGCTGGAGTGCTGTTCGACAACGCAAACGGGGCCGAGGTCCACAATTGCGGCATCACGAACTTCCAGATCGGCGTGAGGGTCAAGGGTGGTCAGGGAAACGCGATCGTCGGCAATGAGATTCTCGACAATGAAAAGTACGGCATCGATCTCGCCGATGCCGCCGCCGGCGTTCGAATCGAGAGCAATACGATCCGAGACAGCGGCGACGAGGGCATCCACGTTGGCACGGGAGCGAGCGACAACGTCATCCTCGGAAACCAGTTCGTCAACAGCAAGGAAGAGAACGTGTATCTGCTCGCGGCCAGCGGCACGCGCGTGATCGGCAACGTCATGGTGGATGCGCGAGCGGCGCGGGGATCTTCATCAAGCACAGCACGAACTCCTACGTCGCCGACAACATCGTGTTTGACAATCCGATCCAGGTGCGAGGGGGCTCCCGGGACAACGTTCTCGAGGACAACGCCCTCCGCGGCTTCGGATCCGGATACGTCTTCGAAGCCCTTTTGGAGAACGATACCCTGACGTATCCACACAACAACCAGGTAACGGCAGGCACGGTGTTCAACGCCGAGAGATGCGTTGACCTCAAGGGCGCCTACGACAACCTCGTCCAGGGTCTCACCGCGGGCGACTGCTGCCTCGCGGCCGTCAGGGAGGTCCCGTTCGGCGGGCTCGAGCCCCCCTTCCGAAATGTCGTTGATCTGGCGATGACAGAACCGAGCGGGGTGGCAGGCCGCGCCGCCGTCCAGGTGTCCACGACGTCGCGGACCCTGCACGCCGGCGACGTCCTCAGCCTCGGCCTCGCCGTGCACCACAACAACAGCGTGGCGCTCGATCTCTACGTCGGCCTGTTCCTGCCCGACAACCAGATCGCCTTCTTCAGCGGCCCGGGACTCGGCGGCCTCCGCCTTCCGCCGGCCGCCCCAACACCGATGCAGCGGGTTTCCAAGGGATCCAGCCTGACGCTCCCGCGCTTCCTCGAGGTCGCGCTGCCCCCGGGGGTGCCGCCCGGCACGTACCAGTTCTTCGCGGCGCTCGTGACCCCGGACGCCCTCTCCGATGGAGTCGTCACCCCTTCCGAGCTGGCAGCGTTTGACCTCGAGCAATTCACCATAGCGCCCTGAGTGTCGCTGGCGTCCATCGCATCGGCCGCGCTACACCATCAGGTCTCGACTACCATTCTCCGGAGGAGACGCTTCATGCAATGCCAACTAGCTTTCTCGCGGCTCGTCAATTCCGTCCTCGGGTTGCTCCTCTGCCTCTTCGTGGCGCTCGGCGGTCCCGCCGTCGCGCTGGCCGCGCCGGGCGATCTCGACCCGAGCTTCGGCACCGGGGGGACCGTCATCACGAGCTTCGGGGGGACCGACGTGGCCTCGGCCGTGGTCATCCAGCCCGACGGCAAGCTCGTCGTGGCCGGGCGGACGAATATCGCGGGCAACACGGTGTTTGCCCTGGCTCGCTACAACCCCAACGGCAGTCTCGATCCGGCGTTCGGCACCGGGGGCCTCGTGACCACGGACTTCGGTTCCACGGATCAGGCCTTTGCCGTCGCTCTCCAGGCGGACGGCAAGATCGTGACCGCGGGCCGAAGGGGCAGTGACGTCATCGTGGCCCGCTACAATGCCGACGGAAGCCAGGACACCCTCTTCGGGAGCAACGGGCGCGTCATCACGAACTTCGGCGCGACGGAGCTGGCCTTGGCCCTCGTCCTCCAACCGGACGGGAAGATCGTGGTGGCAGGGCGCACGAACAAGCCTACCCCCAACGGGAACTTCGATTTCGCGCTGGCGCGCTACGAGTCGACCGGGACCGTCGACATCACCTTCGGCACCGCCGGATTGGTGACGACGGACTTCGGAGGAAGCGTCGACCGGGCGTTCGCCATGGCGCTGCAGCCGGACGGCAAGCTCGTGGTGGCCGGGGACTCCGACGCGAACTTCGCCCTCGCGCGCTACAACTCCGACGGCAGCCTCGACTCAAGCTTCGGGGCCGGCGGCAAGGTGGTCACGAGCTTCGGCGGTACCGACCAGGCCTCGGCGGTGATCCTGCAGCCGGACGGCAAGATCGTCGTGGCTGGCCAGACGGACACCGGCGTCAGCATCGACTTTGCCCTCGCCCGCTACATGCCCGACGGCAGCCTCGACGGCGCGTTTGGCAGCGGCGGCCGGGTCACCACGAACTTCACCGGCACCAGCGACGACCTCGGCTCGGCGGTTGCGCTGCAGTTCGACGGCAAGATCGTCGTCGGAGGGACATCCGACGACAATTTCGCCTTGGCGCGCTACACCCCTGGAGGCGTCCTCGACACCACCTTCGGCAGCGCAGGCACGGTGACGACCAATCTGGGCGGTGAAGACGTGCTTCACGCTGCCTGACGCTGCAGCCCGACGGCGCGATCGTCGCCGTCGGAGAATCCGCCGATCGTTTCGCCCTGGCGCGCTACCAGGCGTTTGGGCCGCTGTCGCTTCGGATCGTGCTCAATCCCGAGGCCATCACCGAGTTCGAGCCCGGCGACGCCTTCCACTTCGATCTATTCATGGACAATCCTCGACCGCAGCAGACCGCGGATCTCTATTTCGCGGTCCTTCTGCCATCGGCGGCGGCGGGAGCACCGTTCAACTGCCCGGGCGGAGACCCTCTCGTGATCTTCGGACCGGGCTTCAGCTTCATCCCGACGTGCCTCTCGGGGGACCCCCAGGCCTTTGTCCCGTTGACTCCGAACAGGTGATTCCCGCCGGACTGACCGTGACGCCTGACTTCTTCAGCGGCGTCTGGCCGGCCGGCACGCCGTCGGGAGTCTACACGTTCTTCGTCGCGCTCGTCCGGCCCGGGACGCTGGAGATACTCGCCGTGGCGAGCGCCACCGCCAGGCTCGTGCCCTGACGCAGGATGCGCGACGTACGCTGGCAGGATGCTTTCAGCATCCTGCTACGCGAGCGCGGCGGGAAGGTCGAGGAGCGAGGTGATGTGGGCGGTGGGCACCACGCCGCGGCGCGAGAGCTCGGCGAGGTCGGCGCGGTAGGCGATGAAGGGGGCGCCGCCGGCCTGGGCGGCCGCGCCGTCCACCCAGGAATCGCCCACGACCACGATGCGCTCGGCCCCCGGCCAGCGCGCGCGCACGACGCGGAGCCCGTCGGGATCCGGCTTGAGCTGCACCACGTCGTCGCGCGTGACGACCAGGTCGAGGTGCGGGCGGAGATCGAAGCGCGCGAGGACGACGTCGGCGACGACGCGATCGTTATTGGTCCAGATGGCGGTGGCGAAGCCGAGCTGCTTCATCGCGATGACGGCTTCCCGCGCGAACGGAATGAGGGTCGCCTGCTCCATCGCCCGCCGCTCGTGGGCGACGGGGATCGCCATGATCTCGGACTCGAGGTGGGAGGCCTCGCGCCGCACGACGGCCAGCAGCTCGGCTCCTGACCAGCGCAGCTCGCGCTCGGGGAGCGCGATGCGGCGGGCGCGGACGAAGGCCTCCATCTCGCGCCCCACCGCCCGGAGGTCGAGCGGCGAGTCGACGAGCGTGTGGTCGAGATCGAAGACGCAGACGGCGGGATCGGGCACGACCTCGAGCTTACCAGACGCTCTACCGCGCGAGGAGATCGCGCAGCAGCTCGAGGCCGCCGGGCTCGAGCGTGCGATCCGAGACGATCAGCTCCACGTCGGCGGGAGGGACGCGCCCAGCGCCGCCACGCTGTGCTCCAGCAGATACGTGTTCTATCAGCCCGCGCGGAATCGTGTTAGCGTGAATCTCACGGCGATGATGCGGGCATCAGCGCGCTGCCTCATGCACCTCCTCATCCTGGCCGCCTGCTGGAACGGCCTCCCCGGCGTGTCTTCTCTGCCCGCCGCGCACGCGCTGGACGACGCCGAGCGCCTCTGGACGGTCGGCGCCCGCGCCTTCGAGGACGGCCTCTACGATCTGTCGATCCGCATGCTCGATCGGCTGGTCGATCGCTTCCCGACCGATCCGCATGTCGGCGAGGCGTCGCTGCTGATCGGCCAGGCGCGGCTGTCGCAGAAGGGGTTTCAGCCGGCCCTCGACGCCTTCCGGCGCGCCCAGGGCGTGACCCCGCCCCCGGGCCAGCCCGGGGAGCCGCGATTCTGGGAAGCCGAGACCCTCTTCCGGATGAAGCGGTTCGCGGACGCCCGCGATCTCTATGAGCGCGTGGTCGCCGAGCACGGAAGCTCCCCGGTCGCCGCGGACGCGCTCTATGGCCTGGCGTGGAGCGATCTCGAGCTCAAGAAGAGCGAGGTCGCGGTCGCCGATTTCCGCCGGCTTCTCTTCGCCTACCCCGAGCATCGGTCGGCGCCGTCGGCGACGTTCTACCTGGCGCGCACGCTCGTCGATCTCAAGCGGCCGGACGAAGCGGTCGCGCTTCTCCGGGCCTTTCCCACCAAGTATCCGGGCCATCGCCTCGCGCCCGACTCGCG
Source organism: uncultured Candidatus Rokubacteria bacterium (assembly GCA_963840495.1). Taxonomy (GTDB): domain Bacteria; phylum Methylomirabilota; class Methylomirabilia; order Rokubacteriales; family CSP1-6; genus CAWIZN01. Next base: position 46,920 of record CAWIZN010000042.1, read on the forward strand.
CTATGTCCTCGGGCAGGCGCTCCTCGCCTCGGGCGACAGCAAGGAAGGGCTGGGCGAGCTGCGCGCGTTCGCCGCCAACTACCCCAACCACGATCTCGCGCCCCAGGCCCGTCGCCTGGCCGCCGACGCCGTCATGAAGAAGGGGAGCAAGGCGGAGCAGGAGAACGAGTACAAGCAGCTCCTCGCGCAGTCGCCGCCGACGGCGGAGGGACTGTACGACGCCGGGGTGATCGCCTCGAAGCTCGCGCCGCCCGCGCGATGCGGAGGCCGCCTGGGCGCGTCTGCGCAAGGAGTTTCCCGACCACGCCCTGGCCGGGCGCGCCGCGCTCGAGCTGGCCCAGGGGGCCTTCACGCGGAGCGCGTGGAAGGATGCCTCGGCGCTGGCTCAGTCCGCCGCGAACAGCTCCGAGTCGGCCGTGCGGGCCGAGGCCCTGGTGCTGCTCGGCGAGAGCGAGCTGCGGCTCAGGCGCTATGCGACCGCCTACCAGGCCTTCCAGCTCGCCGTCGAGGCGCCCGGGCAGGAGCCGGCCCTGCGCTTCCGCTCGCTCGCGGGCATCGGCCTCGTCATGGAGGAGCAGCGGCAGTGGGCGCAGGCCGCGAAGTACTACGAGGAAGTCGCGGCGAAGAGCCCCGATACGACGCTGCGCAACTGGGCGAAGGAGCGGCGCGCCGCCGTCGCCGCCAAGCTCAAGCCGGCCGCGGACCAGCCGAAGCCCGGGCCGAAATCGGCGGCGCCTGGTCCGAAGAAGCCCTCGGTGGCGGCGCCCGTGGGAGGAGGCCGCTCGTGAGACGTCGCTCGATCGCCCGCATCCTGACCGTCGCCCTGCTCGTCTCCTCGATCGCAAGCGCGCGCCCCGCCCGCGCGGAGATCGCGTTCAAGCTGCCGCCGCCCGAGGTGAACGCGGCTCTTGCCGCTGGCCGCCTTGCCGCTCGACAAGCCGCCCGTCGCGCTGTCGCCGGCGAGCGTGCCGGCCATCCCGCACGGATTGCCCGAGCTGCCGCCCGCCAAGCTCGTGAGCGACCCGGCCCGCCGCCCCGTCGCGCCCCTGGCGTCCCCGCGCACGCTCGCGTGCAATCCCGTCGGCACCGTCTTCGGCGTGGCGTCCGAGCTGGTCGAGTGCGGTCGGGCCCGCTATCAGCGGGGCGAGCTCGAGCCCGCGCGCCAGGCCTTTCAGACCGCGGCGCAGGAGACGAGCGATCGCGAGCTCCAGCGCGAGGCCAGGTACTGGCTCGGGGAGACGCTCCTGCGCCTCGGCCGCCCGGCGGAGGTCGAGCGCTACCTCGTCCCGGTGGCCCAGGACGATCCCAGCGGCGATTTCGGGCTCTTCGCCACGCATACCCTGGGCTGGGTGGCCCTCGACATGAACGATCCGGGGCGCGCCCTCGCGCGCTTCGAGAGCCTGTTGAAGGGGCGCATGCCCGTGGTCCTGATCCCGCCTGCGCGTCACGGGCGCGCGCTCGCCCTCTACGGGCTCAAGCGCTATGCGGAAGCGCGCGACGAGTGGGTCGCGCTCCTGGCGTCGAATCCGCCGCGCCCCCTCGCCGGCGAGGCGACGTTCTGGCTGGGGGATACGCTCGGCCGCCTCGGGGACGGAAAAGGCGCCGTCTCGCGGCTCAAGGCGTTCACCGCCGGCGGCCCTCAGCCCCTGACGGAGAATGCGCTGCTGAGCCTCGGGTGGTGGAGCCGCGCCGCCGGCCAGCCCGCGGACGCCGTCAGGGCCTATCGCGCGCTCCTGTCGGCCTACCCGCAGTCGGCCTCGGCACCGTGGGCGCGGGCGGGACTCGTGCAGGCACTCCTCGACCAGAATGACTTCGCGGCGGCCCGCGAGGAGGCCAAGCGCCTCGAGGCGTCGAGCAAGACGAGCCCGCTGGTGCTCCCCACGCTGCTGAGCCTGCGCCGCTGGGCGGCGGACAAGGGCAAGGTCGAGGAGGGACAGGCGCTCGACACCGACCTCCTGGCGCGGACGCTCGAGCCGGAGACTCGTGCCTGGGTGCTGCTCCTGAGCGGCGAGCTCGCGCGGCAGGCGGGCAATGTCGGGGAAGCGCGCGACCGCCTCGAGCTCGTCCGCTCGGCCGCGCAGGCGGCGCCCGCCATCGTGCAGCAGGCCGAGCTGCGACTGGCCCAGATCGACTTCGACGCGCGGGAGTATGCGCAGGCGCAGACGGCTGCCCTGGCCCTGCTCAACCAGCCGCTCGCCGACGACGTGCGCGCCGCGGCGCTGCTCCTCGTCGCCGAGTCGGCGTACTGGGCGCGCAACTGGGACCAGGCCGCGGTGTCCTATTCGCGCTTCGTCTCCGATTTTCCGAAGCGGCCGGAGGCCCCCGCGGCCGGCTTCGCGCTCGGCTGGGCCGAGTTCAGGCGCGGCCGGCTCGACGCGGCGCGGGAGCGCTGGGCCGCGTTCGCCCGCGAGGCGCCCGCCGATCCGCGCGCGGGCGAAGCGCTGCTGCTGGCCGCGGAGCTCGCCGCCAAGGCGGGGGATCGCGCCCAGGCGCGGGCCATGCTCGATCGAGTGGTCGGCCAGTACCCGGGCACCGAGCAGGCCGAGGTGGCCCGGCTCAACCGCGCGATCCTCTCGCTCAATGCCGGCCGTGCGACCGATGCCCTGGCCGAGCTGAACCGGGTCGGCCCGGGAGGCTCGACGTCGTCTCCCTACCTCGCCCGCGCGCGCGTGGCCAAGGGCTTGGCGCTCCTCGCGAGCAAGCAGCCCACGGCGGCCGAGTCGGAGCTGAAGGCCGCGCTCGGCCAGGGCGACGATGCCATCAGTCAGCTCGGGCTCGGGGTGATCGCGTTCGGCCGCGGGCAATGGGACGCCGCCGCGCGCGGGTTCGGCGAAGCGCGCGACGCGGGTGCGGGCGGGGTTGCCGCGGCCGCCGAGTACGGCCTGGCCGCGGTGGCCTTCAACCAGGGGAAGACCGACGAGTTCAAGAAGCTCGCGGGCGAGCTCCTGGCGGGGCCCGATGATCCCGCGACGACGCCCTTGCTCCTGCGCGGCATGGAAGCGGTGGCCGTGGAGGACAAGCGCTGGGCGGATGCGCGCACGCTCGCCCTGCGCCTCGCCGGCCAGTTCCCCCGCTCCGACGTCACGCCGGCGGCCCTCGCCGAGGTCGGCGCCGCCGCGGGCGCGGCCGAGCAATGGCCGCTCGCCCGCGAGATGTATCAGGCGCTCGCGGCGCGGCTATCCGTCGAGCCCCGGCCGCGAGGCCGGGCGCGTCGTGCTCGGGGAGGCGCTGCTGCGCACCGGCGCGCCCGCCGATGCCCGCCGCGAGCTCGAGAGCTTCACCGCCAGCGCGCCGCCCGGCGATCCCCGTCGCCCCCACGCCATGTCGCTGCTCGGTGAGGCGCAGGAGGCGACGGGTGATCGCACCGCCGCCGCCCAGACCTACGCGCGCTTCGCCACCGAGAACCCCACGGGCAAGGAAGCGCCGGCGGCCCTGCTGGGCGCGGGCCGACTTCTCCAGAGCGAAGCGGGCAAGTGGGACCAGGCGCGGCCGTTACTCGAGCGCGCCGTCAAGGACGGCGACGCGGCCATCGCCGCCGAGGCCGCCTATCACCTCGGCGAAGGCCTGCGCGCGGCCGGACGGAACGACGACGCGGCAGAGGCGTACATGACCGCCGCCTACGTCGCGCCGGATTCGATCTGGGCGCGTAGGGCGCTCCTGGGCGCCGGCCGCGCGTTCGCGGCGGCCAAGCAGAACGACGCCGCGGTGATCGTCTACAAGAAGCTCCTTGCCGCCTCGTCCGTCGAGCCCGATCTGGCGTCGGAAGCGCGGAGCCGCCTCAAGTCCCTCGGCGTGAACTAGCCCGCATCCCTCACGAACGGGACACGGGCGGCGGGCGGGTGGCGCGGTGGGCGCCGGGGGATGGGTCCTCTGACCACCGCCGACGCCGTACCGGTCACGCGGGGAGCCGTCCCACTCCTGAGCCGCTGTGTCGTCGTCACGCGAGGCGGGAAGGGCTCGAGCGGACCCATCCCCCCGACCCCCACCGCGTCACCCGCCCGGTCACCCTCGAGCGCGTTCGCGAATGATGCGGGCTGGCCGGGTCTTGAGTCTTCAGGGCCCGGACGGCGTCGGGCGGTGGGTCGAGCGCGGCCAGCACGTCGCGCAGGTCTGGATGATCGCCCGCGTGGCGATCCCGCCACTCGAAGCGCACGGCGTCCCCGGTCCGAGCACGAAGGTGCCGCCCTGCTGTACCGGATCGCCCTGCCGCGACGCCCTGGCGGAAGCCGCTCGCGAAGGCGCGGACGCCCTTGACCACGGCGAGCGGGTGAAAGGTCTCGGCCCAGCCATGGGCGAGCCCGGCTTCCCGGAACGAGCCGAGCGAGGGGTCGACGAAGAGCGCGCCGTCATAGCCGGTCGCCGCGCGGAAGCCGGCGATGTGCTCGGGCCGCGCCGGGCCCAGGACGACCAGCGCGCCGCCCCGCTCGGCGATCGCGGGCTGCACCGTCTTGAGCCCAGCGACCTGCTGGCGGCAGAAGATTCAGCCGAAGTGGCGGACGAACGCGACGACCGCGGGACGATGCTCCCAGGTGGACCCGAGCACCGCGGCGCGGCCGCGCTCGTCGAGCACGGTGAGGGGAGCGAGCCGCGCGGCGAGCGGTTTGCTCATGCCCGGCATTGTAGCTAGAATGCGTGAGCCATGAAAGGGTACGGCGGCCGCATTCTCTTCGTGGACGCGACGAGCGGATCGAGCCGCGTCGAGCCGGTGTCCGAGGAGCGCGCGCGGAGCCTCCTCGGCGGCAATGGCTTTGCCGCGCGGCTGCTGCTCGATCACGTCCCGTCCGGCGCCGACGCCTACGATCCCGCCAATGCGGTGATCTTCGCCGTCGGCCCCATCACCGACACGAGCGTGCCGGGCAATAGCCGGGCGCTCGTCGCCGCGAAGTCACCGCTCACCGGGCTGTACTTCGACTCGACGTTCGGCGGGCGCTTGGCCCGCCACCATGAAGCGCACCGGCTTCGACGCCATCGTCATCACCGGCCGCGCCGCCGAGCCCGTCTACCTCAAGGTGACCGAGGCCGGCGCCGCGCTCGTGCCCGCCCGCGCGCTGTGGGGGATGAGCACGCGCGACACCGTCCTCGCCGTCCAGGGCGTCGAGGGCGACGCGGCCGACGTGATGGCGATCGGCCCCGCGGGCGAGCGGCTCGTGCGCTTCGCCGCGATGGGCACGTACTGGAAGAACCGCGAGGGCTTCGCGGGGCGCGGGGGCATCGCGGCCGTGCTCGGATCGAAGAACGTCAAGGCCGTCGTGGTCGCGGGCGCGCGCAAGACCGAGCTGGCCGATGCGGCCGGTCTCAAGAAGCTCCTCGAGGAGCGCCGCGAGCCCCTCACCACCGGCACGAAGGCGCTGACGACGTACGGGACGCCCTTCCTCGTCAAGCCGATCAATACGCTCGGGGGACTCGGCGCGTACAACCTGCGGCAGGAGACCTTCGCCCAGGCGATGGCCATCTCCGGCGAGGAGATGCACGCGCAGTATCACGCCAAGGACACGACGTGTCTGAAGTGCCCCGTCGCCTGCGGCAAGCAATACGAGATCCGCGACGGCGAGCTGTCGGGCCTCAAGGCCAAGATGCCCGAGTACGAGACCATCTTCGCGTTCGGGTCCATGCTGGGCAATGCGCACGCCGCGTCGCTGGCCCGGGCCAATGACCTCTGCGATCTGCTCGGCATGGACACCATCACGATGGGCGTGACGCTCGCCTTCGTCTGCGAGGCGCTCGAGCGCGGCTGGCTCACCGAGCGCGAGGTGGGCGTCCCCTTCGGCTGGGGCGACTGGCGGGGCATGCTGCGGCTCGTCGAGATGACGGCGTCCCGCGAGGGATTCGGCGACCGCCTGGCCGAGGGCGCGTGGCGGCTCGCGGAGTCGATCCACCCCGAGGCCACGCGCGCCGTCTACGCGGTGAAGCGCCTCGAGCTGCCCGCTCACTCGGCGCGCGCGCTCAAGGGCATGTCCATCGGCTACGCGACGGCGAGCCGCGGCGGCAGCCACCACGACACGCGCCCGACGCCGCAGTACGCCCAGGGCTATGATCGGCGGTCGCCGGACGGCAAGCCCGAGTTCGCGGTGAAGAGCCAGCACTTCACCGCGCTCGACGACTCGCTCGTGCTCTGCCGCTTCACGTCGGAGCGCGGCTTCGGCCTCTACGTCGAGGAGCCCTACGCGCGCATGGTGCAGGCCGTCACCGGCTGGGACGTGACGGCGGCCGAGCTCGAGCAGATCGGCGAGCGCGTGATCAACCTCGAGCGCCTCTTCAACGTGCGCGAGGGCGTGCGGCGGGCGGACGACGCGCTGCCCTGGCGCGTGATGCACGAGCCGATTCCCGACGGCCCCTCGGCCGGCATGTACTGCCCGCCGGAGGAGCTGGGCATGATGCTCGACCGCTACTACGCCCTCCGCGGCTGGAGCGCCGACGGCGTCCCGACGCGCGAGCGCCTCTCCGCCCTCGGCCTCTGACGTTCGCTCACCCCCGCAGGCCGATCAGGTGGCGGCCCGCCGCCATGCCCAGGAGGCACAGGCCGATCGCGACCGTCGTGGTGACGGCGATATTGAGCCACGCCTGCGTCCAGGCGCCGGTCTCCATCAAGCGGGCCGTCTCGTAGCTGAACGCGGAATAGGTCGTGAGCCCGCCCATGATGCCGGTCGTGAGGAAGATGCGGAGGTTGTCGGGGATGAGCAGGGTATCGCTGCCGACCTGGTGCACGAGGCCGATGGCGAAGGAGCCGACGAGGTTCACGATCAGGGTCCCGTAGGGGAACTGATCCCCGAGCCAGTGGGCGGCGAGCACGGAGGTCAGATACCGGAGCACGGATCCGATCGCTCCGCCGAGTCCGACCAGCACCACACGCTCGAGCAGGATCGTGTGCTCCTCTCCGATGGATGGCTGCGCGCTGATTCTACTCCGACGGCGGCGAAGGGGACGCGCGGCGCTCGGACCGCGCCTGCCCGCGGAGGTCGTTCGCGAAGAGCCCCGCCTGGCCGTGGAGGGCTTCGATCGCCCGCAGATAGGCGCTGGCCTCGGCCTCGGTGAACGGCTCGCGGTTCCGGTGGTCGTGCTTTCTCACGAAGCCCGCGAGGTCGCGCCGCAGCTCGGCCCACTTCGGCAGCGTCCGGGCCAGGAGCCGGCTCCCCGCGGCATCGCCCGCGGCGAGCTCGAGGGCGCCGAGCGCATGCGGCACGCACAGGCCGTGAGACGCCTCGTAGGCCTGCTCGAACTGGGGATCGTCGACGAAGCGCAGCGCGGTTTGAAGATACCGCTCCTCGGCATGGGCCAGCTCGGAGCAGGCCGGGCAGACGACCCGCCGGCGGTATATCCGGACGATGGCGGGCGCGCGGGCCCGGCCGAGGCGCGCGCGCAGCCGTCCGAAGAGCGTCGCGGGGCGTGTGGCGGCCCGGGATGCGGCTCGCTCGAGGCGCCGGCCGATCACCCGCAGGAGGTCCTCGCAGAGGATCGCCGAGCCGAATGCCGGGTCCGCGGTCTCCCGAAGCATCCAGGCGTGCCAGTTGCACAGTCCCCACGAGGCGCGCAGGCGGGAGCGGCTCACCGGGTCGGTCACGTGCTCGTAGAGGAAGGCGGTGAGGTAGCGATGCGTGTCCGCGTCGAGGCAGCGGCAGGCCGGGCATCCCCCTTCGTCGCACGCCTCGATCAGGCGATGAAAGCCGATGAACTTGCCCGACATCTCCTAGAAACTCGGAGGGGGGCTCCGCCAGCCGGCGCTCGAACAGGGTGCCCGATGCCTGAGCCTCCCCCGAACAGCGGATTGCGCCGGCGAAGCCGGCGCTCGAACGGCGGTTGCTCCGACACGCTCCTCGCCTGCACTATGCACGCAACGTAGAGAGACTACGCCTCGCGCGCGGCCGTCGGGCGCCGCCTCGCATCTGGACCTTCTTGAGCATCCTGCAGGACGCGGTTGCTACTCGGCGTCGGGGCCGGTGTCGTGCGCGGCGGCCTGACCGCGCGCGAATCGATCCGGGGCGAAGAGCGAGAGGTCCATCGACGGCGCGCCGTCGATCAGCCACTCCGACACGACCCGGCCCGTGGTCGGGGAGTGCTGGAAGCCGTGGCCGCCGAAGCCGACGGCGACGAAGAAGCCCTCGACGCCGGGCGCCCATCCGATGATCGCGTGATCGTCGGGCGTGAGCGGCCGCAGGCCCGCCCAGCCGCCGGCGATGCGCGCCTTCTCGAGGATGGGCAGCCGATGGATGGCCTTCTCGACCGTCTCGCCGATCTTCGCCCGGTCCACGGCGACGTCGAAATCGTCGCCGACGTCCTCGACGTCCCCCGGGCTCAGCAGCACCTGCTCCATCTCCTTCCGGAAGTAGAATCCGCTCGCGCGATCGGTGGTGAGGGGCACCGGCCCGGGAATCTCCGGGAACGGCTCGGTGAAGAAGATGTGGCGGCGCCGCGGATGGACGGGCAGGTCGACGCCGGCCAGGCGGCCCACGCGTGCGGCCGCGGGGCCGGCCGCGTTCACGACCACCCGCGTCTCGACGGTGCCCGACGCGGTGACCACGGCCGTGGCGCGCCCGCCCTGAACCTCGATCCCCGTGACGTCGACCCCTTCGACGATGCGCGCCCCCAGCTCCCGGGCGCGCCGCGCGAAGGCGTTCGTCACCTCCGCGGGGCCGGCCATGCCGTCGTCGGGGCCCCACACCGCGGCGATCAGGTCGTCGACGTGAAGCGCGGGCACCAGCGCCTTGGCCTCGCTCGGTGCGATGATGCGCACGTCGACGCCGAGGCTTCGCTGGAGATCCACCCGAGACTCGTATCCGCGGAGGTCCTCGGATTCGGAGATCAGGAACAGATAGCCGATCTTCCGGTAGCCGGGGTCGACGCCGAACTCCTCCTCGAACCGCTCGAAGACCCGGATCGCCTCGAGCGAGAAGCGGATCTCGGTCTCGGTGGGGAACTGGGCGCGAATGCCGCCCGCCGCCTTGCTCGTGGTGCCCGCGCCGACCGCGTCGCGCTCGAGCACGAGGACGTCGCGCGCGCCGCGCCGGGCCAGGTGATAGGCGATGCTGCATCCGACCACGCCGCCGCCGATGATGACCACGTCTGCCGTCTTGGGAAGAGGTCCATGGCGCTCCGATGGTAGCCGAA
>CAWIZN010000043.1:0-109225 GCA_963840495.1 uncultured Candidatus Rokubacteria bacterium
GAGGAGAGACCAATGTCGCGACCGAAACCGCTCGAGTCCGCCGAGATCGCGGACCGGGTGAAGGGCCTGTCCGGCTGGGCCGTCACCAACGGCAAGCTCCATCGGGAATTCACGTTCGTGGACTTCGTGGACGCCTTCCGCTTCATGACGGGCGCCGCCTTCGAGGCCGAGCGCCTGCAGCACCACCCGGAATGGAGCAATGTCTACAACCGGGTGACGGTGGACCTCGTCACCCACGATGCCCAGGGGATCACCGCGCTCGACTTCGACCTCGCCCGGCGCATGCAGCAGCTCGCGGGTGCCGCATGAAGGGGCGGGTCGCCGTCCTCGCGGGCGGCACCGGCGCCCTCGGCCAGTCGGTGACGATGCGGTTTCTCGCCGAGGGCGCCGTCGCGTGCGTGCCCTTTGCCGTGCCCGCCGAGCGCGACGCGCTGTCGAATCGGATCGAGCCCGCGGCCCGCACGCGCCTGCACTTCACCGAGGCCGACGTGACCGACGAGGCGAGCTTCGGCGCCTTCGTCCGGGGCGTGCTCGACACCCACGGCCGGATCGACGTGCTCGTCAACGGCGTGGGCGGCTTCGCGGGGGGCGATCTCCTCTCGACCTCGCTCGCGGACTGGAACCGCATGATGGCGCTCAACCTCACCTCGGCGGTGATCGGCTGCCGCGCCGTGCTCCCCGCGATGACCGCGGCGGGCGCCGGGCGCATCGTCAATATCGCCTCGCGCGCGGTGGTGCCGCCGCTCGGCGGCTTCATCGCCTATACCGTGGCCAAGGCCGGCGTGATCACCCTCACCCAGGCGCTCGCCCGCGAGGTCGAGCGGGGCATCACGGTGAACGCGGTGCTGCCGAGCACCATGGACACGCCGGGCAACCGCCAGGCCATGCCCGACGCCGACCGCTCCGAGTGGGTCAGCACCGACGCCGTCGCCGAGGTGATCGCCTACCTCGCGTCCGAGCGCGCCGGGATGATCTCGGGCGCGGCGGTCCCCGTATGATGACGCCCATCGGTCGGCGGAGGCTCGCGCCCATGCGCGACGTCTCGATCGCGCTCGTCGCCGCGGCCCTGCTGGCGTCCGGATGCGCGAGCGCGCCATCGCCCGCGGGCGCGCCCGCCTCGGGCGCGCCGCCAGCGGCGATGGCCGGCATGCCCCCAAGGCGCCCACGCCCGCTGCGCCCGCGGGCGAGCTGCAGAAGCCCATCCGCCAGGTGCTCCCGAACGGGCTCCGGCTCATCGTCCAGGACCACCGCGCCGCCGACATCGTGGCCGTGTACCTCTACGTGGGCGTCGGCGTGCGCTACGAGAAGCCGGATCAGCTCGGCTTCGCGCACTTCCAGGAGCACATGCTCTTCAAGGGCACGGACAGGTGGGGACCGGGGTACATCGATCGCGCGGTGGAAGGGGTGGGCGGCCGCACCAATGCCACCACCTCCTTCGACTACACCGACTTCTACATCGTGGTGCCCGCGGAGGCGCTCGAGACGGCCGTCCAGACCCTGGCCGACATGGCCTTCCGCTCCACCTTCGACCCCAAGGAGGTCGACCGCGAGCGCCAGGTCATCCTCGAGGAGGCGAATATCCAGACCGACAATCCGAGGAGCGCCATCGTCCGGAACATCTACAGCCTCGTCTTCGCCGACAATCCCTACGGCTACCCGCCGCTCGGCACGCGCGAGACCATGGACGCGGCGACGAGCGCCAAGCTCAAGGCCTTCAACCAGCACTACTACACGCCGGAGAACATGACGCTGGTCGTGGTCGGCCCCGTCGAGCCCGCGAAGGTGCGCGCCCTGGTCGATCGCATCTTCGGCACCGTCCCCGCCACGGGCTATAAGGCCGCGCCCGCGCCGGCGCCCCGGCCGCTCCGCGGCGTCTCGCGCCAGACGGTGGAGCGCCCGGAGCAGCAGGCCTTCCTCGCGATGGGCTGGCAGGCCCCGCGCGCCGATGATCCGAACGGCGACGCCGTGGATCTGCTCACCACGATCCTCGCCGGCTCGGAGAGCTCGCGCCTCGTCCGCCGCCTGCGCGACGACGAGCGCCTGGTCAACGGCGTCAGCATGAGCTACTCGGCGCAGATGGGCGGTGGCATCGCCTCGCTCCGCGCGGAGCTCGAGGCCAAGGACCTCGCCCAGGTCGAGCGCATCGTCCTGGAGGAGATCGCGAAGATGCAGGAGAGCGGCCCCACCGAGGAGGAACGCCAGTTGGCGGTCACCAAGTTCGAAGCCCAGCACGCGTTCGACACCGAGACCTCCGAGGGTCTCGCCAATGCCTACGGCCTCGCCGAGACCACGTGGACGCTGGAGGCGGAGCTGGGGTACGTCGACCGCCTGCGCAAGATCACGCGGGAGCAGATCCGGGATGCCGCCCGCCGCTATCTGTCGCGGAGCGACTACGCCCAGGTCGGCTTCGTGCCGAAAAAGCCATGACGCGCCGCCGCCCGACCCTGCTGTGCTGCGCGCTCCTCGCCGCCGCCCTCGTCTGCCTCGCCGCCTTGCCCGCCGCCGCCGAGCCGGGCGCCGTCACCCGCACCCGGCTCGCCAATGGCATGACCATCCTGGTGCGCGAGAACCCGGTGGCGCCCGTCGTCGCGATGTCCCTCATGGTGAAGATGGGCACGCGCTGGGAGACGCGCGGGACGGCGGGCATCTCGAACTTCCTCCAGATCATGATGGTGCGGGGCACGAACAAGCTCGACGGCACGCAGGTCGTCGAGGCGGCGGACCGCATGGGGGGCAGCATCGAGGCGTACGGCGACGCGGACTTCTCCGAGATTGCCGCCACCGCGCTGGACCGCTACTGGGCGGAGATGCTCGACCTCGTCGCCGAGGTCGCGCTCACGCCGTCCTTGCCCGACGGCACCCTGAAGGCCGTGCGCGACTTCCTGGTGCGGCAGATCAGGAATCGCGGCGAGAAGCCCTACGACGTCGCCCTCGACACCCTGCTCGCGCGCACCTTCGGCGACAATCCCTATGCCTGGGAGCCGAGCGGGCTCAAGGAGAGCCTCGAGCGGGTGGACCGCGCGGCGCTCATCGCCCACTACCGGCGCCACTACGTGCCGGGCGGGATGGTGCTCGCGGTGAGCGGCAACGTCAAGGCGGCGGACGTCCTCACCCGGGCCGAGCGCCTCTTCGGCGCGCTGCCCTCGGCGCCGGTGCCGGCGCCCAATGCCGCGGCCGCTCCGGCGCCCTCGGCCACGCGCGACGCCCTGAAGGTGCCGGGCGCCCAGGCGCAGATCTTCATGGGCGGCCTCGCGCCCGCCATGACCGATCCGGATTTCGCCGCGATGAAGCTGGTGAGCACGGTGCTCGGCGGCGGGCTCGCCGGGCGCTTCTTCTCCGAGCTCCGCGACAAGCAGGCGCTCGCCTACACCACGGCCACCCAGGAGCCGATGCGCGTCGATCCCGGCTACTTCCTGGCCCTGCTCGGCACCGCGCCCGACAATGTCGTCAAGGCGGAGGCGGCGCTCCGCGATCAGCTCGAGCGCATCCGGCGGGAGCCCGTCCCCGATGAGGAGCTGCGCGTGGCCAAGGCGTACCTGCTCGGCAGCCTCGCCATGGACCGCCGCACCAATGCGCGCCAGGCCTGGTACCTGGCCGCGCTCGAGGCGCAGGGTGTCGGTCACGAATACCTCGACCGCTACACCGCCCAGGTGCGCGCGATGACCGCGGCCGATCTCCAGCGCGCGGCCCAGCGCTATCTCGCCGTGCTCCACACCGTGGTCGTGGAGCCGCCGCCCAAGCCGTAGCGCGAGGCACTGGGGCCGAATTGACCCACTACCTGGCGCCGCTTTGCGCGGGGCCGAGCGAATCCCTCCGGTCAGCCCGGCGTTATTCGGTACGGAACATCTGCCAGAATCCTCATCCTTTCAGCACTGAATATAGTACCGTCATCCGTATGAAAACAGTATCGATCGATGAGCTAAAGCGAAATCTGGCGTCGCTCGTGGCCGCGGCGGCCGGAGGCGAGCGCATCCTCATCACGCGCCACAGGCGGCCGGTCGCATCGCTCAGCCGGGCCGACCTGGAGCACGCACATGTCGGGGCACAGGCCGGGCGGGCGAGCCTCAAGCCGCTCCTTCGCGCGGCGACGCGGGGAGCGTACCTCGAGGTGCTGGTCGAGGATCGCCGGCCTCCCGGCGGCGGCCGAGACCGCTAGCCGCTACCTGGCGCCGTCCGCGTGGTGAACGCGATGCGCCCGATCACCGCCTCCGCCGTCGAGTGCGTGTCGTTCGTGTCGATCGAGATGGCCACCACGCCCGGGCTCGACGGCTCTTCGCCGAACGCGCTCGCGTAGTCGTCGCGGACATTGCGGCGCTCGACCATCCAGCGGCCGAGCTCGGCCGGCCCGGAGCGCAGGATGAAGAACGTGACGAGGCTCGTCTTCCGGCTGCGCTCCATCGTGCGGGCCGGCGCGGTGGCCTCCCACGCATACCCGATCAGGCGGGTGCGCAAGAGCGCCGGCATGCGCGGCCACGCCACCAGCACGTGGCCCGTCAGGTCCGAGGTCTCCTTCTTGCGGACGTCCCCGCCCTCCGGCAGCTTCACCACCTTCCAGCTCCACTCGAGGATCGGCGTCGCGCGCAGGTCGACGTGGACCTCCTTCGCGATCGTCGAATGCTCGTCGCGGCTCCTGACCCGGAGCCCCCGCACGCCGTCCTCGCTCACCACGGTGAAGTCGTAACGCGGCCGTCCGCCCGGCGTCTCGTACTTCTTCCATCCGGCGGGAACGCCCGAGGCCCCGACGACCTGCTGGGTCCAGTCCTCCACGAGGCTCACCCCCTCGACGGCGCGGGCCGCGGACGAGGCGAGGAGACAGAGGGCAAGCAGGCTCAGAAGTGAGCAGGCTCTCATGTCATCACGCTAGTCCGTCGGCGCCTCGCCCACAAGCGAAGATCCCGTTCGCAAGGCGACATGGAGTCGCGCTCGGTAGTGTTTACCGGGCTTCTTTTACCCGATCATCGTCGGACGGGATGTCCCGGCTCATGACCGAGCCATCGTTCCCCAGCACTTCGGCCCGAGAGTTCCGGATCCGCGTCCTGGCATCGCGCTTGCCCTCTCGACGCTAGGCCATGCGAACCTAGACTCGGGCTCAATCGTCGCCGGTCTCCTCAATCGCCTCCGGTCGGCCGCAGGCGCGGGCTTGCTCGCGATCGCCGCCGCCGCATGCGGCCACGTGCCGCCGCACCTGACCCTGCCCGACCCTCAAGATCGGCGACCCGGCATTCGCCGCCACGATCACCGGCTATACCGAGGCCCCCATCGTGGCGGGCAATCGGATCGACGTCCTCTTGAACGGCGACGAGATCTTCCCGGCGAAGCTCGAGCTCATCAAGGCCGCGACGAAGACGATCAACTACGCCCAGTACGTCTTCGAGGAAGGTCAGCCCGCCGACGACGTGGCGCGCGCGCTGGCCGAGCGCTGCCGGGCCGGCGTCCAGGTCAATGTCCTGGTCGACGCCGTCGGCGCGATGGCGATGCCCGCCGGGCAGCGCCAGATCATGACCGAGGCGGGGTGCCGCGTCGAGACGTTCCGCCCGCTCCGGCCCTTCACGCTCGACACGCGCCAACTACCGCAATCATCGCCGCATCCTGGTGGCGGACGGGCGGATCGGCATCACGGGGGGATCGGGCACGAGCGGCAAGTGGAGCGGCAATGGCCGGACGGACGGCCAATGGCGCGACACCGACGTCAGGGTCGAGGGCCCCGTCGTCCTGCAGTTGCAGGGCGCCTTCGTCGAGAACTGGCTGGAGGCGACGGGCGTCGCACTGGGCGGCGACGACTATTTCCCCCGCGCTCAGGAGGCGCGCGGTCCCAGCAATGCGCAGGCCGTGCGCAGCTCCCCCGCGGGCGGCAGCGTCGCGATGTACACGATGTTCCTCCTCGCCGTGGCGTCGGCCCAGCGGTCCATCCACATCACCAACCCCTACTTCGTGCCCGACGACAAGATGATCGAGACCCTCGTGCAGACGGCGCAACGGGGCGTGCGCGTCGTGCTCATCCTGCCCGGGGAGATCGACCACAATATCGTCCGCCAGGCGAGCCGCGGTGAGCTGGGCCGTCTCCTCCGCGCGGGGATCGAGGTCTACGAGTACCGGGCCGCGCTCCTTCATTCCAAGACCATGGTGATCGACGGGGTCTGGTCCACGGTGGGCAGCACCAACCTCGACCGCCGGTCCTTCGCCCTCAACGACGAGCTGAACCTGGTCATCTACGATCGGGCCATCGCCGGGCGTCTCGACGAGATCTTCGCCGAGGACCTCGAGCTGTCCCGCCGCGTGACGTACGAGGACTGGCGCCGCCGCGGGATCGTGAGCCGCCTGCTGGAGCTGCTCGCCGTCCCGATCAAGGGCCAGCTGTAGCGCGTCGCGCCCGCTCACCGCCGCGTTGACAGTCTATGTACGCTCGAACCATGTACGCTGAAATTGGGGCGCCGAGTCACATCGCGCGCGCGCTGCTCGCCGTCGTCCTGTCCGTCTGCTGCGCGTGCTCGGGCGCGGGCGAAGCGGCACCGGGCGCTGCCGGTCGCGATCCCGCCATCTCGCAGATACCCGGGCTCACCGCGGCTCCGTCGGTCAACGGCTTATTCCGCAACCTCGATCCCAAGTATCACCGGGCCGGGTACGTCGCGCGGCTGCGCTCCCTCGTGCTCGGCGCCACGTGGCTCGTGGCGGAGCATCCCGTCGTCGCCCTGCCCGTGGTGGCGCCGGATCTCGACGCCCTGCGCCGAAACCGGAGCGCCGCGACGGTGACCTGGATCGGGCACTCGACCGTGCTCGTGCAGCTCGACGGCGTCAATTTCCTCACCGATCCGACGTGGGCCAAGCGCACCGGGCCCTTCGGCGGGCTGATCGGCGTGGGGCGGTACACCCCGCCCCCCATGCGCATGGAGGATCTGCCGCCGATCGACTTCGTGCTGATCTCCCACGACCACTACGACCACCTGGACGAGCCGACGGTGCTGCACCTGGCCCGCCTGTTCAATCCCCGCTTCGTCGTGCCGCTCGGCCTCAAATCGTGGCTGGCCGACCGCGGCATCACCAATGCCGTGGAGCTCGACTGGGGCGAGTCCGTGACTCTCGGGGGCGTGCGCATCGTCTGCACGCCCGCCCAGCACGGCTCCGGCCGCACGCTCGTCGACCAGGGCCGACGGCTCTGGTCCTCGTGGGCGGTGCTCGGATCGAAGCGGTTCTACTTCGCCGGCGATACGGGCTACTACCTCCACTTCAAGGAGATCGGCGACGCGCTGGGGCCGTTCGACCTGGCGGCGCTGCCCATCGGGTCGTACACGCCGCGGGAGATCGCGCGCCCCGTCCACATCTCGCCCGAGGAGGCCCTGCAGGCGATGACCGACCTGCGCGCGGAGCGCTTCCTCGGCATCCACTGGGGGACGTTTGGCCTCGCGCGGGAGCCGAACGACGAGCCGCCCAGGCGCCTCGCCGCCGAGATCGGGCGGCGCGGCCTCGATCCCGCCGCGATCTGGGTCCTGCGACCCGGCGAGACCAAGCGCTGGTGACCGAGCGCCGGTCGCGGCGCGGAGGTCAGTCCCCCACCAGCTCGGGGAAGGCGCGGATGATCCGGTGCGGGACCACGGGCGACTGATCGGGGAGGCCCGTTCCGGCGCCGTCCACCCAGACCCCGCGCACGCCCAGGCGCTGCGGAGCGCCGACGTCCCATTCGAGGTGATCGCCGACCATGAAGGCGTCCTCGGGGCGCGTGCCGAGGGCGGCGAGGGCGTGGCGGTACACGGCCTCCTCGGGCTTGCCGCATCCGAACTCCCCTTCGATCACCATCACGTCGAAGTAGCGCGCGAGGTCGTACTGCTCGATCTTCCGCCGCTGCTGGCGCCGGTCGCCATTGGTCACGAGGGCGAGCGGGACGCCGCGGCTCCGCAGGCGGGCGAGCGCGTCGGGCACGCCGGGAAACAGCCGCATCCGCCCCCACCGGTAGTCGGCGAAGCGCGCGGCGAGGGCGGCCCCCAGCGGGCCCCCCGGCGCGCCGAGTCCGGCGAGGGCGTGCTCGGCGATCTTCGTCCACGCCCCCATCATGTCCAGGCGCTCGCGCTGATGGCGGCCCGGATCATCCCAGAACCAGCGCCGGGAGCGCGCGATGGCCTGGCTCAGGGCGGCGGGATCGAGACCGGCGGGCGTGGCCACGGTGTCACAGGCCTGGCACCAGGAATCGTCCACGCCCCCCGAGTAGTCGAGCAGCGTATCGTCCAGATCGACGAGCAAAGCCTTCACGTGTGGGCGGCCTCCTTCTGGCTCCGGCCGGATCGGCGGCGGGCGCGGGAAATGGCGGCAGCTCCGGGCGGCACACCGCGCGGAAGTTGCACCAGCGGCAGATGCGGACGGACTCCGTCTTCTCGAAGTCGGCCTCGCGGGCGACGTTCTTCTCGGGATCCTCGAGATACGCCTTCATCGAGCGCACCGACAGCCGGATGAAGTCCCGGACGCGGTCGAGGCTCTGCCCGTCCCAGGGATGCGCGGTGATCTTGGCCTCGCGCAGGTTCACTTCGAGCAGGTCCACCCGCGACAGGTCCACACCGAGGACCTCGAGGGAATACAGCGCATAGCCGCCGAGCTGGAGGGAGGCGCCCGCGCCGCCGCCCCCCGTCTTCCAGTCGACGAGCTGCAGGCGGTCGTCCCGGCTCCAGTAGCCGAAGTCGGGCGCCGTGACGATGCGCGTGCCCTCCCACGGGAAGGACCCGATGTCCTCGAGGAGGATCCACCGCTCGACCGGCGTGCGCTTGATGTCGGCGAGGAGCGGCAGCCGATGGAAGTTGCGCAGGCAGCGCACGACGTGCTCGCGGAGCGCCTGCCACTCGCCAGGCTTGACGGGCACGCCGTACTCGTGCTCGAAGAGGCCGGCGCGCTTCGGGGCCTCCCGGTACACGCCGTCGCGCGAGCCCTTCCACTCCTGCCGCATCTGGCGCACGGTGTCCTCGATCAGGGAGGCCTCGGACAGCGCGTGGCCGTCGCGCAGCGCCTGCAGTGCGCGCTCGACCGCCTCGTGGACGACGCGCCCGGCCCACATGTGCCGGGTGCCGAGCTGCTTCAGCACATAGAGGGCGCGGATGGCCGGGTCGGCGCCGGGATCCCAGCCGCCCCAGGACCCGTAGTAGTGCAGGTAGTAGCGCCGGCGGCACTCCTGAAAGATGTTGTCCCGCGTGCGGGACCAGGAAAACTCATTGGCGAGATCGGCCACGGCCCACAGCATAGCAGGGCGCCTCCCGGCGCGTGGGACGCGATTGATTGACAGTCGCCCAGCGGGGCCCTAGACTCGGGCAGCACCGCTCCGATCTGTCGATTCTTCACCATTCAGGAGGAGGGTCCCATGGCCGAATCCACTCGCGGCGGCATCACGCGGCGCCAGGTCTTACAGGCGGGCGGCGCCACCTTCGCCGGCTACGCGGTCGGCGTCGACAAGGCACTGGCGCAGGCGATCACGACGGACACGAGCGGCATCGCGGCCGGAGAGTTCGAGGTCAAGATCGGCGACTACGGCATGCCCGTCTACGAGGCGCGGCCGGCGGCGGGCGGCCCCGCGCCGATCGTGGTGTGCCTCTCCGAGATCTGGGGCGTGCACGAGTGGGTCCGCGACTGCACGCGCCGCTTCGCCAAGGCCGGCTACTACGCCGTCGCGCCCGAGCTGTTCAAGCGCGAGGGCGGCGTGGGCCATCTCCCCAATGTCCAGGACATCGTCAAGATCGTGCTCGCGGTGCCGCAGCAAGCAGGTGCTGGGCGACGTCGCGGCGACGGTGGACTGGGCGAAGAAGCGTCCGGGCGCGCGCGCCGACCGCGTGGGCGTCACCGGCTGGTGCTGGGGCGGCTCCACCGTCTACCAGGTGGCGGCGACGAACCCGGACATCAAGGCCGCCGTCGCGTGGTACGGCCCGCCCGCGCGGCCCTATCCCGACACGCCGAACCCGGTGACGGGCTTCGACGTGGCCAAGGACATCAAGATGCCGTTCCTCGGCCTCTACGGCGAGACGGACCAGAATCCCAAGCCCGAGGACGTGAAGAAGCTCGAGGAGATGGTGAAGCAGGTCAACAAGAGCGCCGAGTTCGTCATCTACCCGGGCGTCGGCCACGGCTTCTTCGCGGACTACCGGCCGTCGTACAATGCCGCCGCTGCCGCCGATGCGTGGAAGCGGTGCACCGGCCTCTTCGACAAGGCGCTCAAGGCCTAGCGCTGCAGCGCTAACCCTGTCGGACACCAGTGGAGGGCGACGATGCCTTTCGTCAACATCCGCATCTACGAAGGCCATGGCAAGGACAAGAAGGACGAGATCGCCCGCCGCGTCACCGAGGCCATCTGCGACGTGACCAAGCTCCCGTCGCAGGCGGTGTGGGTCGTGATCGAGGACATCGACCCGCCTGACTGGTACGTGGCCGGAAAGCCCGGGGAGCGGATGGCGAAGTGAGCGTCTCGATCCGCGACCCGCGCTTCACCGGCGTGGTCGGTTCCGGCGTCGAGTTCGAGCGGATCGCGACGGGCTGCCTGTTCACGGAGGGTCCGCTCTGGCATCCCCGGGAGCACTACCTGCTTGTGGAGTGATATGCCCGGGGATCATCTCCGGCGCTGGTCCGAGCGCGACGGCGTCACCACCTTCCGGAAGCCGTGCAACAAGTCCAATGGGCTCACGTGGGACCGCCAGGGACGCTTGCTCGCGTGCGAGCACGCGTCGAGCCAGGTGACCCGCACCGAGCCCGACGGGCGCATCACGCCGGTCGCGACGCACCACGAGGGCAAGGAGCTGAACAGCCCCAACGACATCGTCTGCGCGGTGGACGGCGGCATCTACTTCAGCGATCCGCCCTATGGCCGAGCCGACTTCTTCGGTGTCAAGCGGGAGCAGGAACTGCCCTTCCAGGGTGTCTATCGCGTCGGCGCGGACCCGAAGCGGCCGGTGCTCCTCGTCGACGACTTCGACCGGCCGAACGGCCTCTGCTTCTCCCTCGACGGCCGGCGGCTCTTCGTCAACGACACCGCCCGCAAGCACATTCGCGTCTTCGACGTGCGTCCGGACGGGACGCTCGCCGGCGGGAAGCTCTGGGCGGAGACGACGGGCGAGGGGCGGGGCGCGCCCGACGGCATGAAGATCGACTCCGCCGGGAACGTGTACTGCTGCGGCCCCGGCGGCATCCACGTCTTCGATCCGCACGCGGCGTGCCTCGGCGTGATCAATACGCCCGAGCCCGCGGCGAACTTCGCCTGGGGCGGCGCCGACTATCGGAGCCTCTACATCACCGCGTCGACCTCCGTGTACCGCATCCGGGTGCAGGTGCCGGGCCTGCCGGTCTTCTAGCATGAAGGGCGGCCGCTTCGTCGCCGGCCATTTCTCGTAGCCAACGCCAAAGGAGGCACTCCATGCTGCTGCGCTTTCTGACCATGCTGCTCGCTCTGACCCTGGCGGCGCCGCTCGCCGCCGAGGCCCAGAAGCCGATCAAGGTCGGCTTCCCCATGATCCTCTCCGGACCGGGCGCGCTCTTCGGCGAGCCCGCGCTCAAGGGCGCCCAGATGTACGTGGACGAGCTGAACGCCAAGGGCGGCGTGCTCGGCCGCAAGATCGAGCTGCTCCCGCGCGACACCAAGGGCAATGCCGACGAGGCGGTGCGCGTCTCCCGCGAGCTGATCCTGAAGGAGAACGTCGACTTCCTCGTGGGCACGCTCACCTCGGCGGAGGGCCCCGCGGTCTCGGTCGTCGCCAAGGAGAACAAGATCGTCTTCATCGCGCCCATCCCGAAGACGGACCAGCTCACCGCCGCCGACAAGCTCCACCCCTACGTCTTCCGCGTCGCCGCGAACACCACCATGGAAGGGCGCAGCGCCGCGGAGATCGTGGCCAAGTGGCCGCTGACCAAGATCGCCACGATCAGCCCCGACTACGCCTATGGCCAGGACGTGACCAAGTCCTTCGTCGAGTACCTGAAGAAGATCAAGCCGAGCGTGACGATCGTCGACCAGCAATGGCCGAAGCTCGGCGAGGCGGACTACACGCCGTTCATCAACGCGCAGATGGCCAAGAAGCCGGAGGCGGTGTTCTCCTCGCTCTGGGGCGGCCACTTCGTCACCTTCGCCAAGCAGGCCAAGCCCCTCGGCTACTTCGACGCCGTCAAGTACAACTTCATCGGCGTGGGCGAGGCGGGCTCGCCCGAGTCCACCAAGTCCATGGGCAAGGACTATCCCGTCGGCATCTGGGGCAATTCCTACGACGCCTTCTACTGGGGGGACACGCCCGCCCACCGGGACTACACGGACCGCCTCGCCAAGTACACCAAGGAGGAGTACCCGTCGTCGTGGGCGGTCCAGGGCTATATCGGCATGGCGTTCCTCGCCGAGGCCATGAAGAAGGCCAATAGCGCGGACTCCGAGAAGGTGTCCAAGGCGCTGCTCGGCCTCACCATCGACACGCCGCATCGGCAAGCAGACGATCCGGGAGAAGGACCACCAGGCCAACCGCGGCCAGCTCTACGGCAAGACGGTGCTGGATCCGAAGTACCCGTTCGCGATCATGAAGCCGGTGGAGTACGTCGACCCCACCAAGTTCATGGAGTAGGCCCTGCCGGAGGGGGCCTCGACCGCCCCCTCCGAGCTTCCGTCGCCCATGCCCGATCCGTCCTTCATCTTCGCGCAGTCGCTGAGCGGCCTCACCGCCGCCATGTTCCTGTTTCTCATCGCGTCCGGGCTCTCGCTCATCTTCGGCGTCCTGCGCGTGCTCAACTTCGCCCACGGCTCCTTCTACATGCTCGGCGCCTATGGCGCGTACCAGTTCGTGCAGTGGATCGGGATGGGGCCGGGGCGGTTCTGGTGGGCGGTGATCGGCGCGGCGCTCGGCGTGGCCGTCCTCGGCGGGATCGTGGAGCGGCTGCTCTTCCGCCACCTGTACGCCAAGGAGGAGCTGTACCAGCTCCTGTTCACCTATGCGCTCGTCCTCATCCTGAGCGACGTGGCCAAGCTCATCTGGGGCACGCAGCAGCTCTCCGTGTCGCGGCCGCCGGGGCTCGACGGCTCCTTCACGCTCTTCGGCACGACGATCCCGTACTACAACCTGTTCATCCTGATCCTCGGCCCCGGCATCGCGCTCGCCTTCTGGCTCGTGCTGCACCGGACGCGGGCGGGCCGCTTCATGCGCGCGGCGGCGCTCGACCGCGAGACGCTGGGCGCGCTCGGCGTCAACGTCGACCGGCTCTACACCGCCGTCTTCATGATCGGCTCCTTCCTCGGCGGGCTCGGCGGCGCCCTCGTGACGCCGGTCAAGACCATCGTGCCCGGAATGGACACCGAGATGATCGTCGAGGCGTTCATCGTCGTCGTGATCGGCGGGCTCGGCTCCTTCTGGGGGACCTTCCTCGGCGCGCTCATCTACGGCCAGGTGCTGTCCTTCGGCATCCTGTTCATCCCGCGCTTCTCCATCTTCTCGGTCTTCGTCCTCATGGCCGCCGTGCTCATCATCCGGCCGTGGGGCCTCCTCGGCCGCCCGCTGAGATGACCGCGGCGGGAAGTCTGCCCGAACGTCGGGCGGCGGAGGCTCGGCTGCGCCGCCCCGACGGGCCCATGATGACCGCGCGGGGAGTCTGCCCGAACGTCGGGCGGCGGAGGCTCGGCTGCGCCGCCCCGACGGGGAGCTCACGATGACCCGGCGCGCGCCATGGGGACTCCTGGTGCTGGCGGCGCTGTTCTTCGTGCCCGCGGCGGGCTCGCGGTACTACACCTTCCTCGCCAATGACGTCGTGATCTGGGCGCTGTTCGCCACGAGCCTGAACCTGCTCGTCGGCTATGCGGGGCTGGTCTCCTTCGGCCACGCCGCGTACTTCGGCATCGGCGCGTACACGACGGGGCTCCTCATGAAGAAGCTCGGCGTGTCCTTCCTCCTCGCCTTCCCGGCGGCGGGGCTGGTCGCCGGGCTCTTCGCCCTCGTCTTCGGCTTCTTCTGCGTGCGCCTCACCAAGATCTACTTCGCCATGCTGACGCTCGCCTTCGCGCAGATCGTCTGGGCCATCTGCTTCAAGTGGAACGAGGTGACGGGCGGCGAGCAGGGCATGCCGGAGATCCCCTACCCGGATTTCGGCTGGCTCGAGCGCCTGGCCGCGGTGGTGCCGTTCCTCGGCGGCTATCGCACCTCGGAGTACTTCTACTTCCTCACCCTCCTCCTCGTCGGCGTCTGCTTCTGGCTCCTCCGGCGCATCGTGGGCTCGCCGTTCGGGCGCATCCTGACCACGATCCGCGAGAATCCCGAGCGAGCGGAGTTCATCGGCGTCAACGTGCGGCGCTACGAGCTGGCGGCCTTCGTCCTCGCGGGGGCGTTCGCGGGCCTCGCCGGGGGCCTCTTCGGCATCTTCAACCGCGGCGTCTTTCCGGACTTCGCCTACTGGACCAAGTCGTCCGAGGTCCTGATCATGACGCTGCTCGGCGGCATGGGCGCCTTCTTCGGCCCCGCCCTCGGCGCCCTCGTGCTGCTCTGGCTGAACCAGCAGATCGTGTCCTACACCCAGTACTGGCCGCTCATCCTCGGCATCATCCTCATCGTCCTGCTCTTCGTCTTCCCCGGCGGGCTCGCGGGCGCCGTTGCGCTCCTCGCCGCCCGGCTCATGCGCAAGAGGCGCGCGCATGCTTGAAGTGCGCGATGTCCGCAAGAGCTTCGGCGGCTTCCAGGCGGTGGGCGGCGTGAGCTTCACCGTCCCCACCGGCTCGATCAGCGCCATCATCGGCCCCAACGGCGCGGGCAAGACCACGCTGTTCAACCTCATCACCGGTCACGTCAAGCCGGACACCGGCCGCGTGGTCTTCAAGAAGCGGGACGTCACGGGCATCGCCCCGCACGATCTCTGCCGCATCGGCATGGGGCGCTCGTTCCAGCGGACGAACATCTTCCCGCGCCTCACCGTGTACGAGAACATCCAGGCCGCCTACCTGTCCCACCGCGGGCGCGGCTGGAACCTCTTCACCCCCGTCGACCGGCTCTACCGGGAGGAGAGCCTGGCGCTGCTCGATGCGGTCGGCCTCCTCGACAAGGCGGGGGAAGTCTCCGGCTTTCTCTCCCACGGCAACCAGAAGCAGCTCGAGCTGGGGCTGGCGCTGGCGCTCGAGCCGGAGATCCTGCTCCTCGACGAGCCGACGGCCGGCATGTCGGCCGCCGAGACGCGCGAGTCCATCCGGCTCATCGAGGGCATCGCGCGCGAGCGGAGCCTGACGCTGCTCTTCACCGAGCACGACATGGAGGTGGTCTTCTCCATCGCCCAGCGCATCACCGTGCTTCACCAGGGCCGCGTGATCGCCGACGGCACGCCCGACGAGGTGCGCCGTGATCCCGAGGTGCGGCGCGTCTACCTCGGAGACGCCCTCTGATGACGGCACCGATTCTCGTCGTGGAAGACGTCTACACGTCGTACGGCCTCTCCCAGGTGCTCTTCGGCGTCTCGCTCCATGTCGCGCACGGTGAGTGCGTGTGTCTCCTCGGACGCAACGGGGTCGGCAAGACCACGACCATGCGCAGCATCATGGGCCTCACCGCGCCGCACCGGGGCCGCATCGAGTGGAAGGGCCGGGACATCGCCGGCTGGGCGCCCTGGGACGTCGCGCAGGCCGGCATCGGCTTCGTGCCGGAGGACCGGCGGATCTTCGCGGATCTCACGGTGTGGGAGAACCTCGACGTGGCGAGCCGGCGCCGGGCCGGCAGCGGCTTCACGATCGAGCGCGTCTTCGACCTCTTCCCCAAGCTGCGCGAGCTGATGGGCCGGCAGGGCGGGTTCCTCTCCGGCGGCGAGCAGCAGATGCTCACCATCGGCCGGACCCTGATGGGCAATCCCGACCTGCTCCTCCTCGACGAGCCGTCCGAGGGCCTGGCGCCGCTCGTCGTCGAGCACCTGAAGGGGCAGATCGCCCGGCTCAAGTCGGAGGGCCTCACCATCCTGCTCGCGGAGCAGAACGTGGAATTCTGCCTCGCCCTCGCCGACCGCGTCTACGTGCTCGAAAAGGGGCATATCCGCTACGAGGGGACGGCGCACGACTTCCGCGCGGACGAGTCGATCCGCCACCAGTACCTGGCACCGCTCCTGATACCTGCTGCTCGGCGCGCTGGACTGCTCACGTTCCGACCTGTTCTTTGATACCTTGAGGCCATGGCGACGTTCATCGTGACGTGTCCGTGCTGCAATGGCCGGCTCACCATCGACCCGGGGCTCGAGGCGGTGGTCGCCCACGAGGCGGCGCCCCGCGCCCGGTCGGGGCTCGGACTCGACGAGGCGCTGTCCTCGCTGAAGGGGGCGGCGGCCCGGCGCGATCAGCTCTTCAAGGAGCAGATCAAGGCGGAGCAGAAGAAGCCGCAGGTGCTCCAGAAGAAGTTCGAGGAAGGGCTCAAGAAGGCCAAGGACTCGCCCGACCCGCCCCTCAACCCGATGGACATGGACTAGAGCGATGAGAAGGGCCCATCTGCTGCGGTATGGCGCCCTCGACCGCCGTGCCACGTAACGCGCGAGACAATCGGGCCGACGAACTTTCGTCTGCGGGGCCCAGACATGGCCCCGCACTCCCCTTACGCGAGTACGCCTCGCGTGCGGCCATCGGGCGCCGCCTCGCAGCTGGACCCTTCTCATCGCTCTAGCCGCGTTTCTCCGACTGGCTCCTAGGCGCCTCGTGGCGGGGAGCGACCTCACCACCGCGCTCCTCAAGCAGGTCAGCCGCTCCTTCTATCTGTCCCTGGCGGTGCTGCCCGCCGCGGTGCGCCCGACCATCGGGCTCGCCTATCTCTTCGCCCGGGCGGCGGACACCATCGCCGACACGCGCCTCATCGAGCGGCGCGCGCGGATCGTCCACTTGGCGGCGCTCGGCGAGGAGCTGACCCTGGCGCGGGCCGGCCGCATCGCCGCCATCGTCCTGGCCGCGGCGGGCTCGCAGTCGCTGCCCGCCGAGCGCCGGCTGCTCGAGCGCCTGCCCGCGATCTTCGCGGCCTATCGGGGGCTCGCCGCGGCCGATCAGGCGCGCGTGCGACGGCTCCTCGCCACCATCATCGAGGGCATGACGGAGGACCTGCGCGTCTTTCCCGGCGAGGACGAGGGCAAGCTCGCCGCGCTCGAGACGCGCGCCGACCTCGACCGGTACACCTACCTGGTGGCGGGCTGCGTGGGCGAGTTCTGGACCGAGGTGCACATCGCGCACCGGCCCCGCCTCGCCCACTGGGATGGCCCGGCGATGCAGGCGCTCGGCGTGCGATTCGGCCAGGGGCTCCAGCTCACGAACGTCCTGCGCGACGTCCCGCGCGACCTGCGCACCGGCCGCTGCTATCTCCCGCGCGCGGACCTGGCGCGCCTCGGCCTCGAGCCGGGCGATCTCCTCGATCCCGCCGCCGGGCTCGCCGCGCGCCCGCTGCTGCGGGAGCTGCTGGGTACCGCCCTCGAGCACTACGACGCGGGGTGGCGGTACACCTGCGCCATCCCGCGCGCGGAGACGCGGATGCGGCTGGCCTGCGCCTGGCCGCTCCTGATCGGCCTCTCCACGCTCGACCTGCTCGCCCGTTCCCCCAACTGGCTCGACCCCGCCGTCACCCTCAAGGTGCCCCGCATGAGCGTCTACCGCCTCATCGCCCGGTCGTCCGCGACCATCTGGTCCACGCGCGCCCTCGAGCGCCAGGCCCGCCGCCTCCGCGAGCGCATCCGCCTATGAGCCGCGCGGTGTCGGTCGCGCGCGTCGACGTGTTCACGGATCGTCCCTTCGCCGGCAATCCCGCGGCCGCCGTGCTCGACGCCGACGGGCTCGGCGAGGCCGAGATGCAGGCGATCGCCCGCGAGATGAAGGCGCCGGGCACGGCCTTCGTCTCGGCCTCGCCCCGGCCCGACGCCGACCATGGCCTGCGCAAGTTCACGCCGACGCGCGAGGTCGCCTACTCGGGCCACACGACGCTCGGCGCCGTGCGCACCCTCCTGGACGCGGGGCGGCTGTCGGGCGAGCGCGTCGTCTTCGCGACCACGCAGGGCGTGCTGCCCGTGGCGATCGAGGCGCGCGCGGACGGCTCCGTGCTCTGGCTCGAGCCTCCGCTGCCCGTCTGCGCGGCCTTCGACGGGTCCCTCGCCGACATCCTCGCCGCCCTGGGCCTGGCCGAGTCGCGGCTCGGTCGATGGGCGCGGCCGGCCGTCACGCCGGACACCGATCTCTTGCTCCCGGTCGCCGACCTCGCGACCCTCCATGCGCTCCGCCCCGACCTCGGACGCCTCGGCGAGATCGGCACGGCGCTCGGGCTGCGCGCGTTCTGCCTCGTCTCACCGGAGACGGTCGAGCCGTCGTCAGGGGCGCACTCGCGCTTCTTCGCGCCGCAGTTCGGCATCCCCGAGGACATCGTGACGGGCTCGGTGCACTCCTCCCTCGCCGTCTGGCTCCACGAGGCGGGGCGCCTGCGCGAGCGCGACGGCATCGCGGCCTTCACCGCCGAGCAAGGCGACGTGCTGGGGCGACCCGGCCGGCTCGCCGTCGAGGTCCACACCAGCAGGGGCCGCGCGAGCCGGGTCCGGGTGGGTGGGCGCGCCGTCACCGTGCTGACCGGGCGGCTCTCGCCTGCCCTGATCTCCATTCGGAGGGGGCCTCGACGGCCCCCTCCGAGGCCTCCCCCGAGGAGCAGGATTGCGCCGGCGAAGCCGGCGCTCGAACGCGTCATCTCCTATGGCTCTCTCCGGCAGGCTCCTAACCAGGCGCGCCCTCGCTGGCGAAGCGACCGATCGGTGGCGTCGGGTCAGTCGCCGGCACCGAGCGACAGGAGCCCCGACGGATCGACGCGGGCCTGCCGGAGCACGGCGCCCCAGTGCAGATGAGGCCCGGTGGCGCGGCCCGTCGCCCCCACCGTGCCGATGGGCTGGCCGCGCTCGACCACCGCGCCCTCCGCGACGTCGACGCGGTCCAGGTGAAAGTACAGCGTGTACAGGCCGAGGCCGTGATCGAGCACGACGAGCCGGCCCGCGAAGAAGAAGTCGCCGACCATCGCGACCCGCCCGCGGTTGGACGCCACCACCGCCGTGCCGAGCCCGGCCGCATAGTCGGCGCCCGAGTGCGGCATGCGCGGCTGGCCATTGATGATGCGCCGGGCGCCGAAGCCCGTCCACTTCCCCTCGCCTGCAACGGGCCGCGCGAACCGACCCTGCCAGAGCCGCTCGGGCGTCGAGGTCGCGTAGAGCGCGCGGAGGCGCGCCGCCTCGGCCTCGGCCCGGCGCTCGGTCGCGGGGTCGAGATCCACCATGCCCGTGGGCAGGCTCAACCGCTCCACGGGGAACCGGCCGGCGCGGAGCACCACGGAGCCCGAGCGATCCCGCCGCGCGCCGCCCGCGTCGATCACGCCCACGCGCCAGGCGGTCTTGCCCACCGCGCTCTCGAGATCGATGCCGACGAGCGCGGCATGCGCCTCACCGTACGGGAAGAAGAGAAGGGGCCGGTCGCCGACCTTGCCTTCGACCTCGCGGGCGCCGCGCGCCCCCGTCACGATCACCATCGCGACATCGCCCTGTGCGGGAGAGGATGGCGTCCACCGGACCTCGAGGGCGGCCGCCGGGGCCGACGCGCAGACGATGAGAGCGCACGCGGCGAGCCCGCGCAGGCGCGTCGGCCCGCGGTGGGCCGGAGCTATGGATTCTCCGGGTGCTGCTGGCGAAGGAACTGCTCGATCTCGGCGACCAGGTCCGCGGACGGAGGCAATTCGTCGCGCGCGGCATCGGCGTCCGCGTCGGCCTCCTCGTCCTCGTCGGGCTTCTTCTTCTCGAGCTTCGCCACGTACTCGGCGATCTTGGCGTTCTGGGCGACGATGCCGTTCAGGTTCTGCTCGAACTGGCGGGCGGCCTCGCTCAGATCGGTGAGGTCGGCCTCCGTATTCAGGAGGCTCAAGACGCGGCGGACGAGCGCGAGCGCGGCCTTCGGGTTCTCGATGCCCGAGACGTAGTGCGGCACATTGGCCCAGAGGCTGGCCGTCGGGATCGCCTCTTCGCGGCACGCCGTATTGAGGACGCCCACGATCCCCGTCGGTCCTTCGTACCGGGTCGAGCGGACCCCCAGGCGCGCGGCGAGCTCGGGATCATAGGCGCTGCCCGAGAGGCGCACGGGACGCGTGTGGGGCACCTCGCCGAGGAGGGCCCCGAGCGTCAGCACGAGCGAGGAGCCCACCCGCCGGGTCAGCTCGAGAACGCACTTGCAGTAGGTGCGCCACTTGAGATGCGGCTCGATGGCCACGCCCACGATCAGGTCGCGATCGAGATTCGGGGACTGGGTCAGCGAGAACTCGGTGGCGGGCCAGATGATCTCGCGCTCGGTCTCGGAGCCCGGCTTGAAGCGGACATAGGGACGCGAGAGCCCGAAGTGGTAGAACTCCTCGGGATCGATGCTCGCGATGGTGTGCGAGGGCCAGAGCTGGGACAGATAGCGGGCGGCGGTCGTGGCGGACTCGGCCGCGTCGTTCCAACCGGAGAAGGCCATGATCACGAGGGGACGCCGCAGGCCTTGGGGCTCCTCGAAGAACGTCAGATGGTCGCTCACGGCCACGTCGTGGTCACCTCTCGCGAGGATGCCTGAGAGCCAAGTGCCCTGCAAGTTCAAAAGCAGCGGGACGGAAATGGCTGGTTGACGGCGTCGTGCGGCGGTTCTTATCATAGCGGGGTCGGTCGCTTCGCGCCGAGTCCACTCGCAGAAGGAGATTTGCCCATGCGCACCATCGTCACTCGGGCCGCATTGATCGCCGCGATCCTGTTCCTGACGGGGGCCTGCGCCTCCTCCGCCGACTGGGGGATGTGGCGGTCTCACAGCACCCACTTCGCATCGGGCGAGCACGGATTCTTCTCCATGCGCAATAACAAGGACGGCTCCAACCCGAAGGTGTACCGCTCCGACATCGAGGCCTCCCGGCAGGAGAACTGGTGGGGTCTCTACGCCATCACCGTGAGCCCCAGCCAGATCTTCCAGAACTAGCCATGACCACGGTGGAGACGTTCCGGGACGGAAAGCGGGGGGCGGTGGCGGCGCTCGCCGTGCTCCTCGCGCTCGCCTTCGTCAGCCCGAGTCTCGCGGCACCCGAGGATTCCATCACCCCCCTCGAGCAGTACAATACCCCGAAGGCCAAGGCGCTCGCCTCGACCTATAAGCCGCAGCTCTTGCGCTTCTACGAGCACGTCTACTGGTGCCTGCCCTGGCTGGGTGTGGCCAAGCACGGGATCGGCTTCCGCCAGCCGAAAGGCATCACGGCGGACGACCGGTACCTCTCGGTCTGGGTCATGATCGACCAGACCGACGACGGATCCTTCGCGGCGATGCCGAGGGAGCGGCGGGTCTCGGCCATGTTCTCCCGCTACGGCGTGGATCTCCTCCGCCGGCTCACCGCGATGACCAGCGCCGCGTCCGACGCCGACCTCACGGGCTTCTCGGTGGTGCTGAGCTGGCCCAAGCCGGGCCTGCCCCCCGACCAACCCGTGAGCGAGACCATGGCCCTCTTCGTCGACAAGGCCAGCCTCGCCGACTTCCTCGCCAAGCGCCTGGAGCCCACCGAGTTCGTCAGCCGGGTCAAGCTCTCCGTGTTCGACGGCAAGGATCCCCTGACGCCGGGCAAGCTCGAGATCTGGGAGGACACGTTCAACTCCACCTATAAGCTCAAGGGCTACGAGGCGCCACCCAAAGAAGCAAAGTGTAGCTGAGCGGGCTCCACCGCCCGTTCTCGGGGCTCGCCGTTCCCTCCACTGCCAGCTACTGGCGTGTTCACGGGTGTAGGTTTGACAGTCTTGTGGGCTTTCGCTAGCATGATTTAGAGCCGCCACGATGAAACTCCCCGGGAAGCAGAAAACCCAGTTCTCGCTCTTTTACCTCTTCATCGCGCTCACTGTCCTGTTCGTGGTCCAAGGGTGGCTGGTGGCTCCTCGCGCCATCGAGATCCCCCTGAGCAAGTTCCTATCCCTCCTCCGGGAGGGGAAGGTCGAGAAGGTGTCCCTGACGGAGCGGGAGATTCGGGGCACGCTCAAACCGGACGCTCTTCCCACCCCACCCCCGGGCCCCGGCGACAAGCTCAGAACCCTCCTCGGGAGCGAGTCGGGCCCCACCATGTTCACGACCACTCGTATCCCCGCCATGGACGACTCGCAGCTCGTGAAGGAGCTCGAGGCGGCCAAGGTGGAGTTCTCGGGCCGGGTCGAGAGCACGTTCTGGCGGGACCTCATCTTCGGCTGGGTGCTCCCGCTCGGGATCATGGCCGCGCTGTGGATCTTCCTGATGCGGCGGATGGGCGGCGGTCCAACCCAGGCTCTGTCCTTCGGCCGATCCAAGGCCAAGATCTACGACCGGAAGGAGCTCAAGACGACGTTCGCGGACGTGGCCGGCGTGGACGAGGCCAAGGCCGAGCTCGTCGAGGTGGTGGACTTCCTCACGAACCCGAAGAAGTACCAGCGGCTGGGCGGCCGGATTCCCAAGGGCGTCTTGCTGGTGGGCCCGCCGGGGACGGGAAAGACGCTCTTGGCTCGGGCGGTGGCCGGCGAGGCCGACGTGCCCTTCTTCTTCCTGTCGGGCTCCGAGTTCGTCGAGATGTTCGTGGGCGTCGGCGCCTCCCGCGTCCGCGACCTCTTCGAGCAGGCGAAGGAAAAGGCGCCCTGCATCGTCTTCATCGACGAGCTGGACGCCATCGGGAAGACTCGTGCGGGGTCCACGGGCTTCCTGTCCGGGCATGACGAGCGCGAGCAGACGCTGAACCAGCTCCTCGCGGAGATGGACGGCTTCGACTCGTCCAAGGGCGTGATCATCATGGCGGCCACCAATCGACCCGAGGTGCTCGATCCCGCGCTCCTGCGGGCGGGGCGCTTCGACCGCCAGGTGGTCGTGGACAAGCCCGACGTCAAGGGGCGCGAGGCCATTCTCCAGGTGCACGCGAGGAACGTGACGCTGGCGCCCTCCGTCGATCTGCACGTCCTCGCCGCCCGCACCCCCGGCATGGCGGGCGCCGACCTCGCGAACATCATCAACGAGTCGGCGCTCCTGGCCGCGCGCAAGGGCAAGGACGCCGTGGACATGGCCGACCTCGACGAGGCGGTCGACCGCGTGATCGGCGGACTCGAGCGCAAGAGCCGCGTCCTGTCCGAGAAGGAGCGCGATATCGTCGCCCACCACGAGATCGGCCATGCCCTCGTGGCCTCGTCCCTGCCGCAGGCCGACCCGGTGCACAAGGTCACCATCATCCCGCGCGGCGTGGGCGCGCTCGGCGCGACCTATCAGCTCCCACTGGAGGATCGGTATCTCCTCACCAAGAGCGAGCTCGAGGACCGGATCGCGGTGCTGCTGGGCGGGCGCGTGGCCGAGGAAGTCGTCTACGGGGAGATCTCGACGGGCGCTCACAATGACCTCGAGCGCGCCACCGAGATGGCGCGGCTGATGATCATGCAGTACGGCATGTCGGAGAAGCTCGGTCCCATGACCTTCGGCGGGGGCCCGCAGTCCATGTTCCTGAAAGGCGCCGGCCTCTCCCCCGATCGGGAGTTCAGCGACGAGACCGCGCTCGCCATCGACAACGAGACGCGCGCCATCATCGACAAGATCTACGACCGGGTGCGGGATCTCGTGAGCACCCGGAAGGCGGTGCTGATGATCGCGGCCGCCGAACTCAAGCAGCGGGAGACGCTGGAGGGCGATCGCCTCCGCGAGCTCCTCGCCGGCGGTCCGTCCGGAGGATGAAGAGATGGTCCTCGTGAAGCGCAGCACCGTGGCCTTCATGATCCTGGTCGCCCTCGTGGCCGGCGCGGGCCTCGGCGCCTGGGGCGCGGGCGCGGTCGACCTCGCCAAGCCCACGGCTCGGCCGCCTCGTCCGGCCGGCGTGCAGGGCGCGGTCGTGCCGGCGGCGCTGCCCGTGCCGTCCGGCAGCTTCTCCCAGGTCGCGGAGACCGTGGCGCCCGCCGTCGTCAACATCAATACCGTCACCCGCGGCGCCGGCCGCACGCCGATCGAGGAGTTCTTCGGCGACGAGTTCTTCCGGCGCTTCTTCGGCGACACCCCGGAGCGCCCGGAGCCGGCGCGCAGCCTCGGGTCGGGCGTGATCGTCGATCCGTCGGGCACCGTGCTCACCAATGCCCACGTGGTCGAGCGAGCGAGCGAGATCGAGGCGACGACGGCCGACGGCAAGAAGTACAAAGCCAAGGTGGCCGGGGTCGACAAGCGAACGGATCTCGCGGTGCTGCGTCTCCAGGGCGGCGGAACCTTCCCCTCCGCCACGCTCGGGGACTCCGACAAGATCAAGGTCGGCGACTGGGTGCTGGCCATCGGCTCTCCCTTCGGCCTCCAGCAGACGGTGACGGCCGGCATCATCAGCGCCAAGGGGCGCTCGATCGGCCAGGGCCCCTTCGACGACTTCCTGCAGACCGACGCCGCCATCAATCCGGGCAACTCGGGCGGCCCCCTCGTCAATATGTCGGGCGAGATCGTGGGGATCAACAGCGCCATCCTCTCGCGCTCGGGCGGCAATGTCGGCATCGGCTTCGCCATTCCCGTCAACATGGCCAAGCGGATCTATACGGAGCTGGTGGCCAAGGGCAAGGTGACGCGCGGCTGGCTCGGCGTCTCCATCCAGCCGCTGACGCCCGAGCTCGCCAAGGGCTTCGCGCTCAAGGACTCCAAGGGCGTCCTCATCTCCGACGTCATGCAGGACAGTCCCGCGGCCAAGGCGGGCATCCTCGCCGGCGACATCATCATCGAGTTCGACAAGAAGAAGGTCGACTCGCCTCAAGATTTGCAGAAGGTCGTCGCGCTCACGACACCGGGCAAGGGTGTGCCCGTCAAGGTCTGGCGGGACAAGGGCGAGAAGACGCTCGAGATCAAGATCGGCGACACCCCCGAGGACAATGTGGCGCTCAAGTCCAGCAACAAGGGCAAGAGCATGCTCGGGCTCGACGTCCGCCCCATCACGCCCGAATTGGCCAAGCAGCTCAACCTGCGCAGCACCGAGGGCGTGGTGGTCTTCGGCGTGGAGGAGGAGAGCGCCGCCGCCGAGGCGGGGATGCAGCGCGGAGACGTGATCCGTGAGGTCAACCGCCAACGCGTCCGCGGGCTTCCGGATTTCGAGCGCGTGACCCGCGACGTCAAGGAGGGCGACCGCGTCACCGTGCTGCTCCAGCGCGGCCAGCAGCCCCTCTACGTCGCCTTCACCATCGCCAAGGGATAAAGCCCTCGGAGGGGGGCTCCGCCCCTAGTCCTCGGAGGGGGGCTCCGCCCCCCTTCCGATGCCTCCCCCCGAGAACCAGGATTGCGCCGGCGGAGCCGGCGCTCGAACGACTTCAATACCCGAAACCGAAAGCCGCCGAACTGCCGTCACACTTGGCGGGTTCCCTAGAGCTACCGTGCGACGGCTCAGGTTGGGTGAGTCCGGGACCCGCAGATCCCGGATCCGTCTGCTACACTCACATTGAGAAAGCGGCGCGGACCCGAGGGTCCCGGGCGCCGCTTTCCTTTCTGAGGACATGGACTACAAGGACTACTACAAGACGCTGGGAGTCGCGCGAGACGCCGACGAGAAGACGATCAAGTCGGCGTACCGAAAGCTCGCCCGCAAGCATCATCCGGACGTCAACAAGGGCTCGGCGGAGCGCTTCAAGGAGATCTCCGAGGCCCACACGGTGCTCTCCGACCCGGAGAAGCGGAAGCGCTACGACACGCTCGGTCCGGACTGGGAGCGCTACGCCAAGGCCGGGGCCCATCCGGGTGCCGGCGCCCGCTCTCCGTTCGAGGGCCAGGACATTCGCTTCGGCGGCGAGGGCGGCGGCTTCTCGGACTTCTTCCGCACGATCTTCGGCGCAGACGGCGCCGGGCCGCGGGCGCGGCGGCTTCAGCGAGGTCCGGTTCGGCGACGCCGGCGATCTCGGAGGCGGCGGATGGGGCGGCGTCATCACGGACCGGGGGGGCGACGTCGAGGCCGGCGTGGACGCTCACCCTGGAGGAGGCCTTTCAGGGCATCCGCCGGACGATCGCGCTCGAGCTCGACGAGCCCTGCCCGACGTGCGGCGGCGCCGGGCACGTCAATCGCAAGCCCTGCGCGACCTGTCGCGGCACCGGCTGGTCCAAGGGGCGCCGCCACCTCGAAGTGAAGATTCCCGCCGGTGTGGACACGGGCTCGCGCGTCCGCGTGGCGTCCGAGGGCCCGGCGGGGACGGGAGGCGGTGCGCGCGGCGATCTCTTTCTCCAGATCACCGTGACGCCCGACCCGCGCTTCGAGCGCAAGGGGGACGACCTCTACGCTGACTTGCCGGTGTCAGCATCCGACGCCGCGCTCGGGACCGAGATCGCCGTGCCGACCCTCAAGGGCCAGGTGTCGATGAAGATCCCGCCCGAGACGTCGAGCGGGCGCACGTTCCGGCTTCCGGGGTACGGCATGCCGCATCTCAAGGGCGGCGGCGCCGGTGACCAGTACCTGAAGGTGCAGTTGACGATTCCAGCCGGGCTCAGCCCGAGAGAAAAGGAGCTCTTCGAGGAGCTCAGAAAACAGAGGGCGGAAAAGAACTGATGAGACTCGACAAGCTGACCGTGAAGGCGCAGGAGGCGGTGCAGGCCGCCCAGTCGCTCGCCGACCAGCACGACCACCAGGCGATCGAGCCGGAGCATCTGCTGCTGGCATTGCTCCAGCAGCAGGAGGGCGTGGTGAGCCCGCTGCTCGCCAAGCTCGGCGCGCGGCCGGAGACGGTGTCGGCCCAGGTGCAGGCCGAGATCACGAAGCTCCCGAAGGTGCAGGGCGGAGGGCGCACGTACGCCACGCCGCGCTTCGAGGGCGTGATCAATCGCGCGTGGGACGAGGCGCAGCGGCTGAAGGACGAGTACGTCTCGACCGAGCACCTGCTCATCGCCATCGCCCAGGAGAAGACCGGCGGCGCCACCCGCATCCTCGCCGCCAACGGCGTGACCCCCGAGGCCATCTACCGCTCCCTCGTCGAGGTGCGCGGCACCCAGCGGGTGACGGACCAGAACCCCGAGGAGAAGTACCAGGCGCTGCAGCGCTACTCGAAGGACCTGACGGACATCGCGCGCAAGGGCAAGCTCGATCCGGTCATCGGCCGCGACGAGGAGATCCGCCGCGTGATCCAGGTGCTCTCCCGCCGCACCAAGAACAATCCCGTGCTGATCGGCGAGCCCGGCGTCGGCAAGACCGCCATCGTCGAGGGCCTGGCCCAGCGCATCGTGGCCGGGGACATCCCCGAGGGGCTGCGCGGCAAGCGCCTGGTCGCCCTCGACATCGGCGCCATGCTGGCGGGATCGAAGTACCGCGGCGAGTTCGAGGACCGCTTGAAGGCGGTGCTCCGGGAGATCACCGAGAGCGACGGCGAGATCATCTGCTTCATCGACGAGCTCCACACGCTGGTCGGCGCGGGGGCGGCCGAGGGCGCCGTCGACGCGGCGAACATGCTGAAGCCCGCCCTCGCCCGCGGCGAGCTGCGCTGCGTCGGCGCCACGACGCTCGACGAGTACCGCAAGCACGTGGAGAAGGACCCCGCGCTCGAGCGGCGCTTCCAGCCCGTGCTGGTCAAGGAGCCCTCCGTCGAGGACACCATCGCCATCCTGCGCGGCCTGAAGGAGAAGTACGAGGTCCACCACAAGGTGAAGATCAAGGACGCGGCCCTGGTGGCGGCGGCCGTGCTCTCCCACCGCTACATCACCGACCGCTTCCTCCCCGACAAGGCCATCGACCTGATCGACGAGGCCGCCTCGCGCCTGCGCATCGAGATCGACTCCATGCCCCACGAGATCGACGAGATCGAGCGGCGCATCATGCAGCTCCAGATCGAGCGCGTGTCCGTGGCCCGCGAGTCCGACGCCGTGTCGCAGGAGCGGCTGTCGAAGCTCGACGCCGAGCTCGCCGACCTCAAGGAGAAGTCCGCGCATCTGAAGACCCAGTGGCAGGCGGAGAAGAGCGCCATCCTGGGCATCGGCAAGATCAAGGAAGAGCTCGAGGCCGCCCGCGCCGCCATGGCCGACGCCGAGCGGCGCGGCGATCTGCAGAAGGCCGCCGAGCTGCGCTACGGCACCCTGATGGAGCTCGACAAGCGCCTCGAGGCCGAGACCGCCCGCCTCGCGGAGGTGCAGAAGCACGGCCGCATGCTGAAGGAAGAGGTCGACGAGGAGGACATCGCCGAGACCGTCGCCAAGTGGACGGGCATCCCCGTGACCCGCCTCCTCGAGGCCGAGGTCCAGAAGCTCGTCAAGATGGAGGAGCGCCTGAGCCAGCGCGTCGTCGGCCAGTCCGAGGCCATCATCGCCGTGTCGAACGCGGTGCGCCGCGCCCGCTCCGGCCTCTCCGACCCGAACCGCCCCATCGGCTCGTTCCTGTTCCTCGGGCCCACGGGCGTCGGCAAGACCGAGCTCGCCCGCGCGCTCGCCGAGTTTCTCTTCGACGACGAGCGCGCCATGATCCGCATCGACATGTCCGAGTACATGGAAAAGCACACCGTGGCCCGGCTCATCGGCGCGCCCCCCGGCTATGTCGGCTACGAAGAGGGCGGCCAGCTCACCGAGGCCGTCCGGCGCCGGCCGTACTCCGTCATCCTCTTCGACGAGATCGAAAAGGCCCACGGCGACGTCTTCAACGTGCTGCTGCAGCTCCTCGACGACGGCCGCCTCACCGACGGCCAGGGCCGCACCGTCGATTTCCGCAATACCGTGGTCATCATGACCTCGAACCTCGGCAGCCACTACTTCCGCGAGGACGACAAGCCCGAGCGCATCCGTCAGCTCGTGCTCGAGAGCCTGCGCGAGACGCTGCGGCCCGAGTTCCTGAACCGCATCGACGAGATCGTGATCTTCAAGGCCCTCGGCCGCGAGGAGATCGAGACGATCGTCAAGATCCAGCTCCGCCACCTCACCAAGCGGCTGGCCGACAAGCGCATCACGCTCGAGCTGTCACCGGCGGCGGAAAACCTGCTCGCCGTGGAGGGCTACGACCCGGTGTACGGCGCGCGCCCGCTCAAGCGGACCATCCAGCGCCTGATCCAGGACCCGCTCGCGCTCCAGCTCCTGAACGGAAGCTTCGCGGAGGGCGACACCATCGTGGTCGACGCCAAGCGCGGCCAGGTCGGCTTCCGCAAGGCGGTGGAGGCCACCCCGGTCTAGCGCGGATCCTGAAAACCCGCGGCATGCCGAAGACCCCGCAGGATGCTCAAAAAGGTCCAGATGCGAGGCGGCGCCCGAAGGCAGCAGGCGAGGCGTAGTCGCTCTACGTTGAGCCTGCTGCCGAGGGCGCCAACGAAGCAGATGGGCCTTTTTCAGCATCCTGCGACGCAGCGGAATTTGGCGAAGACGTAGGGGTAGTGGGCCTGGAACCAGTTGCGGAAGCTCGGGCGGACGAGGTCGTCCGCCGTGGCCCACGACGCGCCCTTGAGCACGTAGTGCTTGCCGTCGAAGAAGTCGGCCGAGTAGCCCGGGTAGCCCGGGATATAGGCCTCGAAGCCCGGCAGGCCCTCGAAGATCGTGTCGGTCCATTCCCAGCCATCGCCGATCAGGTCCTGCACGCCCCACACGCTGGCACCCGACGGATGCGACCCCACCGGCATGGGGGCCCACTGGTGGAAGTTGAAATTCCCGTGCTTCGCCGAAGACCCGGCGCCCCACGGGAAGCGCCGCTCCCCTGCACCGGCATCGCCGAAGGCTGCCCGGTGAAACTCCGCCTCGGTGGGCAGGCGCACGCCCTGCCAGCGCGCATAGGCGCGCGCCTCGGCCAGGCTCACGTAGACGGCCCAGTCACCCACGGCCTCGAGCGGGAGCAGGTCGAAGATCGTGCGATAGACCCACCGGTCCGCGTGTCGCTCCCACACCACCGGATGGTCGAGGCCGGACTCCTCGCGCCATTGCCAATCGTCCGGCTGCCACAGCTCGCGCCGCCGGTATCCGCGGTCCTCGACGAATGCGCGGAACTGCGTGTTCGTGACCGGCGTCGCGTCGATGGAAAAGGCGGGGACGAGCGTCTCGAGCGCGGAGAACTCATTGTCCCAGCCGAAGGCCACGTCCTCGATCGCGGCGCCGAGCTTCGCCATCCCCGAAGGGACCTCGACCCGACCGGCCGGCCGACCCGGCCCCAGGGCATAGGCGGGCAGCCAGGCCGGCCGAACCTTCCGGGCGATGTCCAGCCGCTCGAGCATGTACAGGAGCGTCTCCTGATGCATCTGTTCGTGCTCGATCACCATCGAAAAGACGCGGCCGTTGCGCCCCATCACGTGCGTGCCCGACCGCTCCGATACCGGATCGATGGCATCCAGGACCGCGGCCCTCACTCGGTCCCGATAGGCGAGCACCTCGTCCAATGAGGGCCAGCGATCGGGAACCTCCGGATGATCGTGGCAGTGCGCGGGATCGTCCACATCGGGATCGATGCCGCGCGAGAACAGCTCGTCGAAGGCCGGGTTGAACGGGGAGCGGTCGAGCACGCCGACACAGACGTGATTCCACGCGAAGGCCGGCAGGTGTCCGAGATAGAAGATGAACGGATGCCGCAATGCGATGGGCTGGGCCAGCCAGGCGTCCTTTGCCAGGATCTCGAAGATCCGGTCGGTGCGCTCCCAGGTGGCAGTGAGCCGGGCTTTGGCGGTGGACCGATCCTCCACTGTCTCGATCATCGGCGATCCTCCTCTCTGCTACTATGCTGGACGGAAAGCGTGCGGCCCGCTACTCCACAGAGTCTCATGAGGGCGTCACGCGTGGCGTCCCACTTGCAGGAGACCGGCACGTGAGCTACCAAGTGGACGTATACACCGACGAGCACACGCAGCAAACCCGGCTCGAGGACGACGTCCGCCGTGGACTGACGGCGACTCGCAAATCCCTGCCTCCAAAATACTTTTACGACCGCACCGGGTCCATGCTCTTCGAGCGAATCACGGAGCTGCCGGAATACTACCCGACGCGGACGGAAACCGCGCTGCTCGAGAAGATTGCTCCCACTCTTACCGGGAGTTTTTTTCGCGGTGACATCGTCGAGATCGGCGCGGGGTCATCCGGCAAGACCCGCCTGGTGCTGGATGCGTTGAACGGAAACCGGCGAGCGGTGTGCTACGTGCCGCTCGATGTCGACCGCCTCACGCTCGAGGTGAGCGCGACCCGGCTCCTGAGCGACTATCCCGGGCTCAACGTCCACGCGGTGGTCGGCGACTTCGAGCGGGACCTCGCGCGGGTGCCGTCTCCGTCGGGCCGTCGCCTCGTCATGTTCCTGGGCAGCACGATCGGCAATCTGGACCCGCCGGCCCGGGCGCGATTCCTCGCGGGAGTCAGCGGACTCCTCCGCGATCGCGATGACCGATTCCTGCTCGGCGTCGACCTCGTGAAGGACCGGGAGATCCTGGAGGCGGCGTATGACGACGCCGCCGGCGTGACGCGCGAGTTCAACCGGAACATCCTCCGCGTCGTCAATCGGGGCGTGGGGGCCGACTTTCGGCCCGAGTCCTTCCGGCACCTCGCGTTCTACAACGAAGCAGAGGCCCGAATCGAGATGCACCTCGTGTCGGACTCGGCGCAGGAGGTGAAGCTCGCGCGCCTCGGCCTGACCATCGGCTTCCCCGCGGGTGAGGACATCTGGACGGAAAGCTCGTACAAGTTCACCCGGTCCGGAGTCGAGGCGATGCTGGGCGAGGCCGGTCTCGAGCTGGCGGAATGGCACGTCGATCCCGCCGGATACTTCGCCCTGATCCTGGCGCGCCTGCCCTGATGGCGGCGCGGGCGAGCGAGGACGCCGGCCCCGTCCCCGCCGGGCGGAC
Organism: uncultured Candidatus Rokubacteria bacterium; assembly: GCA_963840495.1. GTDB lineage: Bacteria > Methylomirabilota > Methylomirabilia > Rokubacteriales > CSP1-6 > CAWIZN01. The sequence continues at coordinate 31,714 of CAWIZN010000043.1, forward strand.
GCCTATGAGCAGCCGACCCCGCGGCTCCTGTACGTCCACGATGACCTGAGCGACGAGATCGACCGCCGCCTCGGCCCAGCCTCCGATGCCGCCGCGCTCGCGCGACGTCTCATCGACGTATTGGCGCAGGACAAAGAACGGGTGCGAGTTCTGACGCTGGCCGAGCAGGTCGATCGCGTGGTCGCCCAGGGCCCGCATGCGCCATTCGACCTGGCCGTGGGCATCGGCCGGGCCGGACAGCGGGTCGCCCGTGCGCTCCACGCGCCGACCGGATGGTTCCCGCGCATCCGGCGGGTCGGTTTGATGCGGGAGGAAGACGGCCGTGGCGGCTACCGCCTGGTCAGCACCGAGCCCGTCGATCTCCGCGCCCAGCTCGACGGCATCGACGATTGCGCCGCCCTCGCCGTCGTCGACGACACGGTGTTCTCGGGCCTCACGATGCGGACCCTGCTCGAGGCGCTGCCCGCGCCGCTGCTCTCGCGCACGCGCGCCTTCTGCCTTCGCGGCGTGTCGGAGTCGATCGCGACCGTCGAGCGGCTGTGTCCGATCACCGCGGGCGTCGCGGCGCCTGGACGCCTCTTGGACGACGTCAGCTTCATCAATGCCAGCGGCCTCGTGCTGCGGGTGGGCATCCGCCGGCAGGGTCAGCCACCGCTCGCCTTCTTCGACCGCCCGGACTGGATCCGCGCCTGGTTTCCCGGTCGCGACGGCGAGGTGATCACCCTCAGCCGGCGGCTCAATGCCATGCTGGAAGGCGGGCCCGAGCGGTCCTGACCGGCTAGAAGCCTGTCGGAGAAACCCGGCTAGAGCGAGGAGAAGGGTCCAGCTGCGAGGCGGCGCCCGAAGGCCGCCGCGAGGCGTACTTTCTGTACGTTGAGCCGGCTGTCGAGGCGCCAACGAAGCGATGGGCCCTTATCGTCGCTCTAGCCGAAGGCCGCGGGGAATCGTCACCCGGTCGAGCAGCTCGAAGAGCCCGTGGAAGGCGAGCGCCATGCCCGCGGCCGGCGCGGCCCCGGCGAGAATCGTCGCCGTGTCGTCGAGCGCCAGGCCCCGGACGATCAGGCTCCCGTAGCCACCGCCTCCGATGAAGGCGGCCAAGCGTCGCCGTGCCCACCGTCATCACCACCGCCGTCTTGATGCCCGCCATGATGCTGATCGATGCCAGCGGCAGCTCCACGCGGAGCACGCGCATGCGCCGCCCAAGGCCCAGGACGAAGGCGATCTCGAGAAGCTGCCGGTCGATCCCGATCACCCCGGCATGCGTGCTCCGGGCGATCGGAAGCAGTGCGTAGAGTGACAGGGCGACGAGGGCCGGCCCCTTGCCGATCCCGAAGAGGGGAATCATGAACATGAGGAGCGCCAGCGCGGGAATCGTCTGCAGCATGGCGATGACCGACAGCTCGAGCTGTCCGGCTCTCCGGAATCGCGCGGCGAGCACGCCCATCGGCACGCCCAGGAGGATGGCCGCGCCGACGGGAATCAGCACGAGGATCAGATGGTCGAGCGTGAGGGCGACGATCTCCCTCACCATCGCGTGGCCACCGCGAATCGAAGGGGAGTCCGTGCCGAGGAAGGCCGCCGCCACCTCGGGCACGCGCTTGCCGTCCAGGTCGGCCATGGCGTTGAGCTGGGCCATGCGGCGGCCGTCGATCCGCCCCTCGAGCGCCTCGCGGAGCCGGATCCACGTGCGGGGAAACCGCTCGGCGATCACGCATGCGCGCCAGCAGCACCGCGGAGTAGTCGGGAAAGAACCGCCGGTCGTCCTCGAGGAGGCGAAGCTGCAGGCGCTCGAGCTGACCGTCCGTCGAGAAGACGTCCATGACGTCGACCTGGCCCGCGGCCAGCGCGCGATACGTGAGCGCGTGCTCCATCACGGAGACGCGGCTCAGGCCCAGGCCGTAGTGGCGCTTGAGCCCGGGCCACCCGTCCTCGCGCTCGAGGAAGCCCGAGCTGAAGGCGGCGCTCAGATCCGGATGCCGGGCGAGGTCGCCGATGGTCCTCAAGCCCAAGCGCTCGGCCTGCGCACCCCGGACCGCCAGGGCATAGGTATTGGCGAAGCCCAGCGAGGCACTCATGGTCAAGCCCTGGGCTTCGAGCCGGGCGCGGATCGCATCTGCCGTGGCGAGCGACGGGTCCTTCAGGATCACGCGCCCGAGCGTGCCCGTGTACTCCGGATAGAGATCGATGGCCCCGGACGTGAGCGCGCGATACGTGACGCCCGTGCCGCCGAGGCCCGCGTGCCGCTCGACGCGCGCCTCTCCCACCGCTTCGATGATCTGGGCCGCGACCTCGGCCAGGATATAGCTCTCGGTGAAGGACTTCGATCCGACGCGGATGACGCCGTCCGGCGCCGCGCTCGCGCCGGATGGAGCGAGGAGCAGCATCATCAAGACGAGCGCGTCGAGGATCAGCGTGCCGCGCGCCCTGCCCGGCCTTCGCCTTCCCATGGCGTCAGCCGTCGCCCGGCGCGCGCGTCGCAAGCGTCTGCGCGGTGAGGAACTGCGTCACGAACGGGGTCGCCGGGCGCTCGGCGAGATCGGCGAACGTGCCCTGTTGCACGGCGCGGCCGTCCGTCATCAAGGTGATGGTGCTGCCGAGGAGAGCCGCCTCGCGGATGTCATGCGTCACCAGGACCACCGTCTTCTCGAGGGTGGCGAACAGCCGCCCGAGCTGGACTTGCAGCTCGGCGCGCACGATGGGGTCGAGCGCCCCGAGGGGCTCGTCCAGCAGGAGGATCGGGGGATCGAGCATCAGCGCGCGCATCAGCCCGACGCGCTGGCGCTCGCCGCCGCTCAGCTCGCGCGGGTAGCGCCGCAGCATGGCCGCGTCGAATGAGGCCAGGTCGGCGAGCTCGGCGACGCGCGCGTCGATGCGCGCCCGCGACCACTGCTGGGCCTCGGCGCCGAGCGCCACGTTCTGCGCGGCCGTGAGGTGTGGGTAGAGCCCGCCGTCCTGCACCACGTACCCCATCCGGCGGACGAGCGCGGCCCGAGTCGAGGCGGCGACGGCCGTGCCATCCACGACCACGGTCCCTTCATCCGGCGCCGTCAGCCCGAGGATCAGCCTGAGGACGGTCGACTTGCCGGAGCCGCTCGAGCCGAGCAGGACGTGCGTCGCGCCCGCGGCCACGTCGATCGACACGCGATCGAGGGCGACCACTCCGCCGAACCGCTTCGTCACCGCTCGGAGCGCGATCACCTGCGCATTCTACTCGCAGCCGGAGGACGCGACGACACGCCCGCCCCGGCTCGCTGCCCGTCGCCGCCGGCTGAACGCCGCGGCTACCGCTTGACGGCGGCGACGATGCGGTCGCCGTCCGCGAGGATCGCCGCCTGCAGCTCTTCGACGACGCGGCGGAACGCGCTGTCGGTGTCCCGGTCGCTGCCCGCGGTGAAGTCCTGATATCGGTAGACCCAGTACGGGTGGCGGTCGGTTGCGGCCTTCGCGTACGAGGTGATCCGCTGATCGGTCTTCGCGTCCACGACGTCGATGGCGAGCTCGACCTGGCCGGTCGAATGGGCGACGGGAATGCCGATGGCGGCGAGAAACCCGAGACCGGGGACGTACGGCAGCCCAGTCGTAGCGCGCCTTCCACTCGAACGAGCGGATCTCTCCCCGCAGGATGACGTCGGCGCCGCGCGAATCGTGTCCGATCGACGAGAAGAGCTGCGCTTCGCTCAGGTCCATCAGGAGCTCGAGCGTGATCCGGTCCGGAAAGTCCTCGATGTCGGGAAACGACCGGCGCTCCCCGGCCGGCCGGGCATCCGTGAGCGTCATCAGGCCCGCCTTGAGCGGGAGCGTGCCCTTGCTCGCGAGCAGCGGCTCCTGGAACATCGTCCGGTCGCTCTTGGGCAGCGCGAGACACCCCGCGAGGAGCACGCCCACCATGGAGACACCGAGGATTCGCGTGAGGATCGTGGATCTCGACATGGACGGCTCCTGTGGGTCAAATCTCCCGACGACGCGTCGGCGAGCCAAGGCTAGATGCATGCCTCCGGGGCTGTCAAGCGAATCACGAGCCCGTCAGGCTTCAGGGCAGGCGCAGGAGCTCACGAAACCGCTCGAGCTCCTGGCGCGGCACGTCGGACCGCTCGCTGACCTTCTGGTACACCTCGCTCGGGTTCTCCTCGATCGCCCGGCTCGCGCGAGCAAAGACGCGCAGGAGCTGGCCGGCTTCCTTGTCGGCCTTGGCCTGGACGAACGGGGCGGCGACCTTGCCGAGCGTCCTCAGGACCTTGTTGTCGACCTGCAGATACCCGGTGGCCCGGGTCGCCACCAGCGTGCGGCCGGCACCGTCGCTCGTGAAGTCGTACTCGAACACGGCCACGGCCTCGCCGCGCATCTCGGGGAGGAATCGCTGGTCGAAGGCGCCGCGCGCGTGGTAGAGGCGCAGCCCGCGCGCCGCGTAGATGAGCGTGAACGTGCCCCGCGTCCCCCACCCGTCGTCGAGCCAGAGCCCATCGCTCGCGCGCCAGATCCGGTAGCGGGCCAGGCCGAGCGCGCGCGTCACCTGGCTCGCGAAATCCGGATGATCCAGGAGGTACTCGAACACTTCCGGGCGCATCGCATGCTTGGGACCTTCGACCCGCGTGGAGACGAACGCGTCCTTGGCGAGGGTCTCGAGCTGGGCGCGGGGGCCGGGCGCGACGGGCGCCGGCACCGACAGCGGCGGCGCCGCGGCATGGACGCTCGACGGCAGGGCGGCGGCGACCGCAAGGACGATCAGCAAGCGCGAGAGCCCGGCCATCAGCGGCAACGGCGCCCGTTCCGCTACCAGCCGATGGCGTGAGCCCCGCGGCGCGGATCGGCGGCCGCCATCAGCGTGCCATCGGCGCCGACCACGACCGCGCACACCGCCCCCGACCGCCAGTCGCCGTCGGGACGCTCCTCGACGAGGTGACCGAGCTCCCCGAGCGCCGCCCGCGTCTCGGCGGGGATACCGCGCTCGCAGTCGAGCCGGCCGGGAAAGTCCGAATGCGGCCAGAACGAATCGGGGAAGCTCCGGGTCGCGACGCGCGGGGCCTCGACCGCCTGCTGCGGCGACATGCCGTACGCGGTGATGTTGAGGAAGACCTGCAGCATCGCCTGCTGTTGCACGTCGCCGCCCGGCGTGCCGAACGGCATGAACAGCCGGCCGTCCTTGAAGGCCATGGCCGGAGCGGGCGTGAGGCGCGGCCGCTTGCCCGGCGCGACCTCGCTCGGATGGCCGGGCACGAGCCAGCCCTGAGATCCCCTGGGAGACACGACGCAGCCCGACCCCCGGCACCACCGGCGAGTCCACGTTCGGATCGCTCGGCGTGGCGGAGAAGCCATTGCCCTCCGCGTCGACGACCGCGACGTAGGACGTGTCGAGCGACCCGGGCGACCCCGCGGCGCGGGGCGCACCCGCCGTCGCCGCCCCGTTCCTCAGCGCGGCCATGGCGTCGGGATCCCCCGCCGCCGGCATGCTGGGCCACGCGCGATCCTCGCGGATGAGGGCGCGCCGCACATCGGCATACGCTTTCGAGAGCAGCGCGTCTCCGGGCACCTTGACGTGCTTGGGGTCACCGTAGTAGGCCTCGCGGTCGGCGAAGGCGAGCTTCGTCGCCTCGACCAGGAGGTGCAGCGCCCGCGGCGAGTTGTGGCCGAGCGATGTGAAGTCAAAGGGCTCGATGAGGTTCAGCATCTGCAGCAGCACCGGCCCCTGACACCAGAAGCCGCAGGCCGCGACCTCGTAGCCGCGGAAGGACGCGCGGAGCGCGGGGGCGACGTCGACCTGGAACTCGGCGAGATCCCGGGCCTCGAGGAGCCCGCCCTCGCGCGCGTGGAACTCGGCGATGCGCCGGGCGATCTCGCCCTTGTAGAACACGTCGCGCGCGGCGCGGATCGCCCGGGCGCGGCCGCGGCGGCGCGCCTTCTTCTCGCCCTCGATCATCAGCGTGATGGTCGCGGCCAGCTCCGACAGAACGAGCCGGTGGCCCGGGGCGGGCGCCTGGCCGTCGTGCAGGTACAGCGCAGCCGACGTCGGCCAACCCCGGTAGCGCTCCACATTGGCCCGCGTCATCGCCGCCGAGAAGCGGGACAGCGGGAACCCCTGCGCCGCGCATTCGAGCGCGGGGCCGACGGCATCCGCGAACGACAGCGTGCCCCAGCGCTCGAGCGCCGTGCACCAGGCATCGGGCGCGGCGGGCACGACGGTGCGGAGCACGCCGGACGGGATCTCGCCGCCGCAGCGCGTCCGGTAGAAGTCCGCCGTCGCCTTCTGGGGGTATGGGCCCACACCGGAGACCTCGAAGGTCTCGCCGGTCTTGCCGAGGTGCACCAGGATGGGCGCCACTCCCGCGAAGCTCACCATGTCCGGATGGACGACGCCGAGGGTCATGCCCGCGGCGACACCCGCGTCGATGGCATTGCCGCCCGCGGCGAGCACGCGCGCGCCGGCCTGCGCGGCGAGCGGATGACCCGCGGCGATCATCCAGTGCCGGCCCATCACCTGCGTCATGGAGCCGCCGTCGGACGCTGCTGCACGCTGGTTCTGCGCGGAGTCGAGGCTCATGCGCCGTATCCTAGCACAGGGCCCCAGCGCAGGGCCGACGCAGCTCCGCGGCTCACGGCAGTCGCGACGGCTGGCTGGGGCGCATCGGAGCATGATAGCATAGCGGCCATGCCCGGCCACCTCCCCCTGATCGGCGTCAGCACCTCGATCACCGTCGACAAGCATCCCGAGCGGGCCTACGTGAACTCGACGTACCTCCACGCCATCCAGCAGGCGGGGGGCGTGCCGGTGGCGCTGCCCCCTCAGCTCAGTGCCGCCTCCCTCCATCGGCTCGCGCGGGGGCTGGACGGCCTGCTCCTGACCGGCGGCGGGGACATGGACCCCGCGCTCTTCGGCGAGGCCCCGCATGCCACGCTCTACGACGTCGCGCCGTCGCGGGACACCGTCGAGGCCACGGCGGTGCGGATCGCGCTCGATCGGCGGCTGCCGATCCTGGCCATCTGCCGCGGCCTCCAGGTGCTGAACGTCGCGCTCGGCGGCAGTCTCTACCAGGACGTCGGCACGGACCCCGGCACCGAGATCATGCACAGCCAGGAGGCGCCGCGCGACCAGCCCACCCACAAGGTCGTGGTCGAGCCGGGCAGCCGCCTCGCCGAAACCCTCGGCACCGACGAGATCGAGGTCAATAGCATGCACCACCAGGCGGTCAAGGCGCTGGGCGCGGGGCTCCGGGCCGTCGCGTGGGCGCCGGACCAGATCGTGGAGGGCCTCGAGCTGTCGGATCGCTCGCGCTTCGTCCTGGGCGTGCAGTGGCACCCCGAGGAGCTGGTCTCCCACTCGGAGCCCGCCCGCCGCCTCTTCACCGCCCTCGTGAACACCGCGCGCGCGTAGGCCGCGCCCCCGGGCCGCCGCGTCCCGAAGCGGTCGCCCGCCCCTACCGCGGCGGATGTCCGAGCCCTCACCCGCGTCCGAGTGGGCGCCGCCGCCCCGCAAGTCGTTCTCGACCCTCGTCACCGTCGTCTGCTCGATCGTCGCCGTCCTGTACATCGGGCTCCTCGGGCGGCCGCTCATCGAGCCGCGCGTGTCCCCCCTCGCCGAGCTCGAGCACCCGGAGGAATCGCTCGAGCGCCTCGTGACGCGCGAGCTGGACCTCCGCGCGGCGATGCGCGGCGGTCCGCGCTGGGAGTGGCGGCTCTATCGCGCGCTGTCCGGCGACGAAGACCCGCTCGCCGCGGCGGGCGACTGGTACGCCGAGCTCATCGAGCAGACCGACTCGCCCCTCGCCGAGCTGCATCGCGCGATCATTCTCGGCGAGGCGGGCCGCATGGCCCAGGCCCGCGAGGCGATCGCGGAGCTGGGCGCGGGGCCGGGGCCGCGCGAGCGGATGGCGGCGTGGGCGACGGCCGCCTATGTCGACCCGCGCCCCGCGGCGGACGCCGGGCGCGCACTCATCGCCGAGATCGACGATCTCCCCGCGACCTGGTTCACCGACACCCTCATCCGCCGCATCGCGACGCGGATCGGCGACACCGAGGCGCGCGCGCAGGCCGAGGCGGCCACCCTCGCTCGCGGCCGGGCGCTGCTGCTCCGCGCGCGGGGCCTCATGGCGGTCTCCCTCGCGCTGCTCGCCGCCGGGGGGCTCGCGCTGGTGTGGATGCTCGCGCGGCGCAGGAGCGTCGGCGTCGCCAACGCTCCCCTGCCCCCGCCCTGGGGCTTCGCTGACGGCTATGCGCTCTTCGTGCGCGGCCTCGGCGCGCCGCAGGCCATCGCGCTCGTGGCCTTCATCGCGCTCCGACGGGAAACCGGGTTCGGCACCGTGCTCGGCATGGCGGCGGACCTGCCGCTCTTCTGGTGGGTGATCCACTACCTCCGCCGGCGGGACACGTCGATGCGGGCGACCTTCGGCCTCGTGCCGCGCCGCGAGGGCTGGGCGCCGCTCCTCGGCGCGACGCTCGCGCTCATCGCCGTGGCGCTCGTGAGCGACACCCTCATCGACGTGGCGAGCCGCCTCCTCCACATCAAGACGCACTGGACGGACGGCTTCACCGAGGAATTGCTCTGGGCCGGCCGCCGGCGGGTGATCCTCGCGGCCATCGACGCCACGGCGTGGGCGCCCGTCGTGGAGGAGATCCTGTTCCGCGGGCTTCTCTACGCGACCTTGCGCACCCGGATCGGCGTGGCGGAATCAGCACTCCTGAGCGCGATCATCTTCACGCTGCCGCATGGCTACGCGATCGCCGGATCGGCCTCCGTGCTCGTGAGTGGCCTCCTGTGGGCCGTGGCCTACGAGCGCACGCGGAGCCTCCTGCCCGGGCTCTTCGCCCACGCCGTCAACAATCTGCTCTCCACGCTCTGGACCGTGGGCCTGCTCCGGTAGCCTATGCCCGGTCGCCGGTCGGGGCGGCCCCCGCGAGGTGCCGCGAGAACCAGTCGAGGATGAAGCGGAAGCGCTCGAGGCGGTGGCGCGGCTTGCCGCTGCGCGACAGCTCGTGGTTCTCGTCGGGGAAGCGGACGAACATCACCTCCTTGCCGAGCGTCTTCAGCGCCACGAAGAGCTGCTCCGCCTGCTCGATCGGACAGCGCAGATCATCTTCGGAGTGGAGAATGAGCAGCGGCGTCGTCACGTCCTTCGCATAGGTCAGCGGGGAGCGGGCAGGTACTCGGCCATGTTCTCCCACGGCGTCACGCCGCCGAGCTCGAGCACGTTGAACAGATGGCCGATGTCGCTATTGCCGAACATGCCGTGCTGGTCGTTGACCGCCCGCTCGGAGCAGGCGGCCTTGAAGCGATGGTCGTGGCCGACGATCCAGCTCGTGAGGAAGCCCCCGTAGCTGCCGCCCATCACGCCGAGCCGCCCCGCATCGATCCAGGCGTGCCGGGCGAGAGCGAGGTCGAGCCCGGCCATGACATCGGCGAAGTCGCCGCCGCCCCAGTCGCCGATCACCGCGCGCGTGAACGCCTCGCCATAGCCCTGGCTGCCGCGCGGGTTCGCGTAGATCACCCCGTAGCCCGCGCCCGCGTAGACCTGGAGCTCGTCGAAGAACCCGTGGCCGTACTGGGCGTGGGGGCCGCCGTGGATATTGAGCAGGGCCGGCCACGCGACATCCGCGCGGAACCCGTGGGGCTTCATCACCCAGACGTCGATCGAGAAGCCCGCGCGCTCGAAGCGGAAGCGCTCCGGCCGCCCGAGCGCCACCTCGTCCCGCCAGGCGCGGTTCATGTCGGTGAGCGGGCGCTCGCCGCCGCCATCGCCCGAGGCGACGAACACCTCGGCCGGCGTGACGGGATCGGTGGCCGCGAAGGCGATTCGGCCGCCATCGGCGGAGAGCGAGAACCCGGTCACCACGCGCTCGCCGCCGATCAACCGCACCGGCGGCGCGCTCGTCCGCCGACCCGACGCGATAGACCCCGAGCGCGCCCTGGTCCTCGGCGGCGAAGGTGATCGACCGCCCGTCCGGCGACCAGATCGGCCGCGCCCCGAGCGGGGCGCAGGAGCGGTCGAGCCCGAGCGTGAGGCACCGGGGCGTCCCGCCGCCGGTCGCCACGGTGAAGACACGGACGTTCCGCCCGTACTCGTTCTTCGAGCGCCGGCCGAGATACGCGATGGCGCGCCCGTCGGGGGAAAACGCGGGGAGCACCGCGGGGCCCACGGTGTCGGTGACCCGCCGCGCCTCTCCTCCGTCGGCGTCCACCACCCAGAGGTCGCCGCTGTCGTCGAGATCGCGGTCCGGATGGCGGGCCGAGCTGAAGGCGATGATCCGCCCGTCGGGCGACCACGCGGGGTCCGCGTCATCCCACTCGCCGTCGGTGAGCTGGCGCGCGGGGCCGCCCGCGGCCGCCACGACGAAGACGTGTCGCCGGCGATCATAGGTGAATCCCTCGCCGTTGTATCGGTACTTGAGCGTCGTGATGACCCGCGCCGGGCCGGGACTTCTGCCTGTCCTCCTCGCGCTCGGGCGGATGATATCCGCCGACCCGCGCGACGAAGGCCAGGCGGCTCCCATCCGGGCTCCACACGGGATCCGCCACGCCATGGCGCTCGTCGGACAGCCGCGTCGGCTCGCCGCCATCGGCGGGCATCACGTAGAGCTGCCCCTTCTTCTTCCCCTCGCGCTCCGACACGAATGCCAGCCGCGTCCCGTCAGGCGACCACCGGGGATCCCGATCCCGCTTCGGCCCCGCCGTGAATCGCCGCGGCGCGCCGCCACCGTCCGCATCGGCCACCCAGACGTTCGAGAGGTACTCGTCGCGCTCCTCGGACAAGGTCGTCGCCACGAAGGCCACGCGCGCCCCATCGGGGGAGATCTGCGGATCGCTCACCCACACGATCCGCGTGATGTCCTGCGGCACCATCGCACGCCCAGAAGCAGAGAGTCATAGGCTTGCGATGCCTCCTTAGAGGAATTGCCGAGAACGGCGCAGGATGCTGAGAAGGGTCCAGTTGCGAGGCGGCGCCCGAAGGCCGGGCGCGAGGCGTACTCGGATGGCGAGCCACAGCTCGGAGGCGTGGCTGAGCGGTGCCGAAGGTCCGACGAGCGTGACGCCGCGTTGAGCGCCCGACGGGCGCCAACGAAGCAAATGGGCCCTTCTCAGCATCCTGCGAGCCGCCAGCGCGAGGGGGCGTCGGCGATCACGTCCTCGGCCACGCGCCCCTCGCCCCTGAGCTTCTTCAGGTGCGAGTGCACCGACTGCCCCGCCATCTTGTGGAGCATCGTCGGGACCTCGGCGTAGATGATCGCGACCATGTCCGGGATGGTCGCCGCGCCATTGCCGAGCACGTCGAGGATCTGGCGCTCGCGCAGCAGCCGGTGGTCGATGTACTCCTGGATCTTCGCCGCGGCGTTCTCGATGACGGGCCCGTGCGCGGAATAGATGCGCTCGACGCCGAGATCCTGGACGCGGCGGAGCGAGTCGAGGTACTGACCCAGATCGCCGTCTTCCTCGGGGATCACCGTCGTGGAGCCGGACAGGATGAGGTCGCCCGAGAAGAGCGCCCGCTCCTCGGGCAGGTAGTAGCAGAGATGATCCGACGCGTGGCCGGGCGTGTGGACGGCGATGAGCGTGGCGCCGTCGGCCTCGATGCGGTCGCCGTCGCGGAGATCCGTGATGCCCTCGGGCAGGTCCGTGTCCTTCCACAGCATCTTGGCCACGGGCAGGCCCGGGAAGCGCTCGCGCAGGTGGGCCACGCCGCCCAGGTGGTCGCGGTGACGATGCGTCAGGACCACGCGCTCGGGCTGGCGCCAGCCGCGCTCGGCGAGGTAGCGCTCGAACAGCGGGACATAGCCGTCCACGCCCGCGCCCGTGTCGATGAGGATCGGGGAGCGGCGGCCGACCAGGTAGGTATTCGTGCCCGGGCCGGTCATCATTCCCGGATTGAGGCCGAGGACGCGGCCGACGAGATCGCTCGGGGTGGCCGACGTCGGAAAGTTCGGGTCGATCCAGCTCATGGTGTGTCTCCGTCAGGCGACATGTCAGCCTCCGTCAGGCGACGCCGAGATAGCGCCGCTTGGTGTTCTCGTCCGCCTCGAGTCCGGCGGGATGGCCCTCGTAGACGATCTGCCCCTTGCTCATCACGTAGACGCGGTCCGCGACGGCGAGCGCCAGGTGATAGTTCTGCTCGACGATCAGGATCGACAGCCCCTGGCCCTTCAGCCCCCGCACGATGCGCCCGATCTCCCGCACGACGATGGGCGCCAGGCCCTCGGACGGCTCGTCCAGCAGCAGCAGGCGGCCATTGGTCAGGAGCGCCCGGCCGATGGCGAGCATCTGCTGCTCGCCGCCCGACAGCGTGCCCCCCGACTGCGCCTGACGCTCGCGCAGGCGCGGGAACAGGTCGAAGACGCGCTCGAGCGACCAGCCGTCGGCGCGGGCGCCGAGCGTCAGGTTCTCGCGCACGGAGAGCGGCGCGAAGATTCGCCGGCCCTGCGGCACCAGCGCGATCCCCCGCCGCGCGATGCGGTAGGGCGGCCACCCCTCGATGGCGGCGTCCTCCCAGATCACGCGGCCCGCGCGCGGAGGCGTGAAGCCGACGATGCTCCGGATCACCGTGGTCTTCCCCGCCCCGTTGCGGCCGAGGAGCGCCACCGCCTCGCCCGGCGCGACGTCGATCGACACGCCGTGCAGCACGTGGCTGTCCTCGTAGTACGTGTGGATGCCGTCGACGGCGAGGCCCGGCATCACGCCGCGCCCAGGTAGACGTCGTAGACGCGGGGGTCGGCCTTGACCTCGTCGAACGTGCCCTCGGTCAGCACCTCCCCATAGTGCAATACCGTGACGCGATCGGCGAGGGATGCGACCACGTCCATGTCGTGCTCGATGATGAGCAGCGTCACCTCGCGCGGCAGCCCCTCGAGCATCCGCGTCATGCGCTCGGTCTCCTCGGGCGACATGCCCGCCGTCGGCTCGTCGAGCAGCAGGAGCGCAGGACGCGTCGCCAGCGCGACGCCGACCTCGAGCTGGCGCTGCTCGCCATAGGAGAGGCTCCCCGCCGCGTCGCCGAGCCGGCCCGCGAGATCCACCGCGTCCGCCGCCTCGGCCGCGCGCGCGAGCTGGGCAGCTCGGCGCGCGGCGCCCCTGCCGAGGAGATTGTAGCTGCCCCGCCCATCGGCTCCCGCGGCCAGGCGCAGGTTCTCGATCACGGTGAGGCGGGGAAAGAGATTCGTGCGCTGGAAGGAGCGGGAGATGCCCCGGCGGGCGACGGTGTGCGGCGGCAGGCCGGCGAGGGACTGCCCCGCGAAGACCACGCGGCCCGCGCTCGGGACGAGCTGTCCCGTGATGACGTTGAACAGCGTGGTCTTGCCCGCGCCATTGGGGCCGATGACCGCCCGGCGCTCGCGGGGCAACAGCGCGAGCGACACGCCGTTCAGCGCGGCGAGGGCGCCGAAGCGCCGTGAGAGCCCGTCGATGGCCAGGAGCGGCGCGGGCGGCGTCACGCCCGGAGCCCCACCCGCCCGCGGAGGGCGCCCACGATGCCCCCGGGGGCGAAGAGCACGAACAGGATGAACGTGAGGCCGAGGATCAGCATCCAGCGCTCGGTGTACGAGCTGACGAGGCTCTGCAGGAGGATGAAGGCGGCGGCGCCCAGCACCGCGCCCCCGAGCGTGCCCGTCCCGCCGATGATCACCATGAGGAGCGCCTCCCCCGACGTCGTCCAGAGGAAGGCGTCCGGCGTGATGGATCCGACGAGCTGCACGTACAGCGCGCCCGCCACGCCGGCGATCGTCCCCGCGACGACGAACGCGATGAGCTTGTAGCGCGCGACCGCGTAGCCCACCGCCTCCATGCGGCTCTCATTGTCGTGGATCCCGCGCAGCACGTGGCCGAACGGGGAGCGGACCACGCGCGCCAGCGCGAGGGCGGCGAGGGCGACCAGAGCCACGAGGTAGAGGTGAAAGCGCATCGGCGGGCCGAGGTCGAGCCCGAGGGGCGCGGGGCGCGGCACGCCGACGATCCCATCCTCGGCGCCGAGCCAGGACGCCTGGAAGGTGATCGCGTAGAACATCTGCGAGAACGCGAGCGTCAGCATGATGAAGTACACGCCGCTCACCCGCGTCGAGAACAGGCCGATGACGAGCGCGGCGAGGGCGGCGGCGACGGCCGGCACGACGAGCCCGGTGAAGAGCCCGGGCGACTTCGCGAGGAGCAGCGCGGCGACATAGCCGCCCACCCCGAAGAACGCGGAATGCCCGAAGGACACCATGCCGGCATAGCCCATGAGCAAGTCGAGGCTCATGGCGAAGATGCCCCAGATGAGGATCTCCTGCAGGAGCTTGACCGGGTAGTTGCCGGCGAAGAGCGGAAAGGCCGTGACGGCGGCGAGCAGTGCTGACGCCGGCCATCAGGCGCCCGACGAGCCGGGCGCGCGCCCGCGGCGGCGGCACGAACGTCATCGCAGCGGCCGCCCGAAGAGCCCCTGCGGGCGGAGCAGCACGACGGCGGCCATGACGACGTAGATCATGAGCATGGACGCGCCGGGCAGCCACGCCTTCCCGAAGGTCTCGGCCTGGCCGATGATGAGGCTGCCCGCGAGCGAGCCCTTGAGGCTGCCGAGGCCGCCCACCACCACGACGATGAGGGCGGGGACCAGGATCGTCGCGCCCATCGGCGGCTGCGCCGACTGGATCGGCCCGGCGATGACGCCGGACAGCCCGGCCAGCGCCGCGCCGAAGCCGAAGACCATCGTGAACACGCGGTCGATGTTGATGCCCATCCCCGCCGTCATCTCGGCGTCGAAGACGCCGGCGCGGATGATCGCGCCGAGCCGCGTGCGCTCGATGACGAGCCAGAGCAGGACGGCCATGGCGAGGCCGAAGGCGATCACGAAGAGGCGATACGACGGGACCGTCGCCTGCCAGATCGTCACCGAGCCCGAGAACAGCTCGGGCGGCGGGATGGAGCGGATGCGCCCGCCCCAGATCCACTTCACGAGATCCTCGAAGAGATAGATCAGCCCGAAGGTCAGGAGCACCTGGTCGAGCGCGCCGCGGCGGTAGAGCGGCCTGAGACAGCTCCGCTCGATGAGCATGCCGATGAGCCCCACGGCGAGCGGCGCGGCCAGCAGGGCCAGCCAGAAGCTGCCCGTGAGGGCGATGAGGGTGAGGCCGGCATAGGCGCCCAGCATGTAGAGCGAGCCGTGGGCCAGGTTCACGACGTCGAGCATGCCGAAGATCAGCGTCAGCCCGACCGACAGGAGGAAGAGGAGGACGCCATAGGACAGACCGTTCAGGGCCTGGGCGAAGATCTCGGCGGGGAACGACACGGGCGGCGAGATACAGGTCGCGGGGAGCCGGGCGCCCGGCTCCCCGCGCGCGTGGGATCAGGCGGGCAAGGTGCAGCCGGTGCCGGGATCTCGCACGTCGGCGACCTTGTCGATCGGCACGTTGTTGAGGCCCAGCGGCGTCTCCTTCACCTCGCGGACGTAGATGAACGGCTGGATCACGTTGTGCGTCTTGGGATCGAAGCGGAAGCGGCCGCGCGGGCTGTCGAACTCCACCTTGGCGATGACCTCGACGAGCTTGTCCTTGTCCTGGGTATTGCCGTTGACCGCCTTGAGCGCGCGCACGATGACCTCGGCGGTGTCATAGCCCTGGCAGGCGAAGCCGTCGGGCATCTTGCCGGCGAACTTCTCGCGGAAGTCCTTCACGAAGCGCTGGTTCGTGGGGTTGTCGAGCAGCGGCGTGTAGAAGTGGCCGGTGATCACCCCGAGAGCGGACTTGCCCTGAGCGGGCAGCACGTCGGGCTCGGTGAGGAAGCCCGCGCCAGTGAGCTTGACCTGCTGCTTCAGACCGAACTGATCGTACTGCTTCACGAAGTTCACGGCGTCGGTGCCGGAGAAGAACGCGAACACGGCCTTGGCCTTGGACTGGCGGATCTTCGTGAGATAGGGCGCATAGTCCGTCTCGCCGAGCTTCGGGTAGTCCTCGTCCACGACCTTGCCGCCGGCGGGGACGAAGGTCTCCTTGAAGGCGTTCATCATGTCCTTGCCCGCCTGGTAGTTCGGCGCGGTGAGGAAGACGTCCTTGGCGACGTTCTTGGCCACCCACCCGCCCATGGGCTGGCACGGCTGCCAGTTCGAGAAGGACGTCCGGAAGATCCACTTCGAGCAGCGCTCCCGGCTGATCGCGTCGGCGCCGGCATTGGAGACGATGAGGATGGTCTTGCTGTCGTGGACCTTGTCCCGCATGCCCATGAGGATGCCGCTGTGGACGGGCCCGGTGAGGATGTCGACCTTGTCCGAGTCGATGAGCTTCTCGGTCTTCCGGATGCCGACCGGCGGCTTCATCTCATCGTCTTCCTTGATCATCTCGATCTTGCGGCCCGCCACCGTCCAGTTCTCCCGGGCGAAGACCAGCTCCATGCCCTGGGTGATGGACTCGCCCAGGACCGCGTAGACGCCCGTGTACGGCAGCACCAGGCCCACCTTCAGCGGCGCGCCCTGAGCGTGGGCCCGGCGAACCCAGGGCCCGGCCAGGGCTCCCGCGGCGGCCAGGGATCCGGTGGTGAGCAGTGTCCTGCGTGTCAACTGAGCCATGATCGTTTCCTCCTCGTCGCTGATGCCCATGGGGAAGGCCTCGGAGGGTCGATCGACCTCCTCCGGCTCAAAAGCCTCCCAAGCCTACACCGAAAGCCCGCCACCGACAAAGCCCTTCGCGGGCCCGCCTACTGTAACGACGAGACCCCACGCCGGGCTCCCGGGAGTGCGCGAGGCGCCTCAGGGGCAGAACGCGATCGCGTCGATCTCGACGTTCACGCCCTTGCGGGGCGGGGCGGCCTCCACCGTGGTGCGCGCGGGCTGCACGCCCTGGAAGTACTCCTTGAAGACCCGGTTGAACACGGGGAAGTCGTCCATGTTCCGCAGGTAGACGCCGACCCGCACCACGTTGGCCATGGCGGTGCCGCCCGCCTCGAGCACCGCCCGCACATTGTCGAGGGTCACCCGCGTCTGCTCGGCGATGTCGTCGGACACGATGGTCTTGGTGACCGGGTCGAGGGGCCCCTGCCCCGACACGAAGAGGAAGCCGCCGACCTTGACGCCCTGGGCGATGGGCGATTCCGTGCCTTCGGAGAAGCCCGTCTTGGGGGCGCTCGCGGTGAAGATCACCTCGGGTTTCATGAGTCGTTGTCTCCTCTCTGGCGACGTGATTCTGGAGGACCCGATTCTGGAGGACCTGATCGCGCAGCCGGAAGCGCTGGAGCTTGCCGGTGTCCGTGCGCGGCAGATCGCGCACGACGATGATGCCGCGCGGCCACTGGTGGCGGGGCAGGCTCGCCTCGATGAGCCGGCGCACGCCCACCTCGAGGTCGGCCGGCGCGGCGCGGGAATCCCGCGGCACCACGAAGACGAAGGGCTTGACGAGGCCGCCCGCATCCTCCGCCCCGACCGCGCCCGCGTCCAGCACGTCGGGGTGACGGCGCGCCACCGACTCGAGCTCGCCCGGCATCACCCACTGGCCGGCGACCTTGAAGTGATCGTCCTCGCGGCCGCAGTGCTCGTAGAAGCCGTCGCCGTCGCGGCGATACACGTCGCCGGTGCGGAGCCACGCGCCGACGAAGGTCCGCCGCGACTGGTCGAGGCGCTTGTAGTAGCCCATCGCCACCGATGGCGTCCTGACCCAGAGCACACCCTGCTCGCCGTCGGCGACCGCATGACCGGCGGCGTCGCGCAGCTCCGCCTCGGTGCCCGGCACGGGCACCCCCGTCGACCCCGGCGCGGCTCTCGCCCGGCCGGTTCGAGAGCACCATGAACACGGTCTCGGTCGCGCCCATGCCGTCCAGGATCTCGACCCCGAAGCGGGCCCGCCAGGCCTCGTAGATCTCGGCGGGCAGCCGCTCGCCGGCGGAGACGCATGCGCGGGCGGAGGCGAAGGTATCCGGCGGCAGCGCGGCCCGGAGCAGCGCGGCGTAGAAGGTCGGGACCGAGAAGAAGAGCGTGGGGCGATAGCTCTGCATCACCGCGGCCACCGAGGCCGGATCGGGCCAGGCCGGATGGAGATAGGCACTGGCCCGCGCGAGGAGCGGGATCACGAGCGCATTGCCGAGCGCATAGGGGAAGAAGAGCTTCGAGGTCGCGAAGACCCGGTCGCCGCGGGCCACGCCGAGCACGTCGCCGCCATAGTGGCGACCTGCCAGGAGCGTCCGGTGGGCGTGCACGACCGCCTTGGGCGCGCCGGTGGTCCCCGAGGTGTAGAGCCAGAAGGCCATCGCGTCGAGCCCGACGGGCTCCGGGGCCAGCGGCCCGGACTCCGGACCACTCAGCAGCGCGTCGGCGCTCGCGACCAGCCCACTCGAGCCCGCCTCCGGCGCGCATCCGGGTCCGCGACCAGCACCTTGGGGCGGCAGTCCGCGAGGATGGCGCGCAGGTCCCCGGACGCGAGCCGCGTATTGAGGGGAACCGCGACGGCGCCGATCTTGATCGCGGCGAAGAACGCCGCCGCGAAGCCGATGCCGTCCGGCAGGAGCAGGGCGACCCGCTGCTCGGGCTCGACGCCGCGCGCGCGGAGCGCGTGACCCGCGCGGTCGACGAGGGCGCTCAGCTCGGCATAGGTGACGCGCCGGGCGGGCGTGACCAGCGCCGTCTCATCGCCCAGGCCTTCGGCGATCGGCTGATCGACGAAGGCGGCGGCGGCATTGTCCACCGTCAGGCCGAGCCCGCGGGGGCCGGGCCCATAGGATCTGCGATGCGGTCGAGGATCCCGTGGAGCTTGTGCCGGCCGTCGGCATGAGCGGCCCAGAGCGCGTCGAGGCTGTCGAACCCGGAGAGATAACCGAGCGCGCTCTCCGCCGGATCCGCCATGGGCATCTCACCTCGACGGAAGCGGAGATAGCCCTCGGCCGGATCGATCCAGAACCCCTCGGACGCCTCCTCGTCACCGTGCAGCGCATCCTGTCCGGGGGGCAGCGGGGCGAGAAAGAAGCGCGCGGTGAAGCGGATCGGGCTCGACGGCGGCGTGATGAAGTGCGAGAGGTAGCGGAAGGGAGCGAGGTCGAGATACCAGCCCTCCGCCGCGAGGAGCGACGCAAACGGCGCCGCGTCCGCGAGGAGATCGCGCCGCATGCGCTCGACCCGCGCGGCCACGTCCGGCTCCCGGACGTCGACGGCGCCGCCATCCTCGGCAACGGCGAGCAGCACGCCGGCCTCCTCGAGGAGCTCGCGCGCGGCGGAGATCCAGAAGGCGAGCGGATCGACCCCGTCGATCGCGGGGACGAGCCGGGCCGCCGCCGCGGGTGCCAGGCCCCGGCACCGCGCGAGCGCCTCGGCGGTGGCGTCGGCCGGGTCCACCTTGCCGCCCGGGAACGCGTAGTAGCCGCCCATGAAGCGCATGGTCTTTCGGCGGCGGATCATGAAGACCTCGAGCGCGCGCGCGCCGGCGCGCACGAGCAGCACGGAGGCGGCGGGACGGGGCAGGACGGGCGTCACGCGGACGGGGGGTGGGGCCGCTTCAGCTCGGCGAGGTGCTCCAGCAACGACTGGGCCGAGACGGGCTTGGCGATCACGCGGTCGACGAACTGGCTCGACTCGTGGGCCGACACGCTCTCGCCCCAGCCGGTGAGCAGGAACACGGGGGTCTCGGGCGACTTGCTCTTGATGCGCTCGGCGACTTCCCAGCCCGTCGTCCGCGGCATGCCGAGATCGGTGATCACCACGTCGTGCACGGCGGGATCGAACAGGTCGATCGCCTCCTCGCCTTTGGTCGCGGTCGTCACGGCATGGCCCGCCCCGCGCAGCATGTCGGACAGCACGGCGACGAGCCGCGGGTCGTCGTCCACCAGGAGCACCCCCGCGGCGAGCGCCGGCCTGACGCCCCGATCGGCGAGCCCGCCGGTGGCGGGGATGATCTGGAAGCGGCTGGCGTGCAGCCGCATCCGGACGACCGTGCCCTTGCCCGCTTCGCTCTCGACGCTGAGCGCGCCGCCGTGGCGCTCCACGATGTCGGCGACCTCGAGGAGCCCGGGGCTCGCCCCGCGGCCCGGGGCCAGGCTCTTGGCGCGCTCCGCGATGCGGCGCTGCATCTCCGGCGGCATCCCCACCCCCGTGTCGCGCACCTCGACCACCACCCAGCCGGACTCCTCGCTGGCCGCGCGGATGCCGAGGGCGCCCCCCTCGGGCATCGCGGTGACGGCATTCAGGATCAGCCGCATGAGCGCGTCGCGGAGCTCGAAGGCATTGCCCTCGACGGGCGGCAGCGCCTCCATGTCCTGCGTGACCACGATGGCGATGCCGCGCCGCTGCGCCTCGTCGCGCCACCGGGGCGCCGTCATCTCGACGGCCTGGGCGATCACCGCGGGCAGGCCGACGGGGCCGAAGGCGACCTGGGGTTGGCGGGAGACGAACTCCTGGAGCCGCCGCACGGTGGCCGACGCCTCGAGCGCGACGTCCCGCATCACGGACAACCGCCGCTTCGCCGTGCCGGTCGGCTCGTCGCGCAGCATCAGCTCGGAATAGGCGAGGATGGCGGCAAGCGAGTTGTTCAAGTTGTGGGCGAGGCCGCCGACCGTCTCGCCGAGCGACCGGAGATCGTCGGCGCGGGTGAGCGTTCCCCGCGAGTCCTCGAGGCGCCGGCCGAGGTCCCGCGCCCAGCTCCGCATCGTCAAGACCGAGCGGTCGATCTCGATCTTCGTGCGCGCCATCTGGCGCGCGATGTCCTGGATCTCGTCGTGATCCGCGAACAAGAGCGTGGCCGGCGTCGCCGGCGCATGGCCCCGCCGTGCCCACCGCGTCACCGTATCCCGAACCCGCTCCAGCATCCCCCTACCCTAGCAGGCACGTCCACGATCGCGCGCGAGCCGGGGCGGCGAGAAGGGTCCAGCTGCGAGGCGGCGAGCGAAGCGACACCCCGAGGCGTACTTTCCGTACGTTGAGGGGTGGCGCGAGCTCGCCAACGAAGCAGATGGGCCCTTATCGGCGCCCCGGCGGCTAGAGGTTGACGAGCTGCGCGACGCGCTCGCGGTGATACGGTGGCGTCACCGAACGTGAACTCCGATCCCTTGGCCCGCTTGAAGTAGAGGTGCAGGTCGTGCTCCCAGGTGAAGCCGATGCCGCCGTGGAGCTGGATGCCCAAGGCGGAGACGCGCCGGTAGGCGTCCGAGACATACGCCTTCGCCATGCTCACGGCGAGCGGACCTTCGGCGGCGTCCTCGTCCATCGCCCACGCCGCGTAGTACGTGATCGACTTGCTGTTCTCCACGTCGACGAGCATGTCGGCGGCCTTGTGCTTGACGCCCTGGTACGAGCCGATGGGCCGGCCGAAGGCCTGGCGGATCTTGGCGTACTCCACCGTCATGTCCAGCACCTTCTGGGCGCCCCCGCACATCTCCGCACAGAGGCCGACGGTGGCGCGATCGAGCACGCGGCTCAACGGCACGCCGCCCGCACCCACCGCGCCGAGCAGGGCATCGGCGCCGACCGCGACGTCGCCGAGCGTCACCTCGCAGAGCTTGCGCGTCTGATCCATCGTGGGCAGCAGCTTGATCTCGACCCCGCGCGTGTCCCGGGGCACGAGGAAGAGCGAGATGCCCGCGCCGTCGGAGCCACCCGGGCCCGTGCGCGCGGCCACCACGATGGCGTCGGCGGTGTGGGCGTCCGGAACGAAGAGCTTGGTGCCGCTGAGCGTGAACCGGCCCGACTTCTCGGCCGCCGCGAGCGTCACGCCCTCCGGTCCAAGCGTCGCGCTCGGCTCCATCCAGGCGAGGGTCACGCGCTTGTGCCCCGAGGCGATCCTCGGCAGCCACTCCTTCTTCTGGGCCTCGCTGCCCGCCTCGAGCACGGCCAGTCCGCCGAGCAAGAGGGTCGAGAAGTACGGCCCGGGGACCACCGCGCGGCCCATCTCCTCCATGAGCACGACCAGGTCCACGAGCCCCAGGCCCATGCCGTCATAGGCCTCGGGATAGGTCAGGCCCGTCCAGCCCTGCTCGGCGAGCTTGACCCAGAGCGCGGGCGTGATGCCCTCGGGCGTGTCCATGAGCGTCCGCACCACCTCGGACGGGCACTCGTTCTCGAAGAACTTCCGGGCCGTGCTGCGCAGGAGCTCCTGCTCTTCGTTGAAGCCGAAGTTCATGGCTTAGCCTTTCGGGAGGCCGAGCACGCGCTCGCCGATGATGTTCCGTTGGATCTCGGTGGTGCCGCCCTCGATCGAGTTGGCGCGCGACCGGAGGAAGGTGTGCTGCCAGAGCCCGCCGGCGACCGCCCACGGACTGCCCTGGGTGAGCTGGGAGAACGGGCCCTCGATCTCCATGGCCAGCTCTTGCAGGCGCTGGTGGCCCTCGACCCACATCATCTTGCCCGTGGACGCCTCGGGCCCGGGCAGCTCGCCCTTCAGGAGCTTGGTGATGGCGCGCGCGCCCGTGTACTTGAAGACCTCGGTGTCGATCCACATCTGCGCGAGCTTCTGGCGCATGACGGGATCCTGGGTCACGGGGACGCCGTTCTTCACCGTGTGGCGCGCCAGCTCGACGAGCGCGTCGAGCGCGATGCGCAAGCGCACCTGGATGCCGAAGCCGAGGGCCAGCCGCTCGTACATGAGCGTGGTGAGCCCGACGCCCCAGCCATTGTTCAGGCCGCCCAGGATGTGCGACTCGTGGATGCGCACGTTGTCGAAGTACACCTCGTTGAACTCCGCGTCGCCGGTGATCTGCTTGAGCGGCTTCACGGTGACGCCGGGGCTCTTCATGTCGAGCAGGAAGTAGGTGATGCCCTTGTGCTTGGGGGCGTCGGGATCGGTGCGCGCGAGGAGCATCATCCAGTCGGCCATGTGGGCGAGCGAGGTCCAGACCTTCTGGCCATTGACCACGTAGTACTCGCCTTCCTTGACGGCGCGGGTCTGAAGCGAGGCGAGATCCGAGCCGGCATTGGGCTCGGAGTAGCCCTGGCACCAGATCTCCTCGCAGGAGAGCATCTTGGGGGGATAGCGCTTCTTCTGCTCCTCGGTGCCGTACGCGATGATGGTCGGGCCCGCCATGCCCACCGCCAGGATGTTCAGGACCGGCGGGGCCTTGGCCTGCGCCATTTCCTGCTGGAGGATCATCTCCTCCATGAAGGTGAGGCCGCGCCCGCCGGACTCCTTGGGCCAGGTGAGCCCCACGAATCCCGCGTCGTTCAATTTCCCCTGCCACTGCCGGAGGAACTCGTAGGCGTCGGGCCGCGGAATATCAGAGCCCCCGTGGAGGCGCTCGACCCAGCTCCGGGGGAGGTTGCGCTTGAGCCAGTCACGAACCTCGTCGCGAAAAGACTGCTGCTCGGGAGTCAGCGTGAAGTCCATACACCCTCCTGCACCTTCGGGGATGGGGGATCGCTCAGGCGTGACTGAACGACCGTTCAGCGCATGATACGGGCGGCGCTCGGACCCTGTCAACAATCCCGGATCGGCGCATTGGGACCCGCGCCAGGTGCGTTATACTCGCGGGCGCCATGGCCATCGCCATCTCCCTTCCGCGGCTTCGGTCCCACATCGAGGCACTGTCGCAATTCGGCAAGAATCCCGACGGGCAAGGCATCACGCGCTCGTGCTGGGGCACGGCTCACGAAGAAGCGCGCGCGTGGCTGCTCGGACGGATGAAGGCGGCCGGGCTCGAGACCTGGGTGGATCCGGCCGGGAACACCTTCGGCCGGCTGGGCGGCGGCGGGCCCACCGTGATGACGGGCTCGCACATCGACACCGTCCCGCAGGGTGGCCCGCTCGACGGCGCCCTCGGGGTGCTCGCCGGCCTCGAGTGCCTGCAGGCGATCGGGGAATCCGGCCACGCCACCCGGCTGCCGCTCACCGTGGCGGCGTGGAGCGACGAGGAGGGCCGCTACGGCAGCCTCTTCGGCTCCCGGGCCTTCATCGGCAAGCTCGATCCCGCGGCGATCCCCGGCATGGCGGCCGTCGACGGCGAGCGCCTCGTCGATGCCATGGCCCGCGCCGGCTATAACGCGCTCGAGGCGCCGAAGGCCAAGTGCGATCCGAAGGCCCTGTCCGCCTACGTCGAGCTGCACATCGAGCAGGGACCGCACCTCGACGCCGCACGCATCCCCATCGGCCTCGTCGAGGGCATCGTCGGCATAAGGCGCTACCGGCTGGTGTTCGTCGGCGAGCCCGACCACGCGGGCACGACCCCGATGGCGTGGCGCAAGGACGCCTTCCTCGGCGCCGCGGAGTACGCGCTCAAGGCGCGGGAGCACATCGTGAAGAAAGGCAGCGGCCGGAGCGTGACCAACTTCGGGCGCATCGAGCTGCACCCGGGCACCTCCAATATCGTGCCCGCCCGAGCCGAGCTTCTTCAAGAAATGCGCGAGCTGGATCCCAAGGTCCTCGCGCGGCTCGACCGGGAATGCCTCGCCCTGGCCCGCGCCATCGCGCGGCGGCGCGGCCTCAAGCTCAAGGTGGAGCCGCGGTCGCGCACCGAGGCCGCGCGCTGCGCGCCCCGCGTGATGGATGCCGTCGCCCTCGCGTGCCAGGCGCTCAAGCTCAAGTACAAGCGCATGCCCTCCGGGGCGGGGCACGACGCCCAGAACCTCGCGACGGTCACCCCGTCCGGCATGCTGTTCATCCCGTCCAAGGGCGGGCGCAGCCATCGACCGGACGAGATGAGCGACTGGAAGGCCATCGAGCGCGGGGGCAATGCGCTCCTTCACACGCTCCTCACCCTCGCTGGCTAGAGCGATGAAAGGGCCCATCTGCTTCGTTGGCGCCCTCGACCGCCGGCTCAACGTACAGAGAGTACGCCTCGCGGGCTGCCTTCGGGCGCCGCCTCGCAGCTGGACCCTTCTCATCGCTCTAGCCGGCATTTCTCCGACAGGCTCCTGAGCCGTGAGCGACGCCGATCTCGGTCGCCGAATCGGGACCATGTGAATTATTCCACTTGGCATTCTCCAGCCCATAAAGTAGACTCCGGGCGGGTACCGGCGAGAACCCCAAAGAGGCTGCTGTGTCCATCATCGTCCACCTGCTCCTGGCCGTCGTTCTGACCCTGTTTCTGGCGTTCCAGGCGGCCTCGCTGGTCTTCGTGGTGAGGTACCGGCGGGCGCGCGTCGCCGCCCGGCCGCCCGGCCGCACGGACCTCTTGTGGACCGCCATTCCGATCATGATCGTGTTGTTCCTGGCCGCTCGAAGCTGGGTGGCCGTGTTCGATCTCGAGCGGCCCGCCGTGGCCTCCGCCGTCACCCAGGCGGAGATCGTGACGGGCGTCCGTGGGCCGGCACCCCACTAGCGAGGAAGAGGATCCGAGCGACACATGACCAAGCGCCTGCTGAGCCCCTCGAATGTCCGGACCGCCGTCCTCCTCGCCGGTGTCGCCGTGCTCGTGTCGTCGTGCGGCTGGAGCCTCTGGGACAGCCCGATGACGACCGTCCGGCCGCGCTCGGACTTCGGCAAGTGGATCGACGAGATCTTCATGCTGATCTCCTGGACCACGCTGGTGATCTTCATCCTGGTCGAGGCGGCGCTCGTCTACGCGTGCTGGCGCTTCCGCGACCGGCCGGGCGCGCCCATCCCGAAGCAGGTCCACGGCCACACCGTGCTCGAGATCTCCTGGACGATCGCCTTCGCGGTCATCCTGCTCATCATCGGCATCCCCACCATCAAGATCATCTTCAAGACCCAGGAGGCGCCCGCGGCCACGGCGCTCCGGGTGGACGTCGCGGGCAAGCAGTGGTGGTGGGAGTTCACGTATCCGGAGTTCAAGATCACCACCGCCAATGAGCTGCACATTCCCGTCGGGCAGACGGTCGCCTTCCATCTCCATGCGCCCGACGTCATCCACTCCTTCTGGATCCCCGGCCTGGGCGGCAAGCGCGACGTCGTCCCCCACCGGGTCAACCGGATCGTGTTGACCCCCGAGGTGCCGGGTGAGTATCTCGGCCAATGCGCCGAGTACTGCGGGGTGTCGCATGCCAATATGCGCTTCCGCGTGATCGTGCACCCCAAGGGGGAGTTCGAGCAGTGGGTCAAGAACCAGCAGGCGCCCCCCGTCGAGTCGACGGATCCGCTGGCGCAGCAGGGCAAGGCGCTGTTCGCGCAGTCGACGTTGCGTGGGATGTCACACCATCACGGGCGTCTCCGCCGGGCAGATCGGACCGAACCTCACCCACTTCGGCAGCCGGAAGAGCCTCGCCGCCAACATGATGGCCAATACGCCCGCGAACGTCGCGAAGTGGATCGAGAACCCCGACCACATGAAGCCCGGGGCGCGGATGCCCAACCTCGGCATGGCGGGCGAGCAGTCGAAGGCGCTCGCCGCCTACCTGCTGAGCCTCAAGTAGGAGACACTCCCTCATGGCGACCCAAGCGGCGTTCATGCCCGGCGCGCAGGCCAAGGAACACGGCGTGCTCTGGTCGTGGCTCACCACCGTCGACCACAAGCGGATCGGGATCCTCTACGGCGTCAGCGCCTTCACGTTCTTCCTGATCGGCGGGATCGAGGCGCTCATCATGCGCGTGCAGCTCGCGCGGCCCGACAATACCGTGGTGAGCGCGCAGACCTTCAACGAGCTGTTCACGATGCACGGCACCACGATGGTCTTCCTCGCGATCATGCCGATGAGCGCGGCCTTCTTCAACTACATGATCCCGCTCATGATCGGTGCGCGCGACGTGGCCTTTCCGCGGCTGAACGCGCTCAGCTACTGGATCTTCATCCTCGGAGGGCTCTTCCTCAACCTGAGCTGGCTCGTGGGCATGGCGCCCGACGGCGGCTGGTTCGGCTACGCCAACTTGTCGGGCGCGCAGTTCTCGCCCACCCACAGCATCGACTTCTGGATGCTCGGGCTGCAGATCCTCGGCATCTCGTCGATGCTCGCCGGATTCAACTTCATCGTCACCATCGTCAATATGCGGGCGCCCGGCATGACCCTGATGCGCATGCCGGTGTTCGTCTGGATGAGCTTCGTGACGCAGTTCCTGATCGTCCTGGCCTTCCCCGCCATCACCGTGGCCCTCATCCTCCTGATGTTCGATCGCTTCTTCGGCACGCTGTTCTACGTGCCCTCGGCCGGGGGCGACCCGCTCCTGTGGCAGCACCTGTTCTGGATCTTCGGGCATCCCGAGGTCTATATCCTGATCCTGCCCGCCATGGGCATCGTCTCGGAGGTGCTCCCGACCTTCGCGCGGAAGCCCCTCTTCGGCGCCCCCGTGGTGATCTACTCCGGCATCATGATCGGCTTCTTCGGATTCGGCGTGTGGAGCCATCACATGTTCTCCGTGGGCATGGGACCGGTCGCGGACTCGGCCTTCTCCATCGCGACCCTGCTCATCGCGGTTCCCACGGGGGTGAAGATCCTGAACTGGATCTCCACGCTCTGGGGCGGCAGCATCCGCTTCACCTCGGCGCTCTACTTCTCGCTCGGCTTCATCGCGATGTTCACCATGGGCGGCCTGTCGGGCGTCATGCACGCGTCGCCGCCGGTCGACCTGCAGCAGACCGACACCTACTTCGTGGTGGCGCACTTCCACTACGTGCTCTTCGGCGGCTCCATCTTCGGCCTCTTCTCGGGCGCCTACTACTGGTGGCCGAAGATCACCGGGCGGCTGCTCGACGAGCGGCTGGGCAAGCTGCACTTCTGGCTCATGCTCATCGGCTTCAACGTGACCTTCTTCCCCCAGCATTTCCTCGGGTTGATCGGCATGCCGCGGCGGATCTACACGTACGCGCCCGACCTCAACTGGAACTTCTGGAACCTCATCTCGACCATCGGGTCCTTCATCATCGCGCTGTCGTTCGTCATCTTCATCGCCAACGTGATCAAGACGATGCGCTCCGGCGCGGTCGCGGGACCCGATCCCTGGGACGCGCGCACGTCCGAGTGGACCATCCCCTCGCCGCCGCCCGTCTACAACTTCGCGCGGGTTCCCACGATTCACGAGCGCGACGACTTCTGGGCCGAGAAGCACGGCAGCGGCCATGGCGGGGCGCCGCGGCCCAAGCCGAGCCCGGTGACGGCGGCCGAGATCGCCGCCATCCACATGCCGCCCCCGTCGTACTGGCCGCTGATCCTGGCGTTCGGCCTTCTCGTCATGCTCTCCGGCCTTCTGGTGAGCATGATCCAGGTCGTGGTGGGCGGGCTGTGGACGCTCTACGCCATGTATCGCTTCGCGATGGAGTATCACCGCCCGCCCGCCGGGCACGCGCACTAGAGCGATGATAAGGGCCCATCTGCTTCGTTGGCGCCCTCGGCAGCCGTGCCACGTAACGCGCGAGACGATCGGGCCGACGAACTTTCGTCTGCGGGGCCCAGACATGGCCCCGCACTCCCCTACGCGAGTACGCCTCGCCTGCTGCCTTCGGGCGCCGCCTCGCAGCTGGACCCTTCTCATCGCTCTAGCGGTTTTCTCCGACAGGCTCCGGGAAGGAGAGTAGACGTGGCTGACCACGCGATGCCCCACGCCGTCCACGACCCGAACATCGGGACCACCGGGCTCGATAACCGGAAGGTGGGGATGTGGATCTTCCTCGGATCCGATTGCATGTTCTTCGGGTCCCTGATCGGCACCTATCTCGCCTACAAGGGCAAGAGCCTCTCGGGCCCGACGCCGTACGACGTCTTCAATATCCCGCTCACGTCCTACAGCGCCGCCCTGCTGCTGGCGTCCTCCCTGACCATGGTCATCGCCCTGACCCGTTTACAGGAACATCACGTCAAGGCGGCGGCGGGATGGCTCATCGCGACGGCCGCCATGGGCCTGCACTTCGTCCTCAATCAGGTCTACGAGTTCTGGAGCTTTGCCGTCCACGAGGGGCTCACGCTGTCGACGAGCCTGTTCGGGTCCTCGTTCTTCGTGCTCACGGGCTTCCACGGCGCCCACGTCACCCTCGGCGTCGTCTGGCTCTCGATCCTGGTCGTGCTCGCCCTCCGGGGCAAGCTCGACGCCCGGGACTACACCAAGGTCGAGGTCGCCGGGTTGTACTGGCACTTCGTGGACATCGTCTGGATCGCCATCTTCACCGTCATCTACCTCATCCCGTAGGAGCGAGAGGACATGGCCGAGGCGCACGCGCCATCCAGTGCCCAGCCCGCCCACGGCGGCGGACACGCCAGCCTCAAGACCTATATCCAGGTGGCGCTCGTGCTGGCGATCATCACCGCCGTCGAGGTCGCCACGCTGTACGTCCCCGGGATCCCCAACGGGCTCCTCGTGGCGAGCCTCCTCGTGATGTCGGTGATCAAGTTCGTGCTCGTGGTGGGCTTCTTCATGCACTTGAAATACGACGGCAGCATCATGCGCGCGATGTTCATCGGCCCGCTCGTCCTCTCGATCCTGATCATCCTCGCCATCATGGCCCTGTTCGGCGCCTACCTCTTGCTGCCACGGCCGACGCTCTAGAGTCATGGCGCACGCAGTATCCGGGCCCAAGGGGCCTCCGCCCCTCGGACCGGACGGCTTCGATTGGACCCTCTGGAACGCCGATCCCGTCGTGGTCACCGGGTTGGTCCTCCTGGGCGCCGCCTACGTGACGCTGGCGCTCCGGCATCACCGCACCCACCCGGTCGAGGGGATCGAGCGGGCGAAGGCCCTGTCGTTCTTCGCGGGCTTGGCCGTGCTCTTCGGATCGCTCACCGGTCCCGTGCACGATCTCTCGGACTACTATCTGTTCAGCGCCCACATGGTCCAGCATCTGCTGCTGGCCTTTGCCATGCCGCCATTGCTCCTGTACGGCACGCCCGGGTGGATGCTCTCCCCGCTGCTGCGCCATCCGCGCGTGCGGCGCCTCGGGCGCTTCCTCACCCGCCCGTCCTCGGCCTTCGCCGTCTTCAACCTGGTGCTCGTGGCATGGCATCTGCCGCCGGCCTATAACCTCGCGATGAACAATCACCCGATCCACATCGTGCAGCACTTGATGATCATGGCCGCCTCCGTGCTGCTCTGGTGGCCCGTGCTCTCGCCCGTCCCGGAGCTCCCGCGGGCGGCCTACCCCGTGCAGCTCCTGTATCTCTTCGTCGTCGGGCTGCCCATGGTCGTGGTCGCGATCTTCATCACCATGGCCGACGGCATGCTCTATCCGTACTATGCCGCCGCGCCGCGCGTGTGGAGCGCGCTCGGCCCCCACGCCGACCAGCACCTGGGCGGGCTCATCATGTGGATTCCCGGCGGGCTCGTCTTCCTCGTCGCCATCTCCGTCGTGTTCTTCCGCTGGCAGGTGGCCGGCGGTCACGACGGGGCGCTGCCCGTCGTCGAGGCCCACCGTGGCCGCTGACGGCGCGTCCATCGGTCCAGCTCTGGTGCGCATGTTGACCTGGGCGGCGGTGGTGGCGGTGTTCCTATTGATGAGCATCGGCAACGTGGTCAGCGCGACGGGATCGGGGTTGGCCTGCCCGGACTGGCCGCTCTGTCATGGCAGCCTGATCCCGCCGCTCCGCCCCGACGTGCTCATCGAGTACAGCCATCGCCTCGTGGCGGCGCTCGCCTCCATCCTCATCGTGGCCACGATCGTCATGGCGATGCGCCGCTCCGGACAGCCGGCGATCCGGCGCATGGGCTGGACGCTGCTCGTGCTCCTGGCCGCCCAGATCGGGCTCGGGGGGATCACGGTGCTGCTGAAGCTGCCCGACCTGATCAGCACCGCGCACCTCGTCAATGCCCTGCTCATCTTCGGAGGCTTGCTCGTGCTCGCGGCGAGCGAGCGCGGCCCGGCCACCCCCGCGGCCGTGATCGCGCGCCTGGCTCGGGCCGGGCTCGGCGCGCTCCTCGTCCAGCTCGCGCTGGGCGGCTACGTGCGCCATTCGGGCGCGGGGCTCGCCTGCCCGGATTTCCCGCTGTGCAGCGGGGCCGTCTTGCCGGGCCACTGGCTGGCCGTCGCCCACTGGACACACCGCTGGCTCGGGGTCCTGCTCCTCGGGCTCTTCGTCCATCTCGGCATCGCCGGCCGCGGCACACCGCTGGCGCGCGCGACCTCGGCCGCGGCGCTGCTCGCCGTCGTCCAGGTGGCCCTCGGCATCGCGACGGTCCTGCTCCGGCTCGACCCGCCGATCCGCGCCGCCCACGCCGCCGTCGGCTACGCCCTCTGGGGGGCGATGGTGTGGACCGCGGCGAGATCGGGTGCCGTGAGCCTCCTCACCGTCCCGCGGCGGGCGGCCAAGCCGGTGGCCGAGGCGCGCCTTGCCTAGGGTGGCGACGGCCGAGCGCGGAGGTGGAAGCATCGCCGTCTTCGCGCGGATCGGCGCGTATGCCGAGCTGTCGAAGCTCGGCATCGTCCTGCTCGTGCTCGTCTCCGCGGCGGCGGGCTTCATGCTGACGGCGCCGCTCGGCCCGAGCTTCCCCTGGCGCGACGGCCTGCTGATGCTCGCCGGCGTCATGCTCCTATCGTGTGGCGCCTCCGCGCTGAACCAGGTGCAGGAGCGCACGCAGGACGCGCTGATGGCGCGAACGGCGGGGCGCCCGCTTCCCTCGGGCCGCCTGTCCGCGCCGCAGGGACTCCTCTTCGCGGGGCTCGGGATCGGCGCGGGATTCCTGATTCTCTGGATGGGCAATGGGCGCACGGCGGGCATCCTCGGCCTCATCGCCGCCGCTTTTTACAATGGCGTCTACACGCCGTGGCTCAAGCCGACGTCCCCTTTCGCGGCGGTGCCCGGCGCGATCCCGGGCGCCATCCCGCCGGTGATCGGCTGGGTCGCCGGAGGCGGGGGCTTGACGGACGCGGGCGCGATCATCCTGTTCGGCATCCTCTTCCTGTGGCAGATGCCGCACTTCTGGGCCCTGTCGCTGCGCTACCGCGCGGACTACGCGGCGGGCGGCTTCCCCATGGTGTCGGAGACCGTGGGCGTGGAGGGGACGGCGCGCCTCATCCTCCTCTACGCGCTCGGCCTGACGGCGTGGTCCCTGGCCGCGCCGACCTTCGGCGTCGGAGGACCGGTCGCCCTCGCCGCCGCCGCCGCGCTCGGCGCGCGCCTCATCTGGCTCGCGAACAAGTTCGCGCGCCGGCCCGACGACCAGCGCGGCTGGCTCTCGCTCTTTCTCTTCTCGAACTTCTACCTGCTCCTGCTCTTTCTCGCGATGGTGGGCGAGCGCCTCCTCCGCCATGCCCTCGCGTGAGGGCCGTCGCACGTCTGCTATCCTCTAGCAGTCGCAAGGAGAACCGATGAACATCTGCGTCGTGGGAACGGGATATGTCGGGCTGGTCACGGGAGCGGTCTTCGCCGATCTCGGCAACGACGTCGTCTGCGTCGACAACGATCGCGCCAAGGTGGACCTGCTCCGGGCCGGCACGATGCCGATCTACGAGCCCGGCCTCGAGGAGATGGTGACGCGCAATGCGGCGGACGAGCGGCTCACGTTCACGACGGACCTGCCGGCGGGCGTCCGGCAGTCGGACGTCGTGTTCATCGCGGTCGGCACCCCGTCCAAGGAGAGCGGCGAGACCGACCTCTCACACGTCGAGGGCGTGGCGGCGGAGATCGGCCGCACCATGGACCGCTACAAGGTCGTGGTGAACAAGTCGACCGTGCCCGTGGGCACCGGGGAGCTGGTTCGCGAGGTCATCACCCGCACACAGCCCCGGCCCATCGAGTTCGACGTGGTCAGCAATCCCGAGTTCCTCCGCGAGGGCTCGGCCATCGAGGACACCCTGCGGCCGGACCGCATCGTGATCGGCGCGCCCACCCAGCAAGTGGCCATGACGCTGGTGGAGCTGTACGCGCCGCTCGAGCGCCCGATGATCATCACCGATCTGCCCTCCGCGGAGGTCATCAAGTACGCCTCCAACGCCTTCCTCGCCGCCAAGATCTCGTTCATCAACGCCATCGCCAATGTCTGCGAGGCGGCGGGCGCGGACGTCAGCCAGGTCATGAAGGGCATCGGCCTCGACTCGCGCATCGGGCTCGCGTTCCTGCAGCCCGGCCTCGGCTACGGGGGCTCGTGCTTCCCCAAGGACGTGGACTCGCTCATCCACACCGCGGCGCGCCTCGGCTACGACTTCAAGCTCCTGCGCTCCGTCGTCGAGATCAACCGGGAGCGCGCCGCCCACCTGATCGACATGATGAAGAAGGCGCTCGGCCCCTTCGAGGACAAGACGGTGGCCGTGCTCGGCCTCGCCTTCAAGCCGAACACCGACGACATGCGCGAGGCCAAGAGCCTCGAGGTCATCCGGATGCTCCATGCCGGCGGCGCCCACGTGCGGGCCTACGATCCCGTGGCGATGGACAATGCGCGGGCGCTGGTGCCCGAGAGCGTGACGTTCAGCGACTCCGCCTATGCGGCGGCCGAGGGCGCGGATGCGGTGGCCCTCATCACGGAGTGGAACGAGTTCAAGTACCTGAACCTCGAGCGCCTGCGCGGCCTCTTGCGGCGGCCGCTGATCTTCGACGGGCGCAACCTCTGGGAGCCCGAGCGCATGCGGCGCCTGGGCTTCGAGTACTACTCGATCGGGCGCAAGCCCGTGCTGCCCGCCTGAGGCTCAGCCGATGCGCGTGCTCGTCACGGGCGGCGCCGGCTTCATCGGCTCTCATCTCTGCGACTTCCTCCTCGCGGCCGACTGCGAGGTGGTCTGCATGGACAACCTGCTCACCGGGTCGGTCGACAATATCGCCCACATCCGCGACGAGCGATTCCTGTTCGTCAAGCACGACGTGACCAACTACATCGTCGTCGACGGGCCCGTCGACTACGTGCTGCACCTCGCGAGCCCGGCCTCGCCCATCGACTATGCGGAGCTGCCCATCCCGACGCTCAAGGTCGGCGCCCTCGGCACCCACAAGGCGCTCGGCCTCGCCAAGGCGCGCGGCGCCAAGTTCCTCCTCGCGTCGACGTCGGAGGTCTACGGCGATCCCCTCGTGCACCCGCAGCACGAGGAGTACTGGGGCAATGTCAACCCCGTCGGCCCCCGCGGCGTCTACGACGAGGCCAAGCGCTTCGCCGAGGCCATGACCATGGCGTATCACCGGTACCACGGGCTCGACACGCGCATCGTGCGTATCTTCAATAGTCAACACCTACGGCCCGCGCATGCGGCTCACCGACGGCCGCGCCATTCCCACGTTCATCCGCCAGGCGCTCCGCGGCGAGCCCCTCACCGTCTACGGCGACGGCAGCCAGACCCGCTCGTTCACCTACGTCTCCGATCTCATCGACGGGATCTGGAAGCTGATGAACGCGCCGGTGAACGACCCCGTCAACCTCGGCAACCCGCGCGAGCTGACCCTGCTCGAGCTGGCCAAGCAGATTCTGAAGATCAGCGGCTCGAAGAGCGAGATCGTCTACCGGCCCTTGCCCGTCGACGATCCCAAGGTGCGCCAGCCCGACATCGGCCGGGCCCGCCGCCTGCTCAAGTGGGAGCCCACGCTGGCGGTCGAGGAGGGCCTTCGCCGGACGACTCGAGTGGTATCGAAGGCCCGGGACCGCCTGACGCCAACCCGGCGTCGAGAAAGGAGCTCGTCCATGATCGACGAGGAGCTGCGCGCCATCCTGGCCTGCCCGGCCTGCAAGGGTGAGTTGATCTTCGAGGAAACGCGGATCATCTGCCCGGCCTGCCGCAAGGCCTACCCCATCCGCGACGGAATCCCCGTCATGCTGATCGGCGAGGCGGAGCCCTGGACGCCGAAGGCATAACCGCCGTCATCCTGGCCGGGGGCCAGGGCACGCGACTCCGCCCGCTCACGCTGGCGCGCCCCAAGCCCATCATCCCGCTGCTCAATGTCCCGTTCCTCGCCTACCAGCTCGACCTGCTCCGCCGCCACGGGATCACCGACGTCGTGCTGTCCTGCTCCTACATGGTGGAGGAGGTGCGCCGCGCCATGGGGGACGGCGCCGCCTGGGGCGTCCGGCTCCGCTACGCCGTCGAGACCGAGCCCCTCGGCACGGGAGGCGGCGTGCGGAATGCCGTCGATCTGATCGGCGAGCCGCAGCCGAAGGCGAGGCGAGCGGATACGGAAATGGGTCCGAGCGGAGCGAGGATGGGCGAGCCGCAGCCGAAGGCGAGGCGAGCGGATATGGAAATGGGTCCGAGCGGAGCGAGGATGGGCGAGCCGCAGCCGAAGGCGAGGCGAGCGGATATGGAAATGGGTCCGAGCGGAGCGAGGATGGGCGGCCTCGTGGTCGTCCTGAACGGCGACGTCCTCACCGACGCCGACATCGGCGCCATGCTCTGCTTCCACGCCGAGCGCCGCGCCCGCGCCACGATCTATCTCGTCCCCGTGCCCGATCCCACGCCCTATGGCCTGGTCGAGCTCGAGATGCGACGGCCGCGTCCGGCGCTTCATCGAGAAGCCCGATCCGTCCCAGATCACGACGAACACCATCAACGCGGGCTTCTACGTCATCGACCGCGCGCTGATCGCGCGGATGCCCGCCGGACGCGTCGTGTCGATCGAGCGCGAATTCTTCCCCGGCCTCCTCGCCGACGCCGTGCCCTTCTTCGGCTGGGTGGACGACCACTACTGGCTCGACATCGGCAGCCCCGCCAAGTACCGGCAAGGCCAGCATGACTTGTTGATGGGTACGCTCCGGGTGCCCATTGCCCCGGCGCTCGCCGCGGCGCGGCCGAGCTCGGATGAGGCCGGTCGCGTCGTGAGCCCCTCCGTGATCGGCGCCGGCAGCCGCCTCGCCCCCGGCTCGCGCGTGGGCCCCGGCGCCGTGCTCGGCGAGGGCTGCGTCGTGGGCCCCGGCGCCGTCGTCGAAGGCGCGACGCTCTGGGATCGCGTCGAGGTGGGCAAGGGCGCTGTCCTGCGCGACTGCATCGTCGCCTCGGGAGCGCGGATCGGCGCGGGTGCCGTGGTCGGCCCGGGCGTCGTCCTCGCCGCGGACGCCACCGTTCCGGACGGCGCCGACCTCCGCGCCTGACCGAAGGCGCTTGCCTTCCGGTCCATCAGCGCCGTAGTCTCGACTGCCGACGCTCTGGCCAGGCTGCCCACCCCTTGCCCGGAGGAACCGACATGGCGCTGACGCTCGCTGACGCGAACCAGATCGTGCAGGGCGCGCTCGACAAAGCCAAAGAAATGAACATCAGGATCAGCGTCGCGGTGTGCGACGCGGGCGGCCGCCTGGTCGCCTTCAGCCGGATGGACGGCGCCATCTGGGCCAGCGTGTACGGCTGCCAGGGCAAGGCCATCGCCTCCGTCGCCTTCGCCCGGCCGAGCGGCGAGCTCGCCGAGCGCGCGGGCAGCCCCATCATCCAGGGCATCGCCGCGGCGGAGGGGGGCCACATGATCCCGAGCCAGGGCGCCATGCCGATCATCAGGCACGGCGTGGCCGAGGGCGCGTGCGGCGTGGGCGGCGGCACGGGCCAGCAGGACGAGGACTGCGCCCGCGCGGGCGTCGCCAAGCTCTAGAGCGCATGATGAAGGGCCCATCTGCGGCGGACGGTGCCTCGGCAGCGGCTCGCGCTGGCGAGCCGGCCTCGACGACAGCGACTCCGACCGATCCTGGCGAGCCGAACGGCCACAGAAAGTACGCCTCGCCGGCTGCCGTTCGGGCGCCGGCCTCGCAGCTGGACCCTTCTCATCGCTCTAGCTGGGTTTCTCCGCCCGGTCTCGTAGCGCGTTCGTCTCACGACGGGCTCGCTAGACCGCTCTTTCAGCGACCTGCTCGACGGCCGCGCCCGCCGAGGCTGCCCGCGCGGTCGCGCCGTGCTATTCTGAATCTCAATGGTCACCGACTACATTCGCAACTTCTCCATCGTCGCCCACATCGACCACGGCAAGTCGACCCTGGCCGACCGGCTGCTGTCCCTCACGGGCACGATGGACGCCAAGAAGGCGGTGGACCAGGTCCTCGACTCCATGGACCTCGAGAAGGAGCGGGGCATCACCATCAAGGCGCACGCCGTGCGCCTGCTCTACACCGCGCGCGACGGGCACCAGTACACGCTCAACCTCATCGACACGCCCGGCCACGTCGACTTCTCCTACGAGGTCTCGCGGTCGCTCGCCGCCTGCGAGGGAGCCGTCCTGATCGTCGACGCCGCCCAGGGGGTGGAGGCACAGACCCTCGCGAACTTCTACCTGGCGTACGACGGCGGCCTCGAGATCATCCCGGTCGTCAACAAGATCGACCTCCCCGCGGCGGACGTGGAGGGCACGCGGAACCAGATCACCGAGGTGCTCGGGCTCGACGGCGACGAGGCCATCGCGATCTCCGCCAAGCACGGCACCGGCGTGCCCGACGTGCTCGAGGCCATCGTCAAGCGCGTGCCGCCGCCCGTGGGCGACCCCGAGGCGCCGCTCAAGGCCCTCGTGTTCGACTCCTTCTACGACTCCTACCAGGGCGTGGTCGTGTACATCCGCCTGATCGACGGGCGCGTGCGCCCCGGGATGCGCGCGCTGTTCATGTCCAACGGCAAGATCTATGAAGTCCAGCAGGTGGGCGTGTTCGCGCCCGACATGCGGCCCGTGGACGAGCTCGAAGCGGGGCAGGTCGGCTTCCTGACCGCGGCCATCAAGCGTGTCGCCGACGCGAAGATGGGCGAGACCATCACCGACGCGGCCCGCCCGACCGCCACCCCATGCCCGGGGTATCGCGACGCCAAGCCCATGGTCTTCGCGGGACTCTACCCCATCGAGGACACCGACTACGAAGGGCTCCGCGACGCGCTCGAGAAGCTCCGCCTGAACGACTCCGCCTTCAACTTCGAGCCGGAGACCTCGCTCGCGCTCGGCTACGGCTTCCGCTGCGGCTTCCTCGGCATGCTGCACCTCGAGATCGTGCAGGAGCGGCTCGAGCGCGAGTTCAACCTGTCGCTGATCGTCACCGCCCCCAGCGTGCGGTTCAGAGTGGTGACGACCCAGGGCGAGACCATCGAGGTGGAGAACCCCGCCAAGCTGCCGCCGGTGGACAAGATCGAGCGCATCGAGGAGCCCTACGTCCGGGGGTCCATCCTGGTGCCGACCGAGTTCATGAGCGAGATCTACAAGCTCGCCCAGGACAAGCGCGGCGAGCACAAGTCGCTCGAGTACGTCGGCAAGCGGGTGCACATCCAGTTCGACTTCCCGCTGAGCGAGATCGTCGTGGACTTCTACGACCGGCTCAAGTCCATCTCCAAGGGCTACGCCTCCTTCGACTACGACTTCCTCGAGTTCCGGCCCTCCGACATGGTCAAGCTCGACGTCCTCTTGAACGGCGATCCCGTGGACGCCCTCAGCGTCATCGTCCACCGCGAGAAGTCCTACGAGAAGGGCAAGGTCCTCACCGAGAAGCTCCGGAGCGTGATCCCCCGCCAGCTCTACGAGGTCGCGATCCAGGCGGCCATCGGCAGTCGGGTCATCGCCCGCGAGACCGTCAAGGCGATGGGCAAGAACGTGACGGCCAAGTGCTACGGCGGTGATATCTCCCGCAAGCGCAAGCTGCTCGAGAAACAGAAGGAAGGAAAGAAGCGCATGAAACAGGTCGGGAGGGTCGAGGTGCCGCAGGAGGCGTTCTTGTCGGTGCTCAAGAGCTGAGCCATGAACGACTTGCAGACACGCTCCGAGGCATCCGCCTCGGTGGCCGGCGGCGGCGCGAAGGTGCGCAAGAAGTCGCTGTTCCGCGAGTACGCGGAAGCGATCATCATCGCCGTGCTGCTGGCCCTCGTCATCCGCCAGTTCGCCGTGCAGGCCTTCACGATCCCGTCGGGGTCCATGATGGACACCCTGCTCATCGGCGACTACATTCTCGTCAACAAGTTCCTGCTCGGCCCGGAGATCCCCTTCACCGACAAGCACCTGCCCGGCCTGCGCAGCCCGGAGCACGGGGACGTCGTCGTCTTCAGGTACCCCAACGACGAGACGCGGGACTTCATCAAGCGCATCGTCGCCGTCGGGGGGGACACCATCCAGGTGAAGGACAACCGCGTCTGGCGAAATGGCACGCTCATCGAGGAGCCCTACGTGATGCCCGGCTCCTTCCGGCCGGGCCCGTCGACCCACTGCGGCTACCTCTACGGCTGCGAGCCGCTCGTCGTGCCGCCGAACTCGTATTTCGTCATGGGCGACAACCGGGACAACTCACAGGACAGCCGCTACTGGGGCTTCGTCAAGCGCGAGAAGATCCGCGGCAAGGCCTTCCTGATCTACTGGTCGTGGAACGCCGAGAACCACTGGCTGCGCTGGCGTCGCCTCGGCATGTACTTGTCCTAGTCGGAGGGGGCCTCGACGGCCCCCTCCGAGGCCTCCCCCAAGCAGGTTGCGCCGGCGAAGCCGGCGCTCGAAGCGTCCGAACGGTGGTCACTGATCGTGCAGACTCTCGCGACCGATACCTCGCTGAGCGACTGGACCCCCAACGCCAATCGGCTCGGGGTGTATCTTCACTTGCCGTTTTGCGCGGAGCGGTGCGGGTACTGCTCGTTCAATACCGCGCCGTATGAGCCTGGGGCGATGGATCGGTTTCTCTCGGCGCGTGTGCGGGGAGATCGATCTCGTGGCTGGCCTGCCGTGGGCGGCGGGAACGGACGCTTCACACGGTCTTCTTGGGCGGGGGCACGCCGTCGCTCGCCACCGAGGAGCAGATGGCGGCCGTTCTCGAGCGGCTCCGCCGGCGCTTCGCGCTCGCGCCCGGGGCGGAGATCACCGTCGAGTGCAATCCCGAGAGCGTGTCGCGCCGCCGGCTCGAGGGCTACCGCCGGGCGGGCGTGAACCGGATCAGCCTGGGCGTCCAGAGCCTCGACGACCGCATCCTTCCGCGGCTGAATCGCCTCCATTCGGCGCGCCAGGCTCATCAGGCATTCGAGGCCGCGCGGCAGGCGGGGTTCGACAATATCAGCGCCGATCTCATCTACGGGCTTCCCGGCCTGGACGGGCCGGTCTGGGAGCGCACGGTTCGCGACATGCTCGGCTGGGAGCCGGATCACTTCTCGGCCTATGCCCTGACCCTCGACGAGGGCAGCCTCTGGCATGCCGCCGGCGTCACCGAGCTCCCTGACGAGGACGAGATCACCGGTCAGTACTGGGCCCTCACCCGCCTCGCCCGCGAGGCGGGGTACGAGCACTACGAGGTCTCCAACTACGCGAGGCCCGGACGGCGCTCCGCCCACAACCAGATCTACTGGCACGCCGAGGAATATCTGGCGCTGGGACCGGGCGCGGCGGGCTTCCTGGGCGATGTCCGCTACACCAACGTCAAGCCGGTCGAGCGGTACTGCGCGCTCGTCGAGCGCTTCGCCGCGCCGGTCGCGACGCACGAAGTGCTCACCGCCCGGCAGCGGATCGCCGAGCGCCTCATCCTGGGCCTGCGCCTCGTCGACGGCATTCCCACCGCCTGGCTCGACGAGCGAATCCGCCTCGAGCCGGGGCGATTGCCCGCGCTCCTCACCGCGTGGCGCGGGCGCGGCCTCCTCGTCGAGGACGGCGGCCGCGCGCGCCTCACCGAGGAGGGCTTCCTCCTGTCCGACGCGCTCTTCGTGGAGTTGCTGTAGGCTAGGGCCACGCATCATGAGCGAGCGCGACCTCGACCGGCGCAGCCGCGACGTGCTGATGGCGATCATCGCCGAGTACGTGCAGACGGCTGAGCCCGTCGGGTCGCGGTCCATCTCGCGCCGCCACATCCGCGACCTGTCCCCCGCGACGATCCGCAACGTCATGGCGGACCTCGAGGACATGGGGTACCTGTCCCAGCCGCACACCTCGGCCGGCCGCGTCCCCACCGACAAGGCGTATCGCTTCTACGTGGACCACCTGGAGCAGATGCCGTGGATGGCGGCGCAGGAGGCCGCGCGACATGAGCCGGCGTCCCCGCCGATCGATCCCGCCGAGCAGATCATGGCGGATGCGCCGCTTCGGCTCTCGCAGCTCACCCGCATGACGGGCATGCTCCTGGCCCCGCCGCTCGGGCGCACCGCCCTCGCCCGGATCGAACTGGTCGCCCTCGGGGACGACCGCGCGCTCGCGGTGATCGTGACCGACACCGGCTGGATCACGGCCCGGCCCATCTCCGCGCCGCGCCTCAGCACCGAGGAGCTGCGCGAGATCGGCCGGACGCTCGCGCGACTCTACCGCGGCAAGACGTTCGCTCAGATCCTGGACGACATGGCCGCGCCCGCCGATCCCCTCGATCCGCTCTGGACCCGCACGCGCTCGCTGCTCGATCAGATCGCGGCGCTCTTCCGCGAGCGGACGCTCTACCTGAGCGGGGCGACGCACATCCTCGATCACCCGGATCTCTCGGACCCGGCCACGATGCGGCCATTGCTGCGCGCCTTCGAGGACAAGGCCCGCCTGATCGACCTGCTCTCCCAGATGGCCGGGGAGCGCGGCGTGCAGGTCATGATCGGCAGCGAGAATCCCGTCGAGGACATGCGCGAGTGCAGCATCATCGCCTCCACGTATACCTATCGCGGCCAGGCGCTCGGGGTGCTCGGCGTGGTCGGGCCCCGGCGCATGGCGTACTCGGACGTGATGGCCCTGGTGGACGAGACGGCACGGCTGGTGTCGAGCTCGCTGTCGCGGGTCAAGCAGCAGCTCTACCTGCCGTCCTAGAGCGATGAGAAGGGCCCATCTGCTGCGTGCCACGTGACGTGCGCACTCGGCCGCGAACTCGTCTCGAGACATAGCATACGCGAGTACGCCTCGCGTGCGGCCTTCGGGCGCCGCCTCGCAGCTGGACCCTTCTCATCGCTCTAGCCGCTTTTCTCCGACAGGCTCCTAGCGCGCCCGCGCGTCCTCGTCTGCTATACTTTCTCCTCGTTATGAGTGACGAGACCGAGTGGGTTGAGGGAATGGGAGGCGAGCCGGAGGAGGAGATCCGGCGGCTTCGGGAGGCGCTCGAGGCCAAGGCGCGGGAGGCCGAGGGACACCAAGATCGGGCATTGCGGGCGATGGCGGAGCTCGACAATGCCAAGAAGCGCGCGGCCCGTGAGCGCGAGGACTATACCCGCTACGCCAATGAGTCCCTGCTCCGTGAGATCCTGCCCGTCCTGGACAATTTCGAGCGGGCGCTTCAGGCGGCCAAGGGAGAGCCCGCCGCCGCCGCCGTCACGGCCGGAGTCGAGCTGATCCAGCGCGAGCTCTTTCGGGTGCTCGAGAAGTTCGGGGTCACGTCCTTCGATTCGGTGGGTCAGCCCTTCGATCCGACGCGCCACGAGGCCGTGGCCCGCGTCAGCGCGCCCGGACAACCGGAGATGACGGTCGTCGGGGAGACGGCACGCGGCTATCTGCTGAATGGGCGCGTCCTGCGACCGGCGATGGTCACCGTCGCGATGGGCGACGCCGGGTCCGCCGGCCAGGCGAACGGGGCCGCGGCCTGACCATCCCGGCGCCCGTGACATTCCGACCGCGCCTGCGCCGAGTGTTCTGAGGTGGCTGCCCACGACTACTACGCGGTCCTCGGCGTGCCGCGCAACGCCGGCGACGTTGATCTGAAAAAGGCCTACCGCAACCTCGCGCGTGACCTACCACCCCGACAAGAACCCCGGGGACAAGCGGGCCGAAGAGCGCTTCAAGGAGATCAGCGAGGCGTACACCGTCCTGTCCGACCCCGACAAGCGCGCCCACTACGACCGCTTCGGGACCGCGCCCAGCGCCGGCGCCGGTGGGGGCCCCGACATGGGCTTCAGCACCATCGTCGAGGATCTCTTCGAGAGCTTCGGCTTCTTCGGGGGCGCGGGCGGCGGCAACCGCCGGCAGCGCGCGCAGCGCGGCGACGACCTGCGCTACGACCTCGAGATCTCCCTCGAAGAGGCCGCGGAGGGCGTCGAGCCCAAGCTGCAGATCCCCCGGCACGAGGCGTGCGAGAGCTGTGAAGGCACCGGCCGCGACCCCGGCACCATGCCCGAGATCTGTGGCTCCTGCCGCGGGCAGGGTCAGGTGCGCTTCTCCCAGGGCTTCCTCACGGTGGCGCGACCCTGTCCCACCTGCCGCGGTCAGGGAAAGATCAATCGGTACCCGTGCAAGGCGTGCTCGGGTCAAGGGCGTCAGAGCAGGGAGCGGGTGCTCAAGGTGACGATCCCCGCCGGCGTGGAAGACGGCAATCAGCTCCGGCTCTCCGGCGAGGGCGAGGCCGGCGAGCTCGGTGGCCCGGCGGGCGACCTCTACGTCGTCATCCACATCCGCGCCCACGAGCTCTTCGTCCGTGAAGGGCCGCATCTGCTCGCCGAGCTGCCGATCACCTTTCCGCAGGCGGCCCTCGGCGACACCGTCGAGGTGCCGGTCCTCAAGGGCAAGGCGGAGCTGACGGTGCCGCCGGGCACGCAGCCCGGCCAGCGCCTCGTCCTGAAGGGCAAGGGCATGCCTCACCTCCGCGGGCGGGGCAAGGGCGACCTCCACTACGAGGTGGTCGTCGAGGTT
Organism: uncultured Candidatus Rokubacteria bacterium; assembly: GCA_963840495.1. Taxonomy (GTDB): domain Bacteria; phylum Methylomirabilota; class Methylomirabilia; order Rokubacteriales; family CSP1-6; genus CAWIZN01. The sequence goes on from CAWIZN010000043.1 coordinate 74,838, forward strand.
CCGACGCGCCTGTCGGCGCGCCAGAAAGAGGTGCTCGAGGAGTTCCGGCGGGTGTCCGAGGATGAGGCCGGCCCACGGCTGTCGAAGTTCGTCGAGCGGATGAAAAAGCTCTTCGGCACCTGATGGCGTTCTGGCAGCTCACGGTTGCCTCCTCGCCCGAGAGCACCGACGGGCTCACGAACTTTCTCTGGGAGCAAGGCGCCCTCGGCGTGGTCGAGGAGGAGACACCGCCCGATCCCGCGCGGCTGCGCGCCTTCTTCCCCGAGACCGCGTCCTCGACCGCTCTCATGACCGCCGTCCGGGCGTACTGCGCCTCGCTCCGCTCGCTCGGTCTGTCCGGGGCGGCGGCCGAGCCCGAGATCAGTCCCCTGCTGGATGCGGCGTGGGCAAGCGCCTGGCAACAGTCCTTTCCCCCGCGGGCCATCGGGGAGCGCCTCCTCGTGAGGCCGCCCTGGGAAGCCGATCTCGTCGCCAATGGGCGCCTGGTCGTCATCATCGAGCCCGGACGGGCCTTCGGCACGGGGCATCACGGCAGCACCGAGGGCTGCCTGGTCCTGCTGGAGCGGGCTCTCGCCGGGCGCTCGGCGGCGCGCGTGCTCGACATCGGCACGGGGAGCGGCATCCTCGCGGTGGCCGCGGTCAAGCTCGGCGCCGTCTCAGCGCTCGGGATCGACGTCGATCCCGATGCCACGTCCGCCGCTCAGACCAATGCCGAGCGGAATGGCTGCGCGGACCGCATCGAGATCGCCCTCGCCGGCCCGGAGACGCTCACCGGCGAGGCCTTCCCGGTGGCGGTGGCGAACCTCCTCACCCACACGCACCTGGCGCTGGCGCCGATCTACGCGCGCCTCGTCGCGCCCGGCGGCGCCCTCGTGCTCGGGGGCATCCTCGCCGAGGAGGACGCGCAGGTGACGGGCGCCGTCGAGGCAGTCGGATTCATCCAGCGCGATCGCCTGGTCCTCGAGGGATGGTCGTCGCTGCGGCTCGATCGCCTCCCCGCACCGCGCCCGTGACCCGCTTTCACGTCCACGCCGAGTCGGCGGCCGGCGAGCGCGTCAGCTTCGACGCCGACGAGGCGCACCACCTGGCGCGCGTGCTGCGCCTGGGTCCGGGCGACCTCGTGCAGGCCGTCGACGGCCACGGCCACGAGCTGACCGTGCGGGTGACCGAGGTCGGCGCGCACGGCGCTCTCGGCCTCGTCGTGAGCCGCATGGCGCGGCCCACCGAGTCGCCCCTCGATCTGACGCTCGTGCAGGGCATCGTCAAGGGCGACAAGCTCGAGGGCATCATCCGGATGGCGACCGAGCTGGGCGTCTGCCGCGTGGCACCCATCGTCACCGAGCGCACCATCGCTCGCGCGGCGCCCGCGCGCTGGCCCCACCGCCTCGAGCGCTGGCGGCGCGTGGCGAAGGAGGCGGCCAAGCAGAGCGGGCGCGCGGTCATCCCCGAGATCGACCCGCCGCGGGCGCTCGCCGAGTGGCTGGCGTCGCCGCGGCCGCCGGGCCTCGTCGTGTGCTTCTGGGAGGGCGAGACAGACGGCCTCGACGCGGTCTTGCCCGCGGGCGGCGTCGCGCGGGCGAGCGTGATCGTGGGACCGGAGGGCGGCTTCAGCGAGGGTGAGGTGGCCCGGCTTCGAGCCGCGGGCAGCCTCGTCGCCGGACTCGGCCCGCGCATCCTGCGCGCCGACACCGCCGGCCCGGTGGCGCTCGCGCTCCTGCAGTCCCGCTACGGCGATCTGGGCGCGCGCGCGTGACGTCCCCGATCCGCGTCCGCGCGGCCACCTTGCCCCTGGCCTTCGCCCAGGCGGCGCTGGCGATCGGGGCCGGGGCCTTCGATCCCGAAGCGATCGAGGAGCGCGAGGTCAGGGAGGTGCGCGCCCATGGCCCGACGCCCGAGGCGCTCTTCGCCCACTGGATCAACGAATGCCTCTACGTCCACGAGGTCGAAGGCTTCGCCTGGCGGCGCATCGATTTCGCCGTCTTCGACGCCGAGTCGCGGGCGGGCGCCGAGCCGATGCGCCTGCACTCGTTCCTGCATGGGGAGTCGCTCGAGCCCGGCGGGCCGCCGCCCCGGGGCGCGATGGCGTCGATCTCGGCCGGGGCCGTGTCCCTTCGGGCCCTCGGCGACGAGTTCGAGCTCTCGATCGCAGGATGCTGAGAAAGGCCCATCTGCGGAGGTACGGCGCCCTCGGCCGCCGTGCCACGTGACGCGCGAGATTATCGGACGGACGAACTTTCGTCTGCGGGGCCCAGACATGGCCCCGCACTCCCCTTACGAGACTACGCCTCGCGTGCGGCCTTCGGGCGCCGCCTCGCATCTGGACCTTTCTCAGCCTCCGGCGGCGCGAGCGGCCGTGTCGCTAAAACGACACACGGCGGAAGCCGGGCCGTCTCATTTGCGCGACAGCGAGTGTTCGGCCGGATCGCGATGGCACACCGCAACTTGCGGTGTGCAATGTCGTTTTCCCGAGGCTCACTCCTTGGCACTCCGATTGCTCTGGTCTACGGGCTGGCCAATGAACCCACAACTGACAATCCGCAAGCAGGTGAGCTTCACGGGCATCGGACTTCATTCCGGGGAGCCCGTCAAGATGACGCTCTCCCCGGCCGCCGCCGACACCGGAGTGCTCTTCCGGGCCGCCGACGGCACCTTCATTTCCGCCAGCGCCGAGAACGTGGTGGACACGCGCTCGGCGACGACCGTCGGCGCCTTCGGCGTCAAGGTGCGGTCCATCGAGCATCTGATGGCCGCCCTGGGCGGCCTCGGCATCGACAATGTGCTCGTCGACACGGACGCCGAGGAGCTCCCCGCCGCCGACGGCAGCGCGAAGCCCTTCGTCGATTTGCTCGAAGCGGCGGGGCGCTCCTCGCTTCCGGCACCGCGTCAGCGGCTGGTGGTCGAGGAGCCCCTGCGCGTCGGCGACGAGCACCGCTGGCTCGAGATCGTGCCGTCCGATGAGTTCCGCATCAGCTACACGCTCGACAATAGCCATCCCGTCATCGGCCGGCAGGTCGCGTCCTACGCGATCAGCGAGGACGTCTTTCAGAGCGAGCTGGCTCCCGCGCGGACGTACGGCTTCCTTCGGGACGTGCCGCTCATGCGCCAGCACGGCCTCGCGCGGGGCGGATCGCTCGACAATGCCATCGTGGTCGGCAAGCGCATCGTGCTCAACGACCACCTGCGGTTCAACGACGAGTTCGTCCGCCACAAGATCCTGGACCTGGTGGGGGACCTGCATACGCTCGGACGCGCCGTGGTCGGGCACGTCACCGGCCGCAATGCCGGCCACATGCTGAACCACCAGCTGGCCCTCGCGATCCACAAGTCCTGCGCGGCCGCGCGCCGCCGCGCCCCGGCGCGCATGCCGGCCGTGCAGTTCGCGCGCGGCGACGGCCTCGTCCCCGGCCTGCCCGCCGTCTAGACAGGCGTGAAGGAGGCCATCGACGGCGCCCTCCGCAGCGCCTCACGCCGAAGCGCGCCTCGATTGCGCCGTCGGGCGCCGGCGCTCGCACTGGACCGTTTTGAGCAGCCTGCGTTTCAGCATCCTCCTAGGGGCACGCTCGGTCCGGTTCGGCGGCCCGGACTTCGTGAAACGGTCCCTCGGGCCCGCGGCTATAATGACCGGGCTGCCTTATGCTCACGTGTTTCGCCAGTTCTCTCCGCCGCACCCTCCTGGCCATGGCCGCCCTGTGCGTCCTCGGCACGGCGAGCCCGACCTGGGCCGAGCTCCGGATCAGCAACCTGTCGGTCTTTCTGAACGACTTTGACGTCACCGTCCACGTCGTCCTGCTCGGCGCCCTCTCGGAGACGATGCGGGAGAGCCTGCACAGCGGCATCGCCACGCACGTGCGACTCCACGTCGAGCTCTGGCAGCAGAACCGGTTCCTGGCGGACCGCCGCATCCAGGCCCGAACGGTCGAGCGCCAGCTCACCTACAACGTGCTCACCAAGGAGTACAAGGTCATCCCGCTCTCCGGAGAGCAACGCGAGCCCTATGTGACCAAGGATCTGCGCGAGGCCCAGCGCGTCGTCTCCGAGGCGCGGGTGCACAATCTCGCCCCCGCCACGTCGCTCAGCCGCTTCGAGCTCTACTACGTGCGCGTGCGCTCCGACGTGTCTCAGGACGGCGTCAACTCCTGGATCGCCCGCTTCGCCGGCGATGCGGAGGAAACGCCCTGGGTGCAGTCGAGCCTGCTCACCCTCAACCGGAGCCAGATAGTGCCCCTGTTCCGGCGCCTCGACCGAACGGACGAGCAGGAGCGGCGCAAGCGCAACCTGCTCATCATCGGCGGCATCCTCGTCCTCCTCGTGGTGGCCACCATCTTCGAGGTGGGGATTCGCCATCCCCGCATTCCGTTCGCCTCGAACCTGATCGTCTTCGCGCTCTTCAACTTGAACCTGGTGGTCTTCCTCCTCCTGCTCGTCCTGCTGTTCCGGAACCTCGTCAAGCTCTACTTCGAGCGCCGCCACAAGGTCATCGGCGCGCGCTTCAAGGCCAAGCTCGTCCTGACCTTCCTCGCGCTCGCCCTCACCCCGGGCATCCTGATCTTCATCATCGCGTCCAACTTCATCACGACGTCGATCGAGGGCTGGTTCAAGCCGCAGGTGGAAAAGCCGCTCGACCAGGCGATGGACGTGGCGCAGAGCTACTACCAGATGCTCGAGTCGACCGCCCTCCGCCACGGCCGCTACATGGCGCGCACGGTGGAGCGCGAGGGCCTGCTCGAGGACGGGCGCCGCGAGGCCCTCGCCGCGTATCTCACCGAGCAGCAGGAGCGGCTCGGCGTGGCGGCGGTCACCGTCTGGAGCCGCCAGGGGCAGGAGCTGGCGCACGTCAAGAATCCCGGCCTCGGCGCCATCCCATTGCGCGACACGAACCGCGAGCACATCCGCCAGGCGCTCGCCGGCCAGGAGATCACCACCGTCCAGGAGCTCGACAACGGCGACATGATCCAGGCCGTCGTGCCGGTGCGCGGCGGCGAGGGACCGGAGGGCGTGATGGTCGTGGGGATCCACGTCCCGCAGCGACTCGAGGCGCGGCTGCGCGGCATCAGCCAGGCCTTCCAGGAGTACAAGCAGCTCAAGCTCTTGAAGAACCCCATCAAGGGCATCTACATCCTGCTCTTCCTCCTGATGACGCTCATCATCGTGTTCTCCGCCACGTGGTTCGGGCTCTACCTCGCGCGAGGCATCACCGATCCCATCGCCATGCTCGCCGAGGGCACGCGCGAGGTGGCCGCGGGCAACCTGAAGTACAAGGTCCAGGTGCGCGCGGACGACGAGATCGGCACGCTCGTCGACTCGTTCAACCGGATGACGGGCGACCTCTCCGCCTCTCAGGCCAAGCTCGAGGAGACGTATCGAGACCTCCAGGCCAAGCACACGGAGATGGAGCAGCGCCGCCGCTATACGGAGACGGTGCTCGAGACGGTGGCGACCGGCGTCGTCTCGCTCGACGCCGACGGGCACATCACCACGATCAACGGCGCCGCCGAGCGGCTGCTCGGCCTGCCCGCGGCGAACATCCTGGCCAAAGCGGCGAATGCGGTGTTCCGCCCGCCCGAGTACGCGGAGATCGCCACGCTCATCCAGCGCATGGGGCGGCGGCGCGAGGGCATGGTGGACAGCGAGGTGCACCTGAGGCGCGATGGGCAGGCGGTGGCGCTGCTCGCCTCGGCGACCGCGCTCCGCGGGCCGCACGGCAGCTACATGGGCATGGTGCTCGCGTTCGACGACCTGACCGAGCTGCTCAAGGCCCAGCGCCTCGCCGCCTGGCGCGAGGTCGCCCAGCGCATCGCCCACGAGATCAAGAACCCGCTGACGCCGATCCAGCTCTCCGCCCAGCGCCTGCGCCGCCGCCTCTCCGGGGACGGGAGCCCCGCCGAGAAGCGCCTCCTCGAGGAAGCGACGGCCACCATCATCCACGAGGTGGACGGGCTGAAGCAGCTCGTGGACGAGTTCTCGCGCTTCGCCCGCATGCCCGTCCTCACCCCCAAGCCGACCGACGTCGCGCGGCTCCTCGAGGGCGTCGTCGTCCTCTACCGGGACTCGCACCCGGCGCTGTCCATCCGGGCGGTGTTCTCGCCCGACCTGCCGTCGCTGCAGGTCGATCCGGACCAGCTCAAGCGCGCCGTGCTCAACCTGGTCGACAATGCGGTCGAGGCGGTGAGCCAGACCGGCGACGTGACGGTGGAGACGGTGTGGCTGCCCGAAAGCCGCCGCGCGCGCATCGTCGTCAGCGACAATGGGCCGGGCATCACGGATGAGGACAAGGAGCGCCTCTTCGTGCCCTATTTCTCGACGAAGGCCACGGGCATGGGGCTCGGCCTCCCCATCGTCCACCAGATCGTCACCGATCACGGCGGCACCATCTGGGTCGAGGACAATCCGCCCCACGGCAGCCGCTTCGTGATCGAGCTTCCGGGCGAGCGCGTGCCCGCGGCTCCCGTCGAGGCGTGACGCATGTCGGGCGAGCACATCTTGATCGTGGACGACGAGCGCGCGATCCAGACGAGCTTCCGCGGGGTGCTCGAGGACGAGGGCTATCGGGTGTTCGCGGTGGGGTCGGCGTCGGAGGCGCTGCGGCATCTCCAGGATGAGGCGCCCGACCTGATCTTCCTCGACATCTGGATGCCGGGAATCGACGGCCTCGAGGCGCTGGCCGAGATCAAGCGGCTCCGCCCCGAGACCGCCGTGGTCATGATCTCCGGCCACGGCACCATCGAGACCGCCGTCAAGGCCACCAAGCTCGGCGCCTACGACTTCATCGAAAAGCCGCTGTCGCTCGAGAAGACCCTGCTCGCCGCGAGCCGCGCCCTCGACCACGGGCGCCTCGAGCGCCAGAACCGCGACCTGCGCGAGCAGCTCGAGCGCGGCCAGCGGATCGTGGGACAGAGCCGCGTCGTCGAGGAAATGCGCCAGCAGATCGCCATCGCGGCGCCGACCAATGGCCGCGTGCTGATCCACGGCGAGAACGGGTCGGGGAAGGAGCTGGTCGCCCGCGCCATCCACGCGCAGTCGACGCGCCGCGACGGCCCCTTCGTCGAGGTGAACTGCGCGGCCATCCCCGAGGAGCTGATCGAGACCGAGCTCTTCGGCCACGAGCGCGGGGCCTTCACCGGCGCCGTCGCGCGGCGCCGCGGCCGGTTCGAGCTGGCCGACGGCGGCACGATCTTCCTCGACGAGATCGCGGACATGAGCCTCAAGACCCAGGCGAAGGTCCTGCGCGTGCTGGAGGAGCAGGCGTTCGAGCGCGTGGGCGGCAAGGAGACGCTCCGCGTCGACGTCCGCGTGCTCGCCGCCTCGAATCAAAATCTACAGGAGCAGATCACCCTGAACCGCTTCCGCGAGGACCTCTTCTACCGCCTCGCCGTCATCCCCATCGAGGTGCCGCCGCTGCGCCAGCGACAAGGAGACATGCCCCTGCTCGTCGAGCACTTCATCCGCCTCTTCTCGGGGGAGAACGCCAAGCGGCCCAAGACCATGTCGGTGGAGGCCCTCGCCTACTTCCTCGCCTACGACTGGCCGGGGAACGTCCGCGAGCTGCGCAATATGGTCGAGCGGCTCGTCATCATGACGCCGGGAGACGTGATCGGCCCCGAGGCCCTGCCCCCGCCGCTCCGCCCGCGCGATGCCGCCCCCTCCGGCGCCGACGAGAGCCAGAAGGAGAAGACGCTCAAGGAGGCGCGCGAGGCCTTCGAGCGCGCGTACATCCTGAGCGAGCTCCGCGTCCTCGACTGGAACATGACGAGGACGGCGCAGAAGCTCGGCATCGAGCGGAGCCATCTGTACCGGAAGCTCAAGACCTACGGGATCACGCCGCCCAAGGGCTGATCGCGCGCCGGGCTCCCCGATGGGCACCTCACCCGTCTACGACGAGATCGGCCGCAGCTACACGGTCACGCGCCGGCCCGATCCGCGGATCGCGCGTGCCATCGACGCAGCACTCGGCGACGCGCGCTCGGTCGTGAACGTGGGGGCCGGCGCCGGCTCCTACGAACCGTCCCATCTGCGCGTGACGGCCGTCGAGCCCTCGCCCGCGATGATCCGGCAGCGGGCCCCCGGGGCAGCACCGGTCGTGCAGGCCGTCGCCGAGCACCTCCCGTTTGCGGACGCCTCCTTCGATGCCGCCCTCGCCGTCCTCACCCTGCACCACTGGACGGATCGCGCGGGCGGTCTCGCCGAGCTCGCCCGCGTGGCGCGCCGCCGCGTGGTCATCCTCACCTGGGACCCGTCCTGTCGGGATCTCTTCTGGCTCACGACCGAGTACCTGCCCGCGATGCTCGACGTCGACCTCCCCCGCTTCCCGCGGCTGCCGGACATCGCGCGAAGCTTCACGGCGATGGACGCGCATCCGGTGCTCGTGCCTCACGACTGCGTAGACGGCTTTCTCGGCGCCTTCTGGCGCCGGCCCGACGCCTACCTCGATCCCGGTGTGCGCCGGGGCATATCCTCCTTCGCCCAGATCCCCTCGGCCGCGCTCGACGAGGGCCTCGCCCGGCTCGCCGCGGACCTCGACGACGGCCGCTGGGACGCCCGGTTCGGCCACCTGCGGACCCAGGACAATGCGGACCTCGGCTACCGGCTCCTCGTCGCCGAGCCCAGGCGCTAATCCCGCGACCGAGTGCGCGCTTACGCCGGGGCCCACTGACACCATGATCGGTCACGCTGCGAACGCCGCCCGCATCGTCGGTGTGTCGAAGCTCGGTGACAGCGCCGCCCGCCGGCTCGCGGCAGGCCCACGCGTGATCGGCCGGGTGCACTCCGTCTTCGAGCGCGCCGTGAATCTCCTCGGCGCCGACGGACGCCTCTTGACCCTCCATGGACCCGGTCCCCTCGCCGCGCCATTCGCGGTCGCGCTCGACGAGCGCCTCCCGTGGCGCGAGCTCGAGCCCGGCCTCGGGCCCGGCGTCCCGGTCCACCGCGAGGGCCGCGGACGGCTCGTGCTCGGCGCCCTGCGGCTCGAGTGGTCCGCCGCCCGGGTGGTCGACACGTCGATTGGCACCGGCTCCGACCCGCGCGCGCTCGCCGCCGCGCTGGCCGAGGCGCCACGGCGGCCCGCCGCGCTGTCCCTGGCCTCGGCGATCGCGCTCGAGGGCCGGCGCCGGCTCACCGAGGGACTGCGGCGCGGAGACGCCGAGCGCTTCGTCGACGGCGCGCGCCGCCTGATCGGCCTCGGCGAAGGGCTCACCCCCGCCGGCGACGACCTGCTGGTGGGCAGCCTCGCCGTCGCCCGGCGCTTCCGGCCGGACTTCCTCGCTCGATAATCCCGGGATCGGGCACGCGCTCGCCAATGCCGCCCGCGAGGGCACGACGCTCGTGGCGCGCGAGTTCCTCCTCGAGGCGCTCGAGGGCCGCTTCTCCGAGATCGTCATCGCGCTCCTGACCGCCGCCGATGTGCCGCGCGCCCGGGCCGCGCTCGACGACCTGCTCGAGCTGGGCGCCACCTCGGGCGCCGACACGGCCGCGGGCATGCGCCTCGCCCTCGAGGCGCTCGTCTTTGATGGCGCACCGCTGATGGTGAAGGCGCACCCTTGATGGCGCTCCTCACGCTCGTCAGGCCGAGCTTCTACCAGGACTCGGTGGCGCTGCTCGCCCTGGCCCGAGAGCTTCGCGCCCGGCCCGACGTCGCCGAGGCCGCCGCGCTCATGGCCACGCCCGCCAACCGCGAGCTCCTCGCGCAGGCGGGGCTGCTCACCGCCGAGGCGGCGGCGGCGGGCCCGAACGACCTCGTCGTCGTGATCGATGCGGCGCCCACCGCGGCGCTCCCGGCGCGGGCGCGGGCCGAGGAGCTCCTCTCCGCCCGGCGCGCGCGGCGAGAGCACGGCGGCCGCCACGCGCCCCGCACCATCGACGGCGCGCTGCGCCGGATGCCCGACGCCGACCTCGCCCTGATCTCGGTGCCCGGCGCCTGGGCCGCCGCCGAGGCGCGCCGCGCGCTCGCCCGCGGGCTGCACGTGATGATCTGGAGCGACAACGTGTCGATCGAGGACGAAGTGGCCCTCAAGCAGCTCGCCGCCCGGCGTGGGCTGCTCGTGATGGGCCCGGATTGCGGCACCGCCTATCTCGGCGGCATCCCGCTCGGCTTTGCCAATCTCGTCCCGCGCGGGCGCGTCGGGATGGTGGCGGCCTCGGGCACGGGATTGCAGCAGGTGGCGGCGCTCCTCGCGGCGCAGGGCGAGGGCATCTCCCAGGCCATCGGCGTGGGCGGTCGCGACATGAGCCTCGCCGTCGGCGGGCTCATGACGCTCGCCGCGCTCGACGCCCTCGGCGCCGATGCCGGCGACCGAGGTCATCGCCGTGATCGGCAAGCCCGGCGCACCCGCCGTGCGGCGCGCCGTCGAGGCGAAGCTCCGCGCCATCGGCAAGCCCGCCGTCGTCGCCCTCCTCGGCAAGGACGTCCGGACCGGTACCGAGCACGGCATCACCACGGTGGCGACCCTCGAAGACGCCTGCGGCGCCGTCATCGCGGGCTCGCGCTGGTCGCCGCGCGCGTTCTCGCTCTCGCCCGAAGAGGTGCGGCGGCAGCGTCGAGGCGGCGCGCCGCGGCGCGGCGGGGACGGCCATCCGCGGGCTCTATGCGGGCGGGACGCTCGCCCACGAGGCCGCGCTGATCCTCGAGCCCTGGCTCGGCCCCATCGACACGAACATGAGTCCCCGACCGCCCGAGCGGCCGCAGCCTCTCGCGCCCGCGCGGAGCCGGCACCAGATCGTCGACCTCGGAGCCGACGAGCACACCGTCTCACGCGCCCATCCCATGCTCGATCCCACCCTGCGCCTCCAGGCGATCGCCGCCGCGGCCCGCGACGACGACGTGGGCGTCTTGCTGCTCGACGTGGTGCTCGGCCTGGGCGCCGCCGCCGATCCCGCGGCGGATCTGGCGCCCGCGCTCGAGGCCGCGCGCGGCCGCGGCCGGCCGCTCGCCATCGTCCTGAGCGTGATCGGCACCGCCGCCGATCCCCAGGGGCTGGCCGGTCAGATCGCCCGGCTCGAGCGGGCCGGCGCCTGGGTGCTGCCGTCCAATGCCCAGGCCGCGCGCGCCGCCGCGTGCATCGCCGGGCCCGACCGCGTGATGAACGCGCTCTTGACTGGAAACGACTCCCCGTGACCGCGCCGGGCGAGATCTTCAAGCGCGGGCCGCGCGTGATCAATGTCGGGCTCGAGGGCTTCGCCGCCGATCTCGAGCGGCTCGGCGTGCCCGTGACCCACGTGGACTGGGCGCCGCCCGCGGGCGCCGATCCCGCGAAGGCGGCGCAGCTCGCCGCGCTCGACGGCGAGCGCGTACGGGCGGCCAATGACATGGCGCTCCGGCGGCTGGTCGAGGCGCAGCCCTTCCTGGTGGACTGCCGGCCCGCCCGCGAGGCGATCGGCCTCCCGGAGCGCACGGTGCTCCACGCGGGGCCGCCGCTTGCGTGGGCCCGGATGTGCGCCACCATGCAGGCGTCCATCCTCTGCGCCGTCCGCTACGAGGGCTGGGCGCCCGACGACGCGGCCGCGCGGGACCTCGTCCTCCGCGGCGAGGTGCGCATCGCGCCGTGCCACGGCATGGGCGCCGCGGGGCCGATGACGGGCATCGTGACGCCGTCCATGCCGGTCTTCGTCGTGGAGAATCGCGCCCACGGCAATCGCGCCTCGGCCACCATCAACGAGGGCCTGGGCAAGGTCCTGCGATTCGGGGCGAATGACGACACGGTGATCGAGCGCCTGCGCTGGCTCGAGCACGGGGCGGGCCCGCTCCTCGGCGCGGCCATTCGCGCTACTCGCGGCATCGATCTACGGGCAATCATGAGCCAGGCGCTCCGCATGGGTGACGAGATGCACCAGCGCAATGTCGCCGCCTCGGCGCTCCTCGGCCGGATCCTGATGCCGCACGTGGCGCGGGCCGCCGCGCACACCGAGGACGTCGCGCGGATCGCGGAGCTCATGGGCGGCAACGACCAGTTCTTCCTGAACCTCGCCATGGCGGCGGGCAAGGCGGGCGCCGATCCGTGCCTCGGCATCGCCGGCTCGACGATGGTGGCGACGATGGCGCGCAACGGCACCGACTTCGGCATCCGCGTCGCCGGCCTCGGCGACCGCTGGTTCACGGCGGAGGTCAACGTCCCGCGCGGCCTCTACTTCCCCGGCTTCGGGCCCGAGGACGCGAACCCCGACATCGGCGACAGCGCCATCGTCGAGACCATCGGGCTCGGCGGCTTCGCCATGGCGGCCTCGCCCTCCGTCGTCCGCTTCGTGGGCGCGGGCGGTCTCGCCGACGCCATCAGGATCACGGAGGAGATGGCCGAGATCTGCCTGGGCGAGCATCCCCACTTCCGCATGCCGACGCTCGACGAGCGGGGCACGCCCGTCGGGATCGACGTGTGCCGAGTGGTTGAAACGGGGATCACGCCGCTCATCAATACCGGCATCGCGGGCCGAATCCCCGGCACGGGCCAGATCGGCGCCGGTGTGGTGCGGGCGCCGCTGGCCTGCTTCGAAGCGGCGCTGGCCGCCCTCGTCTCGGAGGCAGATCGCCGGAACGGCTGACCGCCGAAGCCGGGGCCTTTTGCAAATCAACGACCGGCCAGCTATCCTCCCTCTCGTCATGCTGCCACTGGCAGGAGCCTGTGAGAACTGGCTCGAGCGACTCATCACACGCGGCAAGGAGGCGAGGCGACATCTCATGGCGAACAACGTGATCCGGGTGGGCAATGTCGAGATCATGCAGCTATCCGACGGGATGCTCGAGTTCGATCCGTGCAACTTCTTCCCGACCATTCCCGAGAACGAGTGGGGTCCCTATGAGTCGCACCTGACGGACGAGCACAAGGTGCGCTTCAACCTCGGCTCCTACCTGATCCGGGCCAATGGCCGGACCATCCTCGTCGACACCGGCCTCGGCCCGCGGCCTGCCGACACCCCGGACGTCCCATGGGGCGAGCTGATGCGGGACTTCGCGGCCAATGGCGTGCGGCCGGACGAGGTGGACATGGTGGTCATGACCCATCTCCACCGCGATCACGTCGGCTGGAACCTCCTGCCCGAGGGGAGCGCGTACGTGCCGACCTTTCCCAAGGCGCGGTACTGGATGAGCGCCGTGGACTGGGAGACCTGTCATCAGCCGGACGTGCAGCCCACGCGCTTTCCCAATGCGCCCACCTGCGTCTGGCCGCTCGAGCAGCTCGGGCTCGTCGAGCTCATGCACGGCGAGCACAGCATCACGCCCGAGCTGACCGCGGTGCCGACGCCCGGGCATACGCCGGGCCACGTGAGCATCCTGGTCACCTCCGGCGGCGAGCGGGCGCTCGTCCTCGGCGATGCCGCGCATACGCCGGTGCAGTTCCAGGAGCCCGACTGGGTCTCGCGCGCGGACATGGACCCGGAGCTGACGCGCCAGACGCGGCGCGCGCTCGTCGAGCGGCTCGAGCGCGAGAAGATCCTCGTCGCGGCCGGCCACTTCGAGGCGCCCGGCTTCGGCCGCATCGTGCGCCTGGAAGGCAAGCGCTACTGGCGCGGGCTCTAGCAGGATGCTGAAAAAGGCCCATCTGCTTCGTTGGCGCCCTCGGCCGCCGTGCCACGTAACGCGCGAGACGATCCGGCCGACGGGCAACTTTCGTCTGCGGGGCTCCAGACATGGCCCCGCAGCGATCCCCCTACGCGAGTACGCCTCGCGTGCGGCCGTCGGGCGCCGCCTCGCATGCTGGACCTTTCTGCATCGCTGCTAGCTGGGTTTCTGCGACAGGCGTCTAGGCGCGTTAGTCGCGCACGTCGCACGGTGACCGGGCCGGTGACGGCGTTCGATCTGCTCTTGCGCGACTGTCGCCTGGCCGATGGGCGCGCGACCGACATCGGCTGTCGGGATGGCGTGATCGCCGAGCTCGGGGCCCTGACGGAGCGGGCGGCGCATCGGCTGGTCGAGTGTGGCGGGCGCGCGGTGACGCCGGGGCTGGTGGACGCGCATATCCACCTCGACAAGGCGCTCTTGTCCGAGCGCGCGCCGGGCGTGCTCGGAACGCTCGACGAGGCGATCCGCGTCACCGGCGTCGCCAAGCGCCGCTTCACCGTGGAGGACATTCGCGCGCGGGCGCGGGCGGTGCTGGACATGGCGGTGAGCCACGGCACGACGGCGATGCGCAGCCACGTCGAGGTCGATCCCATCGTCGAGCTCAAGGCCCTCGAGGCGCTCGTGCCGCTTCGGGACGAGTACCGTCCGGCGATCGAGCTGCAGCTCTGCGCCTTCGCCCAGGAGGGCATCTTGAAGATGCCGGGCACGGAAGCCCTGCTCGCGCGCGCGCTGCGCGAGGGCGCCGATCTCGTCGGCGGCTGCCCGTACAATGACAGCGACGCGCGCGCCCAGGTCGACATCGTGTTCCGGCTCGCGACGGAGTTCGGCGTCTTTGCCGACTTCCACGTGGACTTCGCCGACGAGCCCGAGCACCTCGACGTGCGGTATATCGCCGAGCAGACGGTGCGCCACGGCTGGCAGGGCAAGGTCGCGGTGGGACATGTCACCGAGCTCGGCGCCCTGCCGCCGCCGCGGCAGGACGAGGTCATCGCGGAAATCCGCGCCGCGGGGCTCGGCGTCATCGTGCTCCCCGCCACCGATCTCTATCTGATGGGGCGGCGCGATGGCCACAACATCCGGCGCGGCCTCGCCCCCGTCAAGCGCCTGCTCGCCGCGGGCGTGCCCGTGGCGGCGGCCACCAACAACGTGCGCAATGCCTTCACGCCCGTCGGCACCGCCAACCTGACGCTGATGGGCTTCCTCGTCAGCGTCGGCTGCCACATGGGGACGCGCCTCGATCTGCTCGCCGCGCTCGACATGCTCACCGAGCACCCCGCGCGCATGCTCGGCCGCGGCCCCGCGCGCGTGGCGGAAGGCGCCGCCGCGGACCTCGTCGTCTGGGAGACCGAGCGCGCCGAGGACGTGATCGCCGCGATGGCGCCGCCCCTCTTCGTGATCAAGCGCGGCCGCATCACCGTGGAGCACCGGCGCAGCATCGCCGAGCCATGGAGGACAGTGCTGACGAGATCGGCATTGCGCTTGACAGCGCGCGAGCGCCGAGGGTAGTGTGACGCAGCACCTTGAATCACTCCTTTAAGCGGGCCCTGTGAGGCCGGCAAGGAGCGCCATGACGACGCAGCCCAAGTTCCGGTCATTCCGACCGACTCGCTCCAAGCCCCGCGCGGGCTCTTTTTTTTGCCCGCGATGACCTATCGGGACAAGACACAGGTCCTCGACGAGGTCACGCTCGATCGCGCGCTGACCCGCATCGCCCACGAGATCGTCGAGCAGGCGCAGGGCGTGGACGAGGTCGCGCTCGTCGGCATCAAGACGCGCGGGGAGACCCTCGCCGAGCGCATCGCCCAGAAGATCGAGGCGATCGAAGCGGTGAAGCCGCCCGTGGGCGCCCTCGACATCACGCTCTATCGCGACGACCTCGGGCTCAAGGCCGAGCAGCCGCAGGTGCGCAGCACGGAGATCAACTTCTCCGTGAAGGGTCGCATCGTGGTCCTCGTCGACGACGTGCTCTTCACGGGCCGGACGATCCGCGCCGCCATGGACGCCCTGATGGACTTCGGCCGCCCGCGCATCATCCGCCTCGCCGTCCTCGTCGACCGCGGCCATCGCGAGCTGCCCATCCGCCCCGACTATATCGGCAAGAACCTGCCCACGAGCCGCCGGGAGATCGTGGCCGTCATGCTCCGCGAGCACGATGGGATCGACCGCGTCGTGATCCGCGAGCCGGAGGACTAGACGATGGCGTGGAAGCGCAAGGACCTCCTCAGCATGCAGGACCTCGACGCCGCGGAGATCGGCGACCTGCTCGACACCGCCGAGACGATGAAGGAGATCGCGGGCCGCGAGATCAAGAAGGTGCCGACGCTCCGGGGCAAGACCGTGGTCAACCTGTTCTACGAGGCCTCGACGCGGACGCGGACGTCGTTCGAGATCGCGGGCAAGTGGCTGTCCGCCGACGTCATCAACTTCTCCGCCTCGGGCTCGAGCGCCGAGAAAGGCGAGAGCCTGCTCGACACCGCCAAGAACATCGAGGCCATGAGCCCCGACGTCGTCGTGGTCCGCCACAAGGCGTCGGGGGCCCCCGCGCTCCTCGCGCGCCATCTGAACTGCGCGGTCGTGAACGCGGGCGACGGCGCGCACGAGCATCCGACGCAGGCGCTGCTCGACCTCCTGACGATCCGGGAGAAGAAGGGCCACCTCGACGGCCTCAACGTCGCCATCGTGGGCGACGTCGCGCATAGCCGCGTCGCGCGCTCGAACATCCACGGGATGAAGACGATGGGCATGACGGTGACGGTGGCGGGGCCGCCGACCCTGATCCCGGCGGCCTGCCAGGACCTGGGCGTCAAGGTGAGCCATCGCCTCGAGGAGGCGATCGCCCATGCCGACGTCATCATGATGCTGCGGCTCCAGCACGAGCGGATGCAGGGGGGCTTCATCCCGTCCGTGCGCGAGTACTCGCGCGTGTGGGGGCTGTCCCTCGCGCGCCTGCAACAGTGCCGGCCCGACGTGCTGATCATGCATCCGGGCCCGGTGAACCGCGGCGTGGAGCTGTCGCCCGAGGTGGCCGACGGCCCGTACTCGGTCATCCTCGACCAGGTGAAGAACGGCGTCGCCGTCCGCATGGCGGTGCTCTATCTCCTCACCGGGAGCAAGGCGGCGGCATGAGCCTCCTCATCGTCAATGGCCGGGTGCTGGACCCGGCCAACGGGGTCGACGCGATCCAGGACGTCCTCGTCACCAATGGCCGCATCGCCAAGCTGGGCCGCGGGCTCAAGGCACCGGCCGCGACGGAGACGATCGACGCGACGGGCAAGGTGGTGTGCCCCGGGCTGATCGACATGCACGTCCACCTGCGCGAGCCCGGGCACGAGTACAAGGAGACGATCGCGAGCGGCACGCGCGCGGCGGCGGCGGGCGGGTTCACCGCGGTGTGCTGCATGGCCAATACGCTCCCCGTCAACGACAACCGCGCCGTCACCGACTACATCCTGGCGCGCGCGCGCGTCGAGGGCGTCGTGCGCGTGTACCCGATCGGCGCGGTGACGAAGAACCTCGAGGGCACCCAGCTCGCCGAGATGGCCGAGCAGGCCGAGGCCGGCTGCGTCGCCTTTTCCGACGACGGCAAGTGCGTGATGAATGCGGAGCTGTACCGCCGCGCCATGGAGTACGCGCTGCCCTTCGGCACGCCCATCATCAGCCATGCGGAAGACTGCCACCTGGCCCGCGACGCCGCGATGAACGAGGGCATCGTCTCGACCGAGCTCGGGCTCTCCGGCCAGCCCGCCGCCGCGGAAGAGGTCATGGTCGCCCGCGACATCGTGCTGGCCGAGCTGACGGGCGCGCACCTGCACATCGCGCACATCTCGACGGCGGGGGCGGTGCGCATGGTGCGCGACGCCAAGGCGCGGGGCGTCCGCGTCACCGCGGAGGCGACCCCGCACCACCTCCTCCTGAGCGACGAGGCGGTGCGAGGCTACGACCCCAATACCAAGATGGCGCCGCCGCTCCGCGGCAAGCGCGACGTCGAGGCGCTGGTCGAGGCGCTCGCCGACGGCACCGTCGACTGCATCGCCACCGACCACGCGCCCCACGCGACGTCCGAGAAGGAGGACGAGTTCGAGGAGGCCGCCAACGGCGTGGTCGGGCTCGAGACGGCGGTGCCGCTCCTGCTCGATCGCCTCGTGCGGCCGGGCGTCATCGACCTCGCCACGCTGGTGACCCGCCTCTCCGTCGCGCCGGCCCGGCTGCTGAATCTTCCCGGCGGAAGCCTGGCCATCGGGACGGCGGCCGACATCACCGTGCTCGACCTCGAGGAGGCCTGGACGGTGAAGCCCGCGGCGTTCCGCTCGAGGAGCCGCAATACGCCCTTCGGGGGCGCCACGGGGCGCGGCGTGCCGTGGATGACCATCGTCGCCGGCGTGCCGGTGAAGCCATGACGCCCGCCCTGCTCGCCCTGGCGGATGGCCGCGTCTTCCGCGGCGACGCCTGCGGCGCCGGCGGCGAGGCGTCGGGCGAGGTCGTCTTCAATACGTCGATGACGGGATACCAGGAGATCCTCACCGACCCGTCGTACCGCGGCCAGATGGTCTGCATGACGTATCCGCTCATCGGCAACTACGGGATCAGTCCGGAAGACGCCGAGTCGCGCCGGCCCTGGGTCAACGGCTTCATCGTGAAGGAGGCCTGCGGCTACCCGTCGAACTGGCGCGGCCGGATGCGGCTCGACGACTACCTGCGGGAGCACGGCATCGTCGCCATCCAGGGGATCGACACGCGCGCCCTCACGCGCCACCTGCGCGATCACGGCGCCCAGGAAGGCATCATCTCGACGGTCGAGGCCGACGCCGACCGACTCGTCGAGCGGGCGCGCGCGCTGCCCGGCCTCGTCGGCCGCGACCTCGTGAGCGAGGTGTCGGTGGCCGAGCCCCATGGCTGGGACCAGGGCACGTGGGATCTCGCGCGCGGCTATACCGCGCCGCCCGAGCCGCGCTTCCGCGTGGTCGCCTTCGATTCGGGGATCAAGCAGAACATCCTCCGCCAGCTCGCGTCGCTCGGGTGCGGCGTGACGGTGGTGCCCGCCCGGACGCCGGCCGAGGCGGTCCTCGAGATGAGGCCGCATGGGGTCTTCCTCTCCAATGGGCCGGGCGACCCGGAGGCGGTCCCCTACCTCGTCGAGTCGGTGCGCGGCCTCGTCGGCCGGACGCCCATCTTCGGCATCTGCCTCGGGAATCAGATCCTGGGGCTGGCCCTCGGGGGCCGCACCTACAAGCTCAAGTTCGGCCATCACGGCGCCAACCACCCGGTGCGCGATCTCTCGACGGGGCGCGTGGAGATCACCGCGCAGAACCACGGCTTCTCGGTGGACCCGACGTCCGTCGCGAAGCTCGGCCTGGACGAAACCCACGTCAACCTGAACGACGGGACGTCGGAGGGCATGCGACATCGGGAGCTGCCGATCTTCTCGGTGCAGTATCACCCGGAGGCCTCCCCCGGCCCGCACGATGCGCACTACCTGTTCCACCGCTTCATCGACCTGATGAGCGGCGGCTAGAGCGATGAGAAGGGCCCATCTGCGGAGGTACGGCGTCCCTCGACAGCCGGCTCAACGTACAGAAAGTACGCCTCGCCGGCTGCCTTCGGGCGCCGCCTCGCAGCTGGACCCTTCTCATCGCTCTAGCCGGCTTTCTCCGACAGGCTCCAAGGGAGAGTGAGGCACGCATGCCCAAGTACCTGATCGCCTACCGGAAGACCGATGACACCGGGCAGAAGCCCGAGTGGGCCGTGTTCACCACTGCGAGCGAGCTGTCGATGGAAGCGCATGCCGTCAAGGAGCGCGTGGTGAAGCGCATGAGCGTCCTCGCCGAGAAGCTCTGGGGCAATGGCGAGGTGGTGTGGATCGGCCCCGGCCGGCTCGACGACGTCCTGTATCGCCGCGACGAGGCGCCGCCGGAGACGTCGATGTCTACGGACTGGTGGAAGAGTAACGAGGCAGCCCCCCTCCGAGGTCTAGTGCCGAAGCGCACCGACATCAAGAAGATTCTCCTGATCGGCTCGGGACCCATCGTCATCGGGCAGGCGTGCGAGTTCGACTACTCGGGGACGCAGGCCGTGAAGGCGCTCCGGGAAGAAGGCTTCGAGGTGGTCCTCGTCAACTCCAATCCCGCCACCATCATGACGGACCCGGAGATGGCGCAGCGGACGTACGTCGAGCCGCTCACCCCGGAGTTCGTGGCGAAGATCATCGAGCGGGAGCGGCCGGATGCGCTCCTGCCGACGGTGGGCGGCCAGACCGGCCTCAATCTGGCCGTGGCGCTGGCCGAGGACGGCACGCTCGACCGCTACGGCGTCGAGCTGATCGGCGCCAAGCTGCCCGCCATCAAGACGGCGGAGGACCGGAACCTCTTCGGCGCCGCCATGGCGCGCATCGGCCTCGCCATGCCGCGCGGCTTCTTCGCCCAGCACGGCGTCCGATGCGCTCGAGGGCATGCGGCAGCGGCGGATGGAGTTCCCGCTCATCATCCGCCCGTCCTTCACGCTCGGCGGCACGGGCGGATCGATCGCGTATCACCCGGAGGAGCTGGAGGCCGCCGTCAAGTGGGGGCTTCAGCAGAGCCCGGTCCAGCAGGTCCTCGTCGAGGAATCCGTGATCGGCTGGAAGGAGTTCGAGCTCGAGGTGATGCGCGACCTCGCCGACAACGTCGTCATCATCTGCTCGATCGAGAACTTCGATCCGATGGGCGTGCACACCGGCGACTCCATCACGGTGGCGCCCGCGCAGACGCTCTCCGACAAGGAATACCAGCTCATGCGCGACGCCTCGATCGCCATCATCCGCGAGATCGGGGTGGAGACGGGCGGCTCGAACATCCAGTTCGGCATCAATCCCGTCGACGGGCGCATGGTCGTCATCGAGATGAACCCGCGCGTGTCGCGCTCCTCCGCGCTCGCCTCGAAGGCGACGGGCTTCCCCATCGCGAAGATCGCCGCCAAGCTCGCGGTGGGCTATACCCTCGACGAGCTCAGGAACGACATCACGATGGTCACGCCGGCCTCGTTCGAGCCCGCCATCGACTACTGCGTGGTCAAGTTCCCGCGCTGGGCCTTCGAGAAGTTCCCCGAGGCCGACCCCACCCTCACCACCCAGATGAAGTCGGTGGGCGAGGTGATGGCCATCGGGCGCACGTTCAAGGAGGCGCTGCAGAAGGCGGTGCGCTCGCTCGAGCAGGACCGCTGGGGGCTCACGCTGGACAAGCCCGTCGCCGATCTCGAGGAGCTGCGCCAGAAGATCCGCATCCCGACGCCCGAGCGCTGCTTCGCCGTCGCCGAGGGGTACCGGCGCGGCATGAGCACGGCGGAGATCACCGCGCTGTCCGCCATCGATCCCTGGTTCCTCGAGAACATCCGCGAGATCGTCCTCTTCGAGCCCGTCATCGCGCGCGCGGGCACGGGCGATCCCCACGTCCTCCGGCGCGCCAAGCAGATGGGCTTCGCGGACCGGCGCCTCGCCGAGCTCTGCGGGACGACCGAGGCCCTCGTGCGCTCGGCGCGCCTCGCCGCGGGCATCGCCGCCACGTTCAAGATGGTCGACACCTGCGCCGCCGAGTTCGAGGCGCACACGCCCTACCTCTACTCGACGTACGAGGAAGAGGACGAGGCGCCGGCCACCGCGCGCGAGAAGGTCGTCATCCTCGGCTCGGGGCCGAACCGCATCGGCCAGGGCATCGAGTTCGACTACGCCTGCGTCCACGCCGCCTTCGCGCTCCGCGAGGCGGGCGTGGAGGCGATCATGGTCAACTGCAATCCCGAGACCGTCTCGACGGACTACGACACCTCCGACCGCCTCTACTTCGAGCCGCTGACGTTCGAGGACGTGATGAACATCGTGGAGCGCGAGCGGCCCCGCGGCGTCATCGTCCAGTTCGGCGGGCAGACGCCGCTCAAGCTGGTCGTCGCGCTCGAGAAGGCGGGCGTGCCGATCCTGGGCACGCCGCCCGACGCCATCGACCGCGCCGAGGACCGCCGCCGCTTCTCCGCGCTGATCGAAGATCTCGGGCTCGCGCAGGCGCCCGGCGACACCGCCCGCTCCTACGAGGAAGCCGCCCGCATCGCCGCCACCATCGGCTACCCCGTGCTGGTGCGCCCGTCCTACGTGCTCGGCGGGCGGGCCATGCAGATCGTCTACGACGAGGAAGACCTCCGCCGCTACATGACCGAGGCGGTGCGCGTGAGCCCGGAGCATCCCATCCTCGTCGACAAGTTCCTCGAGGACGCCCTCGAGATCGACGTGGACGCCATCGCCGACCGCGAGCGGGTCGTGGTGGGCGGGGTCATGGAGCACGTGGAGAAGGCGGGCGTGCACTCGGGCGATTCCGCCTGCGCGCTGCCGCCCTACTCGCTCGGCGACGACCAGGTCGAGCGGATCGTGGGGCAGACGCGCGCCCTCGCGCGGGAGCTGGGCGTGATCGGGCTCCTGAACATCCAGTTCGCCATCAAGAACGAGCAGGTCTTCGTCCTCGAGGTGAACCCGCGCGCCTCGCGCACCGTCCCGTTCGTGTCCAAGGCCATCGGCGTGCCCCTCGCCAAGCTCGCCACCAAGGTGATGCTCGGCATGACGCTCGAGGAGCTCGGCTTCGTCGAGGAGCGGGAGGTCAAGCACATCGCCGTGAAGGAAGCCGTGTTCCCGTTCATCAAGTTCCCCGGCGTCGACACCATCCTCGGCCCGGAGATGAAGTCGACGGGCGAGGTGATGGGGATCGACCGCGACTTCCGCAAGGCCTACGTCAAGTCCCAGCTCGCCGCCGGCTCGCCCCTGCCCACCTCGGGCAAGGTCTTCCTCTCCGTCAAGAACCGCGACAAGCGCGCCGTGCTCCAGGTCGCCAAGCGCCTCGCCGACATGGGCTTCACCCTCGTGGCGACGGCGGGCACCGCCAAGCTCCTCGCGCGCCAGGGCATGACGGTCGAGACCATCCACAAGGTGGCCGAGGGATACCGGCCGAACATCGTGGATCTCATGAAGCGCGGGGAGATCGCCCTCGTCTTCAATACGCCCGAGGACGGCCGCGCGCGGAAGGACTCCTACGTCATCCGCCGCACCGCGGTGACCCAGAACATCCCCTACTACACGACCGTGGACGGCGCCCAGGCGGCCATCGGCGGCATCGAGGCCTTGCTCAAGGGCGAGATCTCCGTCCAGTCGCTACAGGAGTTCCATGGCGCCACCTGACCGCTCCGGACCCCGAGACCGCCTCATCGTCGCGCTCGACGTGGACTCCCTCGCCCAGGCCGAGCGCCTGGCCGAACGGCTCGACGGCCTCGTGCGCCGCTTCAAGATCGGCTCCCAGCTCTTCACCGCCGGCGGCCCGGCCGTGGTGGAGGCGATCCAGAAGCGCGGGGCCGAGGTGTTCCTCGACCTCAAGTTCCACGACATCCCGAACACGGTGGCGGGGGCGGCGCGGGAGGCGGCGCGCCTCGGTGTGTTCATGTTCAATGTCCACGCCTCGGGCGGCCTGGCCATGATGAAGGCGGCCGCGGACGGCGCCGCGGCGGCGGCGAAGGAGCTGTCCGTGCGGCGGCCGCTCGCGATCGCGGTCACCGTGCTCACGAGCCTCGACCGCGCCGCGCTGCACCGCGAGCTCGGCGTCGCCTCGTCGGTCGAAGGCCATGTGCTGCACCTCGCCGAGCTCGCCCGCGAGGCGGGGCTCGACGGCACGGTGGCCTCGCCCGTTGAGATCGCGGCCATTCGCCGGAGCCTCGGCGCCGCCTGGGTCATCGTCACCCCGGGGGTGCGGCCGGCGGGGAGCGCGGCCGGCGACCAGTCGCGCGTCGCGACGCCGGGCGCCGCCGCGCGGGCGGGCGCCCACTACCTCGTGGTCGGACGGCCCATCACCGGCGCGCCCGATCCCGCCGCGGCCGCGGCGGCCATCCTCGAGGAGATGGGCCCATGACGGCAGCGCCGCACGCCGCGCTCGTCCGGCGCCTGTTCGAGATCGGCGCCATCCGGTTCGGCGAGTTCACGCTCAAGTCCGGCATCGTGTCCCCGTTCTACATCGACCTGCGCGTGGTCGTCTCCTACCCGGACGTCCTCGAGCAGATCGGCGCGCTCATGGCCCAGGCCGTGGCCCGCTGCGGGGGGGACCGGATCGCGGGGATTCCGTATGCCGGGCTGCCGCTCGCCGTGGCGGCGAGCCTCGCGGGCCGCGCTGCCTCTCCTCTACCCGCGCCGCGAGGAAAAGGGCTACGGCACCAGGAAGAGGATCGAGGGGCTCTACCGGGCGGGGGAGCGCGTCGTCGTGATCGACGACATCATCACCGATGGCGCGAGCAAGTTCGAGGCGATCGGGCCGCTCGAGGAGGCGGGCCTCGTCGTCCGAGACCTCGTGATCCTCATCGACCGCGAGCAGGGCGGGCGCGAGCTGCTCGCCGCGCGCGGCTACACGCTCCACTCGGTCCTGACCATCTCCCAGTGCTTCGACGAAGCGGAAGCCGCCGGGCTCGCGGATCGCGCCCTCGTCGGAGAGGCGCGCGAGTTCCTCCGCGCCGCCCGCTTCGCGTGATGGCGCGCGCCATCGACGGCCTCGGCGACGTGCTGCTCGACGAGCGGCCATCGAGCAGGAGGTGGCGCGGCTCGGCGCCCAGATCTCGGGCGACTATGCCGACAAGCAGCTCCACGTGGTCGGCGTGCTCAAGGGCTCCGCGCTGTTCGTCGCCGACCTGGTGCGCGAGCTCACCATTCCCGCCACCCTCGACTTCATCTCGACCGTGCCGTATGCCGAGGCGAGCGCCTCCGGCGTCGTGCGCATCAGAAAGGACCTCGACGATCCCATCGAGGGCAAGGACGTCCTCGTGGTCGAGGGCATCTGCGCGAGCGGCCTCACGCTCTCGTATCTCCTGCGGAACTTCGAGACGCGCAATCCCGCCTCGCTCCGCGTGTGCACGCTCCTCGCCAAGACGCGTCAGCGCGCGCCCGACCTCACGCTCGACTATGTCGGCCACGCCATTCCGGACGTCTTCGTGGTCGGCTACGGCCTCGACTGGGACGAGCGCTACCGCCACCTGCCGTACATCGCCACGCTCGCATAGCCGGGTGACCGGCCGGAGCCGGAGGAGAGCCGTGCCATGAAGCGATTGCCCGCACTGGTGTTCGCCCTGCTGACAACCGGGCCACGAGCATCATCCAGGCCATGTACCTCCTGAACGGGCTCCCGGAGTAGGCGGAAATGGCTAAACTCCTTGACAGAAAAGGGTTTTTGGGGCTATCGTGCAGCGATGGCAGGGCACGGTTCTTCCCCCACTCCCCTCGCGCCGAGTCCCTTCGAGGTATTGCGATGATCCGCAGCATGACCGGCTATGGTCGGGCCGAGGAGGCGAACGCGCGCCTGGGCCTGGCGGTCGAGGTCAAGTCCGTGAATCACCGGCACCTCGACGTCGCCGTCAAGCTTCCCCGGGCCATCGCGAGCCTCGAGCAGGACGCGCGGCGGCTGGTTCAGTCCGCGGTTCAGCGCGGCCGTGTGGACGTCTCCGTGAGCCTCGTCCCCGTCGAGGGTCGCAGCCTGAACCCGCTCACGGTGGATCTGGTGCTGGCGCGGGAGTACGTGGCGACCGCGCGGCGGCTCGCCGACGAGACCAGCCTGGTCGGTGGGGCCACGGTGGCCTGGCTGCTCGGGCAGCCGGGCGTGATCTCGCGCGAGGGCGAGCCCGCCGTCACCGCCGAAGAGGCGTGGCCGTTGCTGGAGCAGACCCTGACCCGGGCGCTTGCCGAGCTCGTCGGCCGGCGGGAGACCGAGGGCGAGGCGCTCCGCCGCGAGCTCCTGACGGTTCACGCCGCCCTCGCCGCCCAGGTGGACATGATATCGCGGAGCGCGCGCCGGTGGCGGTGGCGCGCCGGTCGGCACGGCTCCGGGAGCGGATCCAGGCTCTCCTCGGGGAGGCGCCCATCGACGAGACGCGCATCGTCACCGAGGTCGCCATCTGGGCGGAGAAGACCGATATCAGCGAGGAGCTGGCGCGGCTCCGCGCTCATCTCGACCAGCTCGCCCTCCTGCTCGGTGATGGCGGGCTGGTCGGGCGAACGCTCGACTTCCTCCTCCAGGAGACGAACCGCGAGGTGAACACGGTGGGATCCAAAGCGGACGACCTCGAGATCTCCCAGGCCGTGATCGCCGCCAAGTCGCTGCTCGAGAAGCTGCGCGAGCAGACGCAGAACCTCGAGTGATGCGGGCGAGGCGCAGCCGAAGGCGAGCCGAGCGGATACGGCCATCGGGCGAGCGCAAGCGAGCCAGGGCGAGGCGCAGCCGAAGGCGAGCCGAGCGGATACGGCCATCGGGCGAGCGCAAGCGAGCCAGGGCGAGGCGCAGCCGAAGGCGAGCCGAGCGGATACGGCCATCGGGCGAGCGCCCGCGAGCCAGGGCGAGCCATGGAGCTGATCAAGCGGCGGGGGACATTGGTGGTCGTCTCCGCGCCGTCGGGCGCGGGCAAGACCACGCTGTGCCACGAGGTGCGCTCGCTCGTGCCCGACCTCTACTACTCGGTGTCCTACACCACCAGGTCGCCGCGGCCCGGCGAGGTCGACGGCACCGATTTCCACTTCGTGACCGATGCGGACGTTCGTGGCCATGCGGGACCGCGACGAGTTCGCCGAGTGGGCGGCCGTGCACAACCACTTCTACGGCACACCCGCGAAGGCCCTCGAGGGCGCGCTCCGGCGCGGTCTCGACATCCTCCTCGACATCGACACCCACGGGGCGCGCCAGCTCCGCCAGCGCTATCCGGAGGCGGTGTCGGTGTTCATCATGGCGCCCTCGATGGCCGACCTCGACGCGCGGCTCCGCGAGCGCAATAGCGACGCGCCGGGCGAGATCTCGCGGCGGCTCAGCCGCGCCCGCGACGAGATCGCCGCGTGGCGCCACTACGACTACCTGATCATCAACCGCGATGTGAAAGAGGCCGTGGACCAGCTCGCCAATATCATCCAGGCCGAGCGCTGTCGCACGAGCCGCCTGACCCTCAGATTCCCCGACGTGGAGGTACCAGAGTGATGTCCTTCCCCTCGCTCGAGAAGTCACTGGAAAAGGTGTCCAACCGCTACCTGCTCGTCGTGCTCGCCGCCAAGCGGGCGCGCCAGCTCAACCGCGGGGCGGCCAGCCAGGTCGAGATGAAGCACACCAAGCCGACCAGCGGAGCCCTCGAAGAGATCGCCGAAGCCAAGGTGGCCTATCGCCTGAAGGACGACGACACCGCCCGACCCTGATCGAGATCCCATGGCCCCGGCAGGACGGGAGCTGATCCTCGGCGTCAGCGGGAGCATCGCCGCGTACAAGGCGGTGTACCTGCTGCGCGAGCTCGTGCGGCAGGGCGACCGCGTCACCGTGGTGACGACGGCCCATGCCGAGCGGTTCGTCGGCGCCCTCACCTGGCGGACCTTGTCCGGGCGGCCCGTCCTCTCGGACCTCTTCGACCCGCAGACACCAGAGGCGGTCGAGCATGTCGGCCTCGCCGAGCGCGCGCAGGCCCTCGTGGTCGCGCCGGCCACCGCGAATGTCCTCGCCAAGGCCGCCCACGGCGTGGCCGACGATTTTCTCACCACGCTGCTCCTCGCCGCGCGCTGCCCCGTGCTGATGGCGCCCGCCATGGACGGCGGCATGTGGGACCATCCATCCGTCGTCGCCAACGTGCGCACGCTCCGCGAGCGCGGCGTCACCATCATCGAGCCCGAGGCGGGCGATCTCGCGTCCGGGCTCGCGGGCAAGGGCCGGTTGCCGGAGGTGGAGACGATCGTCGAGCATCTCGAGCGGCTGCTCACCCCCGTGCGCGATCTCCGGGGCGAGCGGGTCCTCGTGACCTCGGGTCCGACGCGCGAGCCCATCGATCCCGTCCGGTATCTCTCGAACCGCTCGTCGGGCAAGATGGGCCAGGCCATCGCCACCGCGTGCCTGCGCCGCGGCGCGGAGGTCGTCCTGATCGCGGGCCCCACCGCGCTCCGCCCGCCACCGGGCGCCGTCTACGTCCCCGTGCAGACGGCGGAGGAGATGCGCGAGGCGGCGCTCCAGCACCTCGGATCCGCCACCATCGTGATCAAGGCCGCCGCGGTGGCGGACTACCGCGTCGTGCAGCAGAGCGCGACCAAGATCAAGTCGAAGAAGGACGAGGGACTCACCCTCGAGCTCGCCCCCAACCCCGATATCTTGAGAGAGATCGCCGCCCGCAAGGAGCACCGGTTCGTCGTGGGCTTTGCGGCGGAAACGGACGACGTCCGGGCGCACGCCCTCGCCAAGCTCGCCGCCAAGAACATCGACCTCCTCGTGGTCAATGACGTGAGCCGCCGGGGCATCGGCTTCGAGGCCGACGACAACGAGGTGACGCTCCTCGACCGCTGGGGCGGTGTCGTCGAGCTGCCTCGGATGAGCAAGCTCCGCGTGGCCGACGCCATCCTCGACCGCACCCTCGCGCTGCGGGCGGCCGATGCCGGCGCGCGAAGCCGCACGTCCTTGGCCTGATGGAGCCCGCCGAGGCGCTCGCCGATTGCCTGCGCGGCGTGGCCGAGACGCTCCGACATCACCGCGATCTGGGCTTCGTGGAGATCACGCTGTCACGCGACCCGTTTCCCGATCCCCCATTTTCCGATCCGATGGAAGCGCTGCGCGTCCAGGAGCAGGCGCGCGCGGGCTGTCAGCTCTGCAAGCTCTGCAAGAGCCGGTCGACCATCGTCTTCGGCGTGGGCAATCCCCGCGCCCGCCTGATGGTCGTCGGTGAGGGCCCCGGCGAGGAAGAGGACAAGCAGGGCATCCCCTTCGTCGGCCGCGCGGGCCAGCTCCTCACCAAGATGCTCTCCGCGCGAGGCGTCGGCTTCGACCGCGATCGGGACTGCTATATCGCGAACGTGGTGAAGTGCCGGCCGGAGCGCAATCGCAATCCCGAGCCGGACGAGGTGGCGGCGTGCAACCCGTTTCTCATGGCCCAGATCGAGACCATCCAGCCGGTGGTGATCCTCACCCTCGGCAACTTCGCCACGCAGACGCTCCTCGGCACGAAGGAAGGGATCACCAAGCTCCGGGGCAAGGCGTATCCGTACCGCTCCGGTGTCCTCGTCCCGACGTTTCATCCCGCCTTCCTGCTGCGGAATCCCGGGGAGAGCTTCAAGCGGATGACGTGGGACGATCTGAAGCTGGCCCGCCAAGAATACGACCGCCTGGCCGCACGCTGAGCAGCGCCCGTCTGCTGCGACGGCGCCCTCGGCCACGGGCGCGAGCGTGATTGCCGACGTCGTATTCGATATTCCGCTGGCCCGGTCCTTCTCCTATGCCGTGCCCGAGGGCATGTCGGTTGGGGTGGGGCAGCGGGTGAGCGCGCCATTGCAGGGGCGGGCGCGGGTGGGGATGGTGGTGGCGGTCCGCGAGGGAGAGGCCGCGGGGCTGCGGGCCGTCGAGCGCGTGGTGGAGGCGGCGCCGATTCTGTCGCAGGCCGCGCTCGACGTCGGGCGGTGGGCGGCCGAGGAGAGCCTCTCGTCCCTGGGGTCGACCCTCCTGTCGCTCGTGCCGCCCGTGCCGCCCGGGCGCGCGAGCGAGCCCATCGCTCCGGCGCCTTCGGCGCATGCCGGCCCTCCGGTCCTCGCCCGAGCTCTGGACGGGTGTGGAGCGACACGCGGAGCTCGTCAGCGCGCTGCGGGGGACGGGCGCGGCGCTCGTGATCGCGCCCGATCGAGACGGGGCGGCGCGATGGGCCGAACGGCTCGAGGCCGCGCGGCTCGACAGCGGCGAGTCACCATCCGCTCGGCGCGCGGCGTGGCTCGCGGCGGCCCGTGGCCGCGCCCGCATCGTCGTGGGCACCCGCTCGGCGCTCCTCGTGCCGCTGCCGCCGCCCGCGACCCTCGTCCTGCTCGACGAGCACGATCCCGCCCACAAGCCGCCCGGCGCCCCTCGCATCCACTCGCGCGAGCTGCTCGTGCGGCGGGCCGCGATCGAGGGCAGCCGCCTGCTGCTGCTGTCCGCCACGCCCTCGGCGGAGAGCTGGTGGCGCGCCGACGACCACCAGTATCCGAAGGCGCGCCCATGATGCCGACCCGTGGCCGGAGATCGTGACCGGCGACACGCGCGGCATTCTGAGA
The DNA here is from genome assembly GCA_963840495.1 of uncultured Candidatus Rokubacteria bacterium. Classification (GTDB taxonomy): domain Bacteria; phylum Methylomirabilota; class Methylomirabilia; order Rokubacteriales; family CSP1-6; genus CAWIZN01. The sequence goes on from CAWIZN010000043.1 coordinate 104,441, forward strand.
AATCACCCGCTCACCCTGCCGCTCACGCGCGCCATCGAGGACACGGCGCGGGCGGGCGGCAAGACCGCCCTCATCGTGACCCGGCGCGCCGCCACGCTGCTCTGCGTCGAGTGCGGCCACGTCTTCCGGTGCCCGGACTGCGGCGTCGCGCTCCCCTATTCCCGCAAGGAGGGGCTCCTCCGCTGCCCGCTCTGCGCCCGCGCCGAGCCCCTGCCCGAGCGGTGCCCGGGATGCGGCGGTCATCGGCTCGGGCCGCTCGGCTGGGACGCGGAGCGGATCGAGGCCTCGGTGCGCCGCCGGTTCCCGAAGCTCACGGTCTCGCGGACCGACGCGCGATCCCAGGTGCTGATCGCCCCGCCCGGCCTCCTGCGGGCGCTTCCGCCCGCGAGCCTCGGCGCCGTGGGCATCGTCGCGCTCGACAGCGTGCTCGGCGCCGCCGATTTCCGCGGCGGCGAGCGGGCGTTCGCCCTCCTCTGGGCGGCGGCGGAGGCGACGGGGCCGCGGGGCCGCGTCATCGCCCAGACGCTGCATCCCCAGCACTACGCCATCGAAGCCGCGCAGGCGCAGTCCCGGCCGGCATTCTACCGGCAGGAGATCAAGCTGCGCGCCGAGCTCGGCTATCCGCCGTTCCGGCGGCTCTGCGCGGTCTCCGTGCGCGGCAAGAGCGACGGCGAGGCGCGCGCGCTCATCGCCGAGTGCGCGCACGCGCTCGAGGGCGTGCCCGGGCTCATCGTCTATCCGCCGGCGCCCCGCGCTCCGGGCGCCAAGGTCGCGCGCTGGCAATTCGTGATCAAGGGGCCCGCCGAGCTCCCGCGGCTGCTCGCCGGGCCGCTCGGGCCATTTCTGGAGCGGCGACGGCGCCGCGCCGGTGTGGTAGAAGTAGAGATGGACCCGATTTGACGGCGCGATGGCGAACCGAGCGCAAAAGAGTCGTACGCAAAACGGAGGTCTTTCGAGATGGCGGTGCTGAGCATGCGGCGATACGGCGATCCCATCCTGCGGCTACTGGCGGCGCCGGTGGCCGCCGTGACGCCGGAGATCAAGACGCTGATCGCCGACATGGCGGAGACCATGTGGCACCAGGTCGGCATCGGGCTCGCGGCCCCGCAGATCGGCGTGTCGCTCCGCATCTTCGTCATGGACGACGGCAAGCGCGGGGCGCGCGCCATCGTCAACCCCGTCGTCACCGAGCGCGGGGGCGTCGTGAAAGAGGAAGAGGGCTGCCTGTCCTTGCCCGGCATCTTCGCCGAGGTCGAGCGCAGCAAGTCGCTGCGCATCGAGGGGCTCGACGGGGAAGGCCAGCCGATCAGCTTCGAGGCGCAGGGATTGCAGGCCAAGATCATCCAGCACGAGCTCGACCACCTCGACGGCGTGCTCTTCATCGATCGGCTGCCGCCCGTCACCCGGGACCGGATCAAGAAGAAAATCCAGAAGGAAGGGCTCGCGCCCGAGGGGCGCCGCCACCACGCCTTCGCGCTCTGAGCCGGTCACGCGCGTGCGGGTCATCTTCTACGGCACGCCGGACTTCGCGCGTCCCACACTCGACGCGCTCCTCGCCCGCCATCAGGTCGTGACCGTCGTCACTCAGCCCGATCGGCCGGCGGGGCGCGGGCAGCGCCTCGCGGCATCGGCCGTCAAGCGGCGAGCGGAGGACGCCGGCGTCCCCGTGCTCCAGCCGGCGCGGCTGCGCGATCCCGAGTGGCCGGCGCGCCTGGCCGCGCTCGCCGCCGACGTCGCGGTGGTCGCGGCGTTCGGCCAGATCCTGCCGCAGGCGGTGCTCGACGCGCCCGCGCGCGGGTCGATCAATGTTCACGCCTCGCTCCTCCCGCGCTATCGCGGGGCGGGCCCCATCGCCTGGTCGATCATCCGCGGAGAGACGGAGACCGGCATCACGACGTTTCAGATGGACGCGGGCATGGACACGGGCGACATGCTGATCAGGGAGGCCACGCCGATCGGTCCCGAGGAGACCGCGGGCGAGCTGGCCGCGCGGCTCGCCGAGATCGGCGCGCGCGTCCTCCTCCGGACGCTCGACGAGCTCGACTCGGGCTCGCTCGTCCCCGTGCCGCAGGACGGCCGCCTCGCCACGCTCGCGCCGCGCCTCAAGAAGGAGGATGGCTGGCTGCGCCTCGAGGAGCCGGCCCGCGCCCTCGCCAACCGCGTGCGCGGCACCAACCCGTGGCCGGGCGCCGCCGTGATGACGCCGGCGGGGCGCCTGCTCATCTGGCGGGCCGCGGTGATTCCGCATGCGGCGGCGTCGAACCGCCGGGCGCGCTCGTGACGAGCGGTCCGGGGGCGACGTGCATCGCCACGGGCGACGGATTGCTCCTGCCCACCCTGGTGCAGCCGGAGAACAAGAAGGCGATGGCGTGGGAGGACTTTCTGCGCGGCGCCCGACTCGGCGCGGGCGCGCGCGTCACCTCGCTCGCCGCATGAGCCCGGTCCTGAAGGCGGGCCCCGTCTCGCAGGCGCGCTACGAGGCGCTCCGCATCCTGGTCCGCGTCGAGCAGGACAAGGCCTTCGCCGACATCGTGCTCGAGCACGCGCTCGACCTCGCCCGCCTCGACGCGCGCGACAATGCGCTCTGCACGGAGATCGTCTACGGCACGCTGCGCTGGCGGCGCCATCTCGACTGGCGGCTCGCGCCGCATCTGAACCGCCCGCTCGCCAAGCTCGATCCCTGGGTGCGCGCGCTCCTCCGGCTCACCGCGTATCAGCTTCTGTTCCTCGACCGCGTGCCGCGCTGGGCCGCCGTGGACGAGGCGGTGAGCATCGCGCGCCTCAAGTCGACCAAGCCCGGCCCCGCCGAGTTCGTCAACGCCGTCCTGCGCGCCCTCACCCGCGTGGCGGCCCGCCGCCGGCGCCCGCCTTGCCCGCGGAGGCGGCGGCCGTGCGCTGGTCCTTCCCGGACTGGATCGCCGAGCGCTGGATCGCCCGCTACGGCATGCGCGAGGCCGAGGCGCTGATGGCGGCGATGAACGAGCGCCCGCCGATGACGATCCGCGCCAATCGGCTGCGCATCACGCGCGAGGCCCTCGGGGCGCGGCTCCGCGACGAGGAGCTCGCCGAGACGCGGCCGACGGCGCTGGCGCCCGAGGGGCTCATCGTCGAGCGCGGCACGGCGGCGCGCTGGGCCGCCTTCACCCAGGGGTGGTGCACCATCCAGGACGAGGCGTCGATGCTCATCGCGCGCCTGGTCGCCCCGGAGCCGGGCGAGCTGGTCGGCGACGCCTGCGCGGCGCCGGGCACCAAGGCGACACACCTGGCGGAGCTGATGGACAATCGCGGCAAGATCCTCGCGATCGATCCTCAGGCGGCGCGGCTCCGGCTCGTCGGCGTCGCCGCCAAGCGCCTGGGCATCGGCATCATCGAGCCCCACACGGGCACGGTCTCGACGATCGGCGTGCGCTTCAGGGGCCGCTGTGATCGCGTGCTCGTGGACGCGCCGTGCTCGAACATGGGCGTCCTCCGGCGCAACCCCGACGTGAAATGGCGGCGCACGGCGGAGGACCTGGGACGCCTCCAGGAAAAGCAGCGGGGCATCCTCCTGGCCGCCGCCGTGATGGCGAAGCCCGGAGGCCGCCTCGTCTACGCCACGTGCTCCCTCGAGCCCGAAGAGAACGAGGACGTGGTGCGGGCCCTTCTCGACAGCCCCGCCGGCTGGCAGGTGGACACCCCGGCCGACTTCCCCGTCGCGCCCGACCGCCACGGCTTCGTCCGGTGCCTGCCCCACGTGCACGGCACCGACGGCTTCACCGCCATCCGCCTCCGCCGCGCAGGGGGCTGATAAGGGCCCATCTGCTTCGTTGGCGCCCTCGGCCGCACGCTCAACGTAGAGCGACTACGCCTCGCGTGCGGCCGTCGGGCGCCGCCTCGCATCTGGACCCTTCTCAGCCTCCTGCGGCTCCGGGACGACCGCGGCCCCCTATCGCGCGCATCGGTCAGCGAGACAGCGCCTTCTTCCGCCAGAGCTCCCAGGGCCGGCCGAGCGTGCCCGCGATCGACGCCTCGGCCTGCCGTGCCTCGTCCGGATCGAGATAGGTGACCGGGCCGCCGAGGGCCATCGCCTGGGCCTGGAGCTTGGCGTTCACCTCCGTGTAGACGCTCCGGAACACGACCTGGGGCAGCGCCACGCCCACGACCACCGCGCCGTGGCCGCGCATGAGCGCCACCGGCGCGCGCCCCAGCGTCCTCGCGAGCGCCGCGCCCAGCGCCGGCGTCTTCACGAGCATGTCGGTCATCGCGCCACTCGCGGCGCGGATGTCGAAGACGGGAGCGCCGCCGACGAGGAACGCGCTCATGTGGTAGAGCGGCCTCAAGGGAATCCCGGTGGCCCCGAAGGGGATGACGGACGGCGAATGATTGTGCACCACCGCCATGATGTCCGGTCGCGCCTTGTAGATCTCGCCGTGGATGAAGCGCTCGAGGTAGCTCGTGCGGCCGCGCGGGTCCACGGGGACGCTGTCGAGATCGTATTCGAGGACGTCGGCAACCGTGACCAGCTCGGGCGCGATGGATCGCGACATGAGGTAGCGGCTCGCGTCGCGGTCATGCCGGACGCTCACGTGGCCATACCCGTCGAGGACGCCCTGCTCGACGAGGATCCGGTTGGCCGCGACGAGATCCTCGATCAGCTTCGGGTCAGCCGAGCCCGCCGAGACGGGTGCCCCCTGCGCGGCGAGCCGGCTGGCCGAGGTGAGGACGAGAGCCGCGGCGAGGCCTGCGCCCGCCGTCAGGAAGCACCGCCGCGCGACGTCGTGCATGCCCGCTCCTCCTCGCTCACCC
>CAWIZN010000044.1:0-289051 GCA_963840495.1 uncultured Candidatus Rokubacteria bacterium
TGGACCGCCAGGGGGAGTGGGCGCAGCTCCCGAAGCGGTTCATGAAGGACGCGATGGTGGCGGATGTGGCGATGCACGTCCTCGCGCGCCACGCGCCGGACCTGCTCCTCGTCCACTTCCTGTCGACGGACAGCCTCCAGCACCTCTACGGGCCGCGCTCGCCCGAGGCCTACTGGGCCATCGAGTACGTGGACGACCGGATCGGGCGGCTCCTCGCATCGCTCGCGGGCGCGCTCGACCGCGACACCGTGGTCTTCGTCGTCTCGGACCACGGGTTCCTGCCGTCGACCCAGTCCATCCGTCCCAATGTCCGGCTCCGGCAGCTCGGGCTCTTGCGCGCGGACGGTCACGGGGGGATCGAGCGGGCCGAGGCGCGTGTGGTGATGAACCACGGCGCGGCCTACCTCTACGTGCGGGATCAGGCGAATGCCGCGGCGATGGCGCGGCACCTCGTGTCCGAGCTCGCGCCGCTCCCGGGCGTCTCCCAGGTCTGGACCCCGGAGGCGTATGGAGCGCTCGGCCTGCCGACGCCCGAGGCGAACCCGCATGCGGGCGATCTGCTCCTCGAGGCGGCGCCGGGGTATAGCTTCGTGGACGACGCCGACGGCGACGCGCTCCTCGGCCCGCCGAAATACCTCGGCACCCACGGGCAGCTCCCGACCCATGCGGACAATGCCGCGTTCTTCCTGGCGGCGGGCGCGGGAATCCGGCGCGGGAGCGCGCTTCGGCCGATCACCAGCCGGGACGTCGCGCCGACGCTGGCCCATCTGCTGCGCGTGCCGATGCCGGACGTCGAGGGACGGGTTCTGGCCGAAGCCCTCGACTGACCCGGGGCGCCGCCCGGCGCATGTGGACAGTGCCCGCTACTCTAACTGTGGTTGCGCGGCGCGGTGGCGCGGCATCGGACCGATGACGTGCGGCGCCGACGTGATCAAGCGGCGACTGCTCGGGGGCGGCGTCGCGGCCTCGACGGTCACGGCTCGCGCTCCCGAGGCTGCCGGCCCTGTCTCCCTGCACAGGGCCGGCAGCCGGGGCGGGGAGCTTACTTCTTGCCGGCGTCGATGAGCTCGCCGAAGACGGCCCAGCGCTCGCCGTCGAACTTGGCGAGCTGCTCCTGCTCGACGGGGGCGAAATCGGTGGGACTCGTGTTGACCTTGATGCCGGGGAGCAGCAGCGGGAGGTCGACGTTCTTGAGGTTGGCCGCCTGCTTCATGAGGTTCTCGCGCGAGAGGTCATTGCCGGCCTGCTTGATCGTGTGGGCCACGAGGATGGCCACGTTGTAGGCGTAGGCATTGGCCTGGTCGTCGAGGGCGCCTTCCGGATAGTACTTCTTCATCCACGCCATCCAGTCCAGGAAGCCCTTGTCGTTCTTCCACTGGGGATCCGTGATCTCCTTCATGTAGAGCGCGGTGATGAGGCCCTTTGAGGCCTCGAGGCCGGCGGGCTTGAGCACGGTGCCGAGCGAGCTCGACACGTTGTTCAGGAGATGGAGTGGCTTCCAGCCGATGTCGTTGGCCTTCTTGATGGCCTGCACGGCGAACTTCGGGATGGTGACGTTGAAGAACACGTTGGCGCCGCTGTTCTTGAGATTCACGATCTGCGAGTCGATCGTCGGGTCGGTGACCTCGTAGCTCTGCTTGAGCACGATCACCTTCTTGGCCGCTTCCCCGAGCCCGTCCTCGAAGCCCTTCAGGTAGTCCTTGCCATAGTCGTCGTTCTGGTACAGGATGCCGACCTTGGCGTCGGGCACGTTCTTGAGCACGTACGCCGCGTAGATCTTCCCCTCCGTCTGGTAGTTGGGCTGGAATCCCATCGTCCAGGGGAAGTTCTTCGGATCGTTCCACTTGGTGGCGCCGGTCGCGACGAAGAGCTGCGGGACCTTCTGCTGGTTCATGTACTTGTGGATGGCGCTATTGGGCGGAGTCCCGAGTGGCTGGAAGACGAAGGCCACCTGATCCTGTTCGACGAGCCGTCGGATCATCTCGACCGTCTTCGGCGGGCTGTACTGGTCGTCGTAGGTGATGTAGTTGATCTTCCGGCCGTTGATCCCGCCCTCGTCGTTGACCTTCTTGAAGTAGGCGCCGAGAGCCTTGCCGATGGTGCCGTAGGCCGAGGCGGGGCCGCTGTACGGGTTGGTGTTGCCGATCTTGATCTCGGTGGGGGTGACGCCGACGACCGTCTGGGCCGCCGTGCCGCCGGGAGCCGCCAGGGCGAACCCGACGGCGAGCAGCAGGGCCACGAACCGCGTGGAGAGACTCATGTGTGCCTCCTGTTCAGGTTGAGGATGGTGCACCGTGCCCGGGGCGCGAGATCGCCCGCGCCTCACCGGGGGTTCCCTCTAGGAACGCGTGGCCGGGTCATCCGGATCCAGGCCAGGCGGCAGAAGCCGGCGATGCCCCGGGGCATCACGTACATGAACACGATGAGGAAGATGCCGAAGATGGCCCAGGGCGCGGCCTTGGAGATGTCCTGGGCCCAGTTCGGCACGAACTGGATGAACAGCGCCCCGAAGATCGCCCCGGAGATCGTCGCGAGGCCGCCGATGACGATGCCGGTCAGCAAGGTGATCGACAGGAAGACGTTGAACGAATCCGGGGCGACGAACGCGATGGCCACGGCGGAGAGCGCCCCCGCGACGCCCGTGTAGGCCGCGCTCACCCCGAACACGGTCGACTTGTAGAGCGCGCTGTCGATCCCCATCGCCTCCGCGGCGATGTGGTTGTCGCGGATCGCCACGATCGCGCGCCCGCTGCGTCCGCGCAGGAGGTTCCAGGCAAGGGCGAAGAGCACGAGAGCGACGCCCAGGGTGACGAAGTACAGCCACTGGTCCTCGGAAAGCCGGAGGCCGAAGGGCGCCTTGGGCTTGCTCAGCACGATGCCTTGAGAGCCGCCCGTCCAGTGCTCGAAGTACTTCAAGATCTGCGGCACGGCGAGGGCGAGCGCGAACGTGGCGAGCGCCAGGTAGAGTCCCTCGAGCCGAAGCGCGGGTCGCCCGAACAGGAAGCCCACCACGAGACAGACAATGCCGGCCACGGGAATGGTCCAGCCATACGCGATGTCCCACTTGTCGATCATGATCGCGGTGGTATAGGCGCCGATGGCGTAGAAGGCCCCGTGACCGAGGGAGATCTGCCCGTTGTAGCCGGTGAGCATGTTGAGGCCCAGCAACGCGATGGCGTAGATCAGGACCTGGGTGAACTGGAACAGGCGGAAGTTGCTCATCGTGAACGGCAGCGTCACCGCCACGACGAGGAAGACGACGAGCGCGGCGATCGGTGCGTACCGCGCGGCGAGCGCGGCCCATCCGGCCGGCGCCGCGCGGTCCACGCGCGGCGCCGCCTTCGTGGCCGTCCCTCCGCCCGCCGGGTACTCCATCGCGTTACACCCGCCGCACCGTCGTGCGGCCGAAGAGGCCGCTCGGCTTGACGAGCAGGACGATGATGATCATGGCGAGGGCGACGGTGAGCTTGAGCTCCGTCCCGATGAAGGACACGTAGGTGCCGACCAGGTTCTCGGTCACGCCCACGAGGAAGCCGCCGACCACGGCCCCGACCGGGCTCGTGAACCCGCCCACCGTCGCCGCCGCGAAGGCGTAGAGCTGGATCCCCCCCATCATGTTGGGCTCGAGGGTGAGATTGGGCGCGATCATGAGCCCCGCCACCGCGCCGAACACCGCGGCGAGCCCCCAGCCGAGGCCGAGCATCCAGCTCACGCGGATCCCGCAGAGGCGGCTCGACACAGGGTTCTGAGCGGCCGCCCGCATGGCGAGGCCGAGCGTCGTGTAGCGGAAGAAGAGGAAGAGCAGGAGGAGGCCGACCAGGGTGATGCCAATCTCGCCGAGGTCGTGGGCGCCGAAGAAGATATTGCCGAGCTTGATGGGCTTGCCCGGGAACGGGCTCGGGAAGGGCTTCTGGATATAGGAGTAGATCCAGCCGGCCATGCTGTTCAGGATCACCAAGAGGCCGAGGGTGACGATGACGATGGTGAGGATGGGCGCGTCCTCGACGGGCCGGATCACCACGCGCTCGATGACGAGACCGCCCACGAAGGCGATGGCGAGCGTGGCAAAGAACGCGAGCCAGTACGGCAGGCCCGCCTGCAGCATCGACCAGGCGAGGTAGGTGCTGAACATCGCCATCTCCCCCTGGGCGAAGTTCACCACGTCCGTCGCCTGGTAGATCATCACGAGGGCCAGGGCCAGGGCCGCGTAGATGCCGCCGGTCGCGAGACCCGAGACCACCTGCTGGATGAAGATGTCCATTACGCTCGGAGGGGGGCTCCGCCCCCCTTCCGAAACCTCCCCCCTCCGCAGATTGCGCCGGCGAAGCCGGCGCTCGAAGCGGAACCTATCCGGCTCAGTGGTCGGCTCATGATGGTCTGTCACGGTCCTCCTCAGTAACCCAGGTACGAGCGCCGGATGGCGTCGTCCTTCTTGAGCTCGTCGGCCCGGCCCGACATCACCACGCGGCCGGTCTCGAGCAGATACGCCTGGTCGGCCAGGTCGAGCGCCATGGCGGCATTCTGCTCCACGAGGAGCACGCTCACGCCCTCCTCGCGGTTGATCGTCCGCACGATGCGGAAGATGTCTCGCACGATCAGCGGCGCCAGACCGAGGGACGGCTCGTCGAGCAGGAGCAGGCGCGGGCCCGACATGAGCGCGCGGGCCACCGCGAGCATCTGCTGCTCGCCGCCGCTCAGGGTGCCGGCCTGCTGGCGCCGGCGCTCGGCGAGCACGGGGAAGTACTGGTACACCTTCTCGAAGGCGCCCCCGAGGCCCCACCGGTCGCGGCGGGCATACGCCCCGAGCCGCAGGTTCTCCTCGACGGTGAGGTCGACGAAGGTGCCGCGGCCCTCGGGCGTATGGGCGATGCCGAGGCGAACGATGTTCTCCGTCGTCTTCCCGTCGATCCGCTGGCCGTCGAAGCGCACCTCGCCGGAGGTCTTGACCATGGCGCAGACCGCGCGGAGCGTGGTCGTCTTGCCCGCGCCATTGGCGCCGAGGATGGTGGTGATGCCGCCCGCTTCCACGGCGAAGCGGAGCCCGTGGAGGACCTTGGTGCTGCCGTATTGCGCGTGGAGGTCGTCGGCCTCGAGGATCGCGGGCACGGATCAGTTCTCGCTGCCGAGGTACGCGCGGATCACTTCGGGGTCGCGCTGCACCTCGGCGGGCGCGCCCTCGGCGATCTTCTTGCCGAAGTCGAGCACGACCACGCGGTCGGAGACCTGCATCACCAGGCTCATGTGGTGCTCGACGAGCAGCACGCTCACCCCTCGCCGCTCGCGGATCGAGCGCAGGATGGCGCCCACCGCGCCGACTTCCTCGTGGTTCAGGCCGCCCGCGGGCTCGTCCACGAGGAGGAGCTTGGGCTGACCCGCGAGGGCCCGCGCCAGCTCGACGCGCTTCAAGGTGCCGAACGGCAGGCCCGCCGCGGGATGCCCGGCGACGGCCTCCAGCTCGAGGAAGGCGATGATCTCCATGGCCGCCTCGCGCATGTGCCGCTCTTCCCGGGTGACCCACGGCAATCGCAGCGCATTGCTGAGGAAGTCGCTGTGCGTCCGCGCGTGCACGCCGACCATCACGTTCTGCAGCACGCTCAGCGTCGGGAAGAGCGCGAGGTTCTGGAAGGTGCGGCCGATGCCCAGCGCGGCCACGTGATGCGGGGTGTCCCTCACGATGGACTGCCCCTCGAAGAGGACGTCGCCCGCGCTCGGCGTGTAGAGCCGGCTCACGCAGTTGAACAGCGTGGTCTTGCCCGCGCCATTGGGGCCGATGAGGCCGACGATATGCCCCGGGGCCATGTCGAAGGACACCGCGTCGAGCGCCACGATGCCGCCGAAGCGCATCGAGACGTCGCGGACGGCCAGCAGCGGTGTGGATGCGAGCGGCCCCATTGCCCTCCAGATCTCCCCGACACGAGCGCTCCGAGGGAGCATGTCGGCGTGACGTACCTTTCGCGTGGCATCTAGTTTATAGAGAGTGGTCCCGTCTTTTGTCAATTCTAAAGAACACTTCCCCGGTATAATCCCGGGATGGCAGGCCCGGTTCCCGGGTCGAGCCCAGGCCGCGTCGAGCACCGAACCCAACGCACCGAATTCGGGGAGATCCATGGCTCATCAGTTCATCTTCACCATGAAGGACCTCAGAAAGATCGTTCCTCCCAAGCGGGAGATCTTGAAGGGCATCTGGCTTTCCTTCTATCCCGGCGCCAAGATCGGCGTGCTCGGCTCGAACGGGGCGGGCAAGAGCACGCTCCTGCGCATCATGGCGGGCGTGGACCAGGACTTCCTCGGCGAGGCGCGGCCGGCCGACGGCATCAAGATCGGCTATCTGCCCCAGGAGCCGCGCCTGGACCCCGCCAAGGACGTGCGCGGCAACGTCGAAGAAGGCGTGGGCGAGGTGCGGGGGCTCCTGACGCGCTTCGACGAGATCAATGCCCGCCTCGGCGAGCCGATGGACGGCGACCAGATGGAGAAGCTGCTCGAGGAGCAGGCCCGGGTGCAGGACGCCATCGAGGCCGCCAATGGCTGGGATCTGGACCGCACCGTCGAGATCGCCATGGACGCCCTGCGCGTTCCCCCGGGGGATGCCGACATCGCGACGCTGTCGGGCGGCGAGGTCCGCCGCGTGGCCCTGTGCCGCCTCTTGCTGCAGAAGCCGGACATGCTGCTCCTCGACGAGCCGACGAACCACCTGGACGCGGAATCCGTGGCCTGGCTCGAGCGCTACCTCAAGGAGTATCCGGGCACGGTCGTCGCCATCACCCATGATCGGTACTTCCTCGACAATGTCGCGGGCTGGATCCTCGAGCTGGACCGGGGGGCGGGCATCCCCTGGGAGGGGAACTACACCTCCTGGCTCGATCAGAAGCAGCAGCGGCTGGCCCAGGAGGACAAGCAGGACAAGGCGCGGCAGCGGACGCTCGAGCGGGAGCTCGAGTGGGTGCGGATGTCGCCGCGCGCGCGCCAGGCGAAGTCCAAGGCGCGGCTGGCCTCCTACGAGGAGCTGCTCGCCGAGGACCGGCGCGAGCGCGACGGCACGGCCGAGATCATCATCCCGACGCCTCCGCGCCTCGGCGACCTCGTGGTGCAGGCGGAGAACCTCGGCAAGGGCTACGGCGATCGGCTGCTCATCGATGACCTCACCTTCAGCCTGCCGCGGGGCGGCATCGTCGGCGTCATCGGCCCGAACGGCGCGGGCAAGACGACGCTGTTCCGCATGATCATCGGCCAGGAGAAGCCCGACAGCGGCGCGCTGCGCGTCGGCGAGTCGGTGAGCCTGTCCTACGTGGACCAGAGCCGGGATTCCCTCGATCCCGCCAAGAACGTGTGGGAGGAGATCTCGGGCGGCCAGGAGCAGCTCCAGCTCGGCACCCGGCAGATCGCCTCGCGCGCCTACGTCGCCTCGTTCAACTTCAAGGGCTCCGATCAGCAGAAGCGGGTGGGCGACCTCTCGGGCGGCGAGCGGAACCGCCTCCACCTCGCGGTGATGCTCAAGAGCGGGGGCAATCTCCTGCTCCTCGACGAGCCCACCAATGACCTCGACGTGGACACGCTGCGCGCGCTGGAAGACGCGCTGCTGGGCTTCGCGGGGTGCGCCGTCGTCATCAGCCACGACCGGTGGTTCCTCAACCGGATCGCGACGCACATGCTCGCCTTCGAGGGCGAGAGCCGGGTGGTGTGGTACGAGGGCAACTACGAGGACTACGAGGCCGACCGCAAGAAGCGCCTCGGCGCCGCCGCCGAGCAGCCCCACCGCATCCGCTACAAGCCGCTCACGCGTCGCTGACCGCGCGCTTGCCCGCATGATTCGCGAACGCGCAACGCGCGCGGCGGGCGGGTGACGCGGCGGGGGCCGGGGGATGGGTCCTCCGACCACCGCCGACTTCGTACCGGTCACCGGGGAGCCGTTCCCACTCCTCGGCCGCTGTGTCGTCGTGCGCGGTGCGGGAAGGGCTCTGAGGACCATCCCCGGCCCCGCCGCGTCACCCGCCCGGTCACCTCATGCGCATTCGCGATCATGCGGGCGAGCGCCCACAGCGCGGGCCGTCGCGAGGCGGTTCGTTCGGAATAGTGAAGCCAGGTGTCGGAGTAACCGCTGTTCGAGCGCCGGCTTCGCCGGCGCAATCCGCTGTTCGGGGGAGGCATCGGAAGGGGGCGGAGCCCCCTCCGAGTTTCTAGAAGGTGAGGGCGCCGATTCGGTAGTAGCCGACCATCTGCCACAGCAAGCCCGCGATGAAGGCGGCGACGCCGACCGCGCGGAGCCCGCGCCAGGCCGTGGGCTTCGGCGTGCCGCGGAGCCACTGCTCTTCCGCGACGGACGACCAGACGCCTGCCACCAGCAAGAGGACGACGCCGCCCGCGGTGAGAAACCAGCCCGCGATGATGTTCGCGACGAATGACGGGTCGAAGAAGATTGGCGGGTGCATCGGCTCCTCGTTCAGCCGGCGTGTTTGGCCGCGTGCGGGTTGGTCGTCATCGGGCTCGGTGTCTCAGCGCGGCTGCATGCGGATGGCGCCGTCGAGCCGGATCGTCTCGCCGTTCAGCATGGCGTTCTCCATGATGTGGGCGGCGAGGGCGGCGTACTCGGCGGGCTGGCCGAGCCGCGACGGGAAGGGCACCTGCTTGCCGAGCGACGCCCGCGCCGCCTCCGGCAAGCCGGCGAGCAGCGGCGTGTCGAAGAGCCCGGGCGCGATCGTGCACACGCGGATGCCGAGCTCGGCCAGGTCGCGCGCGATGGGCAGCGTCATGCCGACGATGCCGCCCTTCGAGGCGGAATAGGCGGCCTGGCCGATCTGGCCGTCGAAGGCGGCCACCGAGGCGGTATTGACGATGACCCCGCGCTCGCCCTCGGCATTCGGCGCATTCTCCGCCATCCGCGCGGCCGCGAGCCGGATGCAGTTGAACGTGCCGATCAGGTTGACCTGGATGACCCGCGTGAAGCCCGCGAGGTCGGCCGAGCCGCGCTTGCCGAAGGTCTTGTCGGCGGTGCCGATCCCCGCGCAGTTGACGAGGCCCTGGAGGCCCCCGAAGCGCTTGACCGCGGCCTCGAGCGCGGCGGATACGTCGTCGGCGCTGGTCACGTCCCCCGGCGCGAACAGGGCGCCCTCGCCGAGCGTGGCGGCCACGTCGGCACCGGGTGATTTCGCGAGGTCGAGGAGCACGACATTTCCGCCCGCCGCGCGGATCCGCTCCGCCGTGGCCCGCCCGAGCCCGGAGGCGCCGCCCGTGATGAGGGTGGTCGAGCCCGCGATCTTCATGCTGCCTCCCGTGTGAGCAAGCGGTTTGCTGACGGATGTCGGCCGTCGGCGGCGTAGTATAACAGACCTCTATGGACCTGCCCCGGTGGATCAAGACGCCCGAGGAGATCGCCGCGCTGGCCGCCGCCCTCGAGGGCGCCGCCACCGTGGCCATCGACACCGAAGCCGACAGCCTGCACCACTATCCCGGCAAGCTCTGCCTCGTCCAGGTGGCGTCCGACCGCGGGCAGGCCCACCTGATCGATCCGCTCGCGCTGCCCTCGCTGCTGGCGCTCGGGCCGCTCTGCGCGGATCCCGCCACGGTCAAGGTGCTCCACGCGGCGGAGAACGATCTGGCCTATCTCAAGCGCCTCTACGGCTTCAGCTTCGTCTCGCTCTTCGACACCGCGCTCGCCGCGCGCTTGCTCGGCGTGGCCGCGCTCAGCCTCGACGGTCTGCTCGCCCAGTTCCTCGAGCTGACGCCGGTCAAGTCGCGGCAGAAGGACGACTGGTCGCGCCGGCCGCTCAGCGCCGAGCAGGAGGCCTACGCCCTGAACGACGTGCTCCACCTGGGCGACCTGCGCGCGCGGCTCATCGATGAGCTCGTCGCCAAGGGCCGCCTCGAGTGGGTCGAGGAGGAGTGCGCGGCGCTCGCGGCGTCGAGCCTGCCCGAGAGGGTCATCGACCCCGACGCCTATCTCAAGCTCAAGGGTGCGAAGGATCTCGACCAGCGCGGCTGGGGCGTCCTGCGCGAGCTGTATCAGATGCGCGAGGCCATGGCCCTTCGGCTCGATCGGCCGCCGTTCATGATCGTGGGCAATGAGAGCCTGGTCGCGCTGGCCGCCAAGCGTCCCCGAACGATGGAGGACGTGCTCGCCGTGCCCGGGTGCAGCCAGAGTGTCGTGCGCCGCGCCGGCGCCGCCATCCTCGACGCGGTGGCGCGGGGCGAGAGCCTCGCCGCCGACGAATTGCCCGTGCGCCGGCCCGCCCCTCGGCCCGTGTTCTCCGCGGCGGTGCGGCGGCGCGCGGAGGCGCTCCGGGTGTGGCGGGCCAAGGCGGCGCAGGACATCGCGCTCGATCCGGGCGTGCTCTTCCCCCAGCGGGTGATCGACCGGCTGGCCGCCGACCCGCCGCGCGACCTCGCCGGCCTCGAGCAGGTCGAAGGCGTCCGCCGCTGGCGCACCAAGCTCTTCGGCGGCGACCTCCTGAACGTCCTCGCGTCCGCCTAGCAGCGCATGCAGGGCCCATCGGCGAAGCCGTGCTCGGCAGCCGTCGGGCGACGCCGGCTGGAGCGAGGAGATGGGTCTCCACGCTGCCGACGTGCCGGTCACCCGGAGCGCCGCCTCGGCGCTGAGTCGTCGTCGCTCTGGCTGGAAGTTGAGTCCGACGCCGTCCGAGCGCGCGCCGCACCCCGCAGATGGGCCCTTGCTCATCGCTGCGAGCGGAGCCTCGTCGCAGCGCGCCTTGCCTGCGCGCGCCTGCGGTGGTAGTCCGGAGATGTCGCCCCCGCATGGGCGCCAACGAGGCAGCGGGGCCCGGTCCGGCCCGCTGCAGAGGAGGGAGCTATGACCTCCGATTCGCGCTACGTCCGCGAAGGCATCATCGCCGGGCTCATCGGAGCCGCCATCGTCGCCGTGTGGTTCCTGATCTATGACGCGGCCCGGGGCCGCCCGCTCCGAACGCCGGCACTCCTCGGCGCGGCGACCTTCCAGGGCGTGGCCGACCCCGCCGCCGTGCCGGTCACGACCAACCTCGTCGTGCAGTACTCGGTGCTCCACGGCGTGGTGTTCGCGATGATCGGCGTGCTCATCGCCTATCTGATCGTCTCGTCCCAGCGCGAGCCGAGCCGCCTGCTGATCATGTTCATCGCGCTCATGTGCTTCGAGGTCTTCTTCCTGGCCGTGCTCGTCTGGCTCGCCCGTCCCGTCCTCGGCGAGGTGGCCTGGTGGAGCATCCTCGGCGCCAATGCCCTCGCGGCGCTCGGCATGCTCGTGTATTTCTTCGTGGGCCATCGCGCCCTCGGGCGCGAGCTGCTCGGGCCGTGGACGCGCGTCGCCCGGGAAGGGGTGCTCGCGGGGCTGGCGGGCGCGGCCGCCGTCGCGGCGTGGTTCCTGCTCTACGATCTCGCCGCCGGCTTGCCCTTCCGCACCCCGGCGCTCCTGGGCGCGGCGCTCTTCCACGGGCTGCGCGATCCGAGCGCGCTCGTGATCACGTGGAAAGGCGTGCTGCAGTACACGGTGGTCCACGTGCTGGCCTTCGCCATCTTCGGCTGGCTGGCCGCCGGCCTCCTCGCCCTCGCGGACCGCGAGCCCCGGCTCCTGTTCGGCTTCGTCATGCTCTTCTGCTGCTTCGAGGTGTTCTTCTTCGCGATGGTGGCCGCGCTGGCGGAATGGCTGTTCGCCTCCCTGGCGTGGTGGACCATCCTCGCGGGCAACCTGCTCGCCGCCCTCGTGATGCTGGCCGTCTTCTTCCGCGGGCATCGCGTGGCCTGGCGCGAGTTCCTCGCCGCCCCTCGCTGACGCCCGGCTTCCGCGCGCGCCGGTGTGGGTAGTTTGGCCACCGGCACTGGGGCAAGTTGCGAGTCAGGCGAGGCGCGAGCGGCCCGGCAGCCCGAGGCGTACGTGCGGTTGGGCGAGCCGCAGCCGTAGGCGAGGCGAGCGGATATGGAGCCGGGCGAGCGTGAGCGAGCCTCGTCGAGCCGGCGTCGAGTGGCAGTCTCGGCGAAGCAAATTGCCCCAGTGCCTAGTGCGTTTGACAAGGGCCGCGGCGCGCACTATCCTCGCCGCCCGTCATGATCCTCGCCCTCGACATCGGCAGCTCCTCGGCCCGCGCCACGCTCTACGACGATGCCGGCGCGGCGGTGGAGGGCGGCTCGCGGCAGGTCGAGTACCACGCGCGGGTCACCGCGGACGGCGGCGTGGAGCACGATGCGCAGCACCTGCTCGAGGCGGCGGCGGCGTGCATCGACGC
The DNA here is from genome assembly GCA_963840495.1 of uncultured Candidatus Rokubacteria bacterium. Taxonomy (GTDB): domain Bacteria; phylum Methylomirabilota; class Methylomirabilia; order Rokubacteriales; family CSP1-6; genus CAWIZN01. Next base: position 12,207 of record CAWIZN010000044.1, read on the forward strand.
GGTGCTCCCGGCGGCCCGCGACGTCGCGGCCGTCGGCATCTCCACGTTCTGGCACGGCCTCCTCGGCTTCGACGGGGCGGGGCGGCCCGCGACCCCGCTGTACATGTACTCGGACACGCGGAGCGCGGGCGAGGCCGAGGCGCTCGGCCGGCGGCTCGACGAGGCGGCCGTGCGGGCGCGCACCGGCTGCCCGCTGCACACGTCCTACTGGCCGGCCAAGCTCCGATGGCTCGCGGCGGGCCCGTCCACGGTCCGCCCGGCGCGGTGGGGCTCCATCGGCGAGCTGCTCGCCGCCGAGTGGCTGGGCCGCGGCCGTCACCAGCATCTCGATGGCCTCGGCGACCGGCCTCTTCGATCAGGAGCGCCAGGACTGGGATCCCGAGATGCTCGACGCGGCCGGGCCTCGACGAGCGGCGGCTCTTCCCGCTCGCGGACCTCGATCAGGGCCTGACGCTCCGCGAGCCCTGGGCGAGCCGGTGGGCGAAGCTCAGGCGCGCGGTCTGGTATCCCGCCATCGGCGACGGCGCCGCGGGCAGTGTGGGCTCCGGCTGCACCGATCGCACGCGGGTGGCGATCAATGTCGGCACGTCGTCGGCGATGCGGCTGGTGACCGATGCGCCGCGGGCGGCGCCGCCGTGGGGGCTGTGGCGCTACCGGCTGGACGCCCGCCGCTCCGTCGTGGGCGGCTCCCTGTCCGAGGGGGGCAACGTGTACGCGTGGTGCGCCGGCACGCTCGACCTCGGCGAGCCCGACGCGATCGAGCGGGCGCTGATCGCCGACGCGGACACCGAGCACGGGCTGGCGGTGCTCCCGCTCCTCGCGGGCGAGCGCAGCCCGGGCTGGAGCGCGCGGGCTCGGGGCGCCATCACGGGGCTGTCGCTCGCCACCACGCCGATCGACATCCTGCGCGCGTCGCTCGAGAGCGTGGCCCTTCGGCTCGCCCTCATCTACGATCTCCTGGCGCCGCTCACCGCGCCGGGCCACGAGATCGTCGCCTCCGGCGGCGCGCTCGTCCGCTCGGCGGCCTGGGTCCAGATGATCGCCGATGCGCTCGGCCGACCGCTCGTGGTGGCGCGCGAGCGCGAGGCGTCGAGCCGCGGCGTGGCCCTGCTCGCCTCGGCCGCGCTCGGCCGGCTGGGCGATCTCGGGGCGGCGGCTCGCCAGGACGGCGTGCGCGTCGAGCCCGATGCGCGGCGCCACCAGCGCTACGGCGATCTCCGGGCGCGCCAGGCCCGGCTGTACGCCGCGCTCGTCGGCGACGGCCGCGCGCCGGCCGCCGGCCCCGCGCCGCCGCTTCCCAGGCCGGATCTTCCCGGGTAGACTTCTCGAATCATCCGATTCGAACCGATTCGAGGCGCGGGGCCAGGCGGGCCCCGACAAGGGGGAGCGCATTGGAGGTGACCGATCTCAAGCAGGCGTTCGATCTCGCCGGGCGCGTGGCGGTGGTGACGGGCGGCAATGGCGGCATCGGCCTCGGCATGGCGCGCGGCATGGCCGCGGCGGGCGCCGCCATCGTGGTGGCGGGCAGGAATCGCGACAAGAGCCGGCGCGCGGTGGCAGAGCTTGGAAGGCCTCGGCGCCAAGGCCGTGGCGATCGAGGTCGACGTCACGGACGAAGCCTCCGTCGTGGCGCTCGTGGCCCAGACGGTGGAGCGGCTCGGCCGCCTGGACGTGCTCGTGAACAATGCCGGGATCAATATCCGGAAGCCGCCGCACGAGCTGGATCTTCGCGAATGGCGGCAGGTGATCGACACCAATCTCACCAGCGCGTTCATGGCGAGCCACGCCGCGCATCCGGTGATGAAGAAGCAGGGCGGCGGGAAGATCATCAATATCGGCTCGATGATGTCCATCTTCGGCGCGGCCTTCGCGCCGGCCTACGCGGCCTCGAAGGGCGGCATCGTGCAGCTCACGCGCTCCATGGCCACGGCCTGGGCGCCCCACCACATCCAGGTCAACGCCGTCCTGCCCGGGTGGATCGACACCGAGCTCACGACCAATGCCCGCCGCGAGGTGCCCGGCCTGCACGAGCGCGTGCTGTCGCGCATCCCCGAAGGCCGGTGGGGCGCGGGCGATGACATGGCGGGCGTCGCGGTCTTCCTCGCCAGCCGCGCCTCGGACTACGTCACGGGGACGGCGATCCCGGTCGATGGCGGCTATTCGATCATGAGCTAGGTCATGCGCGCTGCTCGCCTGCTGCTCCTGCTCTCCGCTCTGATCCTGTTCGGCTGTGCATCGGTGCCGCCGATCGACGCCGTCGCCGCGCGGCCCGCGCCGCCCGCGGCGATCCGCTTCGGGGTGGACACCTTCGCCTTTCCCAATGAGAGCCGGAGCAAGAACCGGGGCAAGCCCGACCTCTATGCCAACTACTGCTTCGTGATGGTGCGCGCGGTCACGCAGTTCCACCGCTTCGCGCGCTTCGATCCGGCCGGCGACGAAGCTCTCATCGGATGAATACGAGGCCCGCGTGGCCCGGGTCGTGTCGCGCTCGCCCTGGGCAGACCCGCTCCCCGCCGACGATCGCGTCGTCATCCCCGGCTACGCCTCGCTCTACGAGCTGTCGCGCGCCGAGGAGAAGGCGGTCAAGGCCGGCCTCGGCTCGGCGTTCTGGAGCTGGGTGCACTGGACGAACTGGCGCGTCGTGTTTCCGATGCCCGGCGCCCAGCAGGAGCGGGTGGCGCGGGAGACGCTGGCCGAGCTCGCCGCCGGGCGGCCCGTGCAGTTCCTCGTGACGAACTTCCCGACCTGGGAGCTGAATCACACGGTCCTGGCCTACGACTACCGGAGCGTCGACGACGGCGTGATCGAGCTCGTGGTCTACGATCCCAATGATCCGTCCGCGCCGGGCATCATCGACTACGACCGCCGGGACCGCCGCTTCCTCGCCACGCGGCTCTACGACACGGACCCGGGCCCGATCCGCGCCTTCCGCATGTACTACCAGCCGCTGCTCTAGAGCATGGCCGTGGCGATCGCCGAGCGGATTGTCATCGAGGCGGGCGGCGTCGTGACGCCCATCGGCCAGGATCTCGAGGCCTTCTGGTCGGCGCTGGTCACGGGCGCGTCGGGCATCTCGCAGATCGAGCGCTTCCCGGTCGGCGATCTCCGCGTGGGGCGCGGCGGCGAGATCAAGAAGCTCTCGCGGATCAAGGCGTGGGGCCGCGTGCCGGACTGCCGCGCCACGCGGCTCCTCGTGTCGGCCGCCGACGAGCTGGCCGCGCAGGGCGGGATTCGCTCGGTGGCGCCCGAGCGCCTGGCCGTGGTCGTCGGCACCGCGCTCGGCGGCGTCGAGGAGGGCGAGCGGGCGCTGGCCGGTGACGCGCGCCGCCGCCGCCTGCGCGATGCCCTCTACGATGCGCCCGCCCACAACCTCGCCCGATGGCTCGGCGCGCGAGGGCCGGTCATCACCGTGTCGACGGCGTGCGCCTCGGGGGCCACGGCCATGGCGCTCGGCGCCGATCTCCTCCGGTCGGACGAGGCGGATGCGGTGGTGGCGGGCGGGTACGACGTCCTCTGCCGCTTCGTGATGCGCGGCTTCGATGCGCTGAGGGCGCTGACCCGCGACGAGATCCGTCCCTTCGACCGCCGCCGGAGCGGGCTCTTGCTGGGCGAAGCCGCCGCCCTGGTCCTCCTGCGCCGCGAGCGCGATGCGGCGGGGCCGCGGCTCGGCACGCTGCTCGGCTATGGCAGCGCCAGCGACGCCGCGCACATCTCGGCGCCCGATCCCGAGGGGCAGGGGCTCGAGCGCGCGGTCCGCGCCGCGCTCCGCGCCGCGGGAATTGGCCCCGATGCCGTCGACTTCGTCAGCGCCCACGGCACCGGCACCCCGCTCAACGACCCGATCGAGGCGGCGGTCCTCAGCGCGCGTGCTCGGGCCGCGCACCCCGACCGTGCCCGTCAACTCGATCAAGCCGAGCCTCGGCCACACCATGGGCGCCGCGGCCGTGCTCGAGGCGCTGATGTGCCTCTATGCCTTCCGCCGCGGCCTCATTCCGCCCACGCTCCACCTCGACGAGCCCGATCCCGCCTGCGCGCTCGACCACGTGCGCGGCGCCGCACGCGCGGCGCGCCCGCGGATCAGCCTCAGCACCTCGCTCGGCTTCGGCGGCTGCAATGCCGCGCTCGTGCTCGAGGGCGCGCCATGACGCGGGCGCCGGTCGTGCGCGGCCTGGGCGTGATCTCCGGATGGGGCCGGGGCGCCGCCGCGCTGCCGGAGGACGCGCGCGCCGCGGCGGCGGGACGCCCGGTGCTCTCCCTCGGCCGCCTCGCGCGCGACGGCGACGCGTGGCGGCGCACCACGCGCGAGGGCCTGATCGCCGTCGCCGCCGTGGAGGCGGCGCTCGACGACGCGGGCGCGGGCCCGGGGGCCATCGCCGGCGCGCGCACGGCGCTCGTCTACGTGACCGCGGCCGCCTACGGCCCCTCCAACCGGCGCTTCATCGAGGGCCGGGGCGGCAGCATCCGCTTCGCGGAGACGGCCCCGGCCATCGTGCCCGCCGAGGTGGCCATCGCGCTCGGCGTGTGCGGCCCCTACGCCATCCTCCTCGGCGGTCCGCCCACGACGCTCCGGGCCATCCACCATGCCGCGGTCCTCCTCGAGTCCGGCGCGTGCGACCGCGCGCTGGTCCTGGCCGTCGAGATCTTCGAGGAATGCGCGGACCTCTACGCCCGCGCCGGTCGATTGACCGCCCATCCCCTGGTCGAAGCCGCCGCCTGCCTCTGGCTCGAGCCCGGCCGGGGCACGCTGCATCTCGAGCCCGGCCCACCGCGCCGGCCCAATGCCGCCCTCCGCCGGAGACTCGGCGAGACCTTCTCCGTCGAGCCCCTCGCCGCGCTGGATTTCTGGCGTCAGAGCCCCACGCGAGGCACACTGGAGCTGGCCGCCCGCTGGCGCGGTCAATCCACCCGGCTGCTCTGGACCGAAGCAATGATGCCCTTCGCGGAGGCCGTGTGACTGAGAAGGAAGTCCTGGACGACCTGAAGACGATCATCGTCGAGCGGCTGCGCTTCGATCCGGCTCGCGCCGCCGAGATGACCCTCGACACCACGCTGCCCAAGGGCGTCGACGGCTCGCTCGGGCTCGACTCCCTCGACTTCATCGAGCTGTCCGTGGGCATCGAGGAGCGCTTCGGCATCGTGATCGACGAGCGCGAAGATCTGAGCGACGAGTTCCTCTCCCTCGAGAGCCTGGCGCGCTTCGTCCTGTCCAAGTCCGCGAAGGGATGACCCGGGCCGCGTCGCCGCGCGTCGTCGTCAGCGGGCTCGGGGTCGTGAGCCCGTACGGCGCCGGCGTCAAGAGCCTGTGGACGGGCCTGTCCGCGGGCGCCTGCGCCATCCGCCCGGTCACCGCCATCGAGACGGAGGGGCTGCGCTCCCGCGTGGCCGCGGAGGTGCCCGCGGAGGTGCTGGTGGGGCTCGGGGCGTCGCGCCGGCGCTCGAGGGCCGACCGGCTCGCGCTCGCGGCGGCGGCCGAGGCGATGGCCGACGCGGGGCTCGAGCGGACGGGATCGGCGCCAGGCGGCCTGCCTCGTCGGGGCGGTGGGCGGCGGCATGCACGAGGCCGAGGCGTGGTACTGGGATGAGGTGCGGAGCGGGCGGCCCGCGCCCGGGCGCCGGCGCGCCCTTCGCTCCGTCCTGCCGCGCGCGCACGCCGACGCGGTGGCCTTCCGTTTCGGGCTCGAGGGCCCGCGCGAGACGCTGGTGATGGCGTGCGCATCCGGCGCCGCCTCCATCGCGCTCGGCGCGGACCTGATCCGCGACGGCGTGGTCGACGTGGCGCTGGTCGGCGGCGTCGACGCGCTCACGCGCATCTGCTTCATGGGCTTCAATGCGCTCAAGCTGCTCGCTCCCGAGCCGTGCCGGCCCTTCGACCGCGACCGCCGCGGCATGTCCATCGGCGAGGCCGCCGCGTTCCTCGTCCTCGAGGAAGCCGGGCGCTGTCGCGCGCGCGGGGGGCGCGCCCACGCCGAGCTGGCCGGCGCGGCGATGACGACGGACGCCCATCACGTGACCGCGCCGCATCCGGAAGGGGAGGGGATGATCCGCGCCATGTCGCTGGCGCTCGGATCAGCAGCCATGGCGTCGGGCGAGATCGGCTACGTCAATGCCCACGGCACGGGCACCCCCCAGAACGACCGCATCGAGGCCCTCGCGCTCGCCCGCGTGTTCGGGGAGGGCCGGGTGCTGGTGAGCTCGTCGAAGTCGCTCGTGGGCCACACCATGGCCGCCGCGGGCAGCGTCGAGGCCATCGCCACCATCCTCGCCCTCGAGCACGGCCTCGTGCCCCCGACCGCCAACCTGACCGAGATCGATCCCGCGGTGCCCTTCGACTGCGTGCCCGGCGCGGCCCGTCCGGCCGACCTGGGGGCGGCGCTGTCCAACTCGTTCGGCTTCGGGGGGCAGAACGTGAGTCTGATCTTCAGCCGGTTCGCTTGACATGACGGGCTCGTCCGAGCCAACCTCTCCACCCGAGCGGCGGCGGGTGGTCATCACCGGGATGGGCACGGTCAATGCGCTCACCTCGGGGGGGAGATCTGCAGTGGCGGAGGCGCTCGCCCTCGGCCGATCGGGGATCGGGCCGCTTCGCGGCTTTGTCCCGGAGCCGGGCACGAGCGGGCTCGCGGCCGAGATCGACGACGCGCGGCTGGCCGCCCTCGTCGATCCGGCCGAGGCCCGCAGGCTCTCGCGGATCTGCCGCCTCACGGTGGCGGCGTGCCGCTTTGCGGTGGAGGATTCGGGGGTCGGATCCGGGCCCGGGCTCGCCATCGTCGTCGGCTCGGAGCACGGCGATTTCCGCTCGAGCGAGGAGTTCGCGAGGGGATATCTGCAGCGCGGGCTCGCGGGGCTCTCGCCGATGATCTTCCCCAATACCGTGATGAACACGATGGCCTCGGTGGCGGCCATCGCGGTGGGCGCGCGGGCACCCTCGGTCACGCTCAACCAGCCGACCATCGTCGGCGACCTCGCGGTGGCCCGGGCGGCGGCGATCGTCGCGCGCGGAGATGCGGAGGCGGCGGTCGCCGGCGGCGTGGACGAGATCTGCGCCCTCGTCTATCGCCACCTCCGCGGTCTCGGGGCGCTGTCGCCGATGCGGGGCGGCGGGCCCGAGGGCTGCCGGCCCTATGCGGCGGATCACAATGGCCCGGTGCTCGGCGAGGGCGCGACGTTTCTCGTGCTCGAGAGCCTCGACGCCGCGCGCGCGCGGGGGGCGAGCATCGTCGCCGAGCTCGTGGACCAGGCCTGGGGGAATGTGCCGGCGCCGGCGCACGCGGCGCGGCCGGGTCGGGCGGATCGCGGCTCGCCCGTCGGCCGCCTGCTCGCCGCGCACGCGGTCGCCGGCTTCCGCCGCGTGTACGGCGCCGGGAACGGCGACGCCGGCGTCGACGACTGGGAGCGCGGGCTGCTGGCGCGCGATCTCGGGCCGCGCGATGCCCCGCCGCTGTCCCTGGCGCCGCTCTTCGGCCAGCACGGAGGCCTGGGCGCGCTGCGCGTGGCCGCGGCGGCGCTGGACGCGGCGCGCGGCGTATCCCCCGTGCTCGTCCACGGGATCGCGCGCGGCGGCTGTCGGACCGCGCTGATCGTCGCGGCCCTGGACCCTGTGACGGCCGGGACCATGAGTGATCACCTGATCGTCATCCCCGTCCACAACGAGGCCGGCACCATCGGCGACGTGGTGCGGGGCGCCGCGCGCCACGGCGACGTCCTCGTCGTGGACGACGGCTCGACGGACGGCTCGAGCGAGGTGGCGGCGTCCGCAGGGGCCGACGTGATCCGGCTCGCGCGGCGGGGCGGCAAGGGGGCGGCGCTCCGCCGTGGGCTGACCGAGGCGCTCGCGCGCGACGCCCAGCGCGTCGTCACCATGGACGGCGATGGCCAGCACGATCCCGACGACCTCCCGCGGCTCCTCGCGGCGGCCGCCCAGGCGCCGGACGCGCTCGTCATCGGTGGGCGACTGGGCGGGATCGGGCAGCGCGCGGCGGAGTTGCCCCTTCCCTCCGGCCGGGTCGCGGCGATACGCGTGGCCGGATTCTTCATCAACTGGCTCACCGGCGCTGCCGTGTCCGACACGCAATCGGGGTTTCGCGTCTACCCCGCCGGCCTGATCGACGCCGTGCGCCCGCGCCGCGGAGGCTTCGTCCTCGAGTCGGAGATGCTGGTCGGCGCGGCCGCCCGCGGGTGGCGCCTCGTCGAGGTGCCGGTGGCGGCCATCCACTTCGCCGAGCGGCGCAGCCGCTTCCGTCCCGTCCGCGATGGCACCGCCGTCGGCACCTACCTGGCGGCGCGGATCGCGAGGCGCTGGTGCGGGGAGGCGTGGCTGATCGCCCGGGCGCTCTGCCGTCCCTTCACCGCGGCGCGGCGGCGGCCGCGGCATCGCGAGCTCGGCCGAGTTCACCGTCGTCCCACCGCCACCATCCGGCGGCGTGGGCGGCGGCGGTCGGGGTGTTCACGCGTGGACCGCACGCTCGCGACATGGCGGGATTGGCTGCGCGATCCGCGGGTGCGGCGCATGCGCGTGGCGGCGGTGGCGACGGCCGCCACGCCCGCGCTGCTGGCCCTGGCCCTCGCCACGCCGGCGCTGCGGCGCCTCGGCCTCGATCCCATTCCCGCCTTCGTCGACCGGTTCTACTCCCAGGAGCGCCTGGCCGGCGCCGCGGCCGAGCCATCTCCGTGAGGAGGCTCCTGCCGCGCGGCTACCTGTTCACCGTGCTCGGCATCGCGGTGGGCGTGGCGGGGCTGGTGGCGCTCGGGGCGATGGCCGAGCGCATCTCGCGCTTCATCGAGGGCGGCGACCGCTTCGTCCTCGGCCAGATCTCGGTGGCCGGCGAGGGCATGGGGATGGGCGCGGGCTTCACCGCGGGCGGGCTGCTCCGCGCCGCCAAGATCGCCGAGATCGCCCGGGTCCCCGGCGTGGCGGCCGCCCAGCCGCAGGTGATGCTGCCGCTCAAGACCACGACCTCGCAGTTCCTCACGCTCACCCAGGAATTGGTGCTGGGCACGGACATGAGCGTGCCCATGGTCAACCGGAACTACCGCGAGCTGCCCGTCCGGGCCGGCCGCTTTCTCCAGGCGGGCGACCGCGGCGTCGCGGTGCTGGGAACGGATTTCGCCGCCGCGCGCAAGCTCGGCGTGGGCGGCCGCCTCGAGGTGGCCGGCCTTTCGTGGAGGATCGTCGGCGTGCTCGACAAGACGCTGACGGCGCCGGACCGGTTTGCGATGGTGACGATCGAGGACGCGCGCGACCTCTGGCTGCGCCGCGATCCGCTCCTCGTCCAGCTCTTCGGGGCGGGCGGGCTCGGGCGCGGGGATCTGAACTCCGGGGCCGCGGTCGCCTGGCAGCCCGGCGAGGATCCCGACGCCGTCGCGCGCCGCATCCAGGAGTCCGTGGCGGGCGTCAACGTCACGATTCCCGGCGAGGTGAGCCGGCTCCTCAAGGAGTCGACGGCGTTCTTCTCGGCGCTGCTCCTGGGCATCGGCGCGCTGGGCCTGGTGATCGGGGGGCTGTCGCTGTCGAACACGGTGACGGCCGCGGTGTTCGAGCGCATCCGCGACTTCGGCATCAAGCGCGCGCTCGGGGCGACCGATCTGCACCTGCTGCGCGAGGTCCTGGGCGAGGCGCTCGGCGTGAGCCTCACCGGCGGGGCGGCGGGCGTCGCGATCGCGCTCGGCATCGGCTGGCTCGTGGATCTGCGCATCCTGCGCGACGGCCAGCAGGTCTTCCTGTTCTCGCCGCGCCTGCTGCTCTTCGCGCTCGTGTTCTCGGTCGTGCTCGGCGCGCTCGCCGCGGCCTATGCCACGCTGCGCATCGCGCATCTGTCGCCCGCGGAAGCCATCCGCCGCGGCACCTGACGGATGCTGGTCCGGGCCCGCGGGCTCGCCAAGTGCTATCGCGGGGCGGCCGGTCACCCCGTGCACGCGCTCCAGGCCGTCGACCTCGACGCCGTGCCCGGGGAGCTCGTCGCCGTCGTGGGCGCGTCGGGCTCGGGCAAGTCGACGCTCCTCAACCTGCTCGGACTGCTCGAGCCGCCCGACGCCGGCGAGATCTGGTTCGACGACGTCCGCGTCAGCCACCTGTCCCGGCGCGCCCAGGCCCGGGTGCGCGGCACCCGCATCGGCTACGTCTTCCAGTCCTTCCTGCTCGTCTCCGGCCTCACCGCGATCGACAACGTCCTGCTCGCCGCGCGCTATGTCGGGCGCGACCGCGCGACCGCGCTGCGCGAGGCGATGGTCCTGATGGAGCGCCTCGGCGTGGCGGACCGCCGGGATCACTATCCCGCCGAGCTCTCCGGCGGCGAGCAGCAGCGGGTGGCCTATTGCCGCGCGGTGCTGAACGGTCCGCCGCTCGTGCTCGCCGACGAGCCCACGGGCAGCCTCGACGATGCCCACGCGCGGGTCATCCTGGGCGAGCTTCGCGGGCTGGTCCGCGAGCGCGGCACGTCGGTTATCCTGGTGACACACCGGGCCGAGGCGGCGGCGGAAGCGGACCGCGCGCTGCGGCTCGAGGCAGGACGCCTCGAACACGCATGACGACTCGATTGCTGACATGAAGGAGACTCTCGATGACGTGGCCAGTGATGCGATCTCTGGGATGGACGTTGGCGCTCGGACTTCTGATGGGCGCCGTCCTGGCGCCGACCCCTGCGGATGCCCAGGCCGACGAGCGGGTCCGGGTGTTCAATGCGCCGCTGGACCGCGTGTGGACCGTGACGCGCTCGACGCTCAAGAGCCTCGGGTGGGACATCGACAAGGAGGACCGCGAGGGCGGCTGGATCCGCACCGACTCGCGGCGCCTCGAGGGCGAGGACTTCGGCGTGTATGCCAAGGGCACGCGGCAGCGGCTGCGCGTCGCCATGAAGGCGCTCGACCCGACCCGGACGCAGGTGACGGTCGAGCGGCGCGTCTGGAAGCAGGAGCGCATCCTGTGGATGGACAAGGAGGAGGATATCCAGGTGCCGGACCAGCTCGCCGAGAAGAAGGTCCTCGACGACATCGCCGCGGCGCTCTGATCCTCGGCCGGCCCAGGACGAAGGGCCCGTCGGCCACGCGCGATGCGCGGGGCCGCAGCAGTTGATGGTTGACAGTGAGGCGTGCTGCGGGAGACACTCCCGGCCGAGCCAGAATCGATGACGAGCCCATGACCCAATCGACACCGCCCCACCCCGTCCTGGAGAAATACTACCCGAGCGACGCTGACCGACAGTCGTTCGTGGGTGCGCTGTTCGACGGCGCCGCCCGACACTACAACCGCATCGGCACAATGCTGGACCTGGGCTCGGGTCCCTGGTACCGCCGCTGGGCTCTTCGCCGCGCGGGCCTCCGTCCCGGGATGCGGCTGCTCGACGTCGCAACCGGCACGGGCTTGGTGGCGCGCGGCGCGGTGGGCATCCTCGGCGAACCCGGTCGGGTGATCGGCGTCGATCCGAGTCGCGGCATGCTGCGGGAAGCGCGAAAGGCGCTCGCCGGCCCCCTTGTCCAGGGCAGAGCCGAGGCGCTGCCGTTCCGCGACGACCTGTTCGACATGCTCAGCATGGGCTTCGCCTTGCGCCATGTGCCCGACCTCGAGGCGGCGTTCCGGGAGTACCGCCGCGTCTTGAAGCCGGGCGGGCGCCTGGTTCTCCTCGAGGTGTCCCGTCCACACTCGCCCGTCTCCCGCTGGCTGATCCGGGTCCATCTCCAGCACATCCTGCCCTTGATGGCGCGAATCAGCACGAGAAGCCAGCCGGCCCAGCTCCTCATGAAATATTACTGGGACACGATCGACCGGTGTGTTCCGCCGGAGACGATCCTGGATGTCTTGCGGCGTGGTGGCTTCGTCGACGTCAACCGACGGACGCTCTTCGGATTCCTCAGCGAGTACTCGGCCGCGAAACCGTCGCCGTAGAAGGCTGCCGGCTAGGAGCCTGTCGGAGAAGACCGGTAGAGCGAAGAGAAGGGTTCAGCTGCGCCGGTCTCGACGGGTGATGGGCTCTCGCGGTTCGGGCGCCGCGGCCGCGATGGTGGCGTCGATCGCGCTCGCGCTCGTCTTGCTCCTGCCCGGTCTCGGCGCCGCGCCGTTCGACGATCCAGGGGAAGGCCAGCACGCGGAGATCGCCCGGGAGATCCGGGCGAGCGGCGACTGGCTCACGCTCAGGCTGAACGGCGTCCGCTATCTCGACAAGCCGCCCCTCCTCTACTGGCTTGCCGCGGGAGCCTTCGCGCTCTTCGGCGACGGCGAGTGGGCGGCTCGGCTCGTGCCGCTCGGGGGCGCGGTGCTCGCGGCAGCGGCGACGGCGCTCTTGGGCGCCCGCCTCCTCGGCCCCTGGGCGGGCCTCGGCGCGGCGGGCGCGCTCCTGTCGTCGGCGCTGTTCGTCGTCTTCGGCCGCTACGTGCGCCCGGAGACGCTCTTCGTCGCGGCCATTCAATGGGGCCTGGCGGGGCTCCTGCTGGGCCTGGCCGCCCCCGCGGAGAGCGGACGGCGCCGCGTCTGGCTCCTCGTGGGCTGCGTCGGGCTCGCGCTCGCCTCGCTCGCCAAGGATCCGCTCGGGCTCATCGGCCCGCTCGGGGCCATCGCCCTGGCCCTGTCACTCGGCGGCCGACTCGCGGTCGGCGCGGCTGCCATGGGAGGGCGTGGCCGTCCTCATGATCCTGGGCTTCGGATGGTATCTCGTCGCGGCGATGCTGAGCCCCGGCTTCCTCTGGTACACGGTGGTCGACAACCACGTCCTGAACGCGCTCCGGCTGCGGCAGTTCCCCGACGAGGACGTCCCGCTCTCCTCCGCGGAGTTCCTCGCGGTGAGCGGGCTCGGCGCGTTTCCCTGGATCATCCCGGCCGGGCTCCAGGTGATCGCCCTCTGGCCGGCGGCGCGCGTGGCGCGATCCGGCGGAGACGGCGTGGGTGGCGCTCGCGCTGTGGACGACGGGACTGATCGCCCTCTTCGCGCTGTCTCCCTTCAAGCTGCCCCACTATGCGCTTCCCGCGTATCCGGCCATCGCGCTCCTCGCCGTTCGCTTCTGGAAGGAGCGCTCAGTCGGGTGGGCGGGCGCTCGTCGGCCTCCACCTGGCGCTCTTCGCCGCGCTCGCCGTCGGCGCCTTTCTCGTGGGGATGGGGGACGGCCGCGCCTTCGTGGACACCGTCTTCTCGGCGACGGATGTCTACACGCGGAAGGAGGCGGTGGTGGGCCAGGCCTCCCCGCTGCCCCCATGGTCTGCGCTCGGACCGCTGGTGACGCGCATGGCGATGATCTTCGGCGGGGGTGCGCTCGTCCTCGCGGGGGCGTTCGCGGCGCGGGCGGGGCGGCTCGGCTTCGCCGCGGTCCTCGCCACCATGCTCGCCGTGATGCCGCTCGCGACGGGGGCCGCCGCGCTCGTCGCCTCGGGGAGGGCGGTGGCGAGGATGGCCGAGGATCTCAAGCGGGAGATGGCGCCGGGCGATCTCCTCGTCCACGAGGGGCCGATCGAGAACTCCGGCGCGCTCGAGCTGTACTCGGGCCGGCGTCCTGCCCTCCTCGACGCCCGGCGAAGCGTCCTCGGCATCGGCGCCACCTATCCGGACGCGGCCGAGACGTTCTGGGATGCGGGTGATCTGGCCCGCGCGTGGCAGTCCGGCCGCCGCGTCTTCCTCGTGACGCCGCGCGCGCCCGAGCAGAGCGCCGTCGCATCGTTGCCCCCCGGCACCGCGCATCTGCTGGAAGTCCGGAACGGCCGCTGGCTCTACAGCAACGTCGGCCGTCGGGGGCCTCAGCATGCGCGATAGCAATGTCGCCCGTCGGGTTGCGGGACCTTCGCGTTCTGCGCTACCGTGAGCCGGTGCATTCAACCGGTGAAGCGGTAGTGGATCAATCTGGGCTCTGGCACGGGGTACAGTTGCGAGCCAGCGAGCGTATGGGCGAAGTAAATTCGACCCAGTGCCGGTGAAGCGGGTCCGTTCCGGGTGACCGAGTACCTCCGCACGCTCTTCCTGCACCCGCCCTCGTTCGACGGCTTCGACGGGGGCGCCGGCTCACGGTACCAGGCCCGGCGGGAGATCCGATCGTTCTGGTACCCGACCTGGCTCGCCCAGCCGGCCGCGCTCGTGCCGGGCTCCCGCCTCGTCGACGCGCCGCCCGACGGCCTCTCGCTCGACGACGTGCGCCCGCTCGCCCGCGCCTACGATCTCTGCGTGATGCATACGAGCACGCCGTCCTTCGCCGCCGACGTGAAGGTCGCGGCGGCGTTGAAAGCCGAGAACCCGGGGCTGTCGATCGGCATGGTCGGCGCCGCGGTCGCGGTGGCGCCCGAGGCCTCGATGCGCAGCAACCCGGCGGTCGACTGGGTGGCGCGGGGCGAATTCGACCTGACCGTGCAGGAGATCGCCCAGGGGCGGCCGCTCGCGCGCGTCGCCGGGCTCGCGTACCGCGACGATGGCCGCGTCGCCTATACGCCCGATCGGCCGGTGCTCGAGGACATGGACCGGCTGCCCTTCGTCACACCCGTCTACAAGCGTGACCTCACCGTCGAGAACTACGCCATCGGGTATCTCCGCCACCCCTACGTGTCGCTCTACACCGGCCGCGGCTGCCGCTCGAAGTGCACGTTCTGCCTGTGGCCGCAGACGGTGGGCGGGCAGCGGTATCGCACGCGCAGCGTCGGGCACGTGGCGGAGGAGATGGCCGAGGCGGTGCGGCTGTTTCCCCAGGTGCGCGAGTTCTTCTTCGACGACGACACCTTCACCGACGACCTGCCGCGGGCGGAGGCCATCGCCCGGCGGCTCGGGCCGCTCGGCATCACGTGGTCGGTGAACGCCAAGGCCACCGTGCCGCACGCGACGCTCAAGGTGCTGAAGGACAATGGCCTGCGCCTGCTCCTGGTGGGCTACGAGTCGGGGAGCCAGCAGATCCTGAACAACGTGAAGAAGGGCGTGCGGCTCGACGCGGCGCGCCGGTTCACGCGGGAGGCGAAGGCGCTCGGCATCACCATCCACGGGACGTTCATCCTGGGGCTGCCCGGGGAGACGCGCGAGACCATCGCCGAGACCATCCGCTTCGCGCGCGAGATCGATCCCGACACGATCCAGGTCTCCCTCGCCGCGCCGTACCCCGGGACCGCGCTCTACGAGGAGGCGCAGCGGAACGGCTGGCTCGAGGACGACGGCGGCCTCGTGGACGGGGCGGGCGTCCAGCAGAGCGCCCTGGGCTATCCTCATCTCCCGCGGACCGAGATCTTCCGATCGCTCGACGAATTCTACCGCCGCTTCTACTTCCGGCCGCGCAAGATGATCTCGCTCGCCGCGGAGATGCTGGGGGACCGCCACGTGATGCGGCGGCGGCTCCGCGAGGGGCGCGACTTCCTCCGCTTCCTCCGCGCCCGCCGGTAGCGCGCTGCGGGGTCCGTCCATGAGCCTGCTCACCGGCCGGGTCGCCCTCGTGACGGGGGCGTCGCGCGGCATCGGCCGCGCCTGCGCCATCAAGCTCGCCACCCTCGGCGCCGCCGTCGTCGTGAACTTCAATACGAGCGCGACGGCGGCGCAAGGCGTGGTCGAGGAGATCCGGGCGGGTGGGGGAGACGCCCGAGCCGTGCAGGGCGACGTGAGCCGGCTCGCCGCCGCCCAGGGCGTGGTCAAAGCCGCCATCGACGCCTACCGCCGGCTCGACATCCTCGTGAACAATGCGGGAACGACGCGCGACGGGCTGCTCGCCGCCATGAGCGAAGAGGACTTCGACGGCGTCATCCAGCAGAACCTCAAGAGCGTCTTCAACTGCAGCAAGGCCGTCCTGCGGCAGATGATGAAGCAGCGCTACGGGCGCATCGTCAACGTGACGTCGATCGCCGGCGTGGTCGGCAACCCGGGCCAGACCAACTACTCGGCGGCGAAGGCCGGCATCATCGGCTTCACCAAGGCGATGGCCAAGGAGTACGGGGCGCGCAACATCGCGGTCAATGCCGTCGCGCCCGGCTATGTCCCCACCGCGCTCACCAGCGGCGTGCCGCCGGACATCGCGGCGGGCATCGTCCGGCTCACCGCCCTCGGCCGGATGGGGACGGCGGCGGAGGTCGCCGCGGTGGTCGCCTTTCTCGCCTCCGACGAGGCGAGCTACGTCACCGGCCAGGTCGTGGCGGTTGACGGGGGACTCACGTAGCAGGCTGCTGCTAGAGTGGAGTGCATGCCGCTGTCACTGACGCCCGAGCACGCGGTCCCGCGACCGCGCTGGCACTCGCACGCCTATAACCGCGCCGATCTCTACCGGCTCGCGGGGGCCCTCGGGTGGCTGCCGCGACGCGCGAGGCTCGCCCTGGCGCGGCGCATCGGACGGATGATGCCGCGGCTCATGCCCGCCGAGGAAGGGATCGTCCGGCGCACGCTCGCGCGCGTGACCGGCGCCACCGGCTCCCGGCTCGACGCGCTCACCGTCGGGACCTTCACGGACTTCGCGATGTGCTTCAGCGATCTCGTGTCCACGAATCGTCAGCCCGCGGCGCGCCTGCACTCCTACGTGGCGCGCGTGGAAGGCGCCGAGCGTGTCGCGCATCTCCAGGGTGGGCTCATCTCGCTCACCGCCCACGTGGGCAACTGGGAGCTGGCCGGTCGTCTCCTCGCGGGCCGCGCGGGCCGGACCACGCACGTGGTCGTGGCCGAGGACGAGGCCCGCGATCTCGGGCGCTGGGTTCGGCGTGACGGCGAGGGCGTGCGCTTCGTGTCCCGGTCGCGCCCGACCGTCTCCCTCGAGCTGGTGGCGGCGCTCCGGCGCGGGGAGGTGGTCGCCGTGCAGGGCGACCGGGCGCTCGGCACGCGCGGCGACGTCCTCCTCCCCTTCTTCGGAGCGCCCGCGCCATTCCCGCTCGGGCCATTCGTCCTCGCCCGTGCCGTCGGGGTGCCACTCGTCCCCGCGTTCTGCGTGCTCGATGAGAGCTACCGGTACACCGTGACGGTGACCGAGCCGCTGACCGTTGCGCGCGGTGGCGAGGAAGAGGCGGCTCGCACCTGGGTGGCCGCCCTCGAGCGGATCGTGGGCGAGCGCCCGACCCAGTGGTTCAACTTCTTCGACGTGTGGAGCCCGCCCGCCGCGTGACGACCGGCGGCGAGGCGGCGGAGGCGCTCGGCGCCCTCGGCCGGGAGGAGGCGGCCCGGAGCGCGGCGTTTCTGCGCGGGGCATTGCCCGGTCCGCTCCGACCCGCGTTCGGCGAAGCCTTCATCCGCTCGCATATCCTGTACGGCGAGTTCGTCTGCCGGCTCGTCCTCGGAATCGCGCGGGAGTGCGGGATGGCCACGGCGCTCGGCGCGCCGGGCGACGCCGGGGAGATCGCGGCGCGCGCAGGACTCGAGGCTCCGCAGGCGCGGGTGCCGGTCGATTGGATGCTTCGATTTCTCGCCGCGCGCGGGTGGGTCGCGGAGATCCCGGGCGGGGCAAATCGCCGGTATCGGTCGCGCGGCGAGCTGCCGCTGCTCGACGCGTTGCCGGTGCGGCAGGAGCAGCAGCGCTGGGACCCGTCGTGGATGCCGGCGTATGTGCTGGCGGAGACGGTTGCGCGGGACTACCCGGCCTTCCTGCGCGGCGAGGTGGCGGGCGAGGACGTGCTGTTCGCTCCGCGCCGGCTCCGGCTCTGGGTCGACTACTTCTCGAACGACAATGGCCTCTACGCGGTCAATAACCGCGTCGGTGCCGTCGCCGTCGCGGATTGGCTGCCCGGGCCCGGCAGCTCGATTCTCGAGCTGGGCGGCGGGCTCGCCAGCGGCGCGCTCGCGCTGCTGGCGGAGCTCGAGGCGAGGGACCGTCTCCGCGACGTCCGGGGCTACCGCTTCACCGAGCCCGTGTCGGCGTTCCTGCGCCGAGGAGAGCAGACGCTGCGCGATCGGTACCCGGCATTGGGAGGCCTGAGCTTCGGCGCGCTCGACATGAACCAGGGGTTCGGCGAGCAAGGGGTGGCGCCCGCGAGCGTGTCCGTCGTCTACGCGGTGAATACGCTGCACGCCGCACGTGATCTCGGGTTCACGTTGGAGGAAGTGCACCGGGCGCTGTCGCCCGGCGGCCGGCTCGTCATCTCCGAATGCGTGCCACCGCCCGAGCCCATCTATGCGGACTTCGTCTTCAATCTGACAGAGGCATTTCGGTCTCCGCGGCTCGATCCGCGGCAGCGCCTGGGCGGCGGGTTCCTCGGGCTCGAAGACTGGACGGCGGTCCTGGAGGCGGCGGGATTCGAGGACGTCCGCGTCCTGCCCGACGTCGCGGCCATCCGCGCCGAGGTGCCTGATTTCAGCGTCGCGGCGATCGGCGGCGTGCGGTCCGGCGGAAAGCGGTGATGAGACCGTGTGCTAGTATCGTCCCATGCGAGTGCTGGTGATCGGCGCCATCGCGCCCGAGGGCGTCGCCTATCTGCGCGAGCGCGGAATCGAGGTCGACGAGGTGCCGGACACGCTCGCGAAGGGCGAGCTGTACGGGCGGCTCGGCGACTACGACGGCGTCATCACGCGCTCCTCGACCGCGGTCACCTCCGAGTTCCTGGCCCGTGCGAACAAGCTGCGCATCCTCGGGCGCGCCGGCGTGGGCGTGGACAATATCGACGTCGACGCGTGCTCGCATCAGGGCGTGATCGTCGTCAACGCGCCCTACGGCAACGTGGTCTCGGCGGCCGAGCACACCGTGGGCATGCTGCTCGCGCTGCTGCGCAAGATCCCGGTGGCCAATGACGCGCTCAAGCGGCTCGAATGGGACCGGCGCATCTACGGGTCGGAGCTGTATCGGAAGACGGTGGGGGTCCTCGGCCTCGGCAAGGTCGGCTCGCGCGTCGCCACGCGGCTGCGCGCCTTCGACATGAGCGTCCTCGTCTACGATCCGTATATTCCGGAGAGCCGCGCCCGCGAGCTCGGCGTGCGGCTCACGGACCTGCGCACCGTGCTCGCCGAGGCCGACGTCATCACCGTGCACGTGCCGCTGTCCGACGAGACGGAGAGCCTGCTCGGGGCCCGCGAGATCGCCCTGATGAAGCCGGGGGTGCGCATCGTCAACTGCGCGCGCGGCGGCATCGTCCACGAGGGCGATCTGCTGGCCGCCCTCGAGTCGGGACACGTGGCGGGCGCCGCGGTCGACGTGTGGAGCGAGGAGCCGCCCGTCTCCGATCTCGTCAAGCGCCTCATCAGGCATCCGCAGGTGGTGGTGACCCCGCATCTCGGCGCCAATACGCACGAGGCGCAGATCAACGTGGCGGTCGACGTGGCGCGAGAGCTCGTGGCCTTCCGGGACGGCGAGCTGGTCGAGCACGCCGTCAATGTCCCGGTGGGCGACCGGGAGAGCATGGCGGCGCAACGGCCCTTCCTGGCCCTCGCGGAGATGCTCGGACGGTTCTGCGTGCAGCTCGAGCCGGACAACGTCGAGCGCGTGGACGTGGTGGTGGCCGGCCAGGTCGCCCGCCGCGACCCCGAGCTGATCGCCCGCGCGGTGCTGAAGGGCCTGCTCGAGCCCGTGACGGCGCAGGCCGTCAATCTCGTCAACGCGCACCTGGTGGCGCGGGAGCGCGGCCTCGAGATCGCCGTGCACACCGACGAGGAGGCCGGCTCGGGGTATACCAACCTGATCACGGTGACGACCCAGGCGGGCGCGGCGAAGAAGATCCTCGCGGGCACGGTGTTCGACGGCGTCCCGCGCATCGTCCGGCTGAAGGATCTGCACATCGAGTTCATTCCCGAGGGGCATATCCTCGTGCTCTCCTACGAGGACCGGCCGGGCGTGGTGGGCAAGATCGGCTCCATCCTCGGCCGCCACAACGTCAATATCGCCTCCATGCACGTGGGGCGCCGGACCAAGCGGGGCCGGGCCATCGTCGTGCTGCTGCTGGACGAGAACGTGCCCGACGAGGTGATGGAGGAGGTCGAAAAGGCCGTGGAAGCCGATTTCGCGCGCATCGTCCGGTTGGGACCATGAAGCCCGCGTCTCTGGATGCCGAGGCGCACGGGTTCGTGACGCGCCCGTGGGGCGGCTTCGAGACGATCGAGGAAGGCCCGGGGTACAAGGTCAAGCGCCTCGTCGTGGAGCCCGGCGGGCGCCTGAGCCTGCAGCGGCATCGGCTTCGCGCCGAGAGCTGGATCGTGGTCAGCGGTGCACCGCGCGTCATCGTCTCGGGGCGCGCGCGGCGGGTCCAGGCACGGGAGATGGTCACCGTGCCCAAGGGCGCGTGGCACCGGATCGAAAACCACGGACGGGCCCAGGTGGTCATCATCGAGGTCCAGCATGGGCCGTATCTCGGCGAGGACGATATCATCCGCCGCCAGGACGACTATGGGCGCGCCGGTGGAGCGGCGTCACCACCTCGCCGCGGTACCACTGGACGCTCGTCGACTCCGGCGGGGGCGGCGGCGACCTCCACGCAATCCCGGGGCCGGCGCGGCGCGCCCGGATCGGGCGCTCGCCGCCAGTAGCGCGCCGCGGACGAGATTCCATCGTCCGGGGCGAAGGTCCGCCCCGGGGGAACCGTCACTCGTGAGCGCGCCTCGGGTGGTTTCCGCCCGCCGAACGCCGGGGAATCAGGTGAGGTAGAATGCCGTTGGGGTCAAGAGAGACGAGCTTGCGAACGAGGCACCTGAGCTTTCGCGCCGGGTCCGATCCGACCCATGCGCTCCCGGCGATGCCCGCTCGCCGCTCAGGTGGATCACGCGACGCCAGCCATGCCCGATAGTCCCGGCAAGAGCGAGTCGACCCCGCTCGTGATGATCGCCAGCGCGGTGGCCGGTCTGCGCAAGCGGTGCCGGCAGGCCCTCTCCAACGGCTACAGCATCCACGAGAGCGCCGATCGCGGGGATCTCGAGCGCGGCATCGTCGGCCACCGGCCCGCGGCCGTGCTGCTCGACATCACACTGCCCGGCCTCGGGGGGGCGAGCGGGATCGCGTCCATCCAGAAGCTTCGGGCCGCCGCCAGGATCATCGTGCTGACCGAGGCCCCCGACGAGCGCGAAGGCATCGCGATTCTCAAGGCCGGCGCTCGCGGCTACTGTCATCGGGACATCGATATCGTGCTCCTCGAGAAGGCCACCCACGTGGTCTTGAAGGGGGAGATCTGGGTCGGCCGCAAGCTCATCCCGCACCTGCTCGAGGAGCTCACGGTGCTGACCGAGCAGCGGCGGCGGGACGCGCCGGGCAGAAGCGACGAGCGGCTCGAGCGTGTCACCCCGCGCGAGCGGCAGATCGTCGACCTGCTGAGCGTGGGGGCGAGCAACAAGGAGATCGCCAAGCGCTTGAACGTGACGGAGCGCACCGTCAAGGCTCACCTCACGGCCATCTTCCGCAAGCTCGGGCTCTCGGGGCGGCTTCAGCTCGCCCTGTTCGCGCTCGAGCATGGGCGGTCTGTCCGTGAACCCGAGGCTATTGGACCAAAGTTCAATTGACGCCGAGGGCAAAAGGGACGACGGTTGTAGAAGTCATGTCCTTACAGATCACGGTCGTCATCGCCGAGCACCAGGTTGCCGATCGAGCGGCCTGCCTCCGGCTCCTCGAGGCGGAGAGCGGCATTCGGGTGGTCGGCGAGGCCAAGAGCGGGCTCGAGGCGATCACCTCCACGGCGCGGCTCCGGCCGCGGATTCTGCTGCTCGACCTGGCATTGGCCCGCGCGCAGCGCATGCCGCTCATTCCCGCCCTGCGGCAGAAATCGCCGCAAACCAAGGTGATTCTCTTGACCGACGGGGCGAGCGAGGCCCGCACGCTGGAGGCGCTGTCTCACGGCGCGCGCGGCTACCTCGACAAGGCTCTCCTGACGACGTTCCTGGCAAGAGCCGTCCGCGTCGTCGACGCGGGAGAAGCATGGGTCCCGCGCAAGATGGTCGCCAAGATCATGGACCGCCTCGCGGGTCTGACGATCTGGGCGGGGAAGACCGCCTAGGTACACTCGGAGGGGGGCCTCGACGCGCCCCCTTCCGATGCCTCCCCCGAACAGCGGATTGCGCCGGCGAAGCCGGCGCTCGAACGGCGGTTACTCCGACACGCTCCTAGCAGCGTCCGAAGGCGGAACCCCTCGCTGCCGCTACGGCTTGGTGGCGGGCGGCTTGTACGACGGGTAGGGGAACGGCTTCTCCCTGATCGCGTCCCGGCGCTCCGGTGTCAGGTTCCGCATCTGGTCGGTGACGCGCGCCGCATCGATCGCCGTGCCGATCACGCGAGGCGTGATCAACAGGATCAGCTCCGTCTTCTGGATCTGCTCCAACGTGCTTCCGAAGAGATAGCCGAACACCGGAATACTGTACAGGAACGGGATACCAACCTTGACGACGCTTCGGCGGTTCTGGATGAGCCCACCGAGGACGAGCGTCTGGTTGTTCAAGAGCACGACCGAGGTCTCGGCCTCGCGCTTGAGGAACTCGGGGGACCCCGTCGGCTGCGTGGCGGGGCCCACGTCGTTGAACTCCTGCTTGACGTCGAGAGCGACGGTGCCTTGCTCGCCGATGCGGGGCGTCACGGTGAGGATGATGCCGGCGTCCTTGTACTCCACGCGTCTGGGAGCCTACGATCGCGGTCGACTGTCCCGCGCCCGTTGTCGTGGTGCCGCCGACCGGAGTCTGCTGGGAGGTCACGATCGGCACCGATCGAGAGACGTTGATCACCGCTTTCTTGTTCTCGGCGGTCATGATCGACGGGCTCGACAGCACGTTGACCTTGTTGTCCGAAGCCAATGCATTGATGGCGGCCAGGAACTCGCCGGCGGCGAAGGTGAAGAAGTTGAATCCGGACAATGCACCCAGCGACGGTTCCGAATGGGGGGATGAGATCGGGCGGCTTGGTTGGGAGGTTAGCTCCCGGCGGGTTGGTCAGGCTTGCGGAGAAGCGCCCGTGCTGGATCGCCCACTGCAGCCCGAGCCTCGTGCTGTCGTCGAGCGTGACCTCGGCGGCGAGCACCTCGATCAGGACCTGACGGGGCATCCGGTCGAGCTTCTTGATGATGCCCTCGACCTCGGTCCAGACCCGCGGGTAGGTCGTGACGATGATCGAGTTCGTCACCTCGTCGGGGATGAAGCGAGTCTCTCCGACCGGGCCGCCGTCCTCGAGGAAGCTCGGGCCCCGACCGGCGCCGCCCGTCGAGCCGATGGGCGGGGTCCGTGATCCCGCGATGCTCGACTGGCTCGGCAAGCCCGGCGAGCCCGTCGTCGTCGGCCGGGTCGTCGGAGTCGTGGTGCTCGTGGAGGAGGTCGATCCCGAGCCGCGCCCGAAGATGGCGTCGAGCGTGGCCGCGAGATCCTTCGCCTTGGTGTTCTCGGCGAAGTAGAAGAAGACGCGTTGCCCGCCGTAGATGTCCGCGTCGAGCTTCTCGACGAGGCGAGCGATGGTTTCCATCTCCTGTTTGCGCGCGTAGACGATGAGGGAGTTCGACCGCCGCTCCGGCACGATGAGCGGAGCGCGATCGGCGGCGCCCTGGTCCGCACTCGTCGGCGGCTGACCTCGGGCGGCGGGGGCGCGCCCGGCGCGCCGGGCGGCGCCACCGGTGGCGCGATTCCGGCGGGGAGCTGGGCACCGGACGGGCGGAAGCGGCCGCTCGCGAAGAGCTGGGTCAGGATCTGCGCGACTTCCTGGGCATCGGCGTTCTTCAGCGGGAGGATCTGGAGCTCGTTCAACGCCACGTCGACGTCCACCAGCTTCAGGATGTCCAGGAGCCGCCGGATATTCGCCGCGGCGTCGGTGACCACCAGGAGATTGGTGTCGCGGGTGGCGGTGATCGAGCCCTGCGGCGGCACGAACGGCCGCAACAGGTTCAGCACGTCGGTCGCGCTGGTGAACTGCAGCGGGATGAGCTGGGTGATCACCTCGTCCCCCGGCACACCGGGGTCGAGCTGGGGGCCGACGATGGTCCGCGTCGATGTCTGGACCGCGCCCTCCTTGGGGATGATCCGCCACACGTTGCCGGACTTCACGGCGGCAAGACCGTTGACGTCGAGGATCGTGAGGAGGACGGGGAAGATGTCGTCCACCGGAATGCGCCCGGTGGTCTGGACGGTCACCTTCTTGCCCCGCGCTCCCGGAGCCAAGACGTAGTTGAAGACCAGCAGCTCGCTCGTGGCCTGCAGGACGATCTCGATGTCGGCATTGTCGAAGTTGAAGACGACGAGCCGGCCCGGCGACTGGGGTGTGGGTTGACCGGCGGGAGCCGCCTGGGCCTGGCGGATGCGCACCACCGGCTGAGTGCCGCGATCGGGCGCCGCGGCGGCGGGATCCGACGTCGCGCCCGCGATGGCCTTCGGGCTCTTGTCGCTGCCGGGAGGCGGCGTCGCGGACGGTGCGGGAATGACGACGACCGGCCCGGGAGCCGGGGCCGGAGGGGCCTTGACAGCGGGCGCAGGGGCCGGCTCGGGCTTCTGCGCCGGTGGCGGAGTCGGGGCCGCGGGAGGCGCGTCCTCGGTCTTCACCGTCATCTTGTAGTCCGTGGGGAGCGGCGGCGTCTTCGCCGCCTTGGTGCTCGAGCAGGCGCAGAGGGACAGCATCAGCAGCGCTTGAGCGAATGCGATCGGCTTGCGGGAACCGAAATGGGCCAATGCTGCTACTGATCCGATGACGACTGCTCTACAGGCACTCGGCGGAGCGACCGTGGCGGAATGGGCGGGCGCCCGGGCACACCGGGCGGCGCCGCGGGAGGACTGTCCACACGCGCCGGGGGCGGTGCGCCTGGCGCGCCGGGCGGAGCCGCCTGGACCGGCGCGGGCGGTCGAGGCTTGCTCGGGTCGCGGAGCATGACGTCCATCACGCCATCGGAGCGGGAGATCTGAATGCGGTCGTCCGTGATCTTCTCCAGCTTGCCGCCCTGCCACGCTATCGCCTACCTGATAGCCGAACACGCGCTTGGTCGAGGGATCCTCGAGATACGCCCGGCTCGCCGGCCCATCGACCACCACGCCGAGCAGGATGGGCTTGGGAGGCAGCGGCACAACCGGCTTTGCGACTTCCGGTGCGCCCTCGGTCCTGGAGGGGCTGAACAGGTACTTGGCCACTATGACGTTATAAGCGGTAAGTCGGTCCTGGGCCGCGTTTTCTGGAGCGGCGTCCTCGGTCCCGGCGACGCTCGCCGCCTTCCGCGCGACGGGTGACGGCAGCGGGCGGGTGGCGGCGAGATCCCGCACGAGCCAGATGGCGAGGAACACCGCCACTCCGGCCAAGGCCACATTCAGCACGAGTATCTTCTTCGACAACGGAGCCTTACCCCTTGGGTGCGCCCGACGCCGTGCCGCCAGCCGTCGGGGGATGAGTGCTCGGGAGGAGATAGCCAGACACGTTAAACGTCGTGAGCAGGTCGCGGGGCTGGCCGACGGCGACCACTCTAACCTTCACGTCCTGCACCGTCAAGATCTTGGTCGTGTGCTCCAGATCGTGGAGGAGGCGCACCGTCTCCCGCAGCCCTCCGGCCACGGTGATCTCGATCGGCACTTCTTGCAGGCCGCTCCGGTCGACCAGCGGGAGGATGCGCTCGCTGCGGACTTCGACGCCCGCCTTGAGGGCCACGTCCTTGACCAGCGTCTGAAGCTCGGAGGCGGCCAGCGGGGGGGTCGGGCCCTGCAGCCACCGCGGCGCCCGGGTCTGCAGCTGTTGGTTGAGCTTCTCCAATTCCGCCGTGAGGGCGGGTCGCTGAGCGACGACGAGCCGGCGCCGCTCGAGCTGGGCCTCGCGGCTCGGAATCATCTCGGCGCCGGACTGCCGCCACTCCTGCAGCGGCTCGACCCCATAAAAATAGACGATGAGGCCGAGGCCCACGAGCAGGGCGGCCCCGATCAGTCTTCGCTCGCGCTTGTTGATGGTCATCATGATGTCAGCGCCCCTGCGCGGCGCCCGGGGCGCCGCCCCGCAGGCGCGGGCGGTTTGGCCCCCGCCGGTGGAGTCGGTTGAGGTGTCTCCGGTGGCGCGGCCGATTTCCACGCCGCCTTGATCCGGAACTGCTCTTTGTCTCCCGCTTTCGTCACCGGCGCCGTGAACTCGACCCGGGCCAGCGAGGGGGAGCTCTCGAGCAGCGGGATGAGCTGATTGGCGGCGGCGGCCTGACCCGTGATCTCGAGGCCCTGCTTGTCCATGCTGAAGGTGCGCAGCCACGCGTCCTGAGGCAGCCGCTCCGTCAGCTCCCGCATGATCGGCAGCGGCCGCACATCGGCCTTCTCGATGGACCGGATGGTTTCGAGCAAGCGCCTCTTCTGGGCCATCTCGGCGGACAGGCGCTCGACCGCTTTGACGTCGGGGTCGAGCTTGCGGAGGGCGTCGGAGAGCTGCGTGGCGTAGCGCTGCTGCTTGTAGCCCTGACCGACCACGAGCCCGGCCCCGAGCGCCACGGTGATGGCGACCATTGCCGCCGTGACGAGCTGACCGGAGGAGAACGTCCGGGGGCGGGTCTCGACGGGCAGAAGATTGAGCACAGGCCGCTGAGAGCCGAGCGCGACCGCGAGCGCCAACGTCGCGCGCCCCTGGTCGTCGGCGGGCAAGCCCGGCAGCATGGCTTCGACCGCCGGACTCCAGGGGGGGGCCGTCACCGAAGCGGCAAGCTGTTCCAGCGCGGGTGAGGCGAGCAGCGCGTCGGCGCCGTCACCGGACGCCCAGATCGCGTCGCACTCCGTCCAGCCGAGCAGCGAAAGCGTCGCGGCGACGTCGGCGGCGAGCGCTTCGCCGTCGCCCGCGGGGACCGTGCGGCTGAGGTGGATTCGCCGCTGGCCCAGGCAGACGAGGTCGATCGATTCGCCCGTCCGGTGCGCCCAGACCGCCGTGCGCACCTTCGACCGTCGGGCGAGCAGCGCGGGCAAGTCATGACACGCGACGGTGAGGGCGGCCGGCTTGATCCGCGGCTCCTCCAGGAGTCGAAGGGCTCCCTCCACGGTACGGCGCTCTGCGGCGACCACGAGGATCCGCACGGGGCCTTTGGCCGTGCCGGTCAGCGTCGTCCAGTCGAAGCGCATGTCCTCCGGCGTGAACGGCACGTGACGCTCGAGCTCGAAGGCGACCATCTCGGCGAACTGGCCGCCCTCCGCGCGCGGCAGCTCGAGGGCCTTCACGGTGACGAGCGGGCGCGCCAGGCCGAGCCGGATGCGCCTCAGCCGGAGCTGACGGGCGTCCAGCTCGGTCTTGAGATGAGCGCCGGGAAGATCCTCCAGCTCCACGGTGAAGCATTGCACCCCGCCCCGGCGGGCGACGACCGCCACCGTGAGCCGGTCGCCTCCCAGGTAGATTCCCGCCCGAACCCCCATGTTCATGACTTGCCCGATTCCTTCTTCGCGGGGCTGCGCAGCGGCATGGGCCGCCAGGACACCACGGTGACCGTCGGCGGGGTGCCCGGGCCCCCGGCTGACTTCTGGACGATCGCGACGATGCGCGCCTTGGGCTCGCCCCCCACGATCCCTTCCGCATCGATCCGGAACGTCGTGCTTCCGACGGTCACCCGGCGTCCACCGAACCGACCCGGCACCGTCGGATAGGGGTTGTTCGTGCGCGCCTGGACGATATCGCTGATCTCGGCATCGGACAGGCCCAGTGCAGAGAGCACCGGCGCCGGCGCGGTATTGATGTTGACGGTGCCGCGGCTGCGCGCGGTGAGCACCTCGGCGAGGGGGGGCTTGTCCTCGTGGCCCCAATACATCTCCGGCGTGATCCCCTTGACCTGGAGCAGCTCGTCGGTGTCCTGGAAGTTCCCGTTGCGGGCGCGGTAGGGGACCGGCAGCTTGAGAGTAGTCGTCGCTCTCGGCGCCATTGGTCCGCGTGGTGTCGTTCGCATCCCGCCAGTCCTCGATCGCGTCGACGATCGAGTCGCGCTCGATCTTGTCCACGCCGATCGCGGTCAAGAGCCGCTGCATGCGGTCGGCCACACCCCCGTTGACATTCAGCCGCCCCTCCTCGTCGCTGATGCGATAGGAGAAGGCGCCCGCGCCGAGCGGCACCTGGGTTCGCTCGAGCGACGGCAGCCGCTTGAGCGCGGTGCTGCCCGCCGGCACCGTGTAGAAGGCGACCTGGCCGCTTTCGTCGAGGCCGTGGACATTGGCGTCGCTCAGGATTTCCCGGATCGCCTGCTGGATCCCCGCCTCCGCGAGGTTGCGCGCGAGCACGCCGTCCCGGTAGGCGCGGACCATGCTGGCCTCGAGGCGCATCGAGAAGGCGAACTCGGTGACCACCACCGCCAAGAGCGTCATCACGAGGATCACGGCGAGCAGGGCGAAGCCGCGCTCGTCTCGCGCCAGCCGGCGCGGGCTCATGGCGAGGTGACCCGGATGGACACGCTGACGGGCGGCTGCTCGACGGGCTGGCCGCCCACCATGGTCGTGAGGGTGACCTCGACGGCGCGGGGAACGGCGCGCTCCTGGGCTCCATCCCAGCTCTCTTCCCAGGAGCCCTCGGTGTCGCGCAG
Source organism: uncultured Candidatus Rokubacteria bacterium (assembly GCA_963840495.1). GTDB lineage: Bacteria > Methylomirabilota > Methylomirabilia > Rokubacteriales > CSP1-6 > CAWIZN01. The sequence goes on from CAWIZN010000044.1 coordinate 40,495, forward strand.
GTAGCGGAAGCGCACGGCGGTGAACGACGGATCGACGACGATCGGCGCCACGTCCTCGAAGGGGTCGTCGTTGGGCAGCGCCTTCTCGCGGATGGCCAGGCCCGGCTTGTCCCCCTCGTCGATCGACAGGGTCACGGCCGTGAAGGCGATCGGAGCGGGAAGTGGGAATGGCGCGGACACCGTCACGAACGACAGCCTGTCGGGCGCGCCCTGGAAGAGGACCTCGGGCTGGACCCCGGCAGGTGCGGGGCCGAGGTAGGCCGCCGTGCCGCCCAGCGATAGCGCGAGGAGCGCATTCAGGCTGCGCGCGTGCTGCTGTGACTCGGTGCGCTCCTCGCCGCGCTGCCAGGCGCGAACGCCGACGCGAAGGCCGCCGAAGACGATGGCCAGCATGGCCGCGACGATGGAGAGCGCCAGCACCAGCTCGAGCAGCGTGAAGCCCCGCTGACCGCGCCGCTTCATCGCGCGGGTGTCCGTGTGGTGCCGCTGCCGGAGCTGCTGCTCGTGCCGAACGGCCCGGTCTGGCTCCGGCCCGGTGTCGCCGGAGCTGCCCGAACCGGCGGCGCCCCCCGGAATCGCCCCGCCCTGGCCGCGTCTGCCCTTGCTGGTCGGCGGGGTTGGTCGCGGGCACGGTGGCCGGACCGGTCGGCGCGCGCAGCGTGGCCACCTCCACCATGTGGTTGCGGCCCCATCGCACGGCCACCGCAACCGCGTAGAGGCCGGGCACTTCCTTGCCGGGGACGGGCGTCTTGGGCTCCAGCTCCTCCGGCAGCGCGATTCGGGTCACCCGGCGCTCCCAGGCGAAGGCACCCTCTTCGCCGGTCTCGACCGTGGCCTCGCTCGTCACCTCCTCCGCGTTGACCTGGGTATCCCTGGCGAGCCGGTCTGCGATCTGCACGGCCTGCTGGTGATCGCCGGACACCTTGAGGAGCCGCAGGCCCTGGGAGGTGAGCTCGATCAGGCTGACCACGCCCACCGCGAGGATGGTGAAGGCGATGAGCACTTCGAGCAGCGTGAAGCCGCCGCGGTCACCGAGGGTGCCACGCGCCATCAGGAATCGGCCAGGCGGCTCGACACGCGCCCGGTCAGGGGATCGACGGTCACGAGGTAGTGGCGATTCCCAGGGGCGAGGATGCGGTACGTGGCCCCGTTCGAGAACCCGAGCGGGGCGAACGTGACCGCCAGGGCCTCCGGCGGATCCGACTCGATGCGCATCAGGTACGTGAAGGTCCGCGAGGATCGCACGGCGTCCGAGCCCGCGGCCGTGATCACGAGCGAGCGCGTCTCGGGATCGAGGCGCACGGACTGGGCTTCGCCGCGCGTGATGGCTTGCTCGCGCGCGGCCCGAAGGTAGGCCGCGAAGCCCGAGATCTCCGCGCGCGCGCGCACGCTCCCGATGCTCCTGCCGATGCCGGGTACGACCACCGCCGCCGCGAGCGAGAGGACCAGCAGCGTCACCGCCAGCTCGATCAGCGTGAACCCGCGTGACCACTGGGTCATTGCTTCGCCCATCACTGCCCTCGCCTCGCAGCCCGCTGCTCAGCTCGCTCAGACCTCGGGCTGCCAGGCGCTCGCGCCTCGTCTCGCTCGCAACTTGCCCCAGAGCGGCTGCCAGCGTCCACGAAGCGATGTCGGCGCTCTCCCCCTCGCCGCCGGGCTTGCCGTCCGCGCCGTCGCTCCAGAGATCGTACTCTCCGTGGTCCCCGGGACAGCACTTGTACTGATAGGGATTGCCCCAGGGATCGGCGGGGATGACGTTCTTCTTGAGATACGGGCCGTTCCAGGCGGCGATGTTCGGATTCCGCACGAGCGCTTCGAGGCCGACCGACGAGGGTGGATAGGTGCCCACGTCGAGGCTGTACTGATCGAGGGCGGCGCCCAGGAGCTCGATCTGCGCGCGGGCGGCCACCATCTTGGACTGCCCGACACGGCCGAACAGCCGTGGGCCGACCAGGCCGGCGAGCAGGCCGAGAATGATCACGACCACGATCATCTCGATGAGGGTGAAGCCGCGATGGTCTTTCCAGACCCTCGCGAGCAGACGGGCGCGGGTCATAGGGCGACCTCCGTCAGGGAGAAGATGGCCATCAAGAGGGCGACCACGATGAAGCCGACGATGAGTCCCATGATCAGGATGATGGCCGGCTCGAGCAGTCCCATGAGCCGTTTGACGAGCCGGCGGACTTCTGATTCAAAATCGCTCGCCACCTTGAGCAGCATGTCTTCCAGCCGGCCCGTCTCTTCGCCGACGCGGACCATGTGCACGGCCATGGCCGGGAAGGTCTGGGCCTCCCGGATGGGAACCGCGATCCCGGCGCCCCGCCGAACGCCCTCGCTCACGCGCTCGATGGCCCGCGCGAGCACCTGGTTGCCCGCGAGCTCGCGGACGACGCCGAGGGCCGTCAGGACGGGGACGCCGCTCTTGAGGAGCGTGCCGAGCACGCGCGTGAATCGCGCCGTCTCGCTTTTCAAGATCGACGTCGCCGACCAATGGCAGCCGCAGCACGATCCGGTCCCATTGATCGCGCCCGCCCTCCGTCGACAACCAGACGCGGACGGCGAAGACGATGGCGAGTATCCCGAGCGCGAGCAGCCACCAGTACTGCTGCAGGCCCGTGCTGAGCGAGAGGAGGATCTGCGTCACCAGGGGGAGGGACTGGCCGAGGTCTCGAAAGATCTCGACGAAGCGGGGGATGACGAAGGTGAGCAGGAACACCACGGCCGCCGTGCCCGCCAGCGTGAGCATGATGGGATAGATGAGGGCGGAGACGAGCGTCTCCTTGAACGCCTGCGTTTCCTCGAGCAGCTCGGCGAGCCGCTTGAGCGTGGGCTCGAGCACGCCTCCCTTTTCGCCCGCGCGCACCATGTTGACGGCCAGGCGCGAGAAGGGGCGGGGCTGGTGCTTGGCCATGGCCTCGGCGAGCGAGCTGCCGCCGCGGATGCTCTTCAAGAGGTCGCTGACGATGACTCGTAGGCGCGGGCTGGGGGCCAGTTCCTCGAGGATGACGAGCGCGCGATCGAGCGGCAGCCCGGCCTCGATCAAGGTCGCGAGCTGCTGGAACAGCGTGAGGACTTCGACGCGGGTGATCCGGCCCCGGCCGAGGGACGGCAGCGTCAACCCGAATGCGGACCGGCCCTCCTCCTGCGCCTTGACGTGGATGGGGAAGTAGGAGTCCCGCTGCAGGCGCTCGACGACCCCGCGCGCGTCGGGTGCCTCCATGACGCCGTCGATGGTCTGGCCCTGCCGGTCCGCGGCCCGGTATGCGAAAGTCGGCATGCCGGCGTCAGTCTTCCTGAGTGACGCGCAGGATCTCCTCGACCGTGGTCTGACCCGCCTGCGCCTTGGCCCAGCCGTCCTCTCGGATCGTGACCATGCCGCACTCCATCGCGTGGCGGCGGATCTCGCTGGTGGACGCCTTGCGCAGGATGAGGCTTCGGATCTCCTCGCTGATCAGGAAGAGCTCGTAGATGCCCACCCGGCCCTTGTAACCCGTCTTCCGGCAGGCCTCGCACCCCTGGCCCCGGTACAGCTCGGCGCCGCCCCCATCGGCCACGCCGATCGCGAGCAGATCGGCGGGATCGGCCACGTGACGAACCCGGCAGCTCTGGCAGATCCGCCTCACGAGCCGTTGGGCGAGGACGCCGCTCAGGACGGAGGCGAGGAGATAGGGCTCGACACCCATATCTTGAAGACGGGTGATCGATCCCGGCGCGTCATTGGTGTGGAGCGTGGAGAACACCAGGTGGCCCGTCAGGGCCGCGTGAATGGAGATCTCCGCCGTCTCGAGATCGCGGATCTCGCCGACCATGATGACGTCCGGATCCTGCCGGACGATGGAGCGCAGTCCGCTGGCGAACGTCAGTCCGATCTTCGGCCGGACGGCGATCTGGTTGACGCCTTTGAGCTGGTATTCGACGGGGTCTTCGATCGTGATGATCTTCTTCTCCGCCACATTGATCTTGTCGAGCGCGGCGTAGAGGGTGGTCGTCTTCCCCGAACCGGTGGGCCCGGTGACGAGCACGATGCGGTTGGGCTGGTTGATGAGGCGGTCGAAGACCGAGCCGATGGCCGGGCTGAACCCGAGCTTGTCGAACGGCATGAATACGGAAGACCGGTCCAGCAACCGCATGACGATCGACTCGCCGTAGATGGTGGGCACGCTCGACACGCGAATGTCGATCCGCCGGGTGTTCAAGGTCATGCGAATGCGGCCGTCCTGGGGCAGGCGGCGCTCGGCGATGTTCAACTCGGCCATCAGCTTGATGCGCGAGGTGACGGCGGCCTGCAGGCGCCGGGGGGTGCCTCCAGATCGTAGAGGATGCCGTCGATGCGATAGCGCACCCGCAAGGTGTCTTCGGAGGGCTCGATGTGGATGTCCGAGGCTTCGGAGGCGACGGCCTCCTCGATGAGGAGGTTGACCAGCCGGACGACCGGGGCCTCGAAGGCCATATCGCGAAGCTGGGTGATGTCCTCTTCGCGGTCGCCGTCGCCGTCCGTGGGCGCCATGCCCTCGACGATCTTCTGCAGCGCGGTGGAGGCGCCGTAGGTGCGCTCGATGGCCTCGAGGATGGCCTGGCGCGGCGCGACGCAGAGCGTGATGTTGAGCGCCAGGGTCTGGCGCAGCTCGTCGACGAGGAGCGGATTGGTGGGGTCGGCGGTCGCGACGGTCAGGGTCGAGCCTTCGAGGGTGATGGGGCATGCCGCGTATTGCCGCAGGTACTTGGGGGAGAGGTTCTTCAGCACCGGGGGCGAGAAGGGCAGCTCCTCGGCGGAGAGGAACTCGAGCCCGCGCTGGGCGGCGAGCGCCCGGAGGACATCGTCCTCGGAGGCGGCGCCCAGCTCGACCAGGGCATCGCCGATCCGCTCACGGGCATCGCCCGCGCGCGCCTCGGCGAGCGCCAGCATCTCGGGGGTGATGACTCCGGCCTCGAGCAGCGTCTCTCCGAGATTCTTCGAAGAGACCGGGACCGCCCTGTGTATCGCCATAACAGGTGGATTATGCGCGCCGCCCCAGAGGGCGTCAAGAAACGGGAGACCGAACGCCGGCCAGCCGGTGTGCCGGTGCCCGGCCGCTTGCCCTGAGGCGCGCGGTCGTCTATTCTTCTCCAGCCCAATGTCTCGGGAAGACCGGCGATCGCGACCGGCCTCTGCAGTCCCGGGTCAGGCGGGGCGATGGCGGGTTAACCAGACCAGCAGGCTCGGATCGGGGGTCTTTCCGAAACCGAATGAGCACCACGCAGTGCGCCGATCTGCACACCGCCCTCCTGGCGGCCTCGAGCGCGGTCCTGCGCCGTCGCTGGGCGGCCGGGCTGGAGGGCTGGCCTGCTCCCGTCGAAGCCGCTGACCGCGTCGAGCTCGAGGAGCGCATGCTCGCGAATCGTCCCGCCGTCGTCTTTCTGGACCTGGCGCTGCCGGGCCTCAGCGGCCTGGACGGCGTGCCGGACATCCAGCGGCTGAATCCCGGCGCGCGACTCGTCCTGCTGGCCTCGTCCCCGAGTGAGCGGCAAGCCGTGTTCGCCCTGGTGGCGGGCGCCCGAGGCTACTGCGATCGAAACATCGCCCCCTCGCAGGTCAAGAAGGCCGTCGAGGTCGTGCAGCGGGGCGAGATCTGGATCGGCCGGCACGTCGTGCCGCACCTGCTCCGGCGGATCACCTCGCTGACCCCGGCCGGTCCGGACGCGGGGCCGGGAGGGCGCTTGCCGAGGAGGTTCGACTTCCTCGCCCCGCGCGAGCGCGAGATCGCGCTCCTCGTGGGCTCGGGAGCGAACAACCGAGAGATTGCGGAGCGGCTCAGCATCACCGAGTCGACGGTGAAGGCGCATCTCACCTCCGTCTTCCGCAAGCTCGACGTCCCGGACCGGCTGCGCCTGGCTCTCTTCGTGCGGCGTCAGCGAGCGCCGACGGCCGCTCGCCGCGCTCCGTCGCGGGCGCCGCGCCGGTCGACCTCGCGCCCGGCCGACGCGTGATCCGGTAAGAACAGCGTGCGCCGATTCGTTAGCCTCGATTTTCGCGCGTGCCAATTGCGAGAACAGCGACGCTCGGCCCCCGGCGGATGCGCTCAGGAGTCGGAGCGTCACAAGCCATGGTATGGCGGCTCAAGACAACACCAGCTGTGGATCCCCGAGAGTCCAGGGTTGCCGCCCGTGGTTGGTCCCGCTTCCCGACCCTCGACTCTCGCGCCGACCTTCACCCAGGTCGGTTTCTCGGCCGAGCGCCCCGCGTGACGGCTGATTCCAGGTGCCCTGCGGCGGCGCACGCCCATGCACGACGGCGGAGCGAGAGCGTGTCCTTACACGGCAGGAACGGCAGAGGGAACGCAGTTCCAGATTCAGGAACAGATTTGCGCAGCGACCGCCGGGAGGCTCCGGCCGCGTATAGTACCAAGGTCCAATTGATCTTTCCTCGGCGCAGCCCTCAATCTGATCCCGTGAAGTTCGGAGCATCCTTCGCTATGGGGTCATAGGTGTCGGAGACGCGCGCACCATCCTGGGGGCCGACGCCGAGTCTCGCCAACATCGCGAGCGCGGCCACGGGCACCAGGCTCAAGAGCAACCAGGCGAGCGCCGGCAGCAACGAGGAGAACGGCCTGGCCGAGTCCCGACTGAACGCCATGGCGACCAACGGCGGCGGCAACAAGGGGGACAACAAGCGCATTCCGGCGGTCGAGCATTCCGGCGGCGGGGAAGTGTCCGACGTTTCCGAACGCGGGGACGGTCGGCGAGTAGGCGCGGAGAGAAAGAGCGAGCGATCGCTGGCAGGGAGTTCGTCCAAAGCACCCGGGGAGCCCCGAAGAGATGGGGGCTTCCCGGGTTATCCGTCGAAAGGGAGACCAACATGGAACGACTCAGGCAGATCGTGGGGAAGGTAGGGCCAGCAGCGGGGGTCGTCCTGGCGCTGCTCCTGGTACTGGGGGCGTCGACGAGGGCCCTGGCGGCGACCGATCCAGGGTGCACGGTGCTGAACGGGGATGACGCCAGCGGGACGTGCGTGCTCACGGGTGTCGGTGACGATTGCCGGGACGGTGACGGTGCATGAGCCGGTGCACATGATGCCGGCGGCGTCCAGCATCATCGTGGCGGCGGCCCGGCGGGCGGCCTCACGCTGAACATCACGGGCGATTTTGTGATGGAGAGCGGGAGCCTGATCGACGGCAACGCGCCGTGCGTGGGGACCGCGACGATCGGGCGCAAGATCACGGTGGCTGTGACGGGGGGGAACGTCGATGTGAAGACGGGCGCGACCATCCGTTCGAACTCGTGTATGGGTGGGTTCATCGAGATCACCACGGCGGCGCCGGGGACGATCAACATCGACGGGACGGTCGAGTCGGTGGGCAGCAACACGGGCGGCTCGCCGGGGAACCAGCCGGCGGGCGGCGGGCCGATCACGATCAAGGCCGGCTGCGACCTCATCGATCAGTGATACGGGGGTGGTGAGCAGCCTGGGGTCGGATCCCGGGCGCCGACCTGGTGCACCTGGAGGGCTGCATCGTGACCGTCTTTGGGTTAGTGCAGTCGACGGGGCCGGGGCACTCGATTCCGAACAACCCGCCCAATAGCTGTTCGAATGTGACGCCGCTGTCCCCGCGCCGCAATCCGGTGACGCGGCCGGGCAAGCCGCTGAACTCGACGGGGTGCGTGGAGATCTGGTCGGGGACCACGGTGTTGATTGACAGCACGGGCACACACAAGGGCGAGGTCAACGCCGACATTGGCTTCCAGGGTGGGGCCCAGGGGCGGGGGTGGATCGATATCCTCGCCAACGGGAACATCGAGATCCGGGACGGAACCGGGAACGACCACAACAAGGTGTGCGGTGGCGCTCTGGTGCCGACCACCTTTGCGGTGCACGCCAATGGGGGGCTGTGCCAGAACGAGGACGACGGCGGGTTGATTCTGATCCAGACGTATCTGGGGGATGTCATCGCCAGCGGTAACGCCATCCAGGCCGACGCGATCACGCAGGGGCTCAGCAGCGGCGGAGAGATTCGCGTCGAAGCGCAGAGCGACATCAACTTCAGCCCGCTCAACCTCCCGGGCGCCAACATCTTCGCCCGGGGCGATTTCACTGCGCAGGAGGGTTCGGGTCCGGGGGCCAGATCGGGCCGACGATCTCGTCGGAGCCGCTGCCGCTCACCAATCCGGCGCCGATCCGGGCGTTCACCGGGTCGCTGACCTGGACGGCGGGGATCGGCGACGCGAGGCCGGTTGGGGGCCCGTTCCCGTCGCCCAGTGGGGGGAGATCAACCTGCAGGCGTGCACTGCCGTGAACACGGTGGGCGCTTGGCGTTCCCGACCGAACGGGGCCACCGGGCTGGCGTATCCGAACGTGCTCCCCGTGGGGACGTGCGTTGGCGCCCCGACAAAGCCGGCCTAGTGTGGCGGGCTTTCCGTCGGGGACGTGCATCACGCTGTGCGGGCCGCCACCGCGGGCAACAAGAGTGGCGTGAAGTTCAACGACCTGAACAAGAACGGGATCAGGGACGCGGGCGAGCCCGGGCTGGCCGGCTGGGAGATCCACGTATTCAACAATGCGGTCCCTCCCGTTCCACGCGCACACGTCACGAACGCGGCCGGCGAGTATTCTTTCACCCTGGCGCCGGGGACCTACACGGTGTGCGAGACGCAGAAGACGGGGTGGACACAGACGGCCCCGTGCGTCCCGGGATCCCAGCCACCTGTGTCGGCTCGCCGATTCCGCTGGGCGAGACGATTGCGAACTGCACGACGCACACTGAAGGGGCTGGCGGCGCCGCATCACTCCGGGGCCCCGCGGCTATACCTTCACCATCGTCGGCGCCGAGGCGAAGAATGGACAACGACTTCGGCAACTTCACGACTCCGGTGGTGTGCCCCGAGGATCTGCCCCGGGCGCGCGATGCTGACCAGAGTCGTGGATGAGACGGGCGCGGCCCACGGAGGGCTTCCCGTGCACACGACAGTGCAAGCCGCATACAACGCGGCGCTCGCGAGCGGTAACCCGAACGAAGTCATCGGCCTGTTCAGCAAGACGACGGAAAATGTCGTGCTCGATGGCAGCAAGAACCTGACAATCACCCAGTGCACGAACGCGCGGGTCACCGCGGCAGACAGCAACTCGCCGGCGTGGACCATCAGCGGCAGTGGGAAGCTCTTGATCATCGGCCCTGACGCTGTCGGCGGCACGGTCGGCTGGCTGATCCAGAGCAGTGGGCACGAGGTGAAGAGCCTTCGGGCCAGCGGAGCCAGCGTGGCCGGCATCCAGGTCACCGGCAACAACAACAAGGTGGGCTGGAACTCGTCGAACAGCAACGCCGTCGGCATCAGCGTGTCGGGTGACCTCAACACACTCAAGGGCAGCGAGGTAAAATTGAACTCCGGCGTCGGCGTGCATCTGACGGCCTCGGCCAACAACAACACGCTCAGCGTCACCAAGGTCTTCGAGAACGGCGACGACGGCATTCGCGTGGACGGAAGCAACAACACCCTGAGCAGCACCAAGGTCTACCAGAACCTCGGCGACGGCGTCGAGATCAACGGTGCGGGCAATACGCTGAAGAGCGTCGAGAGCAACATCGGGAACCCGGATAGTGCGACCGAGAACGGCGGTGCCGAATTCAGGCTCAATGCGGCCGTGACCAACGGCGGCGGCAACAAGGCGGACAAACTGAGCATTCCGTCGGCGGGAAAGTGCGGGATACTCCCGAACATATTCCCGCTCCTGGGCACGGTCTGCGAGTAGGCACGGAAGAGCGAGCGATCGCTGGCAGGTAGTTCGTCCAGACGCCCGGGGAGCCCCGAAGAGATGGGGGCTTCCCGGGTCTCACCCGTCGAAAGGGAGACCAACATGGAAGGACTCAGGCAGCTCGTGGGGAAGGTAGGGCCAGCCGCGGGGGTCGTCCTGGCGCTGCTCCTGGTACTGGGGGCGTCGACGAGGGCCCTGGCGGCGACCGATCAAGGGTGCACGGATCTGCTCGGGGATGACGCCAGCGGGACGTGCGTGCTCACGGTGTCGGTGACGATTGCCGGGACGGTGACGGTGAATGAGCCGGTGCACATGATGCCCGGCTCCAGCATCATCGTGGCGGCGGCACCGGCGGGCGGCCTCACGCTGAACATCACGGGCGATTTTGTGATGGAGAGCGGGAGCCTGATCGACGGCAACGCGCCGTGCGTGGGGACCGCGACGATCGGGCGCAAGATCACGGTGGCTGTGACGGGGGGAACGTCGATGTGAAGACCGGCGCGACCATCCGTTCCAACTCGTGTATGGGTGGCTTCATCGAGATCACCACGGCGGCGCCGGGGACGATCAACATCGACGGGACGGTCGAGTCGGTGGGCAGCAACACGGGCGGCTCGCCGGGGAACCAGCCGGCGGGCGGCGGGCCGATCACGATCAAGGCCGGCTGCGACCTCATGATCAGTGATACGGGGGTGGTGAGCAGCCGGGGTCGGATCCGGGCGCCGACCTGGTGCACCTGGAGGGCTGCGTCGTGACCGTCTTTGGGTTAGTGCAGTCGACGGGGCCGGGGCACTCGATTCCGAACAACCCGCCCAATAGCTGTTCGAATGTGACGCCGCTGTCCCCGCGCCGCAACCCGGTGACGCGGCCGGGCAAGCCGCTGAACTCGACGGGGTGCGTGGAGATCTGGTCGGGGACCACGGTGTTGATTGACAGCACGGGCACACACAAGGGCGAGGTCAACGCCGACATTGGCTTCCAGGGTGGGGCCGACGGGGCGGGGGTGGATCGATATCCTCGCCAACGGGAACATCGAGATCCGGGACGGGCCGGGAACGACCGCAACAAGGTGTGCGGTGGCGCTCTGGTGCCGACCACCTTTGCGGTGCACGCCAATGGCGGGCTGTGCCAGAACGAGGACGACGGGGGGTTGATTCTGATCCAGACGTATCGTGGGGGATGTCATCGCCAGCGGTGACGCCATCCAGGCCGACGCGATCACGCAGGGGCTCAGCAGCGGCGGAGAGATTCGCGTCGAAGCGCAGAGCGACATCAACTTCAGCCCGCTCAACCTCCCGGGCGCCAACATTTTCGCCCGCGGCGATTTCACTCGCAGCGAGGCTTCGGGTCCGGGGGCCAGATCGGGCCGACGATCTCGTCGGAGCCGCCGCCGCTCGCCAGTCTGGCGCCGATCCGGGCGTTCAACGGCGCGCTGACCTGGACGGCGGGGATCGGCGACGCGAGGCCGGTGGGGCGACCGTCCCGCTCGCCCAGTGGGGGGAGATCAACCTGCAGGCGTGCACTGCGTGTGAGCACGGTGGGCGCCGCGTTCCCGACGAACGGGGCCCACCGTCGCTGGCCGTATCCGAACGTTCTCGCGCTGCGGACGTGCGTCGGCGCCCCGACAAAGCCGGCCTATGCTGTGACGGGCTTCCCGTCGGGGACGTGCATCACGCTGTGCGTGGCCGCCACCGCCGGGCAACAAGAGTGGCGTGAAGTTCAACGACCTGAACCAGAACGGGACGAAGGACGCGGGGCGAGCCCGGGCTGGCCGGCTGGGAGATCCACGTATTCAACAATGGCGAGTCCCTCGCCGTGCCACGCGCACACGGTAACGAACGCGGCCGGCGGGTATCTACTTTCACCCTGGCGCCGGGGACCTACACGGTGTGCGAGACGCAGACAGGCGGGGTGGACACAGACGGCCCCGTGCGTCGACGGCGGACCCCAGCGACCGTGCCGGCCGCCGATTCCGCCGGGGAGACGCATGGCCAACTGCACGGGGCACACTAGGGGCTGGCGGCGCCGTCATCACGCCGGGGCCCCGCGGCTATACCTTCACCATCGTCGGCACCGAGGCTGCTGATGAACAACGACTTCGGCAACTTCGCACTGCCAGGCTGTGCCCGAAGTTCCCCGGCCTGGTCCCGACCACGACGGTGACGCTCGATCCGTCGAAGCGCGAACCAGATCCAGACGGTGATCGACAATGCCGTCGACCAATGACGTCATTCTGCTCATGCCGCTCAACGGCACGAAGAGCGAGAACATCGTCGATCAACAAGAAGATCCAGCTCATCGGGTGCAGCGTCACGCTGACCGCAGCCGATGCCGGCTCTCCCGTCGTCACGATCACCTCGGGCGCGAACGGGGGGCTGACCAAGGACGTGCACGCGACCGGCAGCGCGGTGGCTGGCTACAAGATCGAGGGCTCCAGCCACACGATCCAGAACGTTCGCTCCTTCGGCAACGCGATCGGCTTCTGGATCACGGGAAACTCCAACTCGCTGAAGGGCACGCTCGGCACGACCAACAACGGCACCGGCTTCAAGATCGATGGCAACGGCAATATGCTCGACACGAACAACGGCGTCAGCGAACAACACCGGCGACGGCGTCGTGATCAGCGGGCGGCAGCCTGAACATGGTGAAGAAGTTCACGGTCAAGGGCAACGGCGGCAACGGCATCAAGGTCGAGGCCGGGGCGGCCAACACCACGCTGTCCGAGAACAAGGCCTACTCGAATGGCCTGAACGGCTACCTGATCCTCGGGACGAACACGCCGATGTCGAAGAACATCGCCGGTGATATCGGGACCGGGAACGCGGGGGACGGCATCCGGGTCGTTGGAAACGGCGGCGCGATCTCGGAAAATACAGCCAAGTCGAACAGCCTCGTCGGCATCCGGGTGACGGGGACCACGCACACGCTGACGAAGAACAAGAGCGGTGGCACGGCGAACCAGAACAACAGCTCCTGCCAGTACGTCGTGGGCGCGTCGAACAGCAACGGCGGCTCGAACACGTCGAGCAACAGCGCGACCTTCACATTCACCGCTGCCGGCGCGCAACTCGCCGGCGGGCTGCGTGCCGGCCCCGCCGACACCGTAGGCGCGGATGGTGGCGTAGGCGCAGGGTCAAAGGGGCGGCGGGGAGATCCGCCGCCCCTTTGTTGGGGTCCGCAGACGTGGCGGGACTTCCGCCACTCGCCCGGTGCGCGTGTCGCCGCCGACAAACGCGCGGCCCTGACAGTCGCCGCTTACTGCGCCGTCGACGGTGAAGTTATCGGTCCGGTGAGAGGCGGCGGTCGAGCCGGCGACCTTTGACTTGATCGGTAGCCGACACTGCCAGGTCGTGAAGCTCGGATTGCTCGACCGAGGCCTACGTCATGCCGTCGATGCGGACGTCAGAGGCTGCCGCTCGCCTGGCAGGAGAGCGTGGAGAAGGCGTTCACGGCGGGATTCGGGATCCCGGCGGACTTGAGAAGGTCTCCACGCCGTTCTGGACCTTGGCGATCCGAAGGGCGCTCGACCCGCCGGTCTGCCGGTAGCACACGTAGTAGTTCTGGGGGTTCTGGTAGCGCAGCACCACGCCGAAGCGCGGCGAGGTATTGTTATTGGTCGAGGCGAAGCTGGCCGCCACCATCTGCGTCGCGCCCGCCAGGCCGGGCTGGACGGCCAGGCTGAACGGCTGGTCGGCTGTGTTGCGGGCCTCCCCGGACTGGATCATGCAGGCTTCCTGTCACCACCGACCAGCCATTGCCCAGCACGGCGCGAATCGGGCCGATCGAAGTTGTCCGTGAACGTCCCCGGTGTTCCGCGTCCGGCGCCAGCCGAGGCGACGTTGTAGAGCATGGGGGCCGAGTCGGAGAGCGTCGAGTCCGTGGTGCTGGTCGCGGCGCCGACGATGGTGTAGGACCCGGCCGGCACGGTCGGGGGACGTGATCTGCAGGGTCGTGGAGGCCGTCGCGCCGGGGATCATGGTGACGCTGGAGGCGCCGAAGCTCTTCTGCCAGCCGTGGGGGAGCCGTCGCTTGGAGCGCGAAGGTGGAGGCGGAGCATCCGGCGCTGTCGGTATTGGTGACGGAGACGTTGTACGTCACGGCGGTTCCGGACTGGACGTCGGGGCTCTGGCCTGGCGAGGCGGTGACGGTCGGCGCCGACCGGGTGCACGAGCGGCGCCCCATGTCGACCATGATCGTGGCGCTGGTGCTGCTCACCGACAGCGTCGTGATCGTGACGCCCGAGACCGGGTCCGTGAAGCTCTTGCCCACGTCCAGGAACGCGTCATCCGAGAGGGGAGACGTCGCCGGGGTCATGTCGAGAAGGTAGCTGCTGTCGGTCGGTGTCGGTGGCCAAGTGGAGAAGACGCCGGTCCGGAACAGATAGGTGTCCCAGCCCACATTGCGCCGGAACTCGACGAAGAACGACTGGCCGGTCGTGCCGCGAGGGATTGCAGGGCTTTGGGGCCCGCGCCGGGAAATTCGTAGGCGTCGATGGTGTAGGTCGCCGCTGGTCAGCACCGTCGTGATGGGCGGGGACACGTTGTAGTCGAGCCAGCCCGAGACGCTGCTTCTGGAAGGCGTTGTAGTGGCCGGTGCCGCCGCCCATGGTGTCGGTGGTATCGCCGTACTCGACGATGGAGCAGGGCGGGGTCACGACGCTGGGGTGACAGTTGAGCGCGTGCGAATGATAGAGCCCGAAGGTGTGGCCGAACTCATGGGCGAAGGTGCCCGTGTCGTACTGGCCGTTGATCCACACGCTCGACGGGTTGCCGCCGACCGTCGCCAGGCCCGCGAACTGGCAGGCGGCAGTTGAACGGGAAGACGATAGACGTGGCGCACGTACGTCGAGAGGTTGACGCCGGCGGCGGTCGCGGCTTGTCGCGCGTAGGTCTTGATAGTGGCGTAGTCGCAGCAGGCGTTGGTGATCGGCATCGTGTACCAGCCGACGACGTCGATGGCGAGCGACGTCTGCTGGTACGAGACTTCTCGGAAGAAGTCGTCGAGTCACCGCCATACGCCCGTTTCGCCTGGGCGACAGTGTAGGGCTGGGACGGATCGTTCGAGAAGTTCACGAGGATCACCAGGGTCTTCTGCGAGCCAAACGTGTTCGGCGGTGGCGGCGGCCAAGACCTCGAGACGCCGGTGGAGCTGGACTCGGTGCCGCTCGCCTGCTTCAAGAGCATGGCGGTCTGCGGACCGGCGGCCTCTGGTGCGGACGAGGTCCCCGGTCAGCAGGTCCTGGCCAACGTCATGCCGTCCAGCGACAGCCGCGTTCCGTCGCGGGTCAACAGGATATGGTGATATCGGCTGCTGCCGTCGATCCCGGTCCTCGTGCATGATTTCCAGCGTCCCTCCACGTCGACCTCGACTCACCGGCGGGCTTGGCACTCGGCGCGGTGGTCGTGGGGGTGGTCGAGCGCAGTGCTTCATGGGCAAAGACCGCGCGGCTCGGCAGGAGGACAGGCGCAAACAGGGTCAGGGCGGCGACGGCGCCAATCTGCAAGCCGGCGCAAAGCCGGCGAGTGCTACTCCATGGGCGTGGGAACATGGGAACTCTCCTTGAACTGAATTATGGAAAGATCCCGTCCCCTGAACCGTTTCCTTCGGTAACCCGGCCATCCCGGCTTGTGCCGGGATCCGTGGCTTTGCGTCCCCCGATTACTCGGGGTTTGCCTTTATCGGGAAGAGATCCACTGAGCCGACGGGTAGCAACTCTATGCCGGCGAAACGCCGCGGGCATGCCGCTCCGCAAGTCCACGATGTGCCACGCGATCATCGTTCACTGATGGGTGCGACGTTCCTCGCCGCGCGTGCTGACAGCGGTCCTGATCCCAGTTTTCGTCACTCCGCGGCGACTTCTCAGGGCACCGTCGGGAGTGCGCGCCCAGTGCGCCGATGTTCGCGCGCACGCCGACGCTGGAGGTGAGGCGGACTCTTTCATCCTTCACACATGAAGCCGGCCAGGCTAGCTCGTTTCTGTGTCGCAATCAGGAGGAGCCCGCGGGTCGCGTAGTAGTCTTCGAGCCGGCCGCGGTGGCGGCGATCTTCCAGGCCACTCAGGGCCTGCCCCGCAAAATTGTCGATGGACTCCGAAAAACGCGGGAATCTGATCTGCGTCGGAGACATGGCCGGCGACTTGCGCGGTCTAGAGCCGGCTGGCCACCCCGAAGCGGCGAGGCCTCGTCGCGTGTTGGTGCCAGCCCCCCGCGAGGGACTGGCGTGCTGTTCTTTTCCGCGTCGGGGCGGCCCGCCACCTTCAGGTGGGCTACTTCCGGAGCCCACCGATGTTGCGAAAGTGGCAGTACGGGCTTCCCCTGCGCGCGCGCGAAGGAGTGAAAGGCAGAGTTCCAGAAGATGTCGTCAGCCAACAGGATTCCACTCGACCGCAGATGCGGCCATACCGTCTTGAACTCCCATTCCATGTGTTCGAACGTGTGCAAGCTGTCATGCAGGAAGATATCCACTTCCCCGATCCGCTGCAGCAGGCGGGGAAGTTCGACACGCGCGTCACCGAATGTCAGGTCATAGCGATCCCGGAGGTATCCCGGAACGAGCCAGCCCGGGTCGCAGTCCTTGGGAAGCGTCCCTTCCACCATGCGATCCGTCGACCCCTCGATCGAGTTCCGGGCCGGAAGATCGATCGAGTACAGCCGACCTCGACCATTGTCGGCGAACGCCTTGAGGATCATTGCGCTCGAGATCCCGTCGAAGACCCCGGTCTCGACGACCACCTCCGGCCGCTGAAAGCGGACAATCAAGTAGAGTAGTTCGCCCCAGCGGATCTGCCAGACTCGGCGGTCACGTTTCTCGACCATCTGCTCGTTCAGCTCGTGGAAGAATCGATGGTCGGTGATGAAGTCGTGGTGGAACTGACGATGGCGCGCCCTCACGTCTGGGGTAGCACCGAACAGGAACTCGAGATACTCTGCGGGGGGCGATGCGGGCGGCTTTTGCAGCTTCGTGAGCAGCATCTGCGGTCGAGCGAGCGCACGGAAAACCAGCCGGGGCGAGACGGCAAAAGCCGACTGAGGATGCTGAGTCCGCGGCTTCGCCGACCTGTTTCGATTAGCGGAGGATCCAGGAGAGTCGTTGGGTTGGGGCGGCAGGGTCCGCTGACCTTGCTGACGCCGTCCTTTGAGGGAGCCAGGACGAATCGTGTCATTATTTCGGCGAGTGCCACGAAGCGTGCCTGTTGCGTCCGAATTCACGATGGCTTCCCTTTCGCGAGATCGAGCTGACCCAGCGCTCGGCCTCGATCGACCTGTGTCGACGGTCCTGGCGAGCCGACCAGCGGCTGGCCGATGGCCCGTGACAGGGTTCGCGACGTCCGCATCGCCGAGGACACGGTTGGAGTGTTTCGTTACTCCCGACTCTCTCGCACCGACGTCACTCGCGCGACGCCTGGACAATCAAGCTTGGGTTCTTTTCTCGTGCCTTCCGTGAGCCTAAGTATCCTAGAGCAAGAACCAAGCCAGGCAGCCTGGAGTTGAGTCCCGGACAAGGCGGCAGGCCCTCCGTCGACGCCGGGGCGCCATCGAACCCTCACAAGACGTCCGGCACCGAGCGCCTGGAGGATCGTGCACGGGCGCAGGCTCGCCGTCAAGAATCTGCGACGAGGCCAGGCCGGGGCCGGAGTGTGGTAGCCCGCGGGCATCGCGAGCAGACCACGAGTGCTCCTGGCGGGCCGGCATTTGTCTAAATTGTGGATCTTTGTTCTCAAAGGTCCCTGACACGATTCACTGGCGTCCTGACCGTGGCCAGCGAGCCGCGAAATCCCGCGCGGAGATTGTGGGGATATGTGGCGCCCTGGTCGGCATGCATGTTGCAGCGCTCACGCAGCTACCCCACGGGGAGAACGCTGGAACATTGGGAGCCCGACGAAATTTGGCCAAGCCATTTCGCCTTGCGATAGTGGGAACGGGAAAGATCGCGGCGAGCGCGCATTTGCCGGCCGCGCTCGCGGCGCCGGGCATCGACGTCGTGGCGCTGGTGGACCCGGTGCTCGGCCGCGCCCGCGCGCTGGCGCAGCACTACGGGATCGCGCCGCGCCTGGCCGCCAGCGTCAGCGAGGTGGTCGGCGACATCGACGGAGCGGTGATCGCCACGCCGAACAACAGCCACTGTCAGATCGCGGTCGAATGCTGCCGCGCCGGCGTGTCGACCCTGATCGAGAAGCCCCTGGCGGTCTCCGTGCGGGAAGGGGAAGCGATCGCCCGGGCCGCCAAGGAGGCGGGCGTGGTGGTCGCGGTCGGCTACGTCACGCGATTCTACGACGGGGTGGGCCTCCTGGCCGATCTCATCGCGACCGGGTACTTCGGCCGGGTCCACCGGTTCGCGTATCAGTCGGGCAGCGCGGGCCGATGGGCGCCGCTGTCGGGCTACACGCTCGACCGGGCCGCCACCGGGGGGGGCGTGCTCGTGGTGACGGGGACGCACTTTCTCGACCGGATGCTGTATTGGTTCGGCTATCCCGACGGGGTCGAGTACCAGGATGATTCGCTCGGGGGCCCGGAGGCCAACGTCCTGGCGCGCTTCCGGTATGCGGCGGCGGGGGGGAGGGCTTCGAGGGGCGCGTGCGGTTCTCCAAGACCGTGCCCTTGCGCAACGGGTTCGTGATGGAGACGGACGCCGGGATGGTCGTGCTGCGGGAGGAGGCGCAGGCCCCGGTGCTGCTGCGTCCGCAGCGCCGACCGAATCTCGAGGTGATCGTGCAGCGGCCGGGGCCCGCCGGGCCCGGGGGCGGCAAGCGGCACTTTCAGCTCCAGCTGGAGGATTTCGTGGAGGCCTGCGACACGGGGCGGCTTCCGATGGCGCCGGTGGAGCACGGCCTGGACTCCCTGAGACTCATCGAGACTCTCTACGCGTCCCGTTCGCCGATGGTCACCGACTGGTATCCGTCGCTGGGCACAGCTCGGCCGGCGCCATGACTAGAATCGCCGTCTTCGGAGCCTCCGGCTTTGTCGGCGCCACGGTCGTGGAGCGCCTTCTCGCCCGCGGGCACTCCGTGCGACCCCTGATCCACAGCACCGCCAGCGCGTGGCGGCTCGGGCGATACGGCATCGATCTCCGCCCAGTGGAGCTGCTCAACGCCGGAGAGGTTCGGACCGCCCTCGAGGGCTGCACGCACGTGGTGAACTGCTCGCGCGGCCCGCGTGCCGTCATGTTCCAGGGTCTCCGCAACCTGCTCGAGGCCAGCCGCGAGCTCGGCATCAGGCGCTTCGTCCACCTGAGCAGCGTGGCCGTGTATGGGGATCAGCCTCCCCCAGAGAGCAGCCATGAAGACGCCCCTACGAAGCCTGTACCGGACAGCTACGGCTGGACCAAGCTCGAGCAGGACGGCATGGTCCAAGCCGCGTGCCGCCGCGGCTTGCCCAGCGTGATTCTCTGCCCGCCGTACATTGCCGGCGCGTATTCGAACTTCGTGCTGCGTGTGCTCGATGGCATCCAGGCGGGCAGCTTCGCGCTGGTGGACGCGGGGACCCTGCCGAGCAACCTCATCGACGTGCAGAATCTCGCCCAGGCCGCCGAGCTGGCCTTGTTCTGCGAGGAGGCCGATGGCGCGCGCATTTTCGTCACCAACGACGAGGACACCCGCTGGCGCGACGTGGCCGAGGCGCTGCTGCCCTTGGTGGGACGTCCGGTGTCCCTCGACACGGTTCGGGCAGAGGACGCCCGCCGCCTGGTCGGCTCCGCCGCCACGCCGAAACCGTCCACGATCCGGACCTTCAAACGCCTCATCTCCTCGCGAGAGGTGCTGAACATCCTCCGCGAAGACCCGTTGCTCCAGCGCTCGTACCTCCTGGCCCAGCGGTTGGGCGGCATCGTTTCCCCCGCGCTCGTCCGCCGCCTGAAAGCCCAGGTCAGTCCGCCGCCCCGCATCGCCCGCCAGAGCCCGTCGCCTCGATACGACAAGCACCTCGTCAGTCTTCAGCTACGGGGTGTCCGGCACACGTGTGACCGCGCGCGGGCGGTGCTGAACTATACGCCTGAGCTCAGCTTCGCCGCGAGCATGCAGGCGTTTGCGACCTGGTATCGCCGTACCCACGGCTGGGGCGAGGACTACGCTCCGCTCTTCGGCGAGCTCAACCGCGGGGTCGCCGCGAAAGCTGAGGTCGAGGCCGTCTAGCCTTTGGCATCATCTAGTGCGTGAAGAGTACGGTCGTGTGGGGGCGGATCGTTCAGCTCGCGAGTCGAGCGCCCCTTCGCGTTGCGTCCGAACCAGCGCCGCTGAGCGCAGAACCGTAAGACCATCCTTCCAACCAGATTCAAGGAGGCAGTCGCAATGAGAGTGCCGCCGTCAGCGTCTCGAATCGCGGTCGCGCTGCTGTTCAGCGCCGGGGTATTGCTCGTGCTGAGCGGACCGGCTCGGGCCCAGCTCGCCGGGGGACCGCAGCCAATGTTCCAGCACGACCTGCGCCACAGCGGTCAGAGCCAGTACCTTGGCCCACTGTTCCCATTGGGCGCCCCGGCCGCGGAGAACGTGAAGGTCTGGCACGGCTCCGACCGGATCCGCGTCTCCCCGGTCCTCAGCAAGGATGGGAAGACCGTCTACACCTCGATGGGGTTCTATCTGTGCGCGATCGATACCGCGACCATGGCCACGAACTGGTGCCACAGGCTCCTGTACCAGAATCGGCTGGCCACTCCGTCCGACGCGTCCCCGGCCATCGCCAAGGACGGCACCCTGTATTTCGGCGACCGGGAGAACAACCTCAGCGCGTTCAGGCCGAGGCCGAACGACGACCCGGACTTCCCCGGCGTTGATGTCAAGTGGATCTACAACCGCGGGTTCGAGGGCGACATCTGGACCGCGCCGGCCATCACGACGTGCATCGGGACGGGCTGTACTCCAAGCACCCCCCCTACCCAAAAGAAAAACGTCATCTATTTCGCCCACGATCAGAGCCTGGACGGGATCGGTGTCGTCACCGCCCTCATCGACAACGGGCCCGACGTGCCGCCGACGGTCAAGTGGAAGTACACCATCGGAACCTTCGTCAGAACCTCCTCTCCGGCCGTCGACAAGAACGGGATCATCTACATCGGGGATCTCGCAGGATATGTCCACGCCTTCAAGGACCTCGGCGGTCACAACGTCACCCGGCTCTGGAAGAAGAAGTTCGGCGACGCCCCCGGCATTACCGCGTCTCCCGTCATCTCCGCTGATTCGACGACGCTGTACATCGGCTCCACCACGGGCCTCACCGCGGTGGACCTCACGAAGCCAGCGGCCTGCCTCAACGATCCCAGCTGCGATTCTGTCCGGTGGACGTTCACCACACTGGGCCGAGTGGACCGGACCCCTGCGCTCGGCAGCGACGGGACGCTGTTCGTGCCCGCCTACGCCATCGGCAGCCTGGGCAAGACGGTGTATGCCCTCGACGCCAATAACAATGGCGCGTTCAAGTGGAAATTCGGTCCGATGCAAACCGCGGTGGAGTCCAGCGCTTACATCACCGTTGGTGCCGACGGCGTCGCCTACGTGGGCATGAACTACAGCGTCTACGCCCTCGGGCTCAACGGCACCGTGCTCTGGAGCTACAAGACGGCCAATTTCATCGAGTCCGCTCCGGCCATTGGCACGTTTACGGATGATATTTCCGGCGGCGGGGGGACGGCAGTCTTGTACCTGGCCTCCCGGGATTGGAACGTCTACAAGATCTCGAGTCACCGGGGCCCCGTCGGGACGAACCAGCCGCCGATTGCCAACGCCGGCGCCGATCAAACCGGGGCGGTCGGGGCGCCCGTCACGTTCAACGGTTTAGGCAGCAGCGACCCAGATCTCGACCCCCTTACGTTCGAATGGGCCTTCGGGGACGGAGGGCTCGGCACCGGACCCAGCCCCAGCCACACGTATTCCGACCCGAGCCCAGTCGGCGGTTACACGGCGACCCTGACCGTCAGCGACGGGCAGGCGACCCGCACCGACACGGTCAAGGTCACGGTACTCGGGACCCCCGTCAGCACCAGCACGTTCTTCGACAACTTCAAACGCTTCGACAGCGAGATCCTTGGCGGTCCGGGTGCGGGGGGGAGCGGGCCGCAGTGGGAGGAAGGCCCGCCGGCCAGCAATATGGCCATCAGCGGAAACAAGCTCATTAATGTCGCCCGAGGCGCCAACATCGCCATCTTGCCGGCGCTGAGCAGCGCGGATCAGACCGCCGAGGCTGACTTCACCTCCGCAAGCGCCAGCGCCAGTCCCCAGCTCGGGGTCCTGCTGCGTTACGTGGATTTCAAGAACCACTATCGAATCTATCGGAGCGCGGGCGGGACGACGGCGCTGCGCATTTCCAAGCTCGAGAACGGGATAGAGAAGGTACTCAAGCAGGTGCCGATCGCGCAGCCCGTCGCGACCTTCCATCTCAAGGGGAGCGCGATCGGCAACACGCTGACGCTGGCCCTCAACGGAGTGGACATGTTCAGCGTCGTTGACACGACCTTCACGAGCGGAGTGCCCGGCGTTCTCCTGCACACGGGCCCTGCCGCGTCGCATTCCGCGGACAACTTCTGTGCGCGCCTCGGTGGCGGTGGCGGCACCACCTGCCCGTAGCTGACCGCCCCTGATCTACCCCTGTCTCGTTCCCGTGGCGCGCATCCGGCGCAAGCGTCCGGATGCGCGCCCGCAACTCCAGCATCATGGGGAACGTAGCTTGAGAACGACGAGGCCCTGCTTCGACCGGGCTCATGCGGGACAAACGTTGGGCCGTATGGGATACTGTGCGAGCACGAACAAGCTGGCGGGTCGGCACGCGAACCCGAGAAGAGGATAAATGCCATGAGAGGTGCGAGGCGGATCATCGGGTTGGCGCTGGCGGCCTTGGCGCTGGGCATCGGGGCGGGAACGGCCGTGGCGCAAAAAGATCCGGCCAAGAGTCCGGCGCCGGCGGCGCGGGTGGGCGACGAGGTCATCACGCTCGAGGAAGTGGAGCAGGGCGGTCAAGCCCCAGCTCGCCAAGCTCGAGGAGCAGCGCTACGAGATCCTCGATCAGCGGCTCGACCAGCTCATCGGCGAGCGGCTCCTGGCGCAGGAGGCCAAGCGGCGCAATGTCTCGGTGGAGCAGCTCCTCAAGACCGAGGTGTTCGCCAAGGCGCCCGATGTCCCGGACAGCGAGGTGACGGCGTTCATCAATCAGAACCGGGGCCGCCTGCCCAAGATGGACGACAAGGAGCTCCGGCTCAAGGTGTGGGACCACCTGCGGTCGCAGAAGGTGAACGAGCAGCGGCAGAGCTACGTGCAGGGCCTGCGGGGCCAGAGCAAGGTCACCGTCCTGCTCCAGGAGCCGACCTCGGCCCGGTACGACGTGAGCGGGGACCGGGGATTCTCGCGGGGGCCGAAGGACGCGCCCGTCACCATCGTGGAGTTCTCCGACTTCCAGTGCCCGTTCTGCAAGACGGCGAACGCCACCGTCAAGCAGGTGCTCGACAAGTATCCCGGCAAGGTGCGCCTGGTCTTTCGCGACTATCCGCTCGCCAGCATCCACCCGCAGGCGCCGAAGGCGCATGAGGCGGCCCGCTGCGCCGGCGACCAGGCGAAGTTCTGGGAGTACCACGACGTGCTCTTCGAGCGCTCGCCCAAGATGTCGCCTCAGGACTTGAAGCAGTACGCCCAGGATCTCAAGCTGGACGCCGCCGCCTTCGACCAATGCCTCGACAGCGGAAAGTATGCGGCCGAGGTGGACAAGGACTTCCAGGAGGGCGTGGGCCTGGGCCTGACGGGCACGCCGAGCTTCTTCATCAATGGCAAGCAGATCGTGGGCGCGCAGCCGCTCGCCGCGTTCCAGAAGATCGTCGACGGAGAGCTCGCGAAGGTAGCCGCCAAGAAGTAGCCGGCCTGCCAGCTCATCTGGAGGGGCGCTGCCCCTCCGGACTGCGGAGACCCGGCTAGAGCGATGAGAAGGGTCCAGCTGCGAGGCGGCGCCCGAAGGCAGCCGCGAGGCGTACTTCTGTACGTTGAGCCGGCTGTCGAGGGCGCCAACGAAGCAGATGGCCTTTCTCGCTCTAGCGGAACAGGTGGGAGATGCCGAGGGCGATGACGAGATGCCCGAGGTACTCGTGCAGCACCGACTCCGCCGCCCGCCGGTTCCGCCACCAGTTCTCGAAGGGGAAGGGCTCCCGCGCCGGCACCACGATCGCCTCCGGTCCTCCGGGCGCCTGTCTCGACCAGACGATCTTGACCCGCCGCGTATGCTCGGGTGAGCTGACGAGGATCAACCGCCGATAGCCGCGGGCCTGGGCGGCATCGCGGACGAGCGCCAGCTCGGGCTCGGTGGTCCGGGAGATGTCCGGTATCGCGATGATCTGGTCGGGCGGGACGCCGTAGGTCTCCAGCGCCTTCCGCGACTCCCCTTGCAGGTCGAACCGGCGAATTCCCAGATCGATCAGCTCGCGGAGGTCGGGGCGCTCGAGCGGCCGCGAGATGATGATGCGGGGCGCCCAGCCCTCCTTCCACAGCGCGGCCGCGGTGGCCTCCCGGCGGGGTGTGCCGCCCGCGAGGACCACGATGGCATCGGCGCGCTCGAGCCGATCCTCGACCCGAAGCCAGGTGCCCATCGCGCGCAGAAGCGGTGCGTGCCACACCCCGAGGGCGAGGGCCAGCGCGGCCACCGCGATGGCGAGACCGGGCAGGAGCCGCCTCATCCGCCGCAAAAGCTTGGCCCTCCCTCGAAGCGACGATACGATGACGGCGAGGAGGTATCACCCATGCGGCGTTATGTCTTGCTGTCCGTCATCGCCTTGAGCCTCGCGGCCTGCGCGTCGTCTCCGCCGAAGCAGGCGCGCAGTGAGTTCGAGGACATCCCGGTTCCCACGGGGTTGACGCTCGATTGGAACAAGTCGACGGTGATCGAATCGCCCTCGCTGAAAGCCGCCCGCCTCGTCTACAAAGGGCGGGTCGAGCCGGACAGCCTCGGGGTCGTGTACCGGACCACGCTCGAGGCCAATGGCTGGCACCACCTGACCTCGACGACCAGCTCAGAGAAGGGTACCACGCAGGTCTACGAGAAATCGGGCAACTCGCTGCAGGTGCTGATCTACGAGGGCATCTACTACACCTGGGTCGAGGTATCGGCCACGCGCCTCGTCACTCCCGCGACGACGTCCCAGGTCCGCTGACCCGCGCGCTCGTCGGCTCGCCGAGGGCAGTCCGCCGCCGGCCGGTCATCCCGCCCGGCGACGGCCTCGCGCCTCATCGATGGAAGTTTCCGTGGTCGCGATGCCGCTCTTCATGGGTGAGGCAGTCGGCATCGCCCTCGGAGCAGACGATGATGTGGCGCACGGTGTGGCACCCCATCACCCGACCGATGCGCATCGTGCGGGTGTCGGCGGAGGCCAGCCGGCCCTCCGCAAGGGCGACATCCCCGCCGAGCGTCGCACAGAAGTTCCGGCTCACGTTGGTGTTCCGTGCGAGGACGTACAGCGTGTCGCCCGACGGGGACAGCTTGAGATCGTGGACGCTGAAGGCGGCCGCGCCACACCCTGACAGCGCAAGCGCCAGCAGGGCCGTGACCATAGATCGGAAGAGCATGTCGAGGTCCCCTTTCGCGGAGACCCGATGCCTTCACCCGTCGCTATTCGCCGGAGGAGTCTCTGCTGCCACCCGACGTGAGTGCAACCTCGCTGCCACCGCCACGGCTCGCGCGGGTTTCGCAGGACGGCAGAGAAATCAAGTATGGTGTACCGTGCAGCGGCCGCGGCGGTCGAGCTGGCAGCCGTCTCTGTCACGAGGGCTGCCAAAAATTGGCAGGGACGGTTGATTCGAGGCGGGCGAGCAGGCGCGCAGGGCAAAGGCGAGGAAAGGCGACAATGGCGAGTGATGAGAGCGGTGGACGGCGCCCGCGACAGAGGAAGGCGCCCATGACCCCCACGCAAGCCTCGACCGGGCAGGCCGGGCTCTCTGCGCTCACGCCGGAAGCGAAGGACGCCCTCGGCGGCGCGGAGCTGCCGGTCACCCAGTTCCCGTTCCGCGTCGGGCTCGACTCGCGCGGCGCCACGCGAGCGGTAGCCCGGATCGTCATGGACCGCCGGCGCCCGGGGAGCCGACCGAACAATGAGCTGTACCTGGCCGAGCCCGAGCCGGCGACGAACGTGAGCCGCGAGCACTTCCAGATCGAGCACAACGGGGCGCAGTACGTGCTCGTCGATCGCCAGAGCACGTGCGGGACCCTCGTCGAGGGCCGGGTGGTGGGTGGCAAGCAGGCGGGGGGCGCCGTGCCGCTCCGCGACGGCGACGTCATCATCGTCGGCACCTCGGCCAGCCGCTTCGTGTTCAAGTTCCGGGCTGGCTGAAGGTCACGCGGTGTGCGGCCTCGCCGGGGTGGTGAGGTTCGAGCGGCCGCCCGAGCGGCGAGGACGTGGCCGCCGTGCTCTCCATGCTCGACGCCCAGGCGCACCGGGGCCCGGACGACTGGGGTCTCGTCCTTCCCCGCTCCCTGGCCCAAGGCGGCGGACTTCCGGTCGCCGCGCGGGATCCCGATCACGTCCGGACCTATGACGACGACGGAGTGCGGCCCGGGGCGGTCCTCGGCGCGCGCCGCCTGTCCATCCTCGACCTGACGTCGCGCGGCCGCATGCCCATGGGCGAGGCGCGCGGCCGGCTCTGGGTCGCGCACAATGGCGAGATCTACAATCACGTCGAGCTTCGCCGGGAGCTCGCCTCCGCGGCGGCGCCGTTTTGCTCCGCCACCGACACCGAGGTCATCCTGCGGGGCTATGCCCGATGGGGAGACGAGGTGGTCACGCGGCTCCGTGGGATGTTCGCCTTCGCCCTCTTCGATGCCACCCCGGCCCGTCCGCGACTCGTGCTGGCGAGGGATCGCCTCGGGATCAAGCCGCTCTACTACTACCGGGACGGCGAGCGGCTGGTCTGGGCCTCCGAGGTCCGCGCGCTCCTCAGGAGCGGGCTCGTGCCCGACGAGGGGAACCCGGAGGCGCTCGTCCGCTTCCTCCAGCTCGGTTCCGTTCCCGCGCCGCAGACGACCGTCAAGGGGGTGATGGCGCTCGAGGCCGGTCATTGTCTGACCGTGGAGGCCGGGCCGCCGGAGATCCGCCGGTTCTGGGATCTGACCGCCTTCATCCCCGCGCGCGGGGGGCGGGTGACCGCCGCCTCGCCGCGCAGAAGCGGTGGCGCAGACCCGCGCGCTCCTCGAGGACGCGGTCGGGCTTCATCTGGTCGGCGATGTGCCACTCGGCGTCTTCCTGAGCGGCGGGATCGACTCGTCGGCGCTGGTGGCGCTGGCGAGTCAGCGAAGGGACCGGCCGCTCACCACGCTCTCCGTCGGGTTCGACGAGCCCGCCTACGGCGAGGTCGCGCACGCGCGACGGGTGGCTCGCCGGTTCAAGACGGACCACCGCGAGATCCTGCTGGATGCGCGGGGATTCTTCGACGCCGTGCCCGGCTTCTTCAGGGCGATGGACGAGCCGACCGTGGACGGCGTCAATACCTACGTCGTCGCCGCCGCGGCCCGGCGTGAGGGCGTGACCGCCGTCCTGTCGGGAACGGGCGGAGACGAGGTCTTCTGGGGCTATCGCCATCTGCGCCACGGGGCGTGGCTCGAGGGCGCGGGACGGGTGATGGCGGCGTTGCCCGGGCGCGCGCGCCGCGGGATCGTGCGGGCGGCGCGCTACGGCGCGCGGGCGCAGTGCCGCGCGGCGCGCTCGACCGGCTCGACTACTTCGAGCGGCCCTCGACATCCGGCGTCTACCTGATGGTCCGCGGCCTCTACGGGGCGGCACAGGTGCGGGATCTGCTCGGCATCGGCGCGGCCGAGCTCGACGCCTATGGTCCACCGTTTGCGGCGGACGGCGCGCCGCCGGCGCGCGCTGCCGGCCACGCGCTGGGACTGGAGGAGTTTCGTCACTACCTCCAAGACCAGCTCCTGAAGGACACCGACGTGATGAGCATGGCCCATTCGGTCGAGGTCCGTGTTCCCTTTCTCGATCACCGGCTCGTGGAATACGCGGTCGGCCTGCCCGCCCGGATCAAGCTCGCCGGCGCCACGCCGAAGCCCTTGCTGCTCGCGGCGCTCGGAGACGTCCTGCCGAGCGAGACATGGGATCGTCCCAAGATGGGCTTCACCCTTCCGTTCGCCCCGTGGCTCCGCCGGCGGGCGCCCGAGCTGCGGGCCCAGAGCCTCGAGGGAGGATGTCTGGGGCGAAAGGCGGTGGAGCGCGTCTGGGACGGCTTCGAGGCGGGCCGGCTCCACTGGTCGCGGGCATGGGCGCTCGTCGTGCTCGCGCGCTTCGCCGCGGGACGCGACAAGGCGGCGGCGTGAGCCGTACCGTGTCGAGCCGGCGGACGGCGGGCGCGACACGGCGGATCCGTGGATGGTGATCGACGCCGCGCATCCGCGCAAGGCCATCGACCTCGCCGAGCTCTGGCACTACCGCGACCTGCTCTACTTCCTCACCCGGCGGGACGTGGCGGTTCGGTACAAGCAGACCGTGCTCGGCTTCCTCTGGGCCATCATCCAGCCGCTCATGAGCATGGTCGTGTTCACCGTGTTCCTCGGGACCCTGGCGGGAGTGCCGAGCGACGGCATCCCGTATCCGGTCTTCTCGTACCTGGGCCTCCTGCTCTGGACCTATTTCGCCGCGGCCGTGACCCGCAGCGGGGCGAGCCTGGTCGGCAATGCCCATCTCCTGACGCGGGTGTACTTCCCCCGCGTGCTCGTGCCGCTCAGCGCGACCCTGGCCGCCTTCGTCGACTTCGCCATCGCCTTCCTCGTGCTCGGCGGCCTGATGGCCTGGTACGGGCTGGCGCCGGCGGCCACGGCCGTCTTCGTGATCCCGCTCGTCGTCGTGACGGCGTGCACCGCCGCCGGCGTCGGCATGTGGCTGGGTGCCCTGAATGCGCGGTACCGCGACGTCCAGTACGCCTTGCCCTTCCTCATGCAGCTCTGGATGTTCGCGACGCCCGTCGTCTACCCGGCGAGCCTCGTGCCCGAGCGCTGGCGCCCGTTGCTGGCGCTCAACCCGCTGGCCGGCCTCATCGAGGGCTTCCGCGCCGCGATGCTGGGCCGGCCGCTCGACTGGATCGCGCTCGGCATCTCGGCGTCGAGCGCGGCCGCGCTCACCCTGCTCGGGGTCTGGCAGTTCCGGCGCATGGAACGCGCCTTCGCGGACACGGTGTAGCGGCCGATGGGCTCGCCGGCCATCCGCGTCCAGGGCCTGTCGAAGCGCTACTGGATCGGCGCGCCGTCGCGCGCCGGCGGGCCATCTGCGCGAAGCGCTCACCGACCTCGTGACCGGCGCCCTTCCGGCGGCTCGCGCGATTGCCGCCGCGCGTCGGAGGAGTTCTGGGCGCTCCGCGACGTCTCGCTCGACGTGGAGCACGGCGAGGTGCTGGGCGTGGTCGGCCGGAACGGCGCCGGCAAGAGCACGCTGCTCAAGATCATCTCGCGGGTCACGGAGCCGACGGCGGGGCGCGTCGAGCTGTTCGGCCGGGTCGGCAGCCTGCTCGAGGTCGGCACCGGGTTTCATCCGGACCTGACGGGCCGGGAGAACATCTATCTGAGCGGCACCATCCTCGGCATGCGAAAGCGGGAGATCGATCGGAAGTTCGACGAGATCGTCGCCTTCGCGGAGGTCGAGCCATTCGTCGACACGCCCGTCAAGCGCTATTCGAGCGGCATGTACGTGCGGCTGGCCTTCGCCATCGCCGCGCACCTCGACACCGAGATACTCTTGATGGACGAGGTGCTGGCCGTCGGGGACGCGGAGTTCCAGAAGAAGTGCCTGGGCAAGATGGACGACGTGGCGCAGGCGGGGCGGACCATCGTCTTCGTGAGTCACAACATGGCGGCGGTCCAGCGCCTGTGCGGCCGCGGCGTGCTCCTGAATCGCGGGATGGTCGCGGCCGCGGGCCCGATCGGCGAGGTGGTGAAGCAGTACCTGGACGGCGACGCGTCCCCGCGCGAGGCCGCGCGCTTCGAGCCTCGGGCGCGCACCGGGCTCGGCTGGGCGCGGGTCACGGATGCGAAGATCCTCGACGAGAGCGATCGGCCCGCCGCGGGACGGCCGTGCGACAGTGCCCTCCGGTTCGAGCTGGCGATCGAGGTCACCGACACGGGCAAGTCCGGCGGCAGCCTGCGCGGTCTCGTCGTCGAGCTGGTGATCTGCTCGGAGGCGGGCGACCCTCTCCTGAGCCTGATGAACGTGGACGATCCCGGGGTCGAGCTTCCGGCGGGGCGGGCGTGCCGCGTCCAGGTGCGCATCCCCCCGCCGACCTTCGTGCCGGGCCGGTACCGGCTGGACATCTTCCTGGGGATCCCCGACCTGCAGCACGTCGACGTGATCGCGGAGGCGCTGCGCTTCGACGTCCTGCCTCCCGAGCGCCCGTGGCGCCCGTATTCGATCGACGAGGGCCGCGGGGTGTTTTTGAGACGAGCGGACTGGGCGGTCGCGTCCGCGGTCCGATCGATCGAGGCGCCGGACTCGTGACGGGCCAGTTCGTCACCTGTGTGGCAGTCCGCGCGTGAGAGTCGTCCAGGCGCTCGGCTGGTATTTCCCCGAGAGTATCGGTGGCACCGAAGTCTATGTCGCCGGTCTGTCCCGCCGCCTGTGCGCCGCGGGCGCCGACGTCGCCATCGCGGCGCCGGACCCCGCGGCCGCACGGGAGCGCTTCTACGAGCACGAGGGTGTCCCGGTCTATCGCTACCCGGTGCCGGGAGCCCCGACGCGCGCCGAGGTCCAGGGGCTGGTCACGGTGCGCGGTGCCGAGCGCTTCCACGCCTGGCTCCGCGGCCAGGCGACCCGACGTGGTTCACGTCCACACCTTCGGCACGGGGCTGGGGCTGGCCGAGCTCAAGGCGGCCAAGGCCACGGGCGCCCGAGTGTTCGCGACGACGCATTCGAGCAGCCTCGGCTGGGTGTGCCAGCGAGGCACGATGATGCGGTGGGGCGAGGCCTTGTGTGACGGCATCTGCCGACCCGCAAAGTGCGCGGCGTGCGAGCTCAGCCGACGCGGGCTTCCGAGGGCGCTTGCGCGTCTCGTCGGATCCATTCCGCCGGCGGCGGGCCTGCGGTTCCGTTCGCTGCCCGGACGACTCGGCACCGCGCTCGCCATGACCGATCTCATCGTGCGCAACCAGGCCATGCAGCGCGAGATGCTGGCGACGGTCGATCGGTTCGTCGTGCTGACCCGGTGGGCGCTCGAGGCCGTCGCCGCCAACGGGGCTCCCCGGGAGAAGCTTGCCCTCAACCGCCTCGGGGTGAGCCAGACCGGATTCAGCGCGAAGCCGTCTCCGGATCGGCAGCCCACGCGGCTGCCGATCACGGTGGGCTATCTCGGGCGCCTCGAGCCCGTGAAGGGCGTGCACGATCTCGTTCGAGCCGCGGCAAGCCTTCCGAGCGAGATTCCGATTCGGGTCGAGATCCGCGGGCCACTGGTCACCGGCGACGAGCGCGCCTATCTGCGCGAGCTGCGGATCCTCGCCGGCACCGATCGGCGCATTGCGTTCTCGCCCCCGGTGACTCACAGCGAGGTCCCGGAGCTCCTCGCCGGCTACGACGTGCTCTGCTGCCCGGCGGTGTGCCTGGAAGGAGGGCCCACCGTGGCGATCGAGGCCCATGCCGCGGGGACGCCGGTCATCGGAACACGGATCGGCGGTCTGGCGGAGCTCGTCGACGATGGCGTGAGCGGGCGGCTCGTCGCCCCCGGGGACTGGCAGGCCCTCGCGGCCGTGCTCCTGGAGATGGCCGGCGACCCTGCCGGCACGATCGACCGCTGGCGATCCGCGTTGCCGCGGCCGCGCACCATGGACGAGGTCGCGGCAGAATATCTGACCCTGTACGGCACATGACCAACCGCTGTTCGGTGACCTGGGGCCTCGCCTCCTCGAATCACCGTCGTGACGGCGGGCCACCTGTCCACGTCGCCGCGCATGTTGAAGGCCGCCGATGCGCTGGCGGCCGCGGGCTATCGTGTCCGCGTGATCAGCACGCGGCATCTGCCATGGGCCGTCGGCGCCGATCGCGAAGTCCGGCGGCTCAGAGAGACGGCCTGGACGTGGGCGACCGTCGACTACGAGCGCGACGCGGAACGCTCTTGCGTGCGCTGCGAACCGGGCTCCGGCTTCGCGGGGCGAAGCTCGCGGCGCGGACGCTCGGGCCATCGCGATGCCCGGTCGGCCTCGCCGCGGCCGCGTGGAGCCGCGCTGCACCGCGAGCTGGTGCGGGCCGCGATGCGCGAGCCCGTCGATCTGCTGTACGGGGGAGGCGCCGCGCTCGCCGCGGTGGCGGAGGCGGGCCGCAAGATGGATGTCCCCTACGCGATCGATCTCGAGGACTTTCACAGTGCCGAGCAAGTCGACTCGCCGGCGGCGACGCTCTCGCACGCCCTCGCGCAGCGGATCGAGCGCGACGTCCTTCCCGGCGCTTTGTTTCTCACGGCGAGCAGCCCGGGCATCGCGGCCGCGTATGCCGAGCGGTACGGGGTGAGTCCGATCGTCGTGCACAACACCTTTCCGCTTCCCTCGAAGCCCCCCGATCTCCATCCTCACCCGGACGCGGCGCGCTGCGGCTCTACTGGTTCAGTCAGACGATCGGTCCCGGGCGAGGGCTCGAGGACGTGGTGTCCGCGATGGCGCTCGCGGCGGTGCCGGGCGAGCTCCACCTCCGAGGCCTCGCGATTGCCGAATACGTCGAGAGCTTGCGCCGGCTCGCCGCGCAACGCGCCCCGCGCCTTCTGATCGTCCCGCACGAGCCGGCCCCACCCGATGCGATGGTCGGCCTCTGCGCCGACTACGACGTCGGACTCTCGCTCGAGCGGGGACCCGTCTTGAACAAGCTCCTGTGCCTCTCGAACAAGGCCCTCACGTACATTCTCGGCGGTCTGGCCGTCGTGTTCACGGACACGCCGGGCCAGCGGCCGCTGGCCCGGGACCTGGGCGAGGGGAGCCTGCTCTACGCGCCCGGTGACGTGGCGAGCCTGGCGGCGGGCTTGAGACGTTGGGCCGACGACAAGCGTCTCCTCGAACGGGCCAGGACCGCGTCGTGGCGGGCGGCGCAGCGGCGCTGGCACTGGGAGCATCCCGACGAGAGCGGGGCCCTGATCCGGGCGTTGCGCCGCCGGGCTGGCAGCACACCCGGCATGCGCATCCTGATGACGGCCGATCCATACCTGCCGGTGCCGCCGCGTCTCGAGGGTGGGATCGAGCGGATGGTGGACATGCTCGTCCGGGGCCTCGTGAGACGCGGGCACGACGTCACGGTCTTCGCTCACCCGGCGAGTGCGACCCCGGCCAAGCTGGTGCCGTACGGCGCGCCGCCGCACGTGGGGCTCGGGCCGCGGATGACCGAGATCATGCAGGTCGCCGGCGGGCTCTGGCGGCGTCGGAGCGAGGCGGACCTCATCCACAGCTTCGGACGCCTGGCGGCGCTCCTCCCGGTGCTGCCGGTCCGCAGGCTCCCGAAGATCCAGTCCTACCACCGATATCCCGTGCCCTGGGCGCGGCGTCCGGAACGCGATGCGCCTCGCCGGGGCCTCGCTGTGCTTCACGGCGTGCTCGGCCAGCGTGTACCGCGCGCGCTCGTCGCACGGCGCGCTGGGGGGCCGCTGGCACACGATCCACAATGCCGTCGAGATCGACAAGTACCGGTTCGTCGAGCGTGTGCCCGCCGATGCGCCGTTCGTCTTCCTCGGACGCCTCGAGCGCATCAAGGGGGTGCATCACGCGATCGCGATTGCCGGGCCGCGGGACGGCCTCTCGTCATCGCCGGCACCCGCGCAGAGGCCGGCCCCGAGGCCGAGTACTTCGATCGCCAGGTCGCGCCCGCGATCGACGGGCAGTGCCGTCCGCTATGTGGGGCCGGTGGACGACGCGCAGAAGAGCGCGCTCCTCGGGACCGCGATCGCGCTCCTGATGCCGGTGGACTTCGACGAGACGTTCGGCCTCGTGATGATCGAGGCGATGGCGTGTGGAACGCCCGTCGTGGCCTTCGCCCGGGGCGGCATTCCCGAGGTGATTCGCGATGGGCGTCAACGGAATGCTCTGCCGTACCGCCGAGGAGGCGGTCGCGGCGGCGGGGCGTCTCGATCGCATCGACCGGGCCGGCGTGCGGGCGGACTGCGAGGCTCGCTTCAGCGACGAGCGTGATGGTGAGCGCGTACGAGCGCCTGTATCGAGAGGTGATCGCGGCGTGAGCGGTGCGCGCTGACGTCGTGCCGCGCGTGCTCTTGGTCAGCCCGCACTTTCCGCCGGACACGAGCGCGGGCGCTCACCGCGTGCGCCTCCTCGCGCCGCGCCTGCCGGCACACGGCTGGGAGCCGACGGTGGTCACGGTGGATCCTCGCGACTACGAGGGGCGCCTCGATCCCGGGCTGGCGAGCCTCGTTCCCGCCGAGCTTCGAGTCGTCCGCTGCCGTGCCTGGCCCGCGCGGTGGACGCGGCGCATCGGAGTCGGGGATCTCGGGCGTGCGGGCCTTCGATGGCCTTCGGCGCGCGTGCGCGGACTTGCTGCGACGGGAGCGCTTCGACGCCCTGTTCATCACGATCTACCCGACGTACCCGGCGCTGCTCGGGCCGATCCTCAAGCGGCGGTTCGGCGTGCCGTTCGTGCTCGACTATCAGGACCCATGGGTGGGGGCCTGGGGCGAGGCCGTCGGCGCGGGCCCGAACGGCCGGCCCGACATCAAGAGCCGGCTGACGCGCGCCCTGGCGCGACGGCTCGAGCCGCGGGCGGTCCGGGCCGCCGACGCGATCACGACGGTCTCGGGCCTGACGTGTGACGCGCTCCGGCGCCGCTATCCGGAGCTCGGCACGATCGCGTGCGCCGTCATTCCCGTGGGCGGGGAGCCGGCCGACTTCGATCGCCTCCGGCGAGAGCCACGCCCCAACCCGTATTTCGACGCCGCCGACGGCGCGATCCACCTCTGCTACGTCGGGACGCTCCTGCCGCTCGGGTTCGAGGTGCTCCGTGCCCTGCTCGGCGCGGTGCGCGAGCTGCGGCAGCGGCGTCCGGAGCTGTACGAGCGGCTTCACCTCCACTTCTTCGGAACCAGCAACCAGACGCGGCCGGACGCGGCGCCGCGCGTCCTCCCGGTCGCCCGCGAGCTCGGGGTGGCCGACCGTGTCTCGGAGATCGCCCCGCGCATCGACTACCTCGACGCGCTCACGGTCCAGGTCCAGGCGACCGCGATCCTCATGCTGGGCAGCAGCGAGGCCCACTACACGGCGAGCAAGCTCTACCCCGCACTCCTGGCCGGAAAGCCGATCCTCGCCATCCACCACGGCGAGAGCAGCGTCGTGGAGATCCTCCGCCGCGCCGCGCGCCCCTCCGATGGCTCGGGTGATCACGTACACGGATACGGAGCGTGCGGAGTCGCGCGTCGACGCCATCTACGGCGAGCTGTCGGCGCTGATCGACCATCCCGGCCACGATCCGGCTGTGGATGGGCGAGCCGCAGCCGGAGGCGAGGCGAGCGGATACGGAAGTCCCGGCGAGCGTGAGCGAGCCGCCACACGCTTCGAGGAGTTCTCCGCCGCCGCCCTGGCCGGAAAGCTGGCGGCGACCCTGGAGCACGTGCGACGGGCGCACGTCGCGGTCCGCGACGGCCGGTCGATGATCGCGGGTGATCGCCCGATTCGCCTGACCGTCGTGCTGACGCACCCCGTCCAGTACTACGCGCCCTGGTTTCGCCACATCGCCGCGCATTGCCCCGAGCTGGACCTGACCGTCCTCTACGGGACAGCGCCCACTGCCGCCCAGCAAGGCGTGGGGTTCGGCGTCTCGTTTCAGTGGGACACGCCGCTCGTCGAGGGCTATCGATGCCGCATCCTGCGCGCCGCGCGGCCAGGAGAGAGCGTTCACAGCGACCGGTTCTGGGGCCTCGACGTCCCTGAGATCGG
Source organism: uncultured Candidatus Rokubacteria bacterium (assembly GCA_963840495.1). GTDB lineage: Bacteria > Methylomirabilota > Methylomirabilia > Rokubacteriales > CSP1-6 > CAWIZN01. The sequence continues at coordinate 76,066 of CAWIZN010000044.1, forward strand.
CGCGGCCCTCGAGGAGAGCCGCCCCGACGTGGCCCTGATCCCAGGGTGGCACTCCGTCACGCTGGTGCGGGCGCTCTGGGCGTGCCGCCGCGCCCGCATTCCCGTCCTGTACCGGGGCGATACGCATCTGGGCCTCCGGCCGACGGGATGGCGCGGCGCCGTCTGGGCGCGCCAGGACGCGGCGACTGGTCCATCTGTTCGATGGCCACCTGAGCGTGGGAACGCGCGCGCGCGCGTACCTCACCGAGTTTCGGCGTCGACCCCTGCCAGGGTCTTCGACGCTCCCCACGCCGTCGACAACGAGTTCTTCGCGCGGGCGTCGTCGCCCCACCAGGCGCCGGAGCGCGCGGATGGCGGCGCGGGCCTCCTGGGGGCTCGAGCCCCAGGCCTTCGTCGTCCTCTTCGTCGGCAAGCTCGAGCCGAAGAAGCGGCCGCTCGACCTGATCCGGGCGATGGCCGGCCTCGGGTCGCGAGCGAGCGTGCTCGTCGTCGGGACGGGAGAGCTGATGACGGCCTGCCGATCGGAGGCGGATCGGCTGGGGCTCCGCGCCGCGTGGGCCGGCTTCCTGAACCAGTCGGAGCTGGGGCGGGCATACGCCGTGGCCGATTGCCTGGTTCTGCCGAGTGATGGAGACGTGGGGCCTGGTCGTCAACGAGGCCCTGGCGACCGGATTGCCCTGCGTCGTCGCCGACCGGGTGGGCTGCGCGCCGGACCTGGTGACGCCCGGGGAGACCGGCGAGATCTTCCCCACCGGGAATGTGGCCGAGCTCGCCGCGGCCCTCGAGCGCATCCGAGCGGGGGTCGAGCGCGGTCGCGACTACGCGCGTCGCCTGCCGAGAGCGGGCGGCATCCCACTCGTTCGACCGGACGACCGCTGGTCTCCTGGCGGCATGTCGCGCCGTGGCCCGACCGCGCACCTTCACCGGGTCGAGCCGTGCCGCCGGAGGCCGATGAAACGGGGATGGTACGATCGCCGGACATGGAGACGCCTCCGGTCCAAGGTCTCGCGCCGGCGTCCTCGGCTCTCGCCACGCATCGGGCATCGGTGCCCGGCCTGCTCCATCGTCCTCGCGATCGTCTCCGCGGTCGCGTCGATCCTGGCGGCGGACTGGATCCCCGCCGTCGCGATCTGGCTGCTGTGGGCGGCGTGGCGGTGGACCCGCACCGGCGACGGGCCGCCGGTCCTGGCCATGGCGTTCACCTTCCAGTGGGTCCAGGTCACCGCCGGGATCTGGTACCAGATGCTCACCGGCATCCGGCTTCCCGCCGTCGACCACAGCGACTACCGGCCGATGGTCTTGATCGGGCTCGGGTGTCTGGCGGCTCTCCTGATGGGCCTGAAGCTCGGAATGACAGTCATTCGACCGCCGCGCGCGACGGCACCGACCCGGACCGGCCCTCGGGTGGGGCGCACTGGTCGCGGCCTATCTGGCGTCGGTCGTCATGACCGGCACCATCCAGGAGTTCGCGTGGGAACTGCCCGTCGCTGACGCAGGGCATCCTGGCCCTGACCTACATCCGGTTCGCGCTGCTGTTCCTGATGTTTCGGCGCCTGAGCCAGCCGCGCATCCGGCTGGGCTGGATCGCCCTGCTGCTCGCCGGCGAGATCGTGCTGGGGTTCACCGGATACTTCGCGGGATTCCGCGAGCCGATGATGATGGCCGCGATGGTGCTCACCGGCGCGTTCGACCGGCGAAGGGTCAACCACTGGGTGGTGCTCGGCGCGCTGGGGATCGCGATGCTGTTCACGCGGCGTGATCTGGATGGGCATACGGACGGAGTATCGCCGCGACTTCGAGGACCAGGTCTTCGCCCGCTCGCGCGAGGCCCGCCTCGACCGGATCTCGGCGCTCTCCTCGAGGTGGATGCGACCGCTCTCCCGGCGAGATGGTCTCCGACGTCGATCTCTTCGTCGACCGGCTCTGGGCCGTCTACTACCCGGCGCTGGCGCTCGACCGGGTCCCCGCGGTGACGCCGCATGAGGATGGGGAGATCCTCTGGGCCGCGGTGGTCCACGTGCTCACGCCGCGCGTGCTGTTCCCCGACAAGCCCCCCGTCGAGTCGGACAGCGAGAAGGTGCGCCGATACACCGGCGTCTGGGTGGCCGGGATCGAGGAGAACACCAGCATCGCCTTCGGCTATGCCGCGGAGGCGTACGTCGACTTCGGCATGCCGCTGATGTTCGTGCCCGTGCTTCGCCTACGGGTTCCTGATGGGCATGGCGTATCACGGTCTCCTCCGCCTGATCCGGCTCCGCGAGCTCGCCATCGCCAGCGTGACCGTGATCTTCTGGCTGTCGCTCTACCTGTTCGAGCGCTCGTGGGCCAATATGCTCGGGCTGTCGCTGACGCTCATCGTGTATCTCGGGGGCGTCACGTTCTTGGTCGACCGCCTGCTCCGGGGCCGCGCGGTGACCATCAGAGCGCCGGCGCGCGGACGGCTCGTGGAGCCGGGCTCCCGGAGCCGATAGGGCCTGCGCGGACACATGCGGGAGCGGCTGCGCGTGCTGCACGTGACGCCGTACTTCGCGCCGGCCTTCGCCTACGGAGGACCGCCGCGCAGCATCCTCGGGCTCTGTCGGGGGCTCGATCGCGCCGGGGTCGAGGTGCAGGTGTTCACCACGACCGCCAATGGCCCCGCGAGCTTGCCCGCCTCCTCCTCGGAGGGAGATCGACACGCCGGCATCGCCGTGCGGTATTTCCCGCGCGCGTTCCCCCGCCGGCTCTTCGGCGCCGCCGGCCTCGCGCCGGCGCTCGAAGCTCAGATCGGGCATTGCGATCTCGTGCACACGCACGGGCTCTGGCACTGGCCGGGATGGACGGCGGCGCGTCATGCGCGGCGGCGGCTGATCCCGTACGTGATCTCTCCGCGCGGGATGCTCGACGCCGGGTCGATCGCCCATCACGCGTGGCGGAAGCAGGCGGCGTACTGGACGCGCGAGCGCCGCCACCTCGAGGCGGCGGCGTTGCTTCACGCGGCGTCCGACGCCGAGGCGAGCACGCTCGCGCGGCGCGTCCCGAGCGTGTCCGTCGCCATGCTCCCGAACGGCGTCGACGCTCCCGCGGACGAGGACCTCGCTCGCGGGCGCTTTCGTCACCGGCTTGGCCTGGCCGCCGACGCGCCCCTCATCGTGTTCCTCGGGCGCCTTCACCCGATCAAGCGCCTCGATCTGCTCGCCGCCGCCTTTGCGGAGGTGCGGGCGCGCCACCGGACGGCGCGATTGGTCATCGCGGGGCCCGACGAGAACGGGTACCGGGGCCGCGTCGAGCCACTCTTCGCTCCCGTGCGCGACGCCGTGCACTGGATCGGAGAGGTCGGCGAGGCCGACAAGTGGGCGCTCCTGGCGGACGCCGACGCCCTGGTCATGTGCTCGGACTCGGAGAGCTTTGGCCTGAGCGTGCTCGAAGCGATGGCGGCCGCGGTTCCGGTCGTCGCCACTCGGACATGCCCATGGGAGGAGGTCGAGACCGCCGGCTGCGGATTCTCGGTGCCCCATGATGCGCACGCGCTTGCCGCTGCCCTCGGGCGCCTCCTCGACGAGCCCGCGCGGGCGCGGGCGATGGGACAGAAGGGGAGGGCGTTGGCGCGGGCGAAGTACTCCTGGGATGCGATCGCCGGCGCCATGGCCGGGCACTACGAGGACGATCGTGCGCGCGCAGGCAAGGCGCTGACCCCCGTCGAGTGAGCCAGCGCGCGGCTACCTGGTCGTCACCCCGGGCGTGACCGGAGCCGATGGCATCGCTCGAGTATCGCGGCTCGTCGTGCGCGCGCTCGAGCCGCCGAGCGCTGGGGCCGCGGCGCCGGTGGAGGTGCTCTCGGTGGGCGATGCGGCGGGATCCGCGCCCGTGACGGCGCGCTCGGGCGGCGTAGCGCTGTCGGGTGCCGCCGGCCGGAAGCTTCGGTTCATCGGCCTCGCGCTGCGCCGGGCTCTCGCCAGGCCGCGCCCGTCCGACATTCTCTGCCTGCACCTGCGCCTGAGTCCGGTCGCCCGGCTCGTGACCGGCGCGCGGGGACGGCTCGCCGTCTTCCTGCACGGCATCGAGGCGTGGAAGCCGCTCGGCCCGCTGGAGCGGTGGGCGCTCGGGCGCGCGGACGTGCTCGTGGCGAACTCCGAGCACACCGCGCGGCGCTTTCGCCAGGCGAACCCGGGATTCTCCGGGCGGCCGATCGCCGTCTGTCACCTCGGCGTGGGCGCGGCCCACGCCATTCGATCCGCGGACAGCGGCGCACGCGACGTCGCGGACCCGTTCGCCCTCATCGTCGGGCGCCTCGCCGGCTCGGAGCGATACAAGGGGCATGATGTGCTCATCGACCTCTGGCCGAGGATCCGGGACGCGGTGCCCGACGCGCGCCTCGTCGTGGCCGGAGACGGCGACGACCGCGCGCGCCTCGAAGCAAAGGCCGCCGCGCTCGGCGCTCCACGTGCGGTTCCTCGGGCGCGTGTCCGATCAGGCGCTCGACGCGCTGTATCGAGACTGCGCCTTCTTCGTGATGCCGAGCCGCGACGAGGGCTTCGGTCTGGTGTTCCTCGAGGCGATGCGCGCCGGGAAGGCGTGCATCGGCGGCGCGGGCGCGGCCGCCGAGGTCATCGAGGACGGGGTGACGGGGCTCGTGGTCGACGCCACCGACGAGGGTGAGGTCGAAAAGGCGGTCGTGCGGCTCTTCCTCGAGCCCGAGACGCGGGCGCGCATGGGACGGGCGGGGGCCGAACGCCTCGGCTGCCAGTTCACCGAGGCCCACTTTCGCCGGCGCTTCCGCGCCATCCTGGGCCTCGACACGCCGTGACCGCGGTGCTCGGCATCTGCGCCTACCACGGCGACGCCGCCGCCGCGCTCGTCATCGACGGGCGGCTCGAGGCGGCCGTCGAAGAGGAGCGATTTGCGCGCGTCAAGCACTGGGCGGGGTTTCCGCGCGAGTCGATCCGGAGCTGCCTCGACATGGCGGGGATGACGCCCGCCGACGTGGACCACTTCGCGATCGGCCGGAACCCGCGGTCGAACCTGTGGCGCAAGGCGCGCTTCGCCCTCGCCCATCGGCCGAGCCTGCGCCTGGTCTCGGACCGCGCGCGGAGCGCCCGCCGCGTGCAGAACGTGGCGGCGGCCCTCGCGCACGCCCTCGGCGTCGACCGCGCGCGCGTCGACAAGCGCCTGCACTGGGTCGAGCACCATCCGGCGCATCTCGCCAGCGCATTTCTCGTCTCGCCCTTCGAGGAGGCGGCCGTCTGCGCCATCGACGGCTTCGGCGACTTCGTCAGCACCTCGTGGGCCATCGGCCGCGGGGCATCGATCGATGGGCTCGATCGCGTCTACTTCCCCCACTCGCTCGGCCTCTTCTACCTCGCGATCACCCAGCACCTGGGGTTCACGTCCTATGGCGACGAGTACAAGGTGATGGGCCTGGCTCCCTACGGAGCGCCCGACTTTGCCGGCGCGCTCTCGCGCGTCCTGCGCCTCCTGCCGGGGGGCGGCTTCGCGCTCGACCTCTCGTACTTTCGCCACGCGTCGGGCGGCATCCGCATGACCTGGGACGACGGGGCGCCGGCCATTGACCCGGTCTTTCTCCCGAAGCTCGAGGATCTCCTGGGCCGCGCGCGGCACCCGGCGGAGCCCCTCACGTCCCGGCACGAGGCCATCGCGGCCTCGCTTCAATCCGTCTTCGAGCGGGCCGTCTTCCACGTGCTCCGGGGGCTGCACGCGCGGACGCGGCAGCCGCGGCTCTGCCTGGCGGGCGGCTGCGCCATGAACAGCGTCGCCAACGGCAAGATCCGCGAGGAGACGCCGTTTCGGCAGGTGTATGTCCAGCCCGCCGCCGGCGACAATGGGACGGCCCTCGGGGCCGCCTTTCACGTGTGGAGCCAGCTCCCGGGTCGGCTCTCGGCGCTTCGTCATGGACCACGGATACTGGGGACCGGCGTTCGGCCCCGCGGCCGTGCGGCGGGCGCTCGACGCGCGGCGTCCGGAACTGGCGCGGCAGGGCATGCACGTCACCGAGCTCGGCGACGACGAGGCGCTCTGCCGCTTCACGGCCGAGCGCCTCGGCGAGGGCCAGGTCGTGGGCTGGTTCCAGGGGCGGATGGAGTGGGGGGCGCGGGCCCTCGGCAACCGGAGCATCCTCGCCGATCCCCGGCGGGCGGACATGCGCGAGATCATCAATGCGAAGATCAAGCTCCGCGAGGCGTTCCGGCCCTTCGCCCCGTCCATCCTCGAGGAGGCGCTCGACGAGTACTTCGTCGGAGCGGCAGCCGACCCGTTCATGATGCACGTCTACCCCGTGCGCCCGGACAAGCGCGCGGTGATCCCGGCCGTCGTCCACGTGGACGGCTCGGGGCGGCTGCAGACCGTGAGCCGCGACGCCAACCCGCTCTACTGGCAGCTCCTGCGCGCCTTCGGCGCGCTGACGGGCGTGCCCGTGCTCCTCAATACCTCGTTCAACGAGAACGAGCCCATCGTGCTGAAGCCCGAGGAGGCCCTCGACTGCTTCCTCCGCACCGGCATGGACGCCCTGGCGCTGGGGCGGACCGTCATCGTCAAGCGGCCGGAGATCTAAGTGGCGACCGGGAGCGCGCCGCGCCTGCGCATCTGCTTCTTCAACCGCTCGTATCATCCGGACCAGGGCGCCACCGGCCAGCTCCTCACCGACCTCGCCGAGGACCTCGCGCGCGACGGCCGTCACGAGGTCTGGGTGGTGGCCGGTCCCCCGCTGCTCAGGTCGGCGCCGCTCGGGTCGGCGGCCGCGCCCGCGGCGCAGGCGACGCTTCCCGTTCGGGCGCGAGGAACGAAACGGCGTGCGGATCCTGCGCGCGTGGGGCACCGCGCTCGGGCCGGGGCGCTTTGCCGCGCGCGCGGCGAACTACCTGAGCTTCTTCGGCTCGTCGCTGTCTGGCCGGGCTCGCGGTGCCCCGGCCCGACGTGGTCGTCGCGCTGACGGATCCGCCGATCATCGGCCTGGCCGCTCTCGCGTGCGCCCGCCGCACCGGCGCGCGCTTCGTCTACCTCTGCCAGGACGTGTTCCCCGAGGTGGCGCGCCTCCTCGGCGACTTCCGGAGCGAGCGGGTCGATCGGCTGCTCGAGCGCGTCACGCGCCTGCTCATCGCCCGCGCGGACCGCGTCGTGGCGGTGGGCGAGACGATGCGGGAGCGGCTCGTGGCCGGCAAGAATGCCGATCCCGGCCGCATCACGGTCATCCACAACTGGGCGGATTGCTCGGCCATCGTCCCCGGGCCGAAGCGGAATCCGTGGTCGCTCGCCCACGGCCTGGCCGAGCCGTTCGTCGTCATGCACTCCGGCAATATCGGCCTCTCCCAGGATCTCGACGTCCTCATCGACGCCGCCGCGCGGCTCTCCGCATATCCCGACATCGTCGTCGCCATCGTCGGCGACGGCGTGAAGCGCGCGGATCTCGAGGCCCGCGTGAGCCAGCGCGGACTCGGCAATGTCCGCTTCCTGCCCTATCAGCCGCGCGAGCGCCTCGCCCAGTCCTTCGCCTCGGCCGATCGTCTTCGTCGTCTCGCTCGCGCGGGGGCTCGCCGGCTACATCGTGCCGAGCAAGCTCTACGGGATCCTGGCATCCGGACGGCCGTACGTCGCGGCGGTCGAGGAGGCGTCCGAAGTGGCGGCGATCACCCGGAGGCATCGGTCGGGTCTCCTGGCGGAGCCCGGCGACGCCGAGGGCCTCGCGCGCCAGATCCTGACGCTTCACGGGGACCGCGCGCGGGGGCGCGAGCTGGGCGCCAATGCGCGGCGCGCCGCCCTCGGCTACGACCGCCCGATCCAGGTCGAGGCCTATGCGCGGCTGTTCCGCGAGCTGGCCGCGACACCGCGCGAGGCCTTCGCGCCGCGGCCCGCGCTCAAGCGCCCGTTCGACGTCGCGCTCTCGGGGCTCGGCCTGCTCGGCTCGCTGCCGCTCTGGGCGCTCATCGCCGCCGCGATCAAGCTCGAGGACGGCGGGCCCGTCTTCTACGGCCAGGAGCGGGTGGGCAGGGGAGGGCGGCGCTTTCGGAGCTGGAAGTTCCGGTCGATGGTGGCGGACGCCGACCGGCGATTCGGCGCGCTCCAGGCGAGGGAGGACGACCCGCGCGTGACCCGCACCGGGCGGCTGCTTCGAGCCACGGCGATGGACGAGCTGCCCCAGCTCTGGAACATCCTGGTGGGCGACATGAGCTTCGTCGGCCCGCGGGCGCTCCGGCCCGAGGAGATCGAGGTCGGAGGCGACGGCACGCCCGTGCCGCTTCAGGCGATCCCGGGGTACGAGGCGCGCCATCGCGTCACGCCCGGCCTCACGGGCATCGCGCAGATCTACGCCCCGCGGGACATCCCGCGCCGCCAGAAGTTCAAGCTCGACCAGCTCTACGTCGGCAAGCAGAGCTTCTGGCTCGACCTCCGGCTCATCGCGCTGTCGTTCTGGATTACCGTGGACCTGGGACGGCGGGGAGCCGGCCCTCGGCCCGGTCTACACTCCGCGGCTCGAGGCGCTGCTCGGCCCGGCCCGCCGGCCGGACGACCCCATCGAGCCGCGCCATCACGCGATCGCGGCCTCGCTCCAGGCGGTGTTCGAGGAGGCGGTCGGTCCACGTCCTGCGGACCTCCACTCGGCTGACGGGCTCGCCGCGCCTCTGCCTCGCCGGCGGGTGCGCGATGAACAGCGTCATGAACGGGAAGATCCGGGAGCTGACGCCCTTCCGCGAGGTCTACGTCCAGCCGGCGGCCGCCGACAACGGGACCGCCCTCGGCGCCGCCTTCCACGTCTGGCATCAGGTGCTCGGCCGCCCGCGCCGCTTCGTGATGGAGCACGCCTACTGGGGTCCCGAGTTCGACGACCCCGCGATCCGCGCGGCGCTGGCCGCCGCGCCGGCGACCTCGAGCTGGCGCGGCAGGGGCGCGTCGCCAGCTTGCCGACGAGGACGAGCTTTGCGACTGGACGGCCGAGCGGCTCACCGAGGGGAAGGTCGTCGGCTGGTATCAGGGCCGGATGGAGTGGGGAGCCCGCGCGCTCGGGAACCGGAGCATCCTCGCCGACCCGCGGCGGCCCGACATGCGCGATATCATCAACGCGCGGATCAAGTTCCGCGAGCCCTTCCGGCCGTTCGCCCCCTCGCTCCTCGAGGACGCACTCGACGAGTACTTCGTCGGCGCGGTGGCCGACCCCTTCATGGTCCAGGTCTACCCCGTGCGACCCGACCGGCGCGCGGTCATCCCGGCGGTGACCCACGTCGACGGCTCGGGGCGCCTCCACACGGTGAGCCGCCAGGCCAACCCCCGCTACTGGCAGCTCCTGCGCGCCTTCGAGAAGCGGACGGGCGTTCCCGTGCTCCTCAACACCTCGTTCAACGAGAGCGAGCCGATCGTGCACCAGCCCGCCGAGGCGCTGGACTGTTTCCTCCGCACGAGCATGGACGTGCTGGTCCTCGGGACCACCGTCCTCGTGAAGAAGCCGGAGATCTGAGTGGCGAGCGTGAGCGCGCCCCACCTCCTCACTGCTCTTCAACCGCTCCTACCACCCGGATCCCGGCGCGACCGGCCAGCTCCTGACCGAGCTGGCCGAGGACCTCGGGCGTCGCCCGCCACGAGGTCTGGGAGGTGGACGGTCGTGGCGCGCCGGCCGGCGGGATCGGGCCCGGTGGCCTGAGAAGAGGCGCAGGTGGCGCGCCGGTCGGACGCGAGGATCGTGAACGGCGTCACCGTCCTCCGTGCGGCCGGGACACGGCGCTCGAAGGCGCGCTTCGCGGGACGGGCCGCGAACTATCTAGCTTACTTCGGCCGCCGCCGCCGCCGCCCCGCTGCGCGTGCGCCGGCCCGACGTGGTGATGAGCCTCACCGACCCGCCGATCATCGGGCTCGCCGCGCTCGGCTGGGCGCGCGCGCTGGCGGGTGCCGTTCGTCTTCCTCTGCCAGGACGTGTTCCCCGAGGTGGCGTGCCTGCTCGAGGACTTCCGGAGCGAGCGGATAAACCGGGCCCTCGACCGGGTGAACCGTCTCCTCCTGCGCCACGCGACGACGCGTGATCGCGATCGGGCGAGACCATGGCGCGCCGCCTGGTCGAGGGAAAGGGCGCCGAGCCCCGGAAGGTGACGGTCATCCACAACTGGACGGACCGGGCGGCGATCGGACCCGAGCCGAAGCGGAACCCGTGGTCGGAGGCGCTCGGGCTTGCCGACCGCTTCGTCGTCCTCTACTCCGGCAACCTCGGGCTCGGCCAGGGGCTCGACAGCGTCCTGGAGGCGGCCGCGCGGCTCTCCGGGACCTGCCCGACATGCTGGTGGTCCTCCAGGGAGACGGGGTGAAGCGTGAGGCCCTGGCGGCGCGCGCTCGAGCCCTCGGGCTCGGCAACGTCCGCTTCCTCCCGTACCGCCCCGAAGGAGCGGCTCGCGGTAGTGTTCGGCGCCGCCGACGTCCAGCTCGTCACGCTCCGCCGGGGACTGGCCGGTTTCATCGTGCCGAGCAAGCTCTACGGGGTCCTGGCCTCGGGCCGGCCGTACGTCGCCGCGGTCGAGGAGGAGAGCGAGGTCGCCGTCCTGACCGGAGCGCTACGGTCGGGGCTCGTCGTGCCGAGCCCGACGACGCCCGAGGGCCTCGCCAGGCCGATCCGGCGGCTCCACGAGGACGCGTGCGCGGGCGCGCGCGCTGGGCGCCAAGGGCGCGGCGCGCCGCCCTCGGCTACGACCGCCCGATCCAGGTCGAGGCCTACGACGCGGCTGTTCCGCGAGCTGGCCGCGACATCGCGCGGGCCTCCGCGCCGCGGCCCGCGCGCGAAGCGCGCCTTCGACATGGGGCTCAGGGCGATCGGACTGCTGGGATCACTGCCGCTCTGGGCGCTCATCGCCGCTCGCGATCAAGCGAGAGGACGGCGGACCGGTCTTCTTCCGGACAGGAGCGCGTGGGCAGGGGCGGCCGGCGCTGTTCGAGGTGCTGGAAGTTCCGGACGATGGTGCCGGACGCCGACCGGCGGTTCGGCCCACTGCAGGCCCGCGAGGAGGATCCCGCGGGTCACGCGCGTCGGGCGGCTCCTCCGGGCGACGGCGATGGACGAGCTGCCGCAGCTCTGGAATATCTTCGGTGGGTGACATGAGCTTCGTCGGCCCGCGCGCGCTCCGGCCCGGCGAGATCGACGTCGAACGGGGACGGCACGATCGTTCCTCTTCGAGGCGATGGCCGGGGTACGAGGAGCGCCACGCGTGGCGCCCGGGCTCACCGGGCATGGCGCAGATCTACGCCGCCGCGGGACATCCCGCCGCCGGCAGAAGTTCAGCTACGACCGGCTCTACATCCGGCAGGCGGAGCTTCGGGCTCGACCTCCGGCTCATCGCGCTGTCCTTCTGGATTACCGTGCGGGCAGGTGGGAGCATCGAGGCCGCAAGGTGTGAGCCGCGAGTGCGGGCGGCAGTCAGTGAGCGCCGGTGAACCGGCCTATAATCGGCGCGGTGCTCGCGTGGATCAGGAGGCGCGCCGGTCCGCCACCTCGACTCGGCCGAGCGGGCTCGCGCTCGAGGCGGCGCTGTTCACGGTCGCGGTCAGGTGGGCTCCGCCTGTGCTTGGGACCGTGCGAGGGCTCTCGCTCGCATCCCGGCGGTGCGGTCCGTCGGCAGACGCGGCGGAGAGCTCGCGGGGCGGTAACGCGGGCACGCGGCGTGGTCCCGGCGCGACGTGCCTCGTGCGGGCTCTGGTCTGACGCTGCTCGTGCGGAGGAGCGCGCACTGCGTGGGTTGAGCGAGGGTGCGAGCCAAGTGGGAGCATCGAGGCCGAAAGGTCTGACGCCGCGCGCGGATTCGGCAGTAGTGAGCGCCGGTGAACCGGCCTATAATCGCCCCGTGCTCGCGTGGATCAGGACGGCGCGCCGGTTCCGCCACCTCGACCCGGCCGAGCGGCGTCTCGTGCTCGAGGCGGCGCTTTTCACGGTAGCGGTCAGGGTGGCTCTGTCCGTCCTGTCCCTTCGGGCCGTGCGAGGGCTCCTCGCTCGCATCCCAGCGGCGGCGTGTCCCGTCTCCGGAGACGTGGCTTCGAGCATCACACGGGCGGTGACCCGCGCGCGCGCCGTGGCCCCCGGCGCGACGTGCCTGGTGCGGGCTCTGGTCGTTCGAACGCTGCTCGTGCGGCGAGGCCACACCGCGCAGCTGCGCCTGGGCTTCGTCAGGAGCGAGGGGGGCGTCGTCAGCGGACATGCCTGGGTCGAGAGCGAGGGCCGTGTCTTCGACGACACCGGTGAGGCGTCCGGCTACGCGCCGGCGCCGGACTTCGCAGGGCAGCCGTCGTGACCTGCGCCATGGCTTTGCGCTTCCGCGCGAGTCCCGATGCGCTCGCCACCCGCGTCGGCGACGAGATCGTCCTCGTCCATACCGTGACTGACCAGATCTACGTCCTCAATCGCACCGGGGCACGCGTGTGGGAGCTCCTGTGCGATGAGCTCGACCGGACCGAGATCGAGTCGCGACTGGCCAACGAATTCGACGTCGCGCACGCGGACCTGGCCGCGGAGGTCGGCGGCCTCATCGCTTCCCTGGTCGAGAGCCGGCTGATCACGGAGCTCGGCGATGGCTGAGCCGAAGGCGTTCGCGGACGCGGCGCTTGCACGCGCTGGCATTCGGCACGCATTCGACATGCGGCTCGGGCCCTCATGGCTGGTGCGCTGGGACACGATCGCCGACGACAGACCGCGGGTGCTGCATGTCCCCGCACCGGCCGGCGAGGCGACCGCCTGCCGGACCCGGTCAGGAGACCTCGTGGTCTTCGATGGCTATCTCTTCGACCGGTCTTCCCACGACACCGATCCGGCCGTCTCCAACGCGGCGCTCGTCGCCTCCGCGTACGGCCGGCGGCCGGACGGGCTCGTCCAGCGGCTGGCTGGCGCCTTCGCGGTGATCATCTGGGATGAAGCGCGGCGGCGCCTCATGGTCGGCCGCGACGCCATGGGCCTCACCCCGTGCTTCTACTGGTGGAATGGCCGGATCCTACTGGTGGCCGCGTCACTCGACGCGATCATCGCGCGGCGGGAGGTCGGGGCCACGTTCCATCGGGCCGTGATCGCGGAATACCTCCAGAACCAGATCTCCTCGCATCAGGCTCACGAGACGTTCTACGAGAATGTCCGCCGGCTGCCTCCCGCCCACGTGCTGCGTCTCGAGCGCGGGGCCCTCGAGGTGTCGCGTTACTGGGATCCGGTGCCGCCGGGGTTCGCCTGGGCGAGCCAGGAGGAGATCGGGCGCTTCGATCCCCTGCTGGAGCAGGCGGTGCGCCGCTGTCTCTCCGTGGGCGGCGACAGCATCGCGCTCAGCGGAGGCTTCGACTCCGTGAGCGTGGCGACGCTGGCCGCGGAACAGCGGCGCGGGCAGGCAGCTCCACTCCATGCCGTGTCCCTGCGATTTCAGGGAACCGTGTGCGACGAGGGCCCGGCCCAGGTCGAAGTGGCGCGGGCACTCGGAATGCCGCAGCTCCTCCGGACCCTCGACGAGACGCTCGACGGTCAGTCCATCGTGGGCGCCGCTCTTCGCCTGTCTTCCGCGAGCCCCAGCCCCGTCCTCAGTCCGTGGCAGTCCGTGTACACCGGGCTGTTTCACTCTGCCTCTCGACTCGGCCTCGGACGCCTGCTGATGGGCACGGGCGGCGACGACCTGCTGAATGTCGATGGCAGCTATGCGGCGGACCGTCTCGCCGCCCTCGATCTGGCGGCGCTCTGGCGCTTTTGTCGCGCCTGCCAGCGGACGTCGCCCTTTCGGGCGTCCCGGATCGCCCGCGGCGTGTTCTGGGATCATGCGGCGCTGCCGGAGCTGATGAGGCTCGGCGGCCGGGTCCTGAGACGCGTCAGTCCTGCGCTGCTCGACCGGGTACGAAGGCGCCGCCACCTGCGCGCATCGCCGCCCTGGGCACGGCCGAGCAATCGGGATCTCGCCATGCTCCTCGAGCAGCGCCGCCAGAGCGCCGCCACCGTCGAGCTGGCGCGGGGCGAGCGCTCCTACGTGGCCACCGTCCGGACGTTGGCTCAGGCGCCGCTCCTGCTGATCGAGCGGGACCAGTCGTATGCCTGGGCCAGGTCTGCTCGGGTTCACGTTCCTCTATCCGTACTTCGACCGGGACCTGGTCGACCTCTCCTTGAGGATCCCGCCAGACGAGCTGATCGCCGGAGGGCGGCACAAGGCTCCGCTGCGCCGATTGGTCGCCGCGCGGTTGCCGTCGGTGACCATGCACGCCAAGAAAGTCGACTTCATCCAGGCCCTGCACGACATGCTGCGGCCGGCCGGCCGGCAGCGCGTGGCGGAGCTGCGGCGGACCGGTCATGCTGGCCGAGCTCGGCCTCGTCGACGTCGGCCGCCTCGACCGCTTCCTGGAAGATTACTTCGACGGGCGCAATGCGTCCTGGCTCGGGGCCTGGCTGGTGCTCAGCACCGAAGCGTGGCTGCGCGCCCGCTCCGATGTGTCGTTCACGTCCGACGATCAGGAGGCCGCCGCATGACTCCACCCGAACGCGATCAGGTGCCGCGGGAGAAGGGCGTGGTCGCGTGGGAGCGACCCACGCTCACCCTGCTCGGTGACGTGAAGGATCTGATTCACGCGAGCGGGAAGGGAAGCGACCAAGGGGAATCCGATCCCGCGAGCCCGCGCAAGGGTCGCCTCATCGGCTGATGGGCCAGGTCCCGCTGTCCGCGTCCATCGCGCCGCGGCTGGAGATCGTCGCGGCTCGCCGGGCGCCGTCGAGCCTCTGCGCGCCGCGCAGCACGCACGCCACGACGTGGCGCGATGCCGCGGGCGGCGTCGTCGCGTATGCTCGGGCTTCGGGCGAGCGGTACTGGATGGACCTGCCCGGACTCGCCACGTTCTGCTTCGACGAGCGGAGCGATCACGTGGTCGCCGCGCCACATCCCGGCATTGCCGCGGACGCGGTGGCCGAGCTCTACTGGCACTCAGCATTGCCGCTGGTGGTCCAGGCGCGCGGAGGCGAGGTGCTGCACGCCAGCGGCGTGCTGATGCCGCGCGGCGTGGTCGCCTTCTGCGGAGCCTCGAAGAGCGGGAAGTCCACCATCGCCTACGGTCTCCACCGGCGCGGCTACCGCTTGTGGGCCGACGATGCCGTCGCCCTCGAGGTGACCGAGCCCGCGATCATCGGCATTGCCCCTGCCGTTCGACGTGCGTCTGCGGCCGGCGACCGCGGCCCTCTTCGGCCTGGGCGAGCGGGCGGCGCGGCTCGCCGGCCCGGATGACTCGAGCGAGCCGGTGGGATGGGCTCCGGCGCCGCTCGAGGCCGTCTGTGTCCTCGGGCGCGGGGCGCCGGGCTCCGCGATGCTTGCGCCGCTCAAGGCTTCGGAGGCCTATCCCGCCCTGCTGGCGAATGCCCACTGCTTCAGCCTGGAGGACCCGGCGCGCAAGCGGCTGATGCTCGACCGCTATCTGTCGCTGGTGGCCCGAGTGCCGGTCATGGCGCTCGCCGTCCCGGACGGGCTCGAAGGCCTGGCGGCGATTCTCGACGCGCTCGAGCGCGCCTTCGGCGAGCCCAGCCGGGACGCCCGGTGACCGACGCCGATCGGTTACTGCGGATCCTCGCCCGCGGGCGGCGTTCCCGCTGATCTCGAGGATCGCGCGCGCGGCCTCATCGGCAACGTCTCCTGGTCGCGCCTCTTCGATCGGGCCGAGGCGCATGGTGTCGTGCCCCTCGCCGCCCGAAGCCTGGCGGCGCTGGGCTGGCGCGACGTGCCACCGCCGGTGAGAGCGGCCTTCGAGGCCGCGCGCCGGATCAATGCCGCGCGGAACGCGCTCGTCGCGCGCGCCCTCGGTCGGGTGCTCGAAGGCCTGGGGCGGGCGGGCGTGCCGGTCATCCCGCTGAAGGGAGTCGCGCTGTCGGAGTCGCTGTACGGCGACGCGGCCCTTCGAGTGTCCGCTGACCTCGACATCCTGGTGCCCCGGGAATGCGTGGCCCGGGCATGGACGGTCCTGGGCGAGCTCGGCTACGTGATGGCCGACCACGAGGAGCGGGTCGAGGCGAGCGAGCTCGGCCTGCTCCTCGAGAGCAACATCGAGTTCGCCTTCGCCTCGCCGGAGGCGGCGGGATGCCCGGTCGAGCTGCACTGGGGCATCGCCTGGCGATGGCCGCACAGCGCGCCTGCCCTTGCCGACCTCTGGGCGGACGCGCGCCCGCGGCCCTTCCGGGGTGCCCCGGCCCACGCGCTCGGCCCTGAATGGGAGCTGCTCTACCTCGCCGTGCACGCCGCGCGGCATCGCTGGGAGTCCCTCAAGTGGCTGGTCGACATCCACGAGATCTGTCGCCGGGGCGGGCTCGACTGGGAGAAGGTCCGCGCCAAGGCGGATCGGTTCGGTCTGACGGATGTGCTCGAGATCAGTCTCCAGGCCTCGGCGGCCCTCTTCGACACGCCGCTTCCCTCGAGCTCGCCGGCGCGCGCCTTGCCCGGCTGGCTCGAGCTCTTCCCGGCCACGCCCGATCCGCTCGATATCTGGCAGGGGGCGCTCTACCCCGCGCGCCTCTTCGCCCGGCCCTCGGAGAGGCTCGGCTATCTCGCCCGCGTGCTCCTGGTGCCGACGCTGGCCGAGCGGCGCGCTGATCCGGCTGCCACGGCGCCTTCGGGCGCTCTACTATCCGCTGCGCCCGCTGCGCCTGGGGGGTCGGTGGGGGCTCGACGTCGTGCGTGGCATCGGACGGCGGTTCCCGGGTCGCTTGACATCGTCGCGAGATCGGGCCGATCATCTGGGGTCGCTGCGGCGCCTCGTCCGCCGCGGCGGGGGACCGACTCGTTCGAAGCAGGAGAGCGCTTGAGATCGTCTCGGCTGGCAGCGGCTCTGGGTGTCCTGCGCTCGTCTTCTGCTCCGTCCGCTCCACCGCGGCGCTCGACGTCGGCGAGTGGATCCCCGGGCTCAAGCTGACGCCGTTCTTCGCCGAGCGGATGACCTACGAGACCAACGTCTTCCAGGTCCCGAGCGGCTCCCAGGCGCGATGCCGTCTTCAAGACCATTCCCGGCTTCCTCGCCGACTATACCTTCGGGCCCCATGCCGCCACGCTGGGCTACCGCGCGGAGATCCTGAACTACGTCACGCTGACCGATCAGGACACCGTCAACCACATCTCCGTCGCTCAGCTCCGTCTGGACTTCCCCAAGCTGCTGTTCAACTTGCGCGACGATTTCGTCAAGACGAGCGACCCGCCCAATACCGAGCTGACCGGCCCGATCGAGAGCCTGACCAATGTGCTGGCGCCCGAGGCCGAGTACCGCCTCACCACGCGCCTGGCACTGGGCGCGAACTACTCGTGGACCCACGTGCGCTTTCCCACCGAGCCGGTCGCCGCCGAGGACCTGGACCGCGACGAGCACCTCTTCGGGGCGTCGGTGTTCTGGAAGATCCGGCCCAAGGCCGATCTGAGGCTCAACTACAACTACGGCACCAAGAACTTCAGCATCCAGACCGATCGCGACGTCACCCGCCACCAGTTCTGGCTCGCGGTGCGGGGTGATCTGACGGCCAAGCTCTCCTCGACCTTTCGCATCGGCGTCGAGAAGCGCGATCCCGACTCGTCCTTTCAGCCCGGCTATCTCGGCCCCATCATGGGCGGCGACTGGATCTTCAGGCCCACCGAGCGGACGACCCTGACCCTGGTCACGGACCGGAGCGTGCAGGAATCCACCTTCGGCGACGTGCCCTTCTACGTCACCACCAGCGGCGGCGTGGGCGCCCAGCACCTGTTCTGGAACAAGCTCACGGCCAGCCTGCGCGCGACGGTGGGCCAGGACAAGTATCCGTCCAAGCAGACCGTGAACGGGCAGACCGATTGGCGCAGCGATATCTTCTTCACCTACGGGGGCGGGCTCGACTACGAGATCCAGCCGTGGCTCTCCGTCGGGGTGGAGTACGCGCACATCGCCCGGCGGTCGAACTTCAACGCGTTCGACTTCCAGGACGACAAGTTCACGGCCAAGGTCACCCTGCAGTTCTGAGCCCGGCTCGGGGCAGGTGTCGCTGCAACATGAAACTGTCGCGCTGAACTGCCATGAAAATGTCATCCTCACCGGGTAGGAGGATCGAGATGAGCTCGCAAGATGCTCGATGGCGTGGAATCCCCATGCTCGCGCTGATCGCCGCGCTCACCGGTGCCGGCGTTCTGATCGAGGGGATCTCTCCCCGCGCGGCCTGGGCCCAGGTGGAGGTGTTCGTGACGAACTACCTCGGCGACTCTGTCACGACCTACAGCCGCACGGCGCGCGGCTATTCGCATCCCGCTGCGAGATCAGCGGATCGGAACGGGGTTGGAGGACCCCGCCGGCCTTGCGGTGGACACGGTCAACAACGAGATCCTGGTTGCAAACATCAGCTCCATCACGGTCTACAGCCTGACGGCGAGCGGCAATGACGCGCCGCTGCGGACCATCAGCGGAGCGGACACGGGGTTGGCTCAGCCGATCGGTCTCGCGGTGGACACGGTGAACAACGAGATCCTGGTTGCGAACGTCAACTCCATCACGGTCTACAGCCGGACGCGCGAGACGGCAACGTCGCCCCGCTGCGAACCATCAGCGGGCCGGCGACGGGGTTGCTGAACCCCGCCGGCCTTGCGGTGGACACGGTCAACAACGAGATCCTGGTTGCGAACATTGGCTCCGTCTCGGTCGCACGGCAGCTCCATCACGGTCTACAGCCGGACGGCGAGCGGCGATACGTCACGCCGCTGCGAACCATCAGCGGAGCGGCCACGGGGTTGGCTCAGCCGATCGGTCTCGCGGTGGACACGGTGAACAACGAGGTGCTGGTCGCGAACAGCAGCTCCATCACGGTCTACAGCCGGACCGCGATCGGCAACGTCGCTCCGCTGCGTGTCCCTCCCATCAGCGGGGCATTGACCAAGCTGGATCACCCTCTCGGTCTCGGCATCGACGTACCGACGCTGAACAACGAGGTGCTGGTGGCGAACTTCGACAGCAACGCCGTCACGGTCTATAGCCGGACGGCGAGCGGCAATGCGAGCACCGCTGCGTGTCATCAAAGGGGCAGCGACCGAGCTGAACGGGCCAGCATTCCCGGTCGTCGCCGCCACGTGTCCATCCGTGTTCGACTTCGATTTCAGCGGCGATGCGTACTCGCGCTGTTTCCGCGACCTGCTGCGGGGAAGCGAGATCACCGCCGGCCATGGATCTTGGGGGCACGGGGCACACCTCCCTGAACGTGAAGGGCAGCCTCCGGGAGCACGCCGACCACCTGGCTGACGGTGTACGACGCCACGCTCGCGAGCCCGGCCGCGGGCCCTCCCTCGGCGTCCAGACGCTCTGCGCCGACGTGCAGATCGTGCCGTTCAACAATATCAAGGGGGCTGGCGTGGTCGCCCTGCTGAACGAGGGCCAGGGCCAGAAAGGTCTGGCGCTGGTCATCTATGAGGCCGGCAACACGGACACGCTGTTCCTCGCCACGGTGGAGACCCGGCGAAGAAGGGAAAGCTGAAGACATTGGCGAGCGTCCCCCTGCGAGGACGGGATCAACGGGAAGAAGAACTGGTACCGCCTGATCATGACCGTGGATCCCGCGATCCCCAAGGTGACGGGGAAGGTCTTCAGGCACAGCACGCCAACCGACCCGAACAGCGCCCTCGGCGCCCAGGTAGGCGCCACGCTGAAATATCAGCCCTGCGGCGCTGCCCGCGGGCGTGACGAGCCCCGGCAAAAACGGCATCCTGGCTTCGTCGATCAACGCGGTCCTGAACGTGAGCGTGACGAACTTCACCAACAACGCGACACTATGCGGCCCGTGAGGTAGCCGTGTCGCATCGCGTCCGGGGACCCTGGTGTGGACAAGGCCCTCGGGACTGGGTACTCTAGTCCTCCTCGGACGATGCCGCTCATGGTGAGCCTTGTCAGGTTGCTCCTGCTCGCGCTAGCTGGACTGCTGCTGGGTCCGGGGTCGGCCGGGCCGAGCTTCGCCCAGGACTATACCGTCGGCCCGCGCGACGTCGTCTCCATCACGGTGTGGGGGCAGGCGGATCTCTCCAAGGACTTTCCGGTGGACCAGGACGGCTCCATCTCCTTTCCCCTGGTCGGACGGGTCAAGGCGGCGGGGCTCACGACCGGGCGCCTCGCGGCGCGGCTCACCGAGCTGCTCGAGAAGGACTATCTGGTCAATCCTCAGGTGTCGGTGGCGGTCAAGGAGTACCTCTCGCAGAAGGTGCAGGTGCTCGGGGAGGCCGAGAAGCCCGGGCTCTTCTACTTGACCGGGCCCACCAGCGTTCTCGAGATCCTGTCCAAGGCGGGCGGCCTCAGCAAGACCGCCGGCAAGCAGCTCGTGCTCGTCCGCCACCAGCCCGCTGCTGCCGGCGGCGCGGCGGCGGGCAATGCCATCCTGCGCGTGAGCTTCGACAAGATCCAGGCGGGTGACGCGTCCGAGAATATCCGCGTCGAGGACCAGGACGTCATCTTCATCCCGAAGGCGCACGCCTATTTCGTGCTCGGCGAGGTCAAGAGCGCGGGCACCTTCCCGCTGGACAAGTCGCTGTCGGTACAGGAGGCGGTCACGCTCGCCGGCGGCTTCAACGACCGGGCGGCGCCCTCGGGCGTGAAGCTGATCCGCCGCGCCGCCAACGGCGAGCAGGAGACCGTGTCGCTCGACCTCGCGAGCCCGGGCTCGCGGGACCGGACGGTGGCCGTGCAGGAGGGCGACACCGTCTACGTGCCGAAGGGCAATACGTTCTTCGTCTTCGGCGAGGTCAAGAAGCCGGGCGCCTATCAGCTCGACCGGGACACCAGTATCCTCGAGGGCATCACGATCGCCGGGGGCTTCACCGACAAGGCCGCGCCGGGACGCGCGCGGGTGATCCGCAAGACGCCGGCGGGCCAGACGGTGCACGACGTGGACATGAACGACATCATCAAGCGGGGGCAGCGGGACCACGCCTTCCGGCTCCAGGAGAATGACGTGGTGGTCGTCCCCGAGAGTTTTTTTTGAAGACGGAGCCCAAGATCAAGAACTTCATCCCGAAATGAGCGCATGACCGTTCCGAACGAGATCGAGCCGAGGAAGCTGGTCACGGACTACCTCTGGGTGCTCAGAAAGCACCTGTGGCTCATCACCGGCATCTTCCTCGTGACCGTCATCACGGTGGCGATCTGGACCTTTCTCGAGGTGCCGATCTACTCGGCGTCGGCGACGGTGCTGATCGATCCCGAGCCGCCCAAGGTGCTCAATATCCAGGAAGTGGCCCCGATGGGGACCTCGGGATGGGACCCCAACTACTACCCGACCCAGTACGAGATCATCAAGAGCAAGCCCGTCCTCACCCGCACCATCGAGACGCTGAATCTGAAAGCGCGGCTCCCCGAGGTGGGCAGCGCCCGCGAGCCGCATCGCGTCGTCCTGGCTTCTCTCTCCGTCGAGCCCAAGCGGAACACGCGCCTCATCCAGATCCGCTACGAGCATCGCGATCCCGCCATCGCCGCCGAGGTCGCCAATGCCGTCGCCGCCGCGTACGTGCAATACAATCTGGACCTCAAGCTCAAGGGCGCGCGCGACGCGCTCGCCTGGCTGACGTCGGAGGCGGCCTCGCTCAAGAGGAAGGTCGAGGACTCCTCCGCGGCGCTCCAGAACTACCGCGTCAAGGCGGGGATCCTCGGCACGCAGGAGCAGCGACAGATCACCGCCGCGAAGATCATGGACTTCAACAAGGCCTATCTCGAGGCGCAGGCCCAGCGCATGACGGTGGACGCCAAGCTCCGCGAGCTGAGCCAGATCGCCAAGGATCCCGCGGGCGCCCAGACCATCTTCACGGTGGCGGACAATCTGCTCATCCAGAAGCTCAAGGGGGAGCTGTCCGAGCTCGAGGTGGAGAAGGCCAAGCTCCTCAAGACCTACAAGGACCGGCATCCGGAGATCCTCAAGGTCGACGCGCGCATCCAGCAGGTGAGCCAAAAGCTCGAGGCCGAGATCCAGAACATGCTCCGCGCGGTGCAGACCGAGTCGAAGGTGGCCAAGGCGCGCGAGGAGACGCTGCTGAACAACGTGAACCAGCTCCGGCGCGAGGGGCAGGATCTGAACGAGAAGGAGATCCAGGCCTCGACGCTGCAGCGCGAGGCCGAGTCGAACCAGCAGCTCTACGAGGCGGTGCTCAAGCGCTTCAAGGAGACCGGCGTGGCCGGCGGGCTCGAGACGAACAATGTCCGGGTGGTCGAGGACGCCTCGGCGCCCATGGTCCCCGTCAGGCCGAGGAAGGCGTGGAGCCTCTTCCTGAGCGTCGTGGCGGGCCTCGGGCTCGGCCTCGTGGTGGCGTTCGTCATCGACTACTTCGACACGTCCGTGAAGACCCCCGGCGATGTGGAGCGCTTCCTCGGGCTTCCCGTGATCGGCGTGGTTCCGGCGTTCGGCGGCAGGCGGTGAGGCTCCGGCCGGCGCGGGCCGGCCAGAACGCCCCGGCGAGCCTGATCGCCGAGACGGACCCGCGGTCGCCGGCCTCCGAGGCCTACCGGGCGCTGCGGACCAATATCCAGTTCGCCGGCCTCGATCAGCCGTGCCGCTGCATCGTCGTCACCTCGGCCACCGCCGGCGAGGGCAAGACGACCTCCGTCGCCAACTTCGGCGCCGTGTGCGCCCAGGCCGGCTCGCGCGTCTGCCTCGTCGACTCCGATCTGAGGCGCCCGAGCCTGCACCGCATCTTCGGCCTCGACAATACCCGCGGGCTCACCACCGCGCTGCTGGAGGGCTCGACGCTGGCGGACGTCGCGCGCCCGACGCGCGTCCCCAACCTGTTCCTGGTGACGAGCGGGCCCCTGCCGCCGAATCCCGCCGAGCTCGTCGGAGGCAAGCGGATGCGCGAGCTGCTCGACGGCGCGCTCGGCGCCTTCGACCTCGTCGTGTGCGACAGCCCGCCGGTGATCGCCGTGTCCGACGGGGTCGCGCTTGCCGCGCAGTGCGACGGCGTGATCCTGATCGTGCGGGTCGGCGTCGTCGCCCACGACGTGATCCGCCGCGCCACCGAGCAGATCCAGGCGGTGAAGGGGAAGATCCTGGGCGTCCTGCTCAACGACGTCGACCTGGACCGCGACGGCTACCACTACAAGTACTACCGCTACTATCAATCCACCTCCGACGCATGATCCGCGCGGTGACGTTCGATTGCTGGGGCACGCTCTTTCTCGATAGCCCGGCCGCCGACGAGGGCTACAAGCGCCAGCGCCTGGCCGGGATGGAGGCGGTGCTCGGCGCGCGCGGGGTCGCCGTCGCGGGGCGCGATCTCGACCGGGCCTATGCCGTGGCGGGCCAGCGCCTGGCGCGGCTCTGGGAGAAGAGCCGCGACGTCGACGTGAGCGGCCACGTGACGGCGGTGCTCGAGGCGGTCGATCCCGGAGCTGCCGAGCCGACTCGCGGCCGGAGCCCTCGACGAGCTGGTCGACGCCTACGCGTGTCCCGCGCTGCGCGTGCCGCCCGCGGCGGATGGCGGGGCGCCGGCGGCCATCGCGGCGCTGGCCCGACGGGGACTGGCGCTCGCCGTCGTGTCCAATACCATGCGGACGCCGGGTCGCGTGCTGAAGGCGGTGCTCGACCGCTCGGGGCTTCTGGCGCCGTTTGCGGTGCTGACCTTCTCCGACGAGTGCGGGATCCGGAAGCCCGACCCGGAGATCTTCCTGCTCACGCTTCGCGCGCCTCGGGATCCCTCCCGCGGAGGCCGTCCACGTGGGGGACGACCCGGTGCTCGACGTCGAGGGCGCGCGCGACGCGGGGATGCGCGTGGTGCAGGTCGGGCCGGGCGGGCGCGCCATCGGCCCGGTCAAGCCCGACGCCGTGATCGCCTCGCTCGGCGAGCTGCCCGCCGCGCTCGATCGCCTCGAGCGCCTCGAGCGAGGATCGCGGTGATGCGGCTCGCGCGCCTGAGCGGCCCGGCCGGCCGCAACTGCGCGATCGCCGCCGCGGTCGTCGCCGTCGTCTTCGGGCTGTTCTTCCAGGCGCCGGATTTTCTCACGACGATGGAGACCAAGCTCTACGACCTGCACTTCGCGCTCCGGGGCGCGCGCGACCCGGGAGATCAGGTCGTCATCGTGGCCGCCGACGAGAAGAGCCTCGCCACCCTCGGCCGCTGGCCCTGGCCGCGCTCGGTCCTCGCCGATCTGGTGACCGCGCTGTCCGACGGCGGGGCCAAGGTGATCGCCTTCGATATTCTGCTCAGCGAGCCGCAGGTGGAGGGCGAGCTGCGCGTCGCCGATCAGCTCAGGGAGCGCTTCACGGCGCTCGGCCTGTCACCGCTCGGCGGCGTCGGCCAGGCGCTCAACCAGGAGATGGACGCGCTCGTCAAGAAGGCGGACCACGACGGCCGGCTCGAGGAGGCGATTCGCAAGAGCGGTCGCGTCGTCCTCCCCACGATGTTCGAGATCGTCGCGGCCCCGCCCGCGGCCCCGCCCGAGCCCTCGGGAGTGCCGCTCAAGTCGGCGCTCGTGAGCTTCGGCCACTATGCCGAGCGCGGGCAGTACCCGCCGCTGTCGGCGAGCGCCGTCGGCCTGCCCATCGCGCGGCTCGGCGCGGCCGCCCGCGACCTCGGCCACGCCAACATGGTCGCCGATCCCGACGGGACCACGCGCTGGGAGGCGCTCGTCATCGAGTATCGCGGCTACTACTACCCGTCGCTCGCGGTGCAGGCGGCGCGGCTGGCGATGGGAGTGCCCGACGTCGGCGTCAAGCTCGACTTCGGCCATGCCCTCATGATGGGCGCGGTCGCGGTGCCCGTGGACCCGCGCTCGCGCATGCTGATCGACTACGCGGGGCCCGCGGGCGCCTTCCGCTACCTCTCGGCCGTCGACGTCCTCGCCGGCCGGATGCGGCCCGACGCGGTCCGGGACCGGATCGTCTTCCTGGGGGCCTCCGCCGCCGCGATCTACGACCTGCGCGTGACGCCGCTCAGCGCGGTGCTCCCCGGCGTGGAAAAGCACGCCAATGTCGTGGCCAATATGCTGTCCGGGCGCTTCCTCCGGCGGCCGGACTGGGTGGAGCTGCTCGAGGCCGCGGGGATCGTCTTCTGGCCCTTCGCGCTGGCGCTCATGCTGCCCCGGCTCCGCCCCATCCCGAGCGCCGCCTCGGTGCTCGCGCTCTGGGGCATCTTCTTCGGGCTCGTCCACTGGGCGTTCCTCAAGGGCCTCTGGCTGCCGCTCGTCTACTCGAGCCTCGCCATGGGGCTCGCCTTCCTCGCCATCACCGTCTATCGCCTGTTCACGGAAGAGCTCCAGCGCCTCTGGATCAAGCGGGCCTTTCAGCGATTCGTCAGCCCCGAGGTCGTGGAGCAGCTCGTGGGCAATCCGGCGGCGCTGCAGTTCGGCGGCGAAGTGCGCAACCTCACCGTGCTCTTCACCGACATCCGGGACTTCACGACCTATACCGAGCGGCACCCGCCCCAGGAAGTCGTCCACATCCTGCGGGAATACCTGACGACGATGGCCGGTCAGGTCATCGCCAACCAGGGCACCCTCGACAAGTTCATCGGCGATGCCGTGATGGCCATCTTCGGCGCCCCCGTGCCGATTCCGGACCACGCCGAGAAGGCCTGCCGGGCGGCGCTGGCGATGATCGACGAGCTCGACAAGCTCCAGGCCAAGTGGGTGGCGGAGGACCGGGAACCGTTCCGCATGGGCATCGGCATCAATACCGGAGAGATGGTGGTCGGCAACCTCGGCTCCGAGCAGCTCTTCGACTACACCGTGGTGGGCGACGGCGTGAATCTCGGGGCGCGGCTCGAATCCCTCAACAAGGAGTACCAGACCAAGCGGCACATCATCATCAGCGAAAGCACCTACGAGGCGGCGAAGGACGTGGTCGAGGTGCGGCGGCTCGGCGAGGTGCTCGTGAAGGGCAAGACGCGGCCGGTGGTGATCTACGAGCTGGTCGGGCTGCGCGAGGCGTCGCCGCGAGCGCGCATGACGCGATCGGCGGCCGACTGCGCCGGGGAGGGCCCTCGACACCGCCGACTCGTACGGTACCCTGGGGCCACTCGGGCGCCGCCTCGCGGGCGAACCACGGCCCATCCCCGGCCCCGCGCTCCCCCGGTACGGACTCGCTCGGCGCGCATGGCGGCGAGCGTGGCAATTGCGGATCTAGGGGAAAGGGGCTACGGTGATAACCCGAAGCGATCGTCTCTTGCCGGTCCATGACCCCGGGCGAATGTCCGCCCGGCGTGGAGCCGGCTGCGGTTGCAGGGAAGGGTTGGGCCATGCGTGAACGATGGGGCAGGTGGGTGTTCCGCGGCATCGCCGCGGCCGTGTTCGCGTGCCTCGTCGGGGTGGCGCTCGGGCCGGTGGGCTCGGCCGAGGCCAAGACGGGGAGCGCCGAGGTCAAGGCGATCACCGGCCAGGTCGAGGTCCAGAGAAAGGGCGAGGCGCAGTGGTCGCCTGCCGTGATCGGGGCCAAGCTCGTCGAGGGGGACAGTATCCGGGCCTGGGGTGGGGCGTCCGCACGAATGGACTTGCCGGACGGCAGCACGATCTTCCTCGCCGAGAACAGCCGGGTCGTCGTCGGCAAGCTCGACTTCGATCAGCAGGACCAGGCCCGGGAGGCGCTGTTTCACCTGGCCGTCGGGAAGGTCAGGGCCGTGGTCTCCCAGACCGCCTTGCGCCTGGTCAAGGCCCGCCAGTCCAATTTCTCGATCTCAACCCCGACCGCCGCGGCCGCCGTCCGGGGAACGGATTTCGAGGTCACCTACGACGACATCAAGCAGGTGACGCGCATCGCCGTCCTGCCCGAGTCCGCCCCGGCACCGAAGGGAGACGGCTCCTAGGTCCGGCCGCTCGGGCGCGTGGAGCGGGCCATGGGTGGACATCGACCGATGGGGCGGCTGCTGGCGATGGTCGTCGCCGGCCTCGGCGTCATTCCTCGCGGCGGCGGTTGCCGACGCCCAGATGCGGGTCGGCACCGCCGTGGTCAAGACCGTGACCGGCCGGGCCGAGGTCCAGCGCAAGGACGACGCCCAGTGGATCTCGACGGCGCCGGGCGCGCGGCTCGCGGAAGGGGACAATATCCGCGCCCACGCCGCGTCGTCCGCGGTCCTCGATCTTCCCGACGGCAGCACCCTCTTCGTCGCCGAGAACAGCCGCATCGTGGTGAGCAAGCTCGAGTTCGATCCCCAGAGCCAGGCCCGGCAGTCCTTCGTCCACCTCGCCGTGGGGAAGGTGCGCGCCGTGGTGTCCCAGGCCGCCATCACCCTGGTCAAGGCGCGCCAGTCGAACTTCGCGGTCACCACGCCGACGGCGGTCGCGGCGGCGCGCGGCACCGTCTTCGAGGTGGTCTACGACGCCACGCAGAACGTCATGCGCGTGGCCGTCATCGTGAAGGATCCGCAGCGGGCGGCCGGGCTGGTCTCGTGCCTGTCGCTCTACGACCGGTTCTCGAACGTCCTGGTCCGCGAGGGGCTCGCGACGTCGGCCTCGGGCACCTCGGGCTGCACGCCGCCCATCCCGATCAGCATGCTCCCCGATGCGAACCTGGTCGGCACGCTCCAGAACCCGATCCGGCCGGGCCCGGCATTCTCGGTGCCGGTCACCGTCCCGTCCGTCCCGGGCTCGCCGACCGCGGCCCCCGTCGTCTTCACCTCCGATCCAGGGGATGCTCCGATCCGGCGCCCCCGTCGACGATCGGGGTGAATATCGGCCAGCTTGCCGCCGCAGGGGACCTCGAGCGCTCCCGTCGCGCCGTAGCACCGACAGCCGGCGTCGGCGAAGCCGAGGGCGCGATGGCCCGGCCCGCGCGGGCCTGACGGGCGATGGCGCCGACCGGTCTCGCGCGCAAACGGTGGCTCGACCTCGGCGCCATCGCCTCCCTCCATGCGGTGCTCGTCTGGGCTCCGCTCGCCGCCGGCGCGTATCGCGGGTGGCCGCTCGCCATCGCGCAGATCCTGACCGTGTCCGCCCTGGCGTGCTGGGTGCTCGGCATGACGGGGGAGCGCCGCCTCGAGTGGCGGCGAACCGCGCTGGACCTGCCGCTCGGGCTCCTGGCGGCGCTCGTCCTCGTCCAGCTCGCGCTCGGCCATGGCCCCCTGATGACCTGGGCCGTCGGTCCCGCGGCGTCCGACCTCGAGGCTCCCGCGATGCTGCCCCCGCTCGTCCTCGTGGGGACCGTGTCACCGTCTCAGACCGCGCGCTCCTTCCGCCTCTTCCTCACCTACGCCGCGGTGTACGTCCTCGTCGTCAATCTCGTGCGGACGCGCCTCGGGCTCGACCGCCTGCTGCGGATGCTGCTGCTCCTCGGCGGGGTGGTGTCGTTTCTCGCGCTCCTCGACTACCTCGCCGGCCGGGCCTGGCTCCTCGGATGGGGCGAGCCCGCGGCGCGGACCCGGCTGTCGGGCGCCTTCGTCAATCCGGACCATTTCGCCGCGTGGCTCGAGATGCTGATCTGCCTGGGAATCGGCTACGTGCTCGCCCGGTCGCGCCCGCCCGAGGACGCGCGGCGCGCGGCCTGGTCGTCGCGGCGGGCGCGCGAGCAGCTGATCCGCCGCTCCCTGCCCATGATCGCGATCGCCGTCATGGCGCTCGCCCTCGTCTTCACGCTGAGCCGCGGGGGCATCGTCAGCATCGCCGTGGCGCTGGCCGCGCTCCTGGCGCTTCAGGGCTTCGCGGGTCGCGTGCGGTCGAGCCTCGTGCTCGTGGGCCTGCTCCTGGCGCTCACCGCGGGCTATGGCGCCTGGATCGGCCTCGAGCCGCTGCTCGATCGCTTCCGGAGCGATCTCTACACGAGCCGGCTCCTGCAGCTCCGCTCGAGCCTCGGCATGCTCGGGTCCTTTCCGGTGTTCGGCGTCGGGCTCGGCGCCTATCGGGACATCTATTTCCGGTACCAGCCGCCCGAGCTGTCGCCCGGCAAGATGTACTTCCCGTTCGCGCACAATGACCTGCTGCAGCTCGCCGTGGAGCTGGGGCTGGTGGGGACGGCGCTCTGCCTGTTCGCCGCGTGGCGTGTCGCCGCCGATCTGGTCGGGGCGCATCTGCTCGGCCGCGGTCGCTGTCCCGTCGGGGGCGGGGAGCGCGACGGGGCGCGGCGGGGTGAGGCCTGGAGCGTCGGCGTCGGGCTCGGCGCCGTGACCGCGGTCCTCGCCCTCTGCGTGCACAGCGCCTTCGACTTCGGCGCGCGGATCCCCGCCAACGGATTCCTCGCCGCCGCGTGCCTCGGGATCGCGACCGTCGCGCTGCACACGCGCTTCGCCGGCGCGGGCGGACGGCTGCTCACCGCGGTCCGCGTGCTGCCGCTCGGCGGCGGCCGCCTCCGGCCCGCGATCGTGCGCGCCGCGTGCGTGGTGCTGGCCTCGCCTGTCTCCCGGCGATCGTGCGGGCGCCGCTCGTCGACTCGAGCCTCGAGGCCACGGGCGTGCCGGCGTCGGTGAGGGTCGAGCGGGCGCTCGCCCTGGCGCCCGCGGATGCCGAGGCCCGGTGGGCCCGCGCGCGGCTTCGCGTGGCCTCGGCTCGCCGGATCTGGGAGTCGGGTCAGACCGAGGACGGGCGTGTGCTCTCGACCTGGGCCGAGCGCCGCCGCGAGGCGCTGCCCCTCTTCGACGGCGCCGTCCTCGACCTCACCGCCGCCCTCCGCGCTCGGCCCTCCGACCCCTTTCTTCACGACGCGCTCGGCTGGGCGCATGCCGGTGCCGCCGCGATCGACGAGGCGCCTCCCGCGGCGCGCCAGGCGGCGGCGGTCACCGCGCTGCGCCGGGCGATCGCGCTGCAACCGGACAATCCCTATCTCTACCGCTCGCTCGCCGCGCTCGCCCTGGGCCAGCGCGAGCCGCTCCTGCCGATTGCGCTCGGCGCGGCCCGGAGCGCGATCGCGCGCGACCCGTCGCTGCTGCCCGATCTGGCCGGCCGCTTCACGCCGCTCGGGCTCGGCGACGCGCAGTGGGCGCAGGTGGTGCCGGACACGGCGGACGATCGGCTCGAGCTGGGCGCGCTGCTCGACGAGGCCGGCCTCGGCAGCGCGGCGGAGGCGCAGTACCGCCGCGCCGTCGCGCTGGCCTCGCCGGGCACCGAGGCGCTGGCGCGGCACGCCCTCGCCCGCTCGCTGGCGCGGCGGGGCGATTCCGCGGGCGCCCTCGCCGAGCTCGACATCGCGCTGCGGCTCGACCCTGCCAATCCGGAGCTTCACCTGGCGCGCGGGAATGTCCTCGCCGCCCGCCGGGACCCGGCGGCGCTCGACGCGATCCGCGCGGCGCTCGGGAGCGCCGAGGCGCGCGCCGCCACGCCCCATGTCGATGCGGCGCTCTTCGGCACACGCAAGCGCGCGGGCGCGGGCATTCGCGGAGCGCGCGCTCGGTCGGGGTGAGCGCGGCGTCCTTCGATACCGCCGCGCGCTCGGCGAGCTGCTGATCGAGAGGAGGCTCTGGCCCCAGGCGGCGGCCGAGTGGGAGGCGGTGATCGCCGTCGCCCCCCGTGACGCCCGCGCGCATTTCCTGCTCGCGGCGGCGCTCGGCGCGCTCGGCCGGCCCGCCGAGGCGCTCGAGCACTCGCGCCGTGCCGTGGCCCTCGACGGCGCGGCCACGCCCTACCGGATGGCGCTCGGCGCTCGCCTGTGGGACAGCGAGCAGTACTACCAGGCCATCAACGAATGGCGGGCGGTCGTGGCCGCCGACCCCGGCAGCCTCGAGGCGCGGCTCGCGCTCGGCCGGGCGTATCAGAAGACCGGCGAGCGCGGCCTGGCGGTGCGCGAGTATCAGCGCGTGCTCGAGATCGCGCCGGACAACGAGGAGGCCCGGCGAGCGCTCGGACGCCTCGGCTCGGCGCGGTAGTGGGTCAATTTGGTTTCTGCACTGGGGCAAAGCAAATTGACCCAGTGCCGCGTCGGGCTACTATAGGCGTCACATGCGCACGCTCGACGTGGCGGTGGTCGGCGCCGGACCGGCGGGGCTCTATGCCGCGCTCCTTCTCGCCGAGGAGGGCTTCGACGTCGGCGTCCTCGAGGAGCATCCCGCGGTCGGCGCCCCCGCGCACTGCACGGGGGTGATCTCCGACGAGGTGTCCGACCTGTTCAAGGTCCCCGACAGTCTCGTCCTGAATCGCCCGTCCGCGTGCGCCGTCGTCTCGCCGTCGGGCCGCGCCGTCAGGATCGACGGCGGCGACGAGGAGATCGCCGTGATCGACCGGGCGCAATTCGACGCCGAGCTCGGTCTGGCCGCGCTCCGCGCGGGCGCCGAGATCAGGACGGGCTTCCGCGTCGACCGCGTGAGCATCGAGCCCGGGCGCGTGGTCGCCACGAGCGCGCACGGGGTCGGCGTCGCCGCGCGCGTCTGCCTCCTCGCCTCGGGCGTCAACTACGCGCTCCAGCGCCAGCTCGGCCTCGGCCTGCCGACGATGTTCCTGCACTCGGCGCAGCTCGAGGTGGATGCGGTGGACGCGCCTGCCGTCGTCGAGCTCCATCTGGGACGGGAGACCGCGCCCGAGGGCTTCGCGTGGGTCGTGCCCGTGCGGCGCGACGGGCGGGCGCGCCTTCGGATCGGGTTGATGGCGCGCGGCGACGCCGAGGGCCATCTCGACCGCTTCCTCCATCGCGCCGCGGTGGCGGAGCGCCTCGCGGCCCGGCCGGGCGCGGCCACGCGGCGGCTCCTCCCGCTGGGGCCGCTCGCCAAGACGTATGCCGAGCGCGTGCTCGCCGTGGGGGATGCGGCCGGCCTCACCAAGCCCACCACCGGCGGCGGGATCTTCTACAGCCTGCTCTCGGGACTGCTCGCGGCGGAGACGCTCGTCCCGGCCCTGCGCCGCGACCAGCTCGGCGCGTCGTCGCTCATCGCCTACGAGCGCCGGTGGAAGGCGCGGCTCGATCCGCACCTCAGGATCTCGAGCTATCTGAGACGGCTGTACATCAAGCTCGGCGACGAGGAGATCGAGACGCTGCTCGCCGCCCTCGCCTCCGACGACCTGCAGCAGGAGATCCGCCGGACCGCGCACTTCAACTGGCACGGCGGGCTCATCCGCTCCCTCCTCCGCCAGCCGGGCATCAAGCCCATCCTCTTGCGCGCGCTCCTGCGCTAAACACTCGGAGGGGGCCTCGACGGCCCCCTCCGATGCCTCCCCCAGGATAGGATTGCGCCGGCGAAGCCGGCGCTCGGACAACCGAGCAACCCGGCCGCATGATCGCGATGCGCAACGGTACCGGGCGGGTGCGCGGCGGGCGGGGGTCCTCGACCCTTCCGCCGCGAGGCGACACGCGAGGGTACGCTCCCGGGTGACCGGTACGAGTCGGCGGTGGTCGAGGGCGCCGTACCGCCGCGGCATGCGGCCTCTGATAATCGCTCTAGATGTTGCGCCAGCGGCGGCCCGCCCGCTCGATGAGGGTGTCCGCTTCCTGCGGCCCCCACGTGCCCGCCTCGTAGGTCGCGAGCTTGGCGTCGGCCGTGGCCCAGCGGTCGAGCACGGGGGAGAGGAGCTCCCAGGCGAGGTCGACCCAGTCGCCGCGCGCGTAGAGCGTGGCGTCGCCCTTCATGGCGTCGAGCAGCAGGCGCTCGTAGGCCTCGGGGGGCGTGCCGCCGAAAGCCTTGCCGTAGTCGAAGTCCATCTCCACGGACTTGATGCGCAGCTCCGGTCCGGGCAGCTTGGCGCCGAACGACAGCGACATGCCCTCGTCGGGCTGGATCCGGAGGACGAGGAGGTTGGGCTCGGCGAGGTGGTCCGGATTGCGCCGGAAGACGAGGTGCGGCGTGCGCTTGAACTGCACGGCGATCTCGCTCGCCCGCTTGGGCAGGCGCTTGCCGGTGCGGAGATAGAAGGGCACGCCCGCCCACCGCCAGTTGTCCACGGTGAGCTCGAGCGCGGCGTACGCCTCCGTGATCGACTGCGGCGAGACCCCCCGCTCCTCGCGATAGCCCGCGACGCGCCGGCCGTCGACGAAGCCGGGGCCATACTGGGCGCGGACGGCGAAGCGATCCACGTCGGCGGCCGGGATGGGCCGGATCGCGCGCATGACCTTGCTCTTCTCGTCGCGCACGGGATCGGCGTCGAAGGTCACCGGCGGCTCCATGGCGACCAGACACAAGAGCTGCAGGATGTGATTCTGGATCATGTCGCGCAGCGCGCCGGACTCCTCGTAGTACGCGCCGCGCGACTCGATGCCGATGCTCTCGCCGACCGTGATCTGCACGTGGTCGACGTGATTCCGGTTCCACAGGGGCTCGAAGATGCCATTGGCCCAGCGGAAAACGAGGATGTTCTGGACGGTCTCCTTCCCGAGGTAGTGGTCGATCCGGTAGACCTGATCCTCGGTCCACGCCGAGGCCACGACCTGGTTGAGCGCCCGCGACGAGGCCAGATCGCGCCCGAACGGCTTCTCGATGACGATGCGCACCCAGCCCTGGCTGCCCTCCGGCGCGCGGTTCAGCCCCGCCTCGCCGAGCCTCGCGACCAGGTGCGGGTAGAGCGACGGGGGCGTCGACACGTAGAAGAGCCGGTTGCCGCCCGTGCCGCGCTCGCGCTCGACGTCGCGCACGTAGGCGTCCAGGCCGGGGTAGATCGCCGCGTCGGCGGGGTCGCCGGCATAGTAGAAGAGGGCCTGCGCGAAGCGGTCCCACACCCGGGACGACGGCGGCTGGACGCGCGCGAAGTCGGTGATGGCCAGGCGCATGAGGGTGCGGAACTGCTCGTTGTCCATCTGGGTGCGCCCGACGCCGACCACCGCGAAGGGCTCGGGCAGGACGCGCCCCTGGAACATCGACCACAGGGCGGGCACGAGCTTCCGGCGCGTCAGGTCGCCGGAGGCGCCGAAGATCACGAGGACGCAGGACTCTTCCGCAGACGTGCTTGCCATTCGGGAACCTTCCCTCTCAGAGCCGCCGCGTCGCCGTCCGCGTGACCAGCAAGAGCTCCTGCAGGCCCTGCGCGGCCTTCCCGGCGAGGCGGAGGCGGATGACCCGGCGGCCGCACGCGTGAAGCGTCTCGAGGTCGCTCTGGGCCTGAGCGGCCTTGAGCGTCGAGAAGCCGTGCGCGACCCCCGGGATGGTGAGGTCGTCCTTGTCCTCGCCGGTGATTTGGATGAAGAGGCCATTGTTCCGGCCTCCCTTGTGGAGCTGATCGGTCGCGTGCAGGAACTCCGGTCCGAGGCCGACCGTCGTGGCGACGCGCAGCCGGTCGCGAAGGAGGACGCGGAGCGCCTGCAGAAGGCTCCCGGTCTCCTCGGAATCCGGCAGGTAGCTGAGGATCGCGACGTAGTCGTCCGGCCCGGCTTGCGCGAGATGCGCCGCCAGGCCCTCTGCCACGGATGCGATGGGCGAGCTCGACCGCGCCAGGAGCGCCACGGCGGCGTCCTCCGCGGCGACGGGCCACCCGGCAGCTGGCGCTGCGTCCTCCAGCTCGTCCTCGACGTGGCCGCGCATCACGGTGGGCGACGTCAGCCAGCCCAGTCGATTCCGCACCGCCTCGGCGTCCCCGCGCCAGAGCGAGGCATCCTTCACCCAAAAGCGATCGAGGAAGTCGTGCGACTCGAGGAAGGCGAGCGTCTCCTCGGTCAGGGGGTGCTCGAGCGCATCGCGCGTGAGGGGGAGCGGGCCGGGCGCCGCCGGCACCGTCGCGGGGGCAGGCTCGAGCGAAGCCGCGACTGTGACGGCTGCGGCGAGGGGCGTCGGCGCGACATTGGATGTCGCTGCTGGGGATGCCGCTGCTGGGGATACCGCCGCGGGGTCGCTCTCGGCCGCCGGCGAAGGCGCCGCGCGCTCCTGGACCGGTCCGGCCTCGAGCTTGGCGACCTGGCGCGCATGGGCCTCATCCCCCGAAAACTTCGCGCCGATCCAGGCGAGCGTGACCTCGATCGCCACGCCGTCGTCCAGCGCTGGCGCGGAGAGGCAGAGGACATTCGCATCGAGCTGCTGGCGACTCTCGATCGCGGCCGCGGCGTCCGCGCAGGGAGCGGCCCGGACCCCGCGGATCTTGTTGGCGGCCATGGCGGCTCCCACTCCGCTGCCGCAGACGAGCACGCCGGCCTCGACGAAGTCGCGCAGCACCGCCTGGCCGACTTTGCGCGCATAGTCGGGATAGTCGACGGGCTCGGTGGAGGACGCGCCGAGGTCCAGCACCATGTGGCCGCTGGCCTCGAGGGCCGCGATGAGCGTCCCTTTCAGGTCCAGGCCGTGGTGGTCAGAGCCGATCGCGATCCGCATGAGCCGGGATCTCCGCTGCCTCAGTCAGGCGCATGTGCGTTAGTATATTCGAGCATGACGCGCACACGGACGCCAGTATTTCAGTGGCGTGGATGCGCACCATGGGGGCGGTTCCTCGACGACTCGGTTCAACGGAGGGCATTGATGGCCAAGATCACGGTGCTGAGCCCGGCCGGCGGGCAGCGCGCGGCGACGACGGCGGTTCCCGCGCTGCCGGGCGATCTGCGCGGGCTGACGGTGGGGTTTCTCGACAATACCAAGCACAACTTCGACCGGCTGGTGGAGGGGATCGGCGCCGTCCTCGTGGAGCGCTTCGGCGTGAAGCGAATCGTCCACACGAAGAAGGCCAATGCCGCGACGGGCGCGTCGCACGAGATCGTGGCGGCGATGGCCAAGGAGTGCGACCTCGTCTTCGCCGGGTCCGCCGACTGAGGGTCCTGCACGTCGTGGAGTCTCCACGACTCGCTGGAGCTGATCAAGATCGGGACGCCGGCTGGCCTCATCACGACGACCGTATTCCAGAAGCTGGCCCAGGCCGAGATGACGGCGCTCGGCGCCACGAGCCTGCCCTTGCTGGTCATCCAGCATCCGCTCGGCGGTGAAGGCCTCGACGGTGTCAGCCAGCGCATCGCCCAGGCGATCGAGCAGCTCTCGGGCCTGCTCGCCGCCGGCGGCCAGCGCACGCCGGACCAGCGTGCCACGCCCAGCCAGGACTCGCGCGCGACCGCGCCGACGAGTCAGCCGCGTGCGACCGTGCAGCTCGAAGAGGACGACGTCTACCCGGAGTTCGTCCGGCGCGAGTGGTGCGACGGGCTGCCCTTCGTCGCGCCCACCCGCGCGCGCGTCGACGCCATGCTGGCGGGTGCGCGCGCCGACGGGGCGGAGTCGCTCGGGCTCATGCCCCCGCTCTGGCGCGAGTGCACCCTCGAGGCGCTCGCCGTCAATGCCGTGATGGCGGGTGCGGACCCGAGCTACTTTCCCGCCATCGTCGCGGCCGTGCAGGCCATGCTGGACCCGGCGTTCAATCTGTACGGCGTGCAGGCGACCACCCATCCGGTGGCGCCGCTGGTGATCGTCACCGGCCCGTATGCCCGGGCCATCGGGCTCCACGCGGGATCCGGGCTCTTCGGACCCGGCTTCCGCGCCAATGCCACGATCGGGCGCGCCATCCGCCTGACGCTCCTGAACGTGGGCGGGGCCTGGCCGGGCCGGCATGACATGGCGACGCAGGGCAGCCCGGCGAAGTTCAGCTATGCCATCGCCGAGCGCGACGACGTGAGCCCGTGGGAGCCGCTGCACGTCGGGCTCGGCTTCGCCCCCGAGGAGAGCGTGGTCACGGTCTATGGCGGCGAGGCGCCCCACAACGTGAACGACCACGTCTCGACGACCGCGCCGGGCATCCTCAACAATGTCGCGGACGTCGCGGCCACGCTCGGATCCAATGTCGGCTGGTACATGAATCAGAGCCAGCTCCTGGTGGTGCTCGGGCCGGAGCACGCCGCCACCATCGCGGCGGACGGCCTGGCCAAGGCCGACGTGCAGCGCTTCGTCTTCGAGCACGCGCGGATCTCCCTCGGACGCCTCAAGCTCGGCGGCATGTGGGGCATGCACGACTGGCCGATCTGGATGCAGAAGACCACGGACGACGCGGTCATGCTGCCCCAGGTGCTCTCGGTGGACGACATCTTCGTGATGGTGGCGGGCGGGTCCGGCAAGCACTCCGTCGTCGTGCCCAACTGCACGTTCAGCCGAGCGGTGAGCCGCCGCATCGCTCACACGGCCACAGGAGGCGCGTCATGATCCGGATCGGCTTCATCGGCGTCGGCACCATGGGATTGCCCATGGCCAAGAACCTCGTGAAGAAGGGCTTCGCCGTGAATGCGTTCGACACCAGCAGAGAGGCCGTCGTGGCGGCGGTGGCCGCGGGCATGACGGCGGCCGCGTCCGCGGCGGAGACCGTGGCGACGGCGGATCTCGTGATCACCATGCTGCCCTCCTCGCCCCACGTCGAGTCGGTCTACACGGGCGACGGCGGCGTGCTCGCGGCGGCGCGCAAGGGCACGCTCTGCGTCGACATGTCCACCATCGACCCCGCGGTGTCGCGGCGGGTGGCGGCCGCGGCCCGCGAGCGGGGCGTGCGCTTCATCGACGCGCCGGTCTCGGGCGGCGTCCCCCGCGCCACCGACGGCACCCTCGCCATCATGGTGGGCGGCGCGGCGGAGGACGTGAAGGAGGCGCGGCCCGCGCTCGAAGCCATGGGCGCCAACGTGATCCACGTGGGCCCCGTGGGCAGCGGCGAGGTCGTGAAGCTCTGCAATAACCTCATCGCCGGCGTGGCGGCGGTCGCCGTCAGCGAGGCGTTCCGGATCGCGGAGGGCTTCGGCGTCGATCCCAAGGTCGTCACCGAGGTCATCTCCAAGTCCTCCGGCCACACCTTCCTGATGGAGCACATGCATCCCGTCCCCGGCATGGTCGAGCGGGCGGCCTCGAGCCATGGCTATCAGGCCGGCTTCATGACCGACCTCATGTGCAAGGATCTCGGCCTCGCCGTCGACGCCGCGCGGGGGCTCAGGATTCCCGTGTTCACCGCGCCCGCCGCCCAGCAGGTGTATCGCCTGGCGTCCTCCCACGGGCTCGGCCGGAAGGATTTCACGAGCGTGTACACCTTGCTCAAGCCGTCTTCGGATCAGGCGCCGGTCTAGAAAATCGGAGGGGGCCTCGACGGCCCCCTCCGAGGCCTCCCCCAGGAAAAGCGGGATTGCGCCGGCGATGCCGGCGCTCGAATGAGGCGTCGCCCATGGCTTTTCTCCAACGGGCTCCCAGCCTGTCGACGGCTGATTTGCCTGCACCGGATGCCAGCCGTAGCACTCTTCGGGAGATGACGGCGGCGGCGGGCGTGTCCGATCTGGGTCGCGAGTATCGTCTGAGTCGACCGGCACATCGCGAGCTTGAAGGAGCAGGAGGTCGCCGCCCGCGTGGAAGCGCTCCGCCAGGCGGAGCGGCTGCCCGACCAGGCCGCCGCGCTCCGGGCGTACTACCAGCAGAAGCTCCCGGAGGTGACCCTGCCGAAGGCGGTGGGGGAGCAGATGGCGCTCCTCGCCGAGCGGGAGCCGGTGCCCGAGGGCCGGCTCGCACAGCTCGTCGAGCGGAGGATCGAGGCGACGCGCGACAATCTCGTCAAGACCCAGGGCATCCCGGAGGCGCGCGTGGTGGCGTCGGCGCCGCCCGCGCCGTCCGCGCCCGCCGAGGCCGGGCAGGGGCGCGTCGAATTCACCATCGTCCCCGCCGACGGCTGATCGGCCTTTGCTATAATGCGCGCATTGTTGTTGCCCACCCGAGGAGGCGCATCGTGGCTCTCTACGTGATGCTGAGCTCTCTGAGCGAGTCCGGCCGGAAGGTGCTGCGACAGCGGCCGGGATGGATCCGCAAGGTCAACCTCGAGCTCGAGGCCTTGGGTGCGAAGGTCCGGGCCCAGTACGCCGTGCTGGGGCCGTACGACTTCGTGACCATCCTCGAGGCTCCCGACAACGAAACCGTGTCGTCCATCTCCATCGAGATGGGCGCGCGCGGCACCGTGAGCATGATGACCATGCCCGCGATTCCGCTCGACACCTTCATCAGTCGCCTGCAGCAACGGGGCAAACCTGGCCGACAGGCACGGAGGCGCCGCAAGACGTGAAGATCCTCGCCCTTCATCCCGAGAAGTGCACCGGCTGCCTCCGGTGCGAGCTGGCCTGCTCGTACATGCAGACCGGGACGTTCCAGCCGTCGAAGTCGGTCATTCGCGTGTCGCCGCTCGAGGGCTACACCTCGTACGCGCCGTACACGTGCACGCAGTGCGCCGAGGGCTGGTGCATGACGGCCTGTCCCGTCGGGGCCATCCAGATCAATGCCGTGGGGGCCAAGGACGTGATCGACGACAAGTGCGTCGGGTGCAAGCTCTGCACCATCGCCTGCCCCTACGGCACCATGTTCTACGATCCCGATTCCGCCAAGGCCTACAAGTGCAATCTCTGCGGCGGCGCGCCGGCCTGCGCCGAGATGTGCCCGACGCAGGCCATCACCTACGAGGAAGCCGAGACCGCGGACTGGATCGGCGACTTCGCCGCCGAGCGCACGGCGTATGTCCTCAAGATGGAGACGCCCGACGTCTTCGCCGCCACTCGCGCGGGAGCGGCGTGATGCCGGCCCGCCATCTGATCGTCGGGGCCGGCACCGCGGGCCTCAACTGCATTCGGACGATTCGAGAAGAGGAGGGTGGCCAGGCCGCCTCCGAGATCACGCTCGTCGCGGCCGAGCGGCCGTATTCGCGCATGGTCCTGCCGTACTACCTCGGGCAGACCATCGCCGAGTCGCATGTCTACACGGCCACGCCCGCGTCGCTCGCGGCCTGGAACGTCAAGCCCATGCTCGGCCGCCGGGCTGAGCGGCTCGACGTCGGAAGCCGCACACTGACCCTCGATGACGGCGCCACCGTCGAGTTCGACGACTGCCTGATCGCGACCGGCTCGCGCGCGGCCAAGCCGCCGATCCCCGGCGCCGACGGGCCCGGCGTGCACTGCTTCTGGACGCTCGCGGAGGCACGCGCGGTGATCGCCGGCGTCACGCCGGGGAGCCGCGTCGTCATGGTGGGCGCGGGCTTCATCGCCTTCACGATCCTGAATGCCATCCTCTCCCGCGGCGCCTCCCTCACCATCGTCGAGGTCGCCCCGCGCATCCTGCCGCGGATGGTGGATGCCGCGTGCGCGGAGATCGTGGCGGGGTGGCTCACGAAGAACGGCGTCACCCTCAGGACCGGGGCCACGCTGACGGGGATCGAGGAGTCGCGGGGCAAGCGCAAGCTCTCCTTCGCTCAGGGCGCCCCGATCACCGCGGACGTGGTCATCATGGCGACGGGCATCCGCGCCAATCTCGAGTGGCTCGACGGCGCGGACGTCGCGCGGAGCGCCGAGCCGGGCGGCGGCATCGTCGTGGACGACCACCTGCGCTCGAGCGCCAGGTCCGTCTATGCCGGCGGCGACGTGGCGCGCGGCGCGAATCTCCTGACCGGGATGCCCGAGGTCCACGCCATCGAGCCCACGGCGCAGGAGCACGGGCGCGTGGTGGGCGCCAACATGGCCGGCCGCGACGTCGCCTATCGGGGCAGCCTCGTGATGAACATCGTCGAGGTCTGTCATCTCGACGTGGCCTCGTTCGGCCAGTGGGAAGACCCCTCGGCCGAGGTCTACACGGCCGTGCGGCCGGAGCGCTCCCTGTACCGGAAGCTCCTCTTCCACGGTGGCCGGCTCGCCGGCGCGGTCATCTGCGGACCCGCGAGCGACATCTGGACGACCAATGACGTCGGCATGCTCAAGGGGCTGGTCTCGACGCAAGTCGACCTCTCGGCCTGGAAGGCGCATCTCGAGCGCAATCCCTTCGACGTCAAGCCGGCCTTCCTCGCCACGCACACGACCGCGCGCCTCCTGCCTCAAACCATCCTCGGGCGACCCAGCCGCTCTCCCGAGCTACCCCAATGGGTGATCCGATGACGCCAACTTCGACTGCGACCGCCGAGCGCCAGAAGAAGAAGACCGCGCCCTCCACGCCACTGCCCGGCGGCTACACGGGCCGGCTCTTGCGCGTGAATCTCTCCACGGGCAAGGTCTGGACCGAGCCCTGGGGCCCCGACGACATGCGCGAGTATCTCGGAGGGATCGGCCTCGGGGCCAAGATCCTCTACGACGAAGTCGGGCCCAAGGTGCACTGGGACCATCCCGACAATCGCCTCATCCTCGCCACGGGGCCGCTGGCGGGGCTGCCCGTCTGGGGGACGGGCGGGCTCACCGTCATCACGCGCGGGGCCCTGACGGGGGGCGCCACGTCGACGCAGGCCAATGGCTTCTTCGGCGCCTGCCTCAAGTACTCGGGCTACGACGCCATCGTGATCCAGGGACAGGCGAAGAAGCTCTCGTATCTCTACATCAATGACGACACCGTGGAGATCCGGGACGCGGCGCATCTGGCGGGCAAGGACACGTGGGAGATGCAGCAGGCGCTCGAGACGGAGCACGGGCTCAGCGGTCACCGCATGTCGGTGTACGGCATCGGTCCCGCGGGGGAGAACCTCGTCCGCTTCGCCGCGATCCACGGCGACTACGGACACGTCGCCTCCAAGAACGGCTGCGGCGCCGTCATGGGCAAGAAGAAGCTCAAGGCGGTGTGCATCGTCCGCGGGACGAAGAGCCTGAGGGCCCACGACGCGCGCGGGCTCGTCCAGGCCGCCGACGACATCGCCCACGATCTCAAGACCGATCCCTCGACCTCCACGCTCTACAACTACGGCACCCTGCCCGGGGTCTTGAACCTCTCCAAGCTCGGGGTGCTGCCGATCAAGAACTACACGACGAACGTCACCGGCATGGACATGTCCGAGTGGGAGCCCACCAAGCTGCGCGAGGGCTTCGACCACCGCGGGCATCAGTGCAGCGCCTGTGGCATGCGCCACTGCCATATCCAGGTGATCCGGAACGGCCCGCACGCGGGTGAGCGCGTGGACGAGCCGGAATACGAGGGGTGGTCGGGCGCGGGCTGGACGATCGGCCTCACCGACAAGGACGCGATCACCTGGCTCAATACGCGCATCGACCGGGCCTGTGTCGACGTCAACGAGTTCGGCTGGGTGTGCGGCTGGGTCATGGAGTGCATGGAGAAGGGCTATCTCACGGAGGAGCAGGTCGGCTTCCGCCTGACCTTCGGCGATGCCGAGGGCGCCTACCGCCTGCTCCAGATGATCAGCCACCGGCAGGGCTTCGGCGACGTCCTCGCCGAAGGGGTCAAGCGCGCGTCGGAAAAGGTCGGCGGCGAGGCGGCGAAGTGCGCCGTCTACACCAAGAAGGGGGCCTCCCCGCGCGGTCACGACCATCGCGGGCGCTGGGACGAGATGCTCGACACGTGCACGTCCTCCAACGGCACGATGGAGAGCGCGAATCCGACCTTCCCCACCGAGATCGGGCAGCCGGCGCGCATCCAGCCGTTCGACGGCGAGCAGGTGGCACGGCTCACGGGCGGCATCCTCGGGCGGCGGCACTTCGAGGACTCCCTCGGCGGGTGCTCCTTCACGTTTCGGACCCGCATCGAGAACCTGGCCCGGGCGCTCTCTGCGGCGACTGGATGGACCTACCAGCTCGAGGATGCTCTCCGCTTCGGCCGGCGGACTGCGGCCATCCTGCGCGCGTTCAACCTGCGGTGCGGCATCGGGCCGGAGGTCGAGTACCCGTCGGAGCGCTACGGCTCCCAGCCCGTCGACGGCCCCGCCAAGGACCACAATGTCATGGCGCAGTGGGAGCGGATGCTCGACGTGTGGTACGAGACGGTCGGGTACGACCGCGCGACGGGCCGGCCCAAGCCCGAGACGCTCGAGAAACTCGGACTCGACGCGCTCAGCAAGGAGCTGTGGAAGGGGGCGCGCGCAGCGCGGGGGCGGTGAGCACGGCGTCCCAGATCCTCGAGGCCACCTTCGAGGTCACCACCTGGGTGACGAAGCTCGCCGGCGGCGACGGGACGGGCAGCCGCGTGTTCGTGGAGCGCTTCGCGCCCGGTGACACCCTGCGCCAGGTCCTGCGCCGGTGGTCGGCCCGCTACCCGGAGCTGGACGCGGCGCTCTGGACTGCTTCCCGGACCGAGCTGGGAGAGCACATCGAAGTGCTGGTGAACGACGCGGTGCTGGGAGTGGCTCACCACCTCGATACCCGGCTCGACGGCGGTGAGCGCATCACCTTGCTCGGCCAGTTCATGGGAGGGTGAGCCACCGCCCGCCCTCGTCTGGAAGCGGCGTTCCCCAAAGGAGAAACTTGACACATGCTCGCGCAGTGTAGTATTCCGTAGCGGGTTCGCATGCCGCCCTCCAGGTCGTCTCGGCGGCTACCCACTGGCAGTGATCGGTCCCGGGCGTTGGTGGGTTTTCCTCTAACGAAGCCGTCGGCAAAAGGAGGAGCAGGATGAAGAGCAAGTGGCTGGTAGGGATGGCGCTCGCGGTGGCGGCGGTGATGCCGCTCGCTGGATGCGCGGGGGGGAAGGGGAAAATTCACATGTCGAAGCTCTGCAGGGGCGCCGGCGGCACGTGGAACGCTAGCGCTGAGACCTGCGATGGCGCCGCTGCGAACGTCAGGCAGGCCGCTGCCATGTGCCAGGCCCATGGCGGCGTGTACGAGAAGTCGACCGGGAATTGCGAGGGGATAGGACTGGACTAGCTGGCGGGGGCTTCCCGCGACCTCCTTCGAGGACAGGCAGCGCCCGAGGTCGTCCTCGGCGTTCTTGCTCCTCGAGCCCGGTCCGGCCGCACGGACGCTCAAAACGCCGTGCGGCCGTGTTGGCTCAGCGGACCGGGTGGACCCGTCACCGGCTGGAACTGCGCCAGCAGGTCTCGATCTCCAGGTAGCTGAGCAGGTCGTCCTTGTCGGAGTCCGCCTTGTCGAAGGCGATAAAGGACGTGTTGGCGTCCTCCTCGAGGGTGAGACGCCGATTGCCTTTTCGGTTGGCTACCCACGCTGGCGGGGATCGTCCCGGTCTTGGTGGGCCATTCTCTAACGAAGCCGTCGGACAAGGGGGAGGGAAGGATGAAGAGCAGAAAGCTGATGATGGGGTTCGCGCTGGCTGCCGCGCTGATGATCCCGCTGGCCGGGTGCGGTGGGAAGATGCGGCTGAGCGCGGCGAACATGTGCAAGGCCGCCGGCGGCACCTACTCGGCAGCGGCGCAGACCTGTGATGCCCCCGCCGTGAACGCCAAGAAGGCGGCTGCGATGTGCGACGCCCACGGCGGCACGTACATGGCCGACCTGCAGGTGTGCGAAGTCGAGGGCACGAAGTAGCCGACGCACCGACGTCGCCCTTCATCGAGGGCGATGGGCAGCAGCGCGCTTCACCCGCGAGAATGCGGCCGAGCCGCACGAGGGATCGAAAGGCCCCTCGTGCGGCGCCGTTGTCTCCGGGGGCCGTCGACCCCCGCGGCGGCCGGCCGGCTCAGCGGCCGGTGGTGCGCGAGTAGACCTCGATCTCCTCGAAGGTCAGGCTGCCGTCCTTGTCCGTGTCAGCCTTGTCGAAGTCGATGAAGAGCGCGTTGACGTACTCCTGCAGCGTGAGCCGACCGTCGCCCTTGCGGTTGGCCGCCTTGAAGGCCTCCGGGCTGGCCTCCTTGAGCTGCTCGATGACGAGATACCCCTTCCGGCCCTTGTCGCGGAAGTAGAAGCTCTCGACCGCGGCCTGGTGGAACTCCTCCCGGTCGATCTTCCCGTCGCGGTTCTTGTCGGCGCCCACGAAGCGCTCCTTCAGGGGCGGTCCCGTCTGGGCCGAAGCCGGGGCCGGGCGCAGCGT
Source organism: uncultured Candidatus Rokubacteria bacterium (assembly GCA_963840495.1). Taxonomy (GTDB): domain Bacteria; phylum Methylomirabilota; class Methylomirabilia; order Rokubacteriales; family CSP1-6; genus CAWIZN01. The sequence goes on from CAWIZN010000044.1 coordinate 120,465, forward strand.
GGCTGGCGCGAAGATGGCCAGGGTCAAGCAAGCGGCCAGGGCCGGGCCTGCCCACGCGGCGCCGATCGCCCATGTCCGGCTCGATGAGGTGGATCGGGTGACGGCCATGTCAGTTGGTGATCTTCCAGCTACCGTCGGGCTGGCGGCAGGCGGTGCCGTAGGACTGCTGCGGCTTGCCGTCGATGGTGACGGTCTGCTGGTACTCGCGACAGTAGGTCCCGCCCGACTGATAGGTGCGGACCGGCGTGACCGTTCCGGAGTGCCCGCTGTCCGGATTGTTCCACGCCACGCTCTGGCCCGACGGCGCCGTCTCGAGCGCTCGGTGGGCGGAGTCTGCGGCCATCTTCTTGTCCCGATCGTCGAGGTAGTTGCCGACGAGGCCGCCGAGGAGCGCGCCGCCGATCACGCCCGCCGCGATGCCCGCTCCACCGCCGCCCGCGGCGGCGGCGATGAGGCCGCCCACCGTGGCGCCGCCGAGCCCGCCGATGGCCGCCTTGGGGTTGTCGCTCGATCGTGGTGCAGCTCGCGAGCGCGAAGGCCGCCACCGTCGCGACCGCCGCGGCTCTGACCAGCGAGGTCCACCCGTTGAATCTGCCTCTGTCGATCGCCTGCTCCATGGCTGCCCGCGGCCTCCTCCTTGGTGATGGGATCGTGCTGTGATCGACGCGGGTGCCGCCGCGGGCGTCACGCCGAGCCAAGCTCGCGAATTCTTAGCACGGAGGGGCTCGCGACCGTCCTGATGGCAAGACCCGTGCCGGCAGTTCCGGCTTGACTCGACGCGCCAACCTGTGCTAATCACCATTCGGGCTATATCCGCTTCCTCCCATTCTCTGTCCTCACGAGGGTGTCATGGCGCAAACCATTGGATTCATTGGGCTGGGAATCATGGGCCGCCCCATGGCCAAGAACTTGCTCAAGGCCGGCTACCCACTCGTCGTCCATAGCCGGAGCCAAGGGCCCGTCCAGGAGCTGGTCAGCGCCGGCGCCAAGGCGGCGGGCTCCGCCAAGGACGTGGCCGGTCAGGTCGACGTGGTGATCACGATGCTGCCGAACTCACCCGACGTCGAGCTGGTGGCCCTCGGCCGGGATGGCCTCATCGAGGGAGTCAAGCCGGGGCTGCTCTACCTCGACATGTCGACGATCTCTCCGCTCGTCTCTCAGAAGGTGGGCAAGGCGCTCGGCGCCAAGGGCGTCCGCATGCTGGACGCGCCCGTCTCCGGGGGGGAAAAGGGCGCCATCGACGCCGCGCTGTCCATCATGGTCGGGGGTGAGAAGGCTGACTTCGACGCCGCGCTCCCCGTGTTTCAGGCCATGGGCAAGACCATCACGCATCTGGGCCCCCTGGGTGCAGGCGGCTTCACCAAGCTGGCCAACCAGATCATCGTCGCCGTGAACCTGACCGCGCTCGGGGAGGCGCTCACCTTGGCCAGGAAGGCCGGCCTCGACCGCGCACTCACGCTCAAGGCCCTCGGCGGCGGGCTCGCGGGCTCGAAGTGCCTGGAGCAGAAGACGGCGAACTATGTCGCCGGCACGTACAATCCGGGGTTCAAGATCGACCTGCACTTCAAAGACCTCGGGTTGATCATGGAGTCCTCCCGCGCCCTGGGCGTGCCGCTGCCGACGACGGCGGTGGTGCAGGAGCTGTTCAACGCCATGCGGGTGAAGGGCAAGGGCGGCCTCGACCACTCCGGGGTCATCACGCTCATCGAGGAGCTCGCGGGACTGCCGGAGCAGGCATGAGGGCGACGGTGGACCGGCCGGGGCTCGACTCCCAGGGGCGCTCGCCCCTCATCAAGATCCGGCGCGTGCGCAAGGGCGATCTGTCCAAGGTGCGCGATGTGATCGAGCAGGCGTTCGGCGACTTCTTCGAGCGCCAGGTGGGCACGCGCCCGCGCCAGGTCTTCGGCGGGGCCCAGTACGTCCACCACCGCTGGCTGATGGAGCCATGGGGGTGCTTCGTCGCCGAGGAAGGCGACGGCAAGATCGTGGGTGCCGCGGTGGCGGTGATGTGGGGCACGCTCGGACTCGTCGGTCCCATCGCGGTCCTCACCAACTACCAGAACCAGGACATCGGCCAGCAGCTCCTCGCCGCCTGCCAGGAGTTCTTCGACGAGAACAAGGCGACGCTCCAAGGCGTCTGCACGTATGCCTATAGCCCCCGGCACCTCGTGCTCTACCAGAAGTTCGGGTACAAGCCGAAGGGCCTGGTGGTGATCACCGCCAAGCACCTGGACCGGCGAGAGGTCGTCAACGCGGCGGCCAAGCCCGCGAAGCCCGGCCTCGGCGTGCGCCGCTACTCCTCGCTGGAAGAGGCGAAGAAGAAGCCGGTGATGCAGAAGATCCGCCGCATCACCAATGCGATCTGGCGGGGGATGGACGTGGCCAAGGAGATCGAGATCGTCGACGGGCTCGCCCTCGGCGATACCCTGCTCCTCGAGAAGGGGCGCGAGGTGATCGGCTTCGCCGTCTGCCACATGCCGCCGAACAGCGAGGCGCCGCACGGCGCCGCCTACGTGAAGTTCCTCGCCATCGACGGGCGCCACAAGAAGCCCGAGCACCTGCACGCGCTCCTGGCATCGGTGGAAGACATGGCCGCGACGGCCCAGCTCCAGCAGGTCGTGGCGCCGGTGTACACGTACTACTGGACGGCCTATCAGACACTGCTCGAGCGCGGATACCACCTGGACTTCATGATGGTGAGGATGAAGCGCGGCAAGCAGGAAGACTACGAGGACGCCGCCGACCTCGTGCTCGACGACTGGCGTTGACGCGGTGGGGGACCTGACCCCGGGATTCGCCACCGCGGAGGCGACCGCCCGCTACCGCGCGCGCGTGGTCCCGGACGCCGTCGAAGGGCATTTTCGGTCCTGGGGTGGCCTCAGCATCTCCTCGGTGGGCCTCGGCACGTATCTCGGCGCGGAGGACGGCGCCACCGACGGGGCGTATCACGACGCGGTGATACGCGCGGTCGAGCGAGGCCTCAACGTGATCGACTCGGCGGTGAACTATCGCCACCAGCGGAGCGAGCGCAGCATCGGCGCCGCGCTGCGCTCGCTGATCGCGGGCGGGATCAGCGAGCGCCGCGAGGTGCTGCTCACGACCAAGGGCGGGTTCATCCCGTCCGACGGCGCGATGCCCGCCGACTGGAGCGCCTACGTCGCGGACACCTACGTGCGGCCCGGGATCTGCGCCGCCCGTGACATCGTCGCCGACAGCCATTGCCTCACGCCGCGCTTCCTCTCCGGCCAGCTCGATCGGAGTCGCGCCAACCTCGGGGCGGAGACCATCGACGTCTACTACGTGCACAACCCGGAGATGCAGCTCACCGCGGTGGACCGACCCACCTTCCTCGGGCGCATGCGCGCGGCCTTTCAGCTCCTCGAGGCGGCGGTGGGAGAAGGCAAGATCCGGTGGTACGGCACCGCGACCTGGAACGGCTATCGACAGCCGCCATCGGCGCGGGACTACCTGTCACTCGCCGAGCTCGAGCGCATCGCGCGGGAGATCGCGGGCGATCGGCACCACTTCCGCGTCGTCCAGCTCCCCTACAACCTCGCGATGACCGAAGCGTTTACGAGTGAGAACCAGGCGGTCGGCGGGGAGACGGTGAGCCTGATGGAGGCCGCCCGGCGGCTCGACATCTACGTCATGACCTCGGCATCCATCTATCAGGGGCAGCTTGCGCGCAACCTGCCGCCGATCATCGGCGAATTCCTCCCCGGGCTCGAGACCGATGCCCAGCGGGCGCTCCAGTTCGTCCGCTCGACGCCCGGGGTCGGCACGGCGCTCGTCGGCATGAAGCAGCCCGTCCACGTCGAGGAGAATGCCCGGGTGAGCGCGGTGCCGCCGCTCGCATGGGACCAGTTCAAGAAGCTGTTCAGCGAAGGCTGACCGGGCGTCCGCCCCGGCTCGGCGCCGGCGCGAAAGCCCTTGAAAATCGCCGCCCCGTCGGCTAGCGTGTGACGGCGGACATGGTCACCGATATCCATCACGTCGGCATCGTCGTGAAGAATCTCCACGAGGCGTATCGCTTCTGGCGCGACACGCTCGGCCTGCCGCTCATCCGCGAGGCGGAGATCGCCGATCAGGGCGTGCGCGCCGCGCTGCTCGCCGCCGGCGACAGCGAGATCGAGCTGCTCGAGCCGACGAGCGCCGATTCCGGAGTCGCGCGCTTCCTCGCCAAGCGGGGTGAGGGGCTGCATCACTTGTGCTTCCGGACCCCGGGCGTGGATCAGGAGCTCGCCGCGCTCCGGCGCCAGAGCGTCCCGCTGCTCGACGTGGCGTCGCGCGAGGGGCTGGCCGGGCGCATTGCCTTTCTGCATCCGCGCGCCTGCCATGGCGTGCTGGTCGAGCTCGCCACGCCGGTGGCCGCGGAGGCCGCGGTGGAGTCCCCGGTGCGATTCAAGCGCATCGTCATCGGCTGCCGATCGCCCCAGGAGGCCGCGACCACCTTCCGCGGGCTCTTCGGGCTCCCGGATGTCGAGGTCAATGGCGGGCCGCGCGCCATGCTCGGGTGGTCGGGCGGTGGCACGCTCCTGATGGTGCCGGCCAGCGAGGTCGGGGGCTTCGAGGGCATGGTCGCGCTGTCCATGGTCGCCCCGGACATGCCGCCGCTGATCGAGCGCCTCGAGCGCGCCCGTGCGGCCACGCTGGTGGGAGCCGGAGAGGTCACGGTGGAGCCGGCGTCCTCGCACGGCGTCCATCTCCACATCAGCCGCTATCACTTCCCCTGACAGGATGCGACGCGCGACTGGGACACATGGTTCGGCAAGGTGTCGGAGCGCGAGCGCTGGCCCTGAGCCGGGTCGTGATCGGCTCGTGACCGGCGGAAGCTTCGAGGACGGAGGACGGCGAAGCCAGGAGCGCCCGCCCGTGTGCGGGGCCTGGGGGCGGGTCGCAAGACCCGGCGGAGCCTCGAGCGCGGAGGGACGGGCGCCGCGGGCGAGCTGAACGAGGCGGTGGGCGGCTGGCCTCGCGTGAAGATCACGCCCATGTTCGGGCGCTGGAGCTATTTCGTGGGGCCGCGGCTCTTCGGATGCTTCCCCTTGCGCGAGAAAGACACGGACCTGTGGATCCGGCTCGCGCCCGAGGACCAGCGCCGCGCCCTCGCGACGGCCGGGGTCGTGCCGCACCGGCGGCTGGCCTCGTCGGGATGGGTGGAGAGCACGATCGAGACGACGCGCGACGTGGGGCGCGCGATCCGCTGGCTGCGGCGCGCCTACCAGGCGGCCGTGGTCGCGGTCGAGCGGGAGGAGCGTCGCTGACCCGCGCCGCGGACGGCGATAAGGGCCCAGCTGCTTCGTTGGCGAGGGCGCGGCAAGCCCTCAACGTACGGCGAGTACGCCTCGGGCTGCCGCGCCCTCGCCGCCTCGCATCTGGACCCTTCTCGCCGCCCGCTTCCGCTCCGCCAACGGCGCCGACCACTACGGCGGGCCCTCCTTCAACAAGCGGTCGGCTGGAGGATTCACATTGGGTCTAGCTCTCCGCTTCGCGGGCCCTCGCCTCGATGCGGTCGATGCGCACGAGCGGGACCAGCGCCCACGCCAATGCGGTGAAGCCCGCCGAGATCAGGACCAGCGGCGCATAGCCATACCAGTCGTAGAGTCGCCCGCCCACGTTCTGCGAGAGCTGGGTGCCGCCATTGAAGACGGACATGAGCAGGGCGAAGAACGTGGCCTCGACGTGGCGGGGACACGCCTTCGCCGCGAGGTCGAGGAAGGCGAGCTGGGTGATCATGCCGACGCAGCCGAACGCCGCTTCGATGAGCAGCGCCGACCAGGCGTCGCGATAGCCGAGGTAGGCGAGCGTCGCGATCACGCCCGCCCCGATGGAGAGGTTGATCAGCCGGCGCAGGGGCATCCGCCGAGACAGCGGCGCATAGGCGAGGGCTCCGCCGACCGCCGTGATGGACGCGAGCGGCGCCAAGGTGACCGATGAACTGCTGGTCGAAGCGCAGCACGTCGGTCTGGTAGAAGACGAGGGCCGGCCCGAACGACGGGCTGAAGTTGAAGAAGAAGATGAAGCCGGCGACGATCCAGATCTCGCGCTCGGCGAGGGCCCGGCGGATCGACGAGAGTGTCTCCCTCACCCCCGCGCGGTCCGCGCGGGCGGGCGCCTCACGGACGAATCCGGCGGTCATCGCGAGCGAGAGGAGGGGAAAGCTCGCGGCGAGGAGAAACGCGGTGTCGAGCGCGCGCCGCTCGGCGAGATACCCGCCGACCTCGCCCACGAGGATCGACGCGATCTGGATGGCGCCCCACTGGACGGACTGAAACGCGCCGGTGAGGCCCAGGGGCTTGCCGCTCTCGACCATGACGGCGTCGACGAGCACGTCGGTGAAGGCGAGGCCGAGCCCCATCACGGTGAAGAGGCCGGCGAGCCAGGCATAGGTGTGCGGGACGCCGAGTCCGAGGGCCAGGCCCGCGGCCCCGGCCAGGGCCGAGGTGAGCAGGAGATAGCTCTTGCGCTTGCGCCCCCAGAGCGGGAAGAAGTCGGAGACGAGGCCGTACACGGGCTTGATGAGCCAGGGGATCGTGCTGATGAAGAAGAAGTCCGCGACCTGCCCCGCCGACAGGCCGCGCTCCTTGAGCACGATGGTCACGGCCTGGTTCGGCAGGTACCACATGCCCTGGGCGAAATAGACCACGGCGAACAGGATGGCGAGGCGCTGCGCGTCCCGACCCTGGAACGGGAGGAGCCGGCGCAGCCAGGCGAGCATTGCCGAACTATAACTGGGCCAGCTCGCGCCGGCGAACGTGGCTCCGCGCAGACTCGTGTGCTAGGCTAGGGGCCTGTCGCAGAAGCTCGGCGTACGACCGACGTACGCTTCGGGCTGCGCACGGCGCTCGCGCCTCGTCTGGCTCGCAACTTGCCCGAGGCCGGAGTCAATTGACTCTCTACCTCGCGCCGGCGGGAAGGGTTCCGCGCGGAGACGTGTGCTACCCTAGGGCCTCGTGCCGGCGACCCCACGAGAAAGGACTGACACCGCCATGGCCGCTCCTGCCGGGCAAGGAAGCTCCGCAGCCGATCGCGTTCGCGTCGCGCCCGTCGAGGGCGCCGACGCGCTGTTCACGCCCGCGTTCCTCGCGTATCTCGTGCGGATGCACGACGCCTTCACGCCGCGCGCGCAGGCATTGCGGGTCGAGCGCGACCGGGTGCTGCGGCGGGCGCTCGAGCAGGGGATCATGCCCGGTCCGGCGCCCGAGAGCGCTCGCGCGGCCGGCGACTGGAAGGTGCCGCCGGTGCCGGAGGATCTGCGGAAGCCGGGCATCGAGATCTCGGGGCCGTGCTCGATCACGAGCATGTTCATCAATGCCCTGAATCCCGGCCCCGAGGGCGAGCGGGCGGAGGGCGATCTCGACGACGACGAGGACTCGGCCGGCCACCGGCTCGTCGACACCGTGCGCGCCTGCCACAACCGCCTGGCCGCGGTGAACCGCGAGCTCGGGTTCGTCGACCGCGAGCGCAATCGCGAGTACAAGATCGCCGACGGCGAGCTGCCGTTCTTCATGCACCGCGAGCGCGGACTGCACCTCGACGAGCCCGAGGTGACGGTGGACGGCGCGCCGATCCCCGCCGCCGTCCTCGGCACCGCGCTCACGCTCTACTACCCGGGGCGCGCCCAGGCCGACCGCGGCCAGGGCATCTACTTCTACCTGCCCAAGCTCGAGAGCGCGGCCGAGTGCGTGTGGTACCGGGACTTCTTCGACGCGAGCCGCGAGGCCTTGCCCTTCTTGAAGACGGCGGTGATCCGCGGCATCCCCCTCGTCGAGTCGCTGCCCGCGGTCTGGCAGATGGACGAGATGCTCCACGCGCTCGGGCCGTATGCCGCGGGCTTGAACGCCGCCCGCTGGGACCTGAAGGCGAGCATCTTCGAGTTCGTCATGGCCGACCCCAAGTCGGTCTGGCCCGACCGCTTCGGCGTGGACATCAAGACCACGCCGTTCCTCGCCGACATCTTCCGGCGTCTGGTCGCGGTCTGCCTGCGGCGCGGGGCGGTGCCCATCGGCGGCATGGCCACCGCCTTGCCCAGCAATGATCCCGAGGTCAACCGCGTGGCCGGCGAGTCCATCAGGAACGACAAGGTGTGGGAGGCGGAGCAGGGCTTCATCCGCGCCTGGGTCGCCCACATCTTCCACATGAAGACCGCGGCCGATCCGTTCCGGGCGCTCCACGGACCGGGCTCGAGGTGGACGCCGCGGCCCGAGATGCTCGATCCCGACCGGTATCCGATCCGGATCGACGTGCCCGCGGGGCCGATCACCCTCGAGGGGACCCGGCGCAACGCGCGCATGGTCGTCGAGTACGTGGAGGGCTGGCTCAACGGGCGCGGCGCCAAGGGGATCGACAGCCTCGCGGGCAAGCCCGGCGTGCATCCCGCGCTGATGGAAGACCTCGCCACCGGGCGCATGTCGGTGGCGCAGATCGCCCAGCGCGTGCGCCATCGCGCTCCCACCACCGAGGGCCCCGCCGCGGTCCACGATTTCGCCCTCGTCAAGACCCTCCTCGAGGAGGAGCGCGACGATATCCTGGCCCGGCTCCGGACCGGTGCAACCGACGAGCGGGGCCGCGCCGGCTATGCCGAGGCCGAGGCGCGCTATCACAAGGCGGTCAAGATCGCGATGCACTGGATCAAGAGCTACCGCGATCTCGACTTCCGGAGCCTCGGCTCCTACACGCGCGCCGACCTCGACCGGATCGCCGCCGCCCCCGACGCGTTCTGATCTCCGCGATCCTCTTCGACCTCGACGGCACGCTCGCGGACACCGAGCGGCTGCACTGGCAGGCGTATCGCACGGTGCTGCTCGAGTACGGCGTCGACATGGGGCTCGAGGAGTACCGCCGCCACTTCATCGCCGCGGACGGCGGGCCCGAGTACGCGGTGCGCGCCTACGCGCTGCCGATCACCGCGACGGAGGTCCGGGCGCGCAAGGGCGTGCTCTACCGGGCGCTGATCGAGCCCGGGGTCGAGCCGATGCCGGGGGCCCGCGCCGCCCTCGAGCGTCTCGGCCGGGCGCGGCCGCTGGCCATCGCCACGAATACCGTGCGCGCGGATGCCGCCATCATCACGGCTCACCTGGGCATCGACGCGCTCCTGCGCGCGGTGATCGTCCGCGAGGACTACGCCCGATCCAAGCCCGCGCCCGACGCCTATCTCGCCGCCGCCGCGACCCTCGGGCTCCCCCCATCGCGGTGCCTCGTCGTCGAGGACACCGCGCGCGGGCTCGGCGCCGGCCTCGCCGCCGGCATGCGCGTCATCGCCGTCCCGAGCGACCTCACCTTCGACAACGACTTCACCGGCGCCGCCCACCGCCTCCCCGACCTCGACGCCCTCACCGACGATCTGCTGGCCACCCTGTAGCCGGCGGCTGAAGAAGGCACTCGAGCGTTTTCAGCAATCTGCTGGGCCTAGCCCAAGCTCCGCAGGTGGCCTCGGTGCCCGCGCGGCGCGCAGGCTGCCGAGAAGGGTCCAGTTGCGAGGCGGCGCCCGAGGCGGCCGGCGAGGCGTAGTCTCTCTACGTTGAGCCGCCTGCCGAGGGCGCCAACGAAGCAAATGGGCCCTTATCGGCAGCCTGCGCCTAGCTTTCGCGGTAGATGATCAGGAGGACCCCGATCAGCGTGAAGGCCACCGGCCAGATCTGGCTCGGAATCCGCCCCTCGCGCGGTGACAGGCGCAGCTCCAGCCAGCGGCCCCAGCCGACGATCATCGCGAGCACGCCGAGCGGCGCGTGCGTGACCTCGATCAGGTACTCGTCCTTCAGATTGAGCGAGGCGTGGGAATGGGTGAGCAGCAGCCCCCCGCCGACGGCGCACAGCACGGGGAAGATCAGGGCCCAGCCCGGCGAGCGGAGCCGGCCCGTGCGCACGGCCCACTCGAAGATGCCGAAGGCGACGACGAGCAGGACGAAGATCCGGTGCTGCAGCACCTCGGGATACGCGAAGCCCTCCCAGAATCCCTGCGGGCCGAGCGGCCAGGCGCCGGGGTCGTTCCTGATCAGCAGGAACACGGCGAGCCCGAGGAAGAGGAGGGGCCAATGGCGCGCCCAGCGCGCCCCGCCGCCTTGGCAGACGGCGAGGAGGCCCATGGTGAGAACGAAGAAGCCGGCGAAGTGGTGGTTGTACTCGGACCACGCGCGGTCGGCATCGGTCCGCGGCGCGTGCGGGTCGTCGATCGGCATGTCGGCGAGGCTCGGCGAGCTGAGGGAGGGCATTCGCGGGGTGAAGCGCGTGGCGACCTCCGCGAGCGTCGCGCGGTCCCGGACCACGTCCACCGCGGGCGGGAGCGAGGTGAGCGACGCGGCGGCGAACAGCACGGTGAGCCCGAGTCCGAGCTCGACCTCGACGAAGCGCTTGAGGCGCAGGGGCAGGACGTCGTCGGTATCGCGAAGACCGCGGACGGCGGTGAAGTTCAGCGCGCCGAGCACGAGGAGGCCGCCCAGGATCACCACCTTGGTCGAGAGCATCATGCCGTAGGCCGTCCCGATCAGCGCTTCGAGTCCGTCGACGTAGTAGACGGTGAGCCCCACGCCCGCCGCCACCAGGATCGTCACCGCCGTCAGCGCCAGGGCCGAGAAGCGGCGCAATGCCTGGGCGGGCCACGGCCCCGCGCCCTTGCTGAAGGCCACCGCGGTCAGATGCGCGAGCCCGCCCACCCAGGCGGCCACCGCGACCTGGTGGAGCCCGTCGAGGGTGAGGAGCAGCCCCCGGTGCTCCACGCGACCCGCGGCATGGCTGGTCAAGGCCGAGCCGACGGCGAGCACCGCGGCCAGAGCCAGGAGCGGCCCCCATCCGCGGCGCCCGTCGTCGCGGCGGAATGCCCAGCAGACGATGATGACGCCGAGGCACGCCGCGATCCTGACGAGGCTCGCCTCGAAGTAGCTCGTCGAGAGAATCTCGCGGAGCGGCCAGCCGCGCTCATCCGCGAGCTGGCTGACCTGCGTCGTCGAGCGAGAGCGCCTGGGCCGTCGCCGCGCCCGCGGCCCCGAGCGCGATGAGCAGGCGCGAGCGCCGCAGGAGATGCCAGAGACCGGGCCGTTCCCGCGCGGCCGGGCGCAGGACGATGAGCGCGAAGAGCACGCCGCCGATGACCAGCGCCTGCCCGCACAGGGCCAGGCCTCGGAGAAGGACGTCGAGGAAGCCCGCCATGGAGCGTCTTACGCCGACGGCCGGGCGCGGTTGGCCCAGAGCGCGGCGAGGACGAAGATCGGCGTGCCCGTGGCCACGAGGGCCACGAACCACCAGGCCCGTCCGACTGTCGAGAGCGCGAGCACGAGGTAGATGAAGTCGCGGTTGGCCAGGGTGTCGACGACCCGGGCCGTCGCCTCGGAGCCCGGGGGTCGCGGCTGCAGCCCAGTGCCCGAGAGCACGGCAGTGGCCACGGCCACCGCGCCGATGGCGGCCACGCCCAGGAGCAGCGGCAGCGCCGAGTGCGTGGCGAGGCTCCAGCCCACGGCCATGCACCCGAACACCGCCACGTGGACGACATTGTCGCCCCAGAAGTCGAGGCGGGCCCCGCGCGGGGACTCGAGGAACTTGAGCCGCGCCAGCTCGCCGTCGCAGCCGTCGAGGATCGAATGGGTGAGGAAGACGAGCGCGCCGAGGAGCTGCCAGGCGGGCCGGGCGGACAGGAAGAACGGAGCGCTGCTGAGTCCGACGGCGAGGCTCACCAGGGTCATCGCGTTGGGGGTGATCGGCGTCCACGCGAGCCGTCGCGTCACCGCGAGGGAGATCCGGCGCTCGAAGTGGCGCGACATGAAGCCCTCGCTGTCCTTCACGAGGCTCCGCAGGAGCCAGGCCTCGGCTTCGGCCGTGTCGTCGGGTCCGGTCAGCGGGAATCGGCCGTTCGCGTCGAACGAGGCGGGACGCCGCCGCAGCCGGTCGCCGAGGGCCGCGATCAGATCGTCGGCGGTGGTCGCACGCGCCGCTTCGGCGAGGACCTTCCCGGGGTCTTCGGTGTCGACCAGCGCCACCATCGACGGATCGACCGAGAGCGTCTCCGGCTCCACGGATGATTCCGCGAGGGCGCGCAGCCAGCGGGCCTGGACGATGACATTGGTCGGGCAGACGATGATGCGCCGGCAGCCCGGAGATCCGGCTTCACGGTCGGCGCCGAGCTCGACGGCAATTCCCTCCGCGCAGAGCGACGCATCGCCGAGGCCTCCGCAGAGGACAGGGAGGAGTCCGGCGCGACTTCCCGCGAGCGCGATGCGCCTCAGCAGCGGCAGGCCCGCGACCGGTGTGTGAGGGCCGACCGCGCGGCTCCCCGCCGGGACGATCAGGAGCAGGCCTCCCGCCGCGCCGCCGTCGGGACCCCGGCGATCTTCAGGTCGCCCTCGAATGCGCCGAGGGGCCGATCGACGGCGATGGCCACGGCGACAGGCCGAGCGTCGCACCGCCCCGCCGGCTCGACTCGCGCGCGAGGCTCTCGATCATGACGCAGAGGCTGGCCTCGGCGAGATTGGTTCCCGTCGGCGCTGCGCCCGCTATCTCGGAGAGAAAGGCGTCGGCGACTGCGCCGAACCACTCGGGATGATGGGAGCCATTGGACAGCGGCGGGCACGCCCACCGCCGCTCGGCGCTGGCCCCGGTCAGGATCAAGGTGTCGTCGTGAAGCTCGATGCGCCCGGACTCGCCCTCGATCAGGGCCCAGTTGCGCCGCTCGTCCGCGGCCCACGTGAGGAGCACCTCCGCGACGGCGTCCGCGAAGGTGATCGACAGCGCCGCGGTGTCCTCGACCGGCGAGCCGGTGTGCCGACGCGTCTCGAGGCGGGCCTGCACGGCCAGCGGCCGGGTGCCGAGCCACCGCTGGATCACGTAGCACACGTGCCAGCCGTGATCGCTCAGCACGCCGCCTCCCGCCACCGCCGGGTCGAGCCGCCAGTTGTCGCCCTGTCCGTCGCCCGCCGCCGCGGGCTGGGTGCGGAGCGTATGCCACACGACCCGGGTCGGCCGGCCGATCTCACCAGCGCGCAGGAGATCGGCGGCGAGCCTGACGATGGGTGCGTGATGCCAGTTGTGGACGGTTTGGAGCACGCATCCCGATGCCCGGACCAGCTCGGTCACGGGACCGAGCTCATCGGCCGACCGCACCAGGGGCTTCTCGCAGAGCACGTGCACGCCGCGCTCGAGCGCGGCCCGGATCAGGGGCGCGTGGCTCGACGGCGGCGTGCAGATGTCGACGAAGTCGAGCCGCGTGTCGGCGAGGAGGGATTCGGCGGAGTCGAACCAGTGGGCCTCCGGCAGGCGCTCGGCGCCCACCGCGCGCTGGGCGGGCCGCACGTCGCTGACGGCGACGATCTCGACGTCCGGCCGCTCGAGCCAGCCGGGCAGGTGGCCGTGGACGGCCACGTTGCCGAGACCGACGATTGCGCCTCTCACGCCCGTGAACGAATCGCGCGGTCGAGGAGCGCCACGGCTATGCCGAGGCGCTTCCGAGCGTGCGGGGGGGTGTGGGGGGCCATGTCTGGGCCCCCCACTCAGTGCTCGAGCCCGTACTGGCGCAGCACGACGGTCAGGGCCTCGTCGAGGATGGCGAGCCCGGCCAGCGCCTGGTCCTCGCGGATGATCAACGGCGGATTGATGCGGACCGACGGCGAGTACGTCATGGCGACGAGCCCGCGCCGCAGACACTCCTGATAGAGCGCCCGCGTGACCTCCTTGTCGAGCGGCTCCTTGCTCACGCGGTCCTTCACCAGCTCCATGCCGAGGAGCAGTCCCTTGCCGCGCACCTCGCCGATCGCGCGGTGCTTTTCCTTCATCGCCTCGAGCTGGGCCAGCATGACCCGGCCCACGCGCTCGGAGTTCGTGACGAGATCCTCCTTCAGGATGATCTCGAGGGCGGCGAGCCCGGCCGCCGAGGCGAGGGGATTGCCGCCATAGCTCGACGAGCTCGCGCTCGGATTGGACCAGGGCTTCTTCTGGGTGAGCGTCTCCGTCGAGATGACGGCGGCGAGGGGGAAGCCGCCGCCCATGCCCTTGCCCACGGTCATGATGTCGGGGATCACGCCGTCGTGCTCCGCCCCCCACATCGCCCCGGTCCGCCCGAAGCCGGTGATCATCTCGTCGCAGAACAAGAGCGCGTCGTGCTCCTTCGCGATGGACGCGATGGCGCGGAGGAAGCCCTCGGGCGGGACGATATTGCCCGCGGTGCCCTGGATGGGCTCGACGATGATCGCGGCGATCTCGCCCGCGGTCTGGTAGCGAATCACGTCGCGGACGTAGTCCGCGCAGGCGATCCCGCAGTCGGGATAGGTCAAGCGCAGCGGGCAGCGATAGCAGTCCGCATACGGCGTGAGGTGCTGGCCGGGCAGGAAGGGCCCCAGGTGATGCTTGAAGTCGCTGCCGAGGAGCCCGAGGACCCCGCCCGTCTTGCCGTGGAATCCGCCCCAGAAGCCGACGACCTCGTGTTTCCCGGTGGCCGCCTTGGCGAGCCGCAGCCCGGCCTCCACGGCCTCCGCGCCGCCCGAGAACATCTGGATGCGCGTCAGGCCCGTGGGGGTGAGGGTGGAGAGCAGGTCGAGGAAGCGGGCCCGCGTCTCGGTGGTGAAGCTGCCGAACGTGAGCGTCTCGACCTGCCGCTTGAGCGCGTCGACGTAGTGCGGATGGCAGTGTCCGACGCTGCCGATGGAGATGCCCGCGATGAAGTCGAGGTACTCGTTGCCGTCCTCGTCGATGAGCGTCGAGCCCTGGCCGCGCGCCATCGCCAGGCCGGAGTAGAGCGCGAAGGACTGAAAGCCCGGCGCGATGTGGCGCTGCTCGCGCGCGACGATCTCCTTCGACCGCGGCCCGACCTCGCGCCGCTTGCGCTCCGCAGCTGCGCGGCCACCGGCACCGTTGCGAGCCAGGCGAGCGCGAGCGTCGGATCGGGCGGCGACGTGAGGCGGCTGCTCGCCGCTGCGAAGCAGCAGTGCGCGCTCATCGGGCGTCTCCGTCGAAGCGCAGGGCGAGGTAGGCGGCGATGGCCGACGCGGCCTCTTCTCGGTAGAGGGCGAAGCTCGGCCACGCATTGAGGTCGAGGAGCACGAGGCCGCCATCCGCCGTCGCGATGGCGTCCCCGCCGTAGATCTCGAGCCCGAGCGCGCCCGCCGCCCGCCGGGCGAGGTGCCTGAGCTGCCGCGGGTCGAGGGGATGCCCAGCCAGGGTCTGATCCTTGTGGTAGAACCACCGGAACCATGGCGGCCCGCCGTCGGGACCGCCCCCCGGGCCGACGCCGTAGAACTTGATGAGATCGCCCGCCACGTGGGGCTGGAGCACGGCCCGCGCGATCCCGCGCGCGTGGAAGCGGCCGAGCGCGTCCTCGACGGCGGCCTCGGTCTCCGCGAAGACGACGTCGCCCTCCTGGGTATTGTGCACGTCGCCCCGCTTCACCCAGACGGGCAAGGCGGGGGAGCCGGGATGGCGGCCCGGAGTCGCGACGAGCCGGCTCTTGACGAACGGGACCCCGGCTTCATCGAACTGGGCGATCATCCGTTCGCGGTAGGTGGCGAGGACGGCGGCGGGACTATTGACGATGCGGATGCCGTCCCGCTCCCACGCGGCGAGCTGCGCCAGCACCTCCTCGCGCTCGCACATCAGGAAGATCGCGCGCGGCCGCCCCGCGATGGGGCCACTCACGTCCTCCGGATCTTTCAGGTCGACCTGGTATCCGCGCGCCTCGAGATGCTTGCCGGTCAGGCGGAGGATCTCCGTGTCGTCGTTTTCGCGCCCCGGCGAATGCGCCCGCTCGCGGAAGATTCCCCAGCAGTGAGAGCTCATCGGTTCTCCGTCTCCTCCCGGATTCATCATGAGTCGGCCCGTTCGAGGGCCTCGGCGAGCGCCACATCTTCCGCCCGATCGACGTCGACGACCTTCGGGATCACCTGTCCGTACATCGGATGGCCTTGACGATGCAGCCACATCAGCAGCTCCCTCAGCCGTCCGAGCTCGCCCGGCGGCGTCAGGCGCCGCACGCGCTCGGGCACGAGGTACATCCCCGCGGTGACGAAGGCGCCCGCGCTGCCGCCGAGTGCCTGCACGCGGCCGGCGGCGTCGAGGTCGACCCACAGGGGCTTCTCGTCCGCCACGAAGGGCGTGACGGCGAGCACCGTCGCCCCGGGGGGCCGATCCATCGCCGCCTCGACGAAGCGCGTGAAGTCCGCCGGCCGGCACCACGCGTCGACGGTCGACACGAGCATGCGCCCGCCTCCCGGCGTGCCCGTCACCTCGAGAAAGCTCTCGAGCGACGACGCGGTCGTCTTCACGATGAAGCGGACGGGCAGGTGCGGGAATCGCTCGCGCACCCGCTCCACGCAGTCCAGCTCTCGCTCGTTGACGATGATGACGAGGGGCGTGATGCCCGCCGTCTCGAAGTTCCGGATCGCGGCCTCGATGAGGGAGACGCCCGCCACCTCGACGAGCGGCTTCGGGACGGTGAAGCCGTCCCGGCGGAGGCGGCTGCCCTCGCCCGCCGCGATGATGCCGCCCGTCAGCCGATGTCGCGCGTGCGCGCTCACGATGCCTGGCATCGCCGTCACAGCAAGGCCTCCACCTCTTCGAGTGACCGCACCACGCGGTCGCCCGGGCAGCACGGCTCGGCGTGCTGCAGCGCTTCCCCGGCCACCCAGATGTGGCGCATCCCGACGCTCCGTGCCCCCGCCATGTCCCGAGCAGGGGAATCACCCACGAAGACGGCGTCGGCGAGCGGGACACCCAGTTCCTCGACCGCTCTCAAGAAGATGCGCGGATCGGGCTTGGAGATCCCGACCTGGGTCGAGTCGACGATGACGCGGAAGAATGACCGAATGTGCAAGTTAGCACACACCGCCGGAAGGTTGCCATAGAAGTTTGACACGATTCCGAGATGATAGCGCGCGGACAGGCGCGCGAGCATCGGCCGGTTGCGCTCGATCTGGGCGCGCGCCGCATCGAGGAACCGGGTCGCGACGCGCGCCGCGAGCGCCCCGTCACCGGGCCGTATCGCGCCCACGACGCCGGTGGCGAGCCGGCCGATCGTGTCCTCGATCGACAGCGTGTCCGGGACGCCGCCGACGAGGGCGTCGTCGGCGGCGTAGAACACGGGATCGAAGCGCTCGCGCGCGATCGTCACGCCCTCGTCGAGGCAGAGCCGGAAGAAGCGCTCTTTCCAGGTGACGCCGTCGGCGTCGAGGGTCCCGCCGAAGTCGAAGAGGACGGCGGCATCCATCGGGCGCGAATCCGAGCCCGGGTCAGGCGGCGGAGGTCTGCCTGAGCGACTCCGCCGCCGGCGCCGCCGCCCGTTTCGTGATCAGCCTCAGGATGACCGGGAGCACGATCAGCGAGGTCACGAGCCCGCAGGCCGTGCCGATCGTCAGCAGGAGCCCGAGCCCGAAGATGCCCTGGTGCGTCGCGACCATCAGGTTCCCGAAGCCGATGATGGTCGTGATCCCGTTCAGCAGGACGGCCATCACCGTGCTTCGCGCCACCAGCGGGCCCCCGCGCGGGCGGCCCTCCATGTAGCTCAGGACGACGTTCAGGCCGAACTCCGCGGAGGTGCCGATGATGAGCGGGAGACCCCACACGTTGGCGAGGTTGAACTTGAGGCCGGTCAGGTGCATGAGCCCGATGGTCCACAAGAGGCCGATGAGGAGCGGGAGCAGGGCGAGCATCGATTCCTTGACCCGGCGAATCATCAAGATCGTCAGGGCGCCGACGAGGATGAAGGCCAACGCCGTGCCCTGCAGATAGCCGCGCTCCATCAGCCGGGTCGCCTCGTACGTGATGACGGGCGCGCCGGTGACCTCGGGATCGACCTTCCGGAGGTCGCCCACGAACTGCTGGGCGCCCTCGCGCTCCCAGATGTCCACGTTCGGGTGGATCTGGAGGAGGAAGCGCCCGTCCTCCCCCACGAACTTGCGGCGGAGGTCGGAGGGGACGTCCTGGATCGAGATCGTGCGCGGGTTCAGGTTGCGCTGGAGGCTGTAGAACTTCGCCACGAAATCCCGGTAGAGCTGGGCCTGCAGGTAGCTCAGCGCGGGCTCGGCCGTCTCGCGGTCGACGGTCTTGAGCCGCTGGATCAGGGCGGCCGTCTGCTTGCGGATGGCCACGAGCTCGGCAGGGAGCGCTTTTCCCGCCTCCGCCGCCACCACGTCGAACCGGCGCTGGATGTCGGCGAGCGCCTGGCGGAGCCGCTCCACGTCCACCGGGCTCGAGCGCCCGATCCGGATCGGGGACACCAGGGGCGCGAAGGTCTTGATGATGGCGATCTTCTCCGCCTGGCCATCCGGGATCACCCGCACCACCGAGTCGACCTCGGAGACCGACGGCAAGCGCTCGAAGGCGCGCTGCTTTTCCCTCAGCTCGTCGAGCGTGCTGGCCGAGGCGAGGGCATTGAAGCCGGAGCGGCCGGTGCCGGCGAGGATGCGCCGCTCCCAGACCACCGATTCCGTCCCCTTGGCCTGCAGGTTGAGCAGGTTGTAGTCGAAGCTGACCGAGGGCAGTGCCCAGAGGGCGAGGCCCGTCGCCACTCCGGACGAGACGAGCACGGTGACGGGGTAGCGCGTGAGGCGGTCGAGGATGGGGACGTGGAGCCGCTCGATCTGCTGGGCCCGGGGCCGCCGCTCGCGGGCGCGCTCGAGATGGCGGCGGTCCACGAGCATGAGCACGGCGGGAAACAGTCGTCATCATGCTGAGCCAGGCGAGGAGGATCGACGTGCCCGCGATGTACCCGAGCTCCTGGATCCCCCGGAAGTCCGTCAGCATGAGGACGTAGAACGTGCCCGCGGCGGTGAGCGCGCCGATCGCCATCCCGGGCCCCGTGCGGACCGCCGTGCGCTCGAGGGCTTCGCGAAGGCCCCGGCCCAGGAACATCTCCTCCTCGTACCGGAAGAGGAAGTAGATCCCGTAGTCGATCCCGATCCCCACCACGATCGAGATGAACATCACCGAGAAGATGCTCAGGTGCCCCACGGTGAGCGTGACGACACCCATCGACCAGGCGATGCTCACCGCGAGCACGATCAGCATGAGGATGGGCTTGCCCACGCGGCCGAAGGCGATCCCCATCACGATCAGGGTGAGCGCGAAGGCGAGCGCGGTGGCGATCCCGCTGTCGTGAAATGCCGCCGACATCTCGTCGTTGGAGAGCGCGGGGCCGCCCGTCACGCCGGCCTGGACGGCGGGGAAGCTCGGGCGCAGCTTGGCGATGGCGCCGCGGACGGCCTCGATCGATTTCTGGTCGCCGAGGAAGCTTCCCTTGTCCCCCTTGGGCGACTCGACCAGGATGAAGAGCAGGCTCTTGTCCTCGGAGAGGAAGTAGCCGGCGTCCGGCTCCTCGTTCCCGAAGGAAAAGAGGGTGCCCCACGGGGATCGATACGGCGCGGGCTGATCGAGGCGCGCCCCGATCTGCTCGAGGAGCATGCGCAAGAAGCGCGTGTCGACGGGCAGGTCCTTGTCGTTGAGCCCGAGGTCGAAGAGGTTGGAGACGAAGGCGGCGGCCAGCTGCGTATTCACGCCTTCGAGCAGGCGGGCCAGGCTCGGATCCCCCGCGAAGCTCTCCATGAACTCCTGGTGGTCGAAGATCTTGTCGCGGATCTCCTTGAGCTCGTCCGTGGTCAGGTACAGGAGCTGATTGCCCTCGAACTGCTTGGGGTCGATCCGGTAGGAGACGCGCTCGAACTTGACGGGAGAGGCGCGCAGCTCCTGCACGAGGCGGGCGGCATAGGCCTTGGCGCCCTCGAAGGAGCGCGCCTCCACCACCACGACGATGTCCTCGAGCTCGCCGAAGTTCTTGGCGTACTCGACGTAGCGCTTGACGTACGGCGCGCTCTGGGGGAGCACGTCGCGCCCGGACGTCTTGAACGCGAGCGCGTGCAGCGTATAGGCGATGCCCGCGACGGCGAGGAGCACGGACAGCAGCACCGTCAGGACCGGGCGTGCACACGACACCCGAACCAGCTGGCGCAGCAAGCGGCCGGTTCGCGAAATGGCGATCATGACGTTGGATGCCGCGAGATGAAAAAGTGTAACACGGGCTTCGGATGGCCCGAGAAATGCCGCGCGCGAGCGAGGCGCCGAATGGCAGTGCGGGCCGCTAGAGCGATGAGGGTCAGCGCAGTCGGCGCCAGGCCGCCGCGGCAATCCGTACGGAGCGGCGTCGAGGGCGCCGAAGCTCCCTGATGTGCTCTAGGCGTCCCCGTCGATGAACTGGCCGAGGCGCGTGCGCGCGACCTCGTCGGACCACTGCTCCGGAGGAGACTTCATGAGATAGGCGGACGGGGCGAGGAGCGCGCCCTTGAGGCCCCGATCCATGGCGATCTTGCAGCAGCGGATGGCGTCGATCACCACCCCCGCCGAGTTCGGCGAGTCCCACACCTCGAGCTTGAGCTCGATATTGATGGGCTGATCGCCGAAGCTCCTGCCCTCCATGCGGATATGGGCCCACTTGCGGTCGGCGAGCCACGGGATATAGTCGCTCGGCCCGATATGGATCGAGTCGTCGGGCATCTCGTGGGAGAGCTGGGAGCGCACCGAGTCGGTCTTGGAGATCTTCTTGGACACGAGGCGCTGGCGCTCCAGCATATTGTAGAAGTCGGTATTGCCGCCGACGTTCAACTGGCTGGTCCGCTCGAGGTGCACACCGCGGTCCATGAAGAGCTTGGTGAGGATCCGGTGGACGATGGTGGCGCCCACCTGGGACTTGACGTCGTCGCCGACCACGGGCAGGCCGCGCTCCTCGAACCGGCGCCGCCAGTAGCTCTCGCGCGCGATGAACACGGGGATGCAGTTGACGAAGCCGCAGCCCGCGTCGAGGATCTGCTCCACGTACCACTTGGTCGCCATCTCGCTCCCGACGGGGAGGAAATTCACCACCACGTCGGTGCGCGTCTCGCGGAGGATGCCCGTGATGTCGGCGGTGGGCCCGGTGGCCTTCGTGATCACCTGCGAGAGGTACTGGCCGAGGCCGTCATGCGTCATGCCCCGATGGACGGGGACACCGAGGTGGGGGACCTGGGCGAAGCGCACCGTATTGTTCGGCTCGCTCAGGATGGCCTGGGACAGGTCGAGGCCGACCTTGCGGGCATCGATGTCGAAGGCGGCGGAGAACTCGATGTCGCCCACGTGATAGCTGTCCACCCGCGGCCGCATGAGGCCGGGGATGAACCCGTCATCGGGCGCGTGGCGGTAGTATTCGACGCCCTGGATCAGTGCGGATGCGCAGTTGCCGACCCCGACGATAGCGACTCGAACCGCTCCCACTCAGCGCCTCCTGTTCTCGTGTCTCGTGTGGCCGGCACCGTCCGACGTCCGACGTGGCTCGGCGGCGAAGCAACCCCGAAAGTCTAGCACGGCCGCCGATTCGTGCGCGAGGCCGCGCGGGATTCGCGCTTCCGCGTCGCCGTCGTCCGGGAGCTCACTTCTTCACGGGCGTCGCCTTCTTGCCCTTGGATTGATCGTCCGCGCTGAGCTCGCCTTGCTTGGCCCTGAGCTTCTGGATGAGGTCCTCGAACGAGCCGGTCTGGATGATCTTGTTGAACTGGGTGCGGTAGTTCGAGACCAGGCTCACGCCCTCGATGTTGACGTCGTACACCAGCCACCGGTCGCCCTTCTTGAGCAGCCGGTAGTCGATGGGGACCTCGGTGCCGTTCTTCGTGACGATGCGAGTGGCCACGCTCGCGGTGTCCCCGTCCACGCGCTCGCCGCCGTACTGGATCTTCTCGCCGCCGTACAGCTCGATCTTCGAGATGTACGAGCGCTCGAGGAGATCGCTGAAGAGGGAGACGAACTCCGCGCGCTGCTTGTCGGTCAGCGGCTGCCAGTGGCGGGCGAGCGCGCGGCGCGCGATCTCGTTGAAGTCGAAGATCTCGTCGGCGATCTTCCGCACCGCGGCCCGCCGTTCGGCCACCCGGTCGTCGCCCTTGAGGCTCGGGTCCTCGAGGACCTTGACCACCCGGTCGATGGCGCTCTTGAGCTGGTCGGTGGGAGGGCCGGCGGCCGCCTCGCGAGCGGTCAGGACGGCGAGGACGGCGGCCAGCATCACGGCGCACAGGCGGATACGCGTCATCGAATGCTCTCCAGAGCAGTGCCGGGGTCAGACCTTGCCGAACACGTACTTGGACAGGAGCTCCTCGAGGTCGACCGGCGGCTCCACCTCCTTGATGCGCCCGTTCGGGGGGATGGCGCGGTCGGAGCCGCCGGGGCTGATCCGGATGTACTTCTCCCCGATCAGCCCCTTGGTCTTGATCGACGCGATGGAGTCGTCCTGGAGCTTGATCCCGGAGCGGATGGACATGACCACGCGGGCCTGATCGTCCACGAGATTGATGGCGTCCACGCTGCCGATCTGGACGCCCGCGATCTCGACGGGTGAGCCGGCCTTGAGCCCGCCCACCGTGGGGAAGTCCGCGGTGACGACATAGCCGCGGCCACCCAGCAAATCGACCCGGCCGAGCTTGACGGACAGCCAGCCCACCGCGAGCAGGCCGATGATCAGGAACACGCCCACGGACAGGTCGAGAATTGATCGCTTCACGCTCGTCCCCAAACTGAACCCTTCACATTCGTCCCCCTGCGGACACGCCCGCGGCGCGTCCGACCGGCTCGACGTCGCCCTGAATGAACTGTCGGACGACGGGATTCGCCGACGACTGGATGGCTTCCGCGGGCCCGGACTCGACGATGAGCCCCTCGTGCAGCATGGCCACGCGATCGGCGATGCCGAAGATCTCGGGGATCTCGTGACTCACCACGACCGCGGTGAAGCGGAATTTTTGGTGCAGCTCCTGGATCAGGTGGTGGATGGTATTGACGAGAATGGGATCGAGGCCCGTGGTCGGCTCGTCGAAGAAGACGACCTCGGGCTCGTTGACGAGGGCCCGGGCGATCGCCACGCGCTTGCGCATGCCGCCCGAGATCTCCGCGGGGTTCTTGTCGCCCATGCCGGTCAGGCCCACCTGCTCGAGCTTCTCCTCGACGCGGCTCTTGATCTCGGCGGCGGACAGGCGGGTCTTTTCCCGCAGCGGGAAGGCGACGTTGTCGGTCACCGACATGGAGTCGAAGAGGGCCCCACCTTGGAATACGACCCCGTAGCGCCGCCGGATCTCATCGAGGGCGGCGCCGCGGAGCCGGGTGATGTCGGTGCCGTCCACGAGGATCGCCCCCGAATCGGGTCGGAGCAGGCCAATCAGGTGCTTGAGCAAGACGGACTTGCCGCCGCCGCTCCGCCCGATGATGACCATGATCTCGGCGGTCGCGACGTCCAGGTCGAGGCCGCGCAGCACCGGCTGATCGCCGAACGCCTTGTACAGCTTCTGCACGCGGATCACGGCAAGAGGGACCCCAGGACGTAGTCGCAGACCAGGATGAGCACGGAGGAGAGCACGACCGCCTCCGTGGTGGCGCGCGCGACCCCTGAGGCGCCGTGGCCGCAGTGAAAGCCCTTGTAGGTGCAGACCCAGGGCACGAGGATTCCGAAGGCCAGGGCCTTCCAGAAGCCGACCATGATGTCCGAGAGGTCGACGAAGGTCTGCATCTCGCCGAAGTACGTGCCCTGCGACAGGCCGAGGAGCTTCACCGACACGAGGTAGCCGCCGAAGATCCCGACGACGTCGAAGATCGCGGTCATGAGCGGGAAGCTGATGACGCCGGCGACGATCGCGGGCACCGCCAGGTAGCGCATGGGCGACAGCGCCATCACCGTGAGGGCGTCGATCTGCTCGGTGATGCGCATGATCCCGATCTCGGCGGTCAGGGCGGAGCCGGCGAGCCCCGTGACGAACACCGCGCAGAGGACGGGGCCCAGCTCGCGAATGAGGGCAAGCGACACCGCCGGGCCGAGGAAGCCCTCGGCTCCGAAGCGCGACAGGGTCAGGAAGATTTGCAACCCGAGCACCATGCCGGTGAACGCCCCCGTCAGGATCACGAGGGTGAGCGACCGGGACCCGATGAAGTGGATGCGGTCGATCAGGCGGCCCAGCTTGAACGGCGGCACGAAGACGAGCACCAGCGCCTGGGCGAGGAAGCGGCCGAACCGGCCCAGGGACTGTACGACGTTGAGGGTGAGGCGTCCGAGCGCCTCCACACCCCGCAGCGGCAGCGGAAACGGCGCCGCGCTGCCCGGCCCGGTCACGACCGGGCGCTCCGATAGGCGCCGAGGGCCCAGAGCGGGAAGTACTTGGCGTACAGGTGATACTTGAGATAGAAGACGCGCGGGAAGCCGGTGCCGTTCCAGAGCGGGTCCTCCCAGGTGCCGTCCGGGCTCTGGGTCTCGGAGAGGTACCGGATGCCGCGCTCCACCTCCGGTCCCTCGGCATGGCCGACGGCGAACAGGGCGAGGAGCGCCCATGCCGTCTGGCTCGGAATCGACTCGCCGCGCCCCGCCAGCTCGGCCTCGTCGTACGAGCCGAGGGTCTCGCCCCAGCCGCCGTCGGGATTCTGGCGGGAGAGGAGCCAGGCCACCGCGCGCCGGACATACTCCTGCGAGACATCCTCGCCGATGGCACCCACGCCGCGCAGCACCGACCACGTCCCGTAGATGTAGTTGACGCCCCAGCGCCCGTACCAGGATCCGTCGTCGGCCTGGGTGCGCCGGATGAAGGCGATCGCCCGCCGCGCCGCGGGGTGGCTCGGATCCTCGCCGAGCGTGCCCAGGAGCTCGAGGCCGCGTCCGGTCAGATCCTCCGTGGACGGGTCGAGCAGGGCCCCGTGATCGGCGAACGGGATATTGTTGAAGATGAGCCGATTATTGTCGGCATCGAAGGAGCCCCAGCCCCCATCGGATCCCTGCATGCCGAGAAACCAGGCGAGCCCCCGGTCGATCGAGCGCCGCCGGCGCTCGGGCTCGAGTCCCTGGACCCGGTGCAGGGCCATCAGGACCATGGCCGTGTCGTCGAGGTCGGGATAGAAGTCATTGTGGTACTGAAACGGCCAGCCACCCGGGGGCACGTGCGGGCGCTTGACCTGCCAGTCGCCCGGCACCGTGATCTGCTTGTCGATCATCCATTCGGCCGCCCGCTGGAGCTGCGGGTGATCGGCGGGCAGCCCCGAGTCGACGAGCGCATTCACGGCGATCGCGGTGTCCCAGACGGGCGAGACGCAGGGCTGGTAGTGCAGCGACGTGGCGGTCTCGACCCCGAGCGCCTCGATTTCCTTGATCTGGCCCCGGATCAGCGGGTGATCTTCGGGATAGCCGAGCGCCTGCAGCGCGAGGACGGCATTGGTCATGGCCGGGAAGATCCCGCCGAGGCCGCCGGGCACGGCGAGCCGCTCCTCGAGCCACCGCCGCGCCGTCTCCACCGCGCGGGCTCGAAGGGGCCGCGGCCCGAGGCGCTCCCACCCCTTGAGGCAGTCGTCCACGCCGATGAAGAAGTTCTTCCAGAGGAAGGTCTTGGGCGAGAACGGGCGCGGAACCCGGGGAAATCGGAGGCTGGCCCGCTCGCGGGGCACCAGCCACAGCTCGTCGAGCCGGCAGGATTCCGGCAGGAGCATCACGGGCTTGGCGTCCATCAGCACGAGGAGTGGAACAATGACCGTGCGCGACCAGTACGACACCTCGAGCAGGTTGAAGTACGACCAGCGGGGCAGGAGCATGATCTCGACGGGCATCGCCGGGATCCCCGACCAGTCGTACTCGCCGAAGAGCGCGAGCAGGATCTTCGTGAAGACGTCGGCCTCGGTGGGGCCGCCCGCCGCGTGGATCCGGGCGCGGGCCGCCGCCATCGCGGGGTCGTCGACCGGCACGCCGGCGACCTTCATGGCGAAATAGGCCTTGATGGTCGCCGACAGGTTGGCGGGGCCCTTGTGGTAGATGCTGAAGCCCCCGTCGGGAAGCTGCTCGCGGCGCAGATACGTGACGATCTTCCCCTCGCGCTCGCGGTCGACCCGCCCCGTGAGATGGCAGAAGAGGAGGTATTCGCTGGTGATGGTGGTGTTGGCCTCGAGCTCTCCGACCCAGTGCCCGTCGGGACCCTGGGCGGCGAGGAGCGAAGCCTGTGCCCGCTCGATGGCGGAGTCAACAGGGGCGATCACGGCCGTCGACGAGGTCATGAGTATCAGTCAATCCTCCCAGAAAAACATCGCTAGATACTATCACGGGGCCATGCGCGTGCCGCCCCCGTTCTTGAAAAAACCCTGCTGGTCTAATAGGATGCCCGCGAGCTAGCCCTCCGATGCCGACCTCGCTCGCCCCGCTTGCCCCACTCCTCCTGGGCACCCTGCTCCTCCGGCCCTATGTGTTCGCCTTCCTCGCCGTCTTCGCATGGGCCGCGACGCGCGATCTCGGCGCCCTGCGCATGCTGGGCTTTCTGGCCTGGGGCTTCGCGGTGGCCTTCGCGGCCGAGTACGCCTCGACACGGGTGGGCGTTCCCTTCGGCCTCTACCACTACACGGGCGCCACGCGGGGGATCGAGCTCTACCTCGGCAATGTGCCGTTCTTCGACTCCCTGTCGTTTCCGTTCCTCGCCTATGCCTCCTTCTGCCTCGCGCGGAGGGTCCTCGGGCCGGCCGGTCGCGGGCGGATCTACCTTGCTCGCCGGGGTCGTCATGATGCTGCTCGACGTCGTGATCGACCCCCTCGCGGTCCTGGGTGATCGATGGTTTCTCGGGCGCATCTTCTATTACGCGGAGGCGGGCGCCTACTTCGGCGTGCCCCTGTCGAACTTCGCGGGCTGGCTCGTCGTCGGATGGGTGACGGTGGGCGGATACCTCGCGGTGACGGGGAAGAGCGATCGCCCGGGCCGGCCGGAGGTGGGCGTCGGCCTCTACTACGGAGTGCTGCTGTTCAACCTGGCGATCACCTGGTGGATCGGCGAAATGGGCCTCCTGGGGATGGGAATCCTGATTCACGCCGCAACCTTTCTGCTACTCTATATAGCCGTTGGCGCTGCCAGAGCTCGTCAGGCGCCGGCGGGAGGAAGAGGTCGCTCATGAGTGTTCCGGTGTCGCAGATGTTCACGGTCGCCTCCTATGTGATCACGCAGAAGCTCCGAGGACGAAAGCGCTATCCGCTCGTCCTCATGCTCGAGCCGCTCTTCCGGTGCAACCTCGCCTGCGCGGGCTGCGGCAAGATCCAGTACCCCGCCCAGGTGCTCAAGAAGCACCTCACGGTGGAGCAGTGCGTCAAGGCCGTCGAGGAGTGCGGTGCCCCGTTGGTGAGCATCCCGGGCGGCGAGCCGCTGATGTATCCCGAGATCGACCGGCTCGTGGCCGAGTTGGTGAAGCGCAAGAAGTACATCTATCTCTGCACCAATGCGATCCTCCTCAAGGAAAAGCTCGACCTGTTCACGCCCTCGAAGTACCTGACGCTTCAGCGTCCACATGGACGGGCTCCGCGAGGACCACGATGAGTCGGTGTGCCGGGACGGTGTCTACGACCAGGCGGTGGAGGGGATCAAGGCGGCGCTCGGCCGCGGCTTCCGCGTCACCACGAACACGACGCTCTTCGACGGGGCGTCGCCCCTGCGGATGCGGCAGTTCTTCGACGAGATGATGGCGGTCGGCGTCGAGGGCATGATGGTCTCCCCCGGCTACAGCTATGCGAAGGCGCCCGACCAGGAGCACTTCCTGCGCCGGGCCCGCACCCATCAGCTCTTCGCCGACATGCTGGCCGAGCCGAAGAAGGACGTGGAAGTTCAACCAGTCGCCGCTCTTCCTGCGCTTTCTGATGGGCAAGCACGACTACGAGTGCACGCCCTGGGGCAATCCGACTTTCAATATGTTCGGCTGGCAGCGACCCTGCTATCTCCTTCAGGAAGGCTATGCGTCGAGCTTTCAGGAGCTGATGGACACCACCGAGTGGGAGCGCTACGGGCGGAAGAGCGGGAACGAGAAGTGCCGCGACTGCATGGTCCACTGCGGCTACGAGCCGACCGCCGTCGACCAGACCTTCAGCTCGCTCAAGGCGTTCCGGGAGACCGTCGCGGTCACCCTGACCGGCCGGCTCTAGAGCGATGATAAGGGCCCATCTGCGTAGGTACGGCGTCCCTCGACCGCCGTGCCACGTAACGCGCGAGACAATCGGGCCGACGAACTTTCGTCTGCGGGGCCCAGACATGGCCCCGCACTCCCCTTACGCGAGTACGCCTCGCGGGCGGCCATCGGGCGCCGCCTCGCAGCTGGACCCTTCTCATCGCTCTAGCCGGCCCGCGGGCGCATGACGCTCGAGGGGTGGGTGCCGGAAATTGGGCCGTATCTTGCGCTCGACGAGGTGATCGAGTTCGCCTTCGACTACCGGGGCAATACCACGATCGTCAAGACCGACGGCACCGAGGTGGTGGGCTACGTGTTCAACCGCAACCGCTCGGTGGCGGTCCCGTTCATCCAGTTCTTCGACGAGCAGGGCGGTGGGCCGTTCACCCTGCCGTACGCGGAGATCGCGACCGTCAAGTTCACCGGGAAGGACACCGCGGCGGGCAATAGCTGGAAGGCCTGGGTGGAGCGCAGGGAGAGAGAGAAGGCCGGCGCCGTGGCGCCGTCCGGTGCGCCGGTCCGTGCGGCCGACCCTGATCTGCACCGCGGTTGAGCTCGAGGCTCAGGCCCTCGCCCGCGCGCTCGAGCTGCCCCCCTTGTCGTCGCTCGCCGTCCCTGCCTTCGGCGCGGGCGACGTGCGGGTGGCGGTGATTGGGCTCCGCGCGGGCCTCCTCCCGACCCGCTGGCCCGCGCTCCTCACCGGTCTCGCCGACCCTCTCGTGATCTCGGCCGGGGTCTGCGGCGGCCTCGATCCAGCCCTGGCCCCGGGGGATCTCGTCCTGCCCGACAGTGTCCTCGGTCCCGCGGGGGAGCTCGCCAATGTCACGCCCTCTCATCACCGGGCCGCCGCGGCATTGGCGCCATCGGCACCCACCGGCAGGCTCATCACGACGCGTGAGGTGATCGCGACGCCGGAAGCCAAGGCCGCCCTGTTTGCGCGCACCGGCGCCGTCGCGGCGGACATGGAGTCGTCGGTGATCCTGGCCGCGGCCGCCGCCGCCGGCTTGCCGTCCCTCGTCGTCCGCGCAGTCTCCGACGCTGCCCATGACGCCCTTCCGCCCGAGCTGATCCGGCTGGTCACACCGGAAGGGCGGCTCAGAGTGGCCGGCGCCGTGGCGCTCATCGCCCATCCCGCCGTCGTGCCGCGCGCCATCGAGCTCCGCCGCGCCACGCGACGCGCGCTCGGCAAGGTGGCTCTCCTGCTCGCGGCCCTCACTCCTCCGGTCCGGAGGACCCCGCGCATGAGGTGACTGGCGGGGCGCGCTGATGGACGTCCTCGTGACGGGCGGCACCGGCTTCGTGGGCGCGAACCTCGTCCGCGAGCTCATCGGCGACGGCCATCGCGTGCGGGTCCTCGCCCGCAAGGGCGGCGATCGACGCGCGCTCGAGGGCTGCTCCGTCGACATCGCGGAGGGCGACCTCCTCGACATCGACTCCGTCCGCGCCGCCGTCGCCGGGGCGCGCCGCGTCTACCACGTCGCCGCCGACTACCGGCTCTGGGCGCCCGATCCCCGCGCGCTCTACCGCGCCAATGTCGACGGCACCCGCCACGTGCTCGAGGCCGCCGCGCTGGCCGGTGTCGAGCGCATCGTCTACACGTCCACCGTGGGCGCCGTGGGCATCCCCAAGGACGGCACCCCCGGTGACGAGCGGACGCCCGTCTCTCTCGCGGACATGGTGGGACCGTACAAGGCCTCCAAGTTCCTCGCCGAGCGCGTCGCCGACGAGCTCGCCGCGCGCGGGGCGCCCGTGGTCACGGTGAATCCGTCGGCGCCCATCGGGCCATGGGACGTCAAGCCCACGCCCACCGGGCAGATGGTCGTGGACTTCCTGCGGGGCAAGATGCTCGGCTCGCTCGACACCGGGCTGAACGTGGTGCACGTCCGGGACGTGGCGCGCGGGCATATCCTGGCGGGCGAGCGCGGCCGCATCGGCGAGCGCTATATCCTCGGCAACCAGAACCTCTCCCTGCTCGAGATCTTCACCATCCTCGCGCGGCTCACCGGGATCCGCGCGCCCCGCTTCCGCGTGCCCTATGCGCTCGCCTGGGCGACGGCGGCGGCGATGGAGGGCGTGGCCGCGCTGACGCGCCGGCCTCCCCAGGTCCCGCTCACCGCGGTGCGGATGGCGAGAAAGCGCATGTTCTTCAGCGCGGCCAAGGCGGTGGACGAGCTCGGGCTTCCCCAGACCCCGCCCGAGATGGCGCTCGCCGATGCCGTCGACTGGTTCGTCCAGCACGGCTACGCGCCCCGCCCCGCGAGGGCGGCGTGAACGCGGGCCAGTTCGTCTCGCGGCTCACCCGCAAGAGCCGCTCGAACTTCTTCTACGCCTTCCTCTGCCTGCCCCGTGGGCAGCGCGACGCGCTCTACGCCGTGTACGCCTTTTGCCGCATCGTCGACGATGCCGTGGACGTCGGCCAGGACCGCGACGAGCAGCGGCGCGAGCTCGCCCGCTGGCGCGAGGAGATCGGCCGCGTCTACGGGGGGACCCCCGCGCATCCCGCCGGGGAGCGGCTCCAGGAGGCGATCCGCGCGTTTCCCATCCCGCGCTCGGTGCTGGACGAGATCATCACCGGCGTCGAGATGGATCTCGACCACCCGCGCTACGAGACGTTCGAGGACCTGTACCTGTACTGCTACCGGGTGGCCTCCGCGGTCGGGCTCGCGTGCATCGAGATCTTCGGCTATCGGGATCCCCGCGCCCGCGACTACGCGGTGCACCTCGGCATCGCGCTCCAGCTCACGAACATCATGCGCGACGTCCAGGCCGATGCGCGCGCCGGGCGCGTGTACCTGCCTCAGGAGGACCTCCGCCGCTTCGGCGTCACCGCGGAGGACCTGGCCGCCGGGCGCTACACGCCCGGCTTCGTCGAGCTGATGGCCTGGGAGGCGGCGCGCGCCCGCGAGTACTACGAGCGGGCCTGGGCCGCGCTGCCCCCCGCGGACGCGGCCGGGCTCTTTGCCGCGGAGATCATGGGGCGCACGTACTGGGCGCTCCTGCGCGCCCTCGAAGCCCGGCGCTTCCGCGTCTTCGGCCGGCGGGTCTCGTTGCCCGCGTACCGGAAGCTCGCGATCGCTCTCGCCTGCTGGATGCGCGCCCGCTGGGGTCGCCGCCGTCCGGACGCGCGTCCCCGGCGCGCCTGACCGATGACGGCGAGGATGATGGCGGTGCCTGGTCACCGCCGCACTCTGGCTGGCGCTGGGCGCCCCTGGCAGCGGCGAATGCGTTCGAGGCCGACGCAGGCGTTCGCCAAGGGGACGAAGATCCTCGGGTTGCAGGTCAACGGCGGTGTGCAGAACAATATCCAGGACGAGACCGAGACGTCGGGGATCGACTTCATCGGCTTCCAGCCTCGGTTTTCGTATCTGCCGTTCGAGCCGTTCGGCTCGAGCTGGTACGCGGCGGCGATCGAGCCGGGTGTGGAGGGATGGGTGCAGTACTACATGCACCCGCAGACGGCGGTGGCGGGCGGCCTCAAGGCGTCGCTTCGGCTGCACGCGATCGGGCTCGGACCGGTGATCCCGTATCTCGAAGGGACGGCGGGCGCGGGCGGGACCAGTCTGGATATCAGGGAGAGTCGCTCGAGGTTCACCTTCATTTTCGAGGGCGGGGCCGGCGCCTCGGTCTTCGTGGCGCCCGGGGTGGCCCTCAACGCGGGCTATCGCCTCCAGCACGTCTCGAACGGCAATACGTCGCGTCCCAACCGCGGCTACAACGCGCATACGGGCGTCCTCGGCGTGTCCTTCTTCTTCCACTGACGGTCGATTGTGGGCGCCGAGCCGCGCCCGAGGTACG
Organism: uncultured Candidatus Rokubacteria bacterium; assembly: GCA_963840495.1. Taxonomy (GTDB): domain Bacteria; phylum Methylomirabilota; class Methylomirabilia; order Rokubacteriales; family CSP1-6; genus CAWIZN01. Next base: position 152,175 of record CAWIZN010000044.1, read on the forward strand.
AACGCGTTGAGGGGTTTCCGGGTGCCTGCTATACTCGGCGCATGATGGAAGCCACGGCCAACACCACGCGTCTGCAGGAGATCGTCCTCGGAGGGCCACGCGGCTTCTGCGCGGGCGTCGACCGCGCCATCGACATCGTCGAGCTGGCGCTGGAAGTGTGTCCACACCCCGTCTACGTGCGCAAGGAGATCGTCCACAATCGCCACGTGGTCGAGGCGCTTCGCGCCAAGGGCGCGCACTTCGTCGACGAGCTCACCGAGGTGCCCGACGACGCCACCGTCATTTTCAGCGCGCACGGGATCTCTCCCGCGGTGCGCGACGAGGCGCAGCGGCGCGGCTTGCGGGTCATCGACGCGACGTGTCCGCTCGTCACCAAGGTGCATCTCGAGGCCATCCGCTACGCGCGCGAGGGCTACTCGATCATCCTCGTCGGCCACGCCGACCACGACGAGGTGGTGGGGACGATGGGGGAGGCGCCGGACCGCATGTTCCTGATCGCGCATCCGGAGGACGTGGATCGCCTCGCGGTTCCCGACCCCGACAAGGTCGCGTACCTGACGCAGACCACCCTGTCGGTGGACGACACCCGCGATTGCATCGAGGCGCTGCGCCGGCGCTTCCCGAAGATCGTCGGTCCCGTCCAAGGACGACATCTGCTATGCCACGCAGAACCGCCAGGCCGCCGTCAAGACCGTCGCGGGCGAGGTGGACGTCCTGCTCGTGATCGGCGCCGCCAATAGCTCGAATGCCAACCGCCTCGTGGAGGTGTCCCGGGTCATGGGCACGCCGTCCTACCTGATCGCCGACAAGAACGACATCCGCGCCGAATGGCTGGCGGATGCCGCGCGCGTGGGCGTCACCGCGGGCGCGTCGACGCCGGAGTTTCTCGTGTCGGACGTCGTCGAAGAGCTCCGCCGCCGGCATGGCGCCCGGGTGCGCGAGGTCCGCGTGGTCGAGGAGGACGTGCGCTTCGGCTTGCCCCGCGAGCTCGAGGACATCGCGCGCCGGGCCGGCAAGGCCATCCCGGCCCGGAGCGGGCTGCCCGCGTTCAAGGAGGAATAGGCTCGCCATGCAGCTCGTCACCTTCCGCCGCGGTCGTGGAGAGCCGAAGCTGGGCGCCGTCTGGCACGAGCGTGTACTCGACCTGGGTGGGCTCTACAAGGATCAGGCCACCCAGCGGGGGACGCTGAGGCGGGGACGCGGCGGCTTTCCCCGCAGCCTGCTCGAGGTGATCCAGGGCGGCGAGGCGACGTGGGCCTCGGTCCGCGAAGTCTGGGAACACGGCAAGGGCCTCGTCGATCAGCAGGCCATCGAAGAGCTGGCGACGCGGCGGCTGGCCTATCCGCTCAAGCGGGTGCGCCTGCTCGCGCCCATTCCCTCGCCGGCGCGCAATGTCTTCTGTCTCGGCCGCAACTACGCGGACCATGCCGCCGAGCGCGGCGCCGCCGCTCCGGACCACCCGGTCTACTTCACCAAGCCGGGCACCGCGGTGGTGGGCCCCGGCGACGACGTCGTCCACCACGCCATCACCAAGGAGCTGGACTACGAGGTCGAGCTCGCGGTCGTGATCGGCACGGGCGGCCGGGACATTCCCCGGGCCGAGGCCCTCCGCCACGTCTTCGGCTACACCATCATCAACGACGTGACGGCGCGCGATCTGCAGAAGCGCCACAACCAGTGGTTCAAGGGCAAGTCGCTCGACACCTTTTGCCCGATGGGGCCGATGCTCGTGACGGCCGACGAGATCCCCGACCCGCAGGCGCTCGCCATCTCGCTTCGGGTGAACGGTCAGACGCGGCAGTCGAGCCATACCGCGAAGATGATCTTCCCCGTGGCCCAGTGCATCGAGGTGCTCTCCCAGGGCATGACGCTCCTGCCGGGCGACATCATCGCCACCGGCACCCCCGAGGGCGTGGGCGCGGCCACCGGCAACTTCCTCCGCGCCGGCGACCGCATCGAGGCCGAGGTCGAGGGCATCGGCATCCTCGCGAGCAAGGTCGTCCGACCGTAGTCGCCGGCCGCGGCGCCGTCTCGCCGCACAGTCCTTCCGATCCACGGCGGCCCCTGGAAGGCCCCGTCGCGCTGTGGTAGCATCGGCGCACATCATCCGTCTTCCTGCGTTCGCCGTTTTCTCCGCAAGTCGGATCAAGGAGGGGCAGGCATGGCTCAGGACATCGCCAAGATTCGCAACGTCGCGATCGTGGGTCACGGCGGGGTGGGCAAGACGTCGCTCGTCGAGTCGATTCTCCTGGCCGCGGGCGCGACCACGCGCCTCGGCAAGGTCGACGACGGCACCACCGCCACCGATTTCGATCCCGACGAGATCAAGCGCAAGATCTCCCTGAACACCGCGGTGGCCTTCTGCGACTACAAGGGCCATCGCCTCAACCTGATCGACACGCCCGGGTACGGTGATTTCGTCGCCGACGCCCGCGCCGGGCTCCGCGTGGCGAGCGCCGCCGTCGTGGTGGTCGATGCGGTGGCGGGCGTGCAGGTGCAGACGGAGAAGGTCTGGAAGTTCGCCAACGAGTACGGGCTGCCGCGCGTGATCGTCATCAACCGCCTCGACCGCGAGCGGGCCGACTTCACCCGCACCCTCGAGTCGCTGCAGAAGCGCCTCAAGGGGCGGCTCGCGCCGTTCCAGGTGCCGATCGGCAGCGAGGCCGGCTTCACCGGCGTCGTCGATCTGATCGCCATGAAAGCCCTCATCACCACGGACGGCAAGGTCACGGAAACCGAGATCCCGGGCGAGGTGATGGACACGGTCAAGTCCTATCGAGAGAAGCTCGCGGAGGCCGCCGCCGAGACCGACGACGATCTCCTCGCGAAGTATCTCGAAGAGGGCTCGATCGGCGAGGCCGAGATGCTGGACGCCCTGCGCAAGGCGGTGCTGAACGGCGCCATCGTGCCCGTGCTCGCCGCCTCGGCCGCGCGCGGCATCGGCGTGCTGCCGCTCCTCGAGCTGATCCTGAAGGAGTTCCCGTCACCCGCCGACCAGGGCCCGGTGGAGGGCGTCGATCCGCGGACGAAGACGCCCGTCACGCGCGCGCCCGACCCGAAGGCGCCGCTCTCCGCGCTCGTGTTCAAGACGATCACGGACCCCCATGTCGGCAAGCTCTCGCTCTTCCGCGTGTACTCGGGCACCTTCCGGTCGGACAGCCAGGTGCTCAACACCACGCGCGACGCCAAGGAGCGCATCGGCCATCTCGGCTGGCTCATGGGCAAGACGCAGAAGCCCGTCGAGGCGCTCGGCCCCGGCGAGATCGGCGTCGTGGCCAAGCTCAAGGACACGCTCACGGGCGACACGCTCTCGGACGAGGCCAATCCGGTGATCCTGCCCGGCATCTCGTTCCCGGAGCCCGCCATCTCCTTCGCCATCCAGCCGAAGACCCGCGGCGACGAGGACAAGATCTCGACGGCGCTCCACCGCATGGCGGAAGAGGATCCGACGCTGCACCACCACTTCGACCCGGAGACCAAGCAGCTCCTCGTCTCGGGCATCGGCCAGCTCCACGTCGAGGTCGTGGTGGAGCGGATGAAGCGCAAGTACAACGTGGACGTGTCGCTCCTGCCGCCGCGCATTCCCTACAAGGAAACGGTGAAGGGGCGCGCGGAGGTGCAGGGCAAGTACAAGAAGCAGACGGGCGGGCGCGGCCAGTACGGCGACACGTGGCTCAAGATCGAGCCGCTCGCGCGGGGCGGCGGCTTCGAGTTCGTGGACGACATCTTCGGCGGCGCCATCCCGCGCAACTTCATCCCCTCGGTGGAAAAGGGCGTGCGCGACTGCATGAAGCGCGGCATCCTCGCCGGGTACCCCGTCGTCGACCTCCGGGTCACGCTCTATGACGGCTCGTACCACGACGTGGACTCGTCCGACATGGCGTTTCAGATCGCCGCGTCGATGGGGCTGCAGAAGGGCTTCATGGAGGCGCGGCCGTGTCTGCTCGAGCCGATCATGAACGTCGAGATCTCGGCGCCGTCCGACCATGCGGGCGACGTCATCGGCGACGTCAACGGCCGCCGCGGGCGCATCGTGGGCATGGAGCCCGAGGGCGAGGTCGTGTCCGTGCGCGCGCAGGTGCCGATGTCGGAGATGCTCACCTACGAGTCGAGCCTGCGGTCGATGACGGGGGGCCGCGGCGGCTACTCCATGGAGTTCTCCCATTACGAGGAAGTGCCCGCCCACCTCGCCGACAAGGTGGTGAGCGCGGCCAAGGCCGAGAAGGAGAAGGCGCATTAGCTCGACGAGCTTCGTCACCCACATCGAGTGCACGGTCTGCGGCCACCGCCACGAGGCGGGGCGGCTCCTCACCGTCTGCGAACGGTGCGGCCAGATGCTCGCCGTGCGCTATGACCTTCCCCGCGTCGCCGCCGCCGTCACCCGGGACGCCCTCCGGCAGCGGGAGCCCGGCATGTACCGCTTCCGCGAGCTCGTGCCGCTCGATCCCGGCGAAGAGCCCGTCTTCCTCGGCGAGGGCGGCACGCCGCTCCTGACGCTGCCCCGCCTCGCCGCGCATCTCGGCCTCGCGCATCTCTGGGCCAAGGACGAGGGCCAGAATCCGACGGGCTCCTTCAAGGCGCGCGGGCTCGGCATGGCCGTGACCAAGGCGCGCGGGCTCGGGGTCAAGGGCCTGATGATCCCCTCGGCGGGCAATGCCGGCGGGGCGGCGGCGGTCTACGGCGCGCGCGCCGGCCTGCCCGTGGCGGTCGTGGTCCCGCGCGCCACCACCGAGGCCGCGATCGCCGAGGCGCTGCTCGCGGGCGCCCACGTCTTCACCGTCGACGGGACCATCGCCACCGCGGGCAAGCTGATCGCGGGGATCGCGCCGCGCATCGGCTGGTTCGACCTCGCCACGCTGAAGGAGCCGTATCGCCTCGAGGGCAAGAAGACGATGGGGCTCGAGCTGGCGGAGCAGCTCGGCTGGGAGACGCCCGACATGCTGATCTACCCGACGGGGGGCGGCACCGGCCTCGTCGGCATCTGGAAGGCGTACGACGAGCTGGCCGCGCTCGGGTGGATCAAGGCCAGGCAGCCGGCCTTCGTCGCCGTCCAGGCCGAGGGGTGCGCGCCCGTGGTCAAGGCCTGGACGGACGGGGCGGACGTCACGACGATGTGGGAGAACGCGGTCACCGATGCGCCGGGCCTGCGCGTGCCCGGGCCCTTCGCCGGCCGGCAGATGCTCAAGATCCTCCGCGACACCGGCGGCCACGGCCGAGCCGTCAGCGAGCGTGAGATCGTCGACGCCCAGCGGCTCCTCGCGCGCCTCGAGGGCATCTGGACCTCGCCCGAGGGCGCCGCCAACGTCGCCGCGCTGATCCAGATGAAGGACGCGGGGGTGGTCGCCGCGGACACCCGCGTGATGATGATCTTCACCGGCTGCGGCATCAAGAACCCGCCGCCCCCGATGCCCGCGCCGGTCGACCTGGCGGGCAGCGACGGCGGACGTGCTCGCCCGCGTCAAGCAGGCGATCTGGGCTCTCTCGACCGACCCATGCCCGCGGCGAATTCGCTGGTCGCTCCCGCCGCCATGCTCTACGATCGACGCGCGCGCACATCGATGCGCGCCCAGGGGGAGGAGCCGATGAACCGGTTCACGCGCAGGGACTTCTTGAAGCGCTCGGGCACCGGCCTCGGCCTCGCCGCCGCGTCCGTCGCGGGACTGGGCGCGTGCGCGAGCGGCGTGAAGGGCAACTTCATGCCCAAGACGACCCGGCGCGTGGTGGTCATCGGCGGCGGCTGGGGCGGGGCCACCGCGGCCAAGTACGTGCGCCTCGAGGACCCGGGCATCGAGGTGGTCATGCTCGAGCCGAACCGCGAGTTCATCTCCTGTCCGTTCAGCAACCTCGTGCTGAGCGGGCTCCGGACGATGGAGAGCATCACGCTCAAGTACGACGGCCTCGCCCGGCACGGCGTCAAGATCATCCACGACAGCGCCTCCGCCATCGAGTCCGACGGAAAGCGCGTGCGCGTCGGCGACGGCTACCTCGAGTACGACCGGCTCATCGTGTCCCCGGGGGTCGACTTCCAGTGGGATCAGGTCGAGGGGCTCGCCCAGAACCAGGACAAGGTGCTCCACGCCTGGAAGGCGGGGCCGCAGACCGTCGAGCTGGCCAGGCAGATCGCGGCCATGTCCGACGGCGGCGTCTTCGTGCTCACCGTGCCCCCCGTCGCGTACCGCTGCCCGCCCGGCCCCTACGAGCGCATCTGCCAGGTGGCCTGGTACCTCAAGACCAAGAAGCCGCGCGCCAAGATCATCGTGCTCGACGCCAACCAGAACGTCGTCTCGAAGGCGGCGCTCTTCCGCGAGGCGTGGAAGGCCTACCCCAATCTCGACTACCGCGCGTCCAACAAGGTCATCGCCGTCGACCCGGGCGCGCGCACGGTGCGGACCGAGTTCGACACGGTGAAGTACGACGTGCTCAACCTGATCCCGCCCCAGCGCGCCGGCGGCATCGCGGTCCAGGCCGACCTCGTCGGCGCGGACAAGCGCTGGTGCGAGGTGGACCAGGTCACGTACGAGTCGGTGAAGCAGAAGGGGGTCCACGTGATCGGCGACTCGACCACGGGGCTGCCCGTGCCCAAGTCCGGCAACGTGGCCAATGCCATGGGCAAGATCTGCGCGAGCGCCGTGGTCCAGCTCCTCGCCGGCAAGCCGGTGCAGCCGATCCCGCCGGGCAATACCTGCTATAGCTGGGTGAGCGACCGCGAGGCCATCGCCGTCGTCAACTCGTACAAGATCGAGAACGGCAAGGTGGTCCAGATCGAGCAGAAGCTCACCCCCGCGCAGAGCGTGGGCGTGGCCCAGCGCTCACTCGGCTGGGCCCAGAGCATCTGGAACGACGTGCTCGGCTAGAGCGATGATAAGGGCCCATCTGCTTCGTTGGCGCCCTCGACCGCCGGCTCAACGTACAGACGAGTACGCCTCGCCGTGCTCGGCCTTCGGGCGCCGCCTCGCAGCTGGACCCTTCTCATCGCTCTAGCCGGGTTTCTCCGACAGGCTCCTAGATCATCGAAAGGACATTGATGCCAGCGATGAAGCGCTTCATTGCCGTCACCATCGGGCTTGCTTGCGGCGCGCTTGCCGGCACGGCGTCGGCGGGGCCGCTCGATGATCCGGGCTTCGCCAAGTCGCTCACGTGCTCGGCGTGCCACGGCGCCGCCGGCAATAGCCGGTCCGACTTCATGCCGATCATCGCGGGCATGAGCCCGGCGTACTTCAAGAAGCAGATCGAGGCCTATGCCGGGGGCAAGCGGCCCTCGCCCGAGATGGAGCCCTACGCCAAGATGGTGCTCGTGCTCGGCGTGGACGAGGTCGCGCGCTACTTCGGCGAGCAGAAGATGCAGCCCACGCCGATCGCCGTCGACGCCGCCGCCGTGGCGCGCGGCCGCGCCGCCGCCGCCCAGTGTGCGACCTGCCACGGGCCGGACGGCAAGGGCAATGCCGCCATGCAGAGCCCGAGCCTCGCCGGCCAGCCCCCGGGCTTCCTGCGGGAGCAGATGCTGCTCTTCAAGCAGGACAAGCGCAATCCGGGGGACCCCGCCCTCAAGGCGGTGAAGGCGCTGATGCTGACCATTCCCGACGAGACGTTCACGGACCTCGCCGCCTACTACTCGAGCCTCCGGTAGCGCGCCCGCAGGCCGGCGCGCCTCGTCTCGCCCGACGCCGTGACGCTGGCCTTCGCGGTCACCCTGATCGTGCTCGGGTTCGTCGGGGCCTTCGTCTCCGGCCTCGTCGGTGTCGGCGGCGCGATCGTGATGGTCCCTCTCCTCTACTACGTGCCCCCGGTCCTCGGGGTCGGCAGCCTCGACATCAAGCACGTCGCGGGCATCACCATGGCCCAGGTGCTCGCCGCCTCGGCGGTCGGCGCCATCACGCACGGGCGCGGCGCCATGGTCCACCGGCGGCTTGCCGTCGCGGGCGGCGCGGCCATGGCCACGGGATCCCTGATCGGCGCGATCGGCTCGCGCTACGTGAGCGGCCGCGGCCTCCTGACCATCTTCGCGGTGATGACGTCGGTGGCCCTGCCGCTCATGTTCGTCCGCCCCGCCCCAGCACGGTGCGGCGGCCGGCGACGGGACGCACGTGCCGTTCAACCGCGCGACCGCGGTGACCTGGCCGGGCCTGATCGGCCTCGCGTCGGGCCTGGTCGGCGCGGGCGGCGCCTTCCTCCTCGTCCCCGTGCTGATCGCCATTCTGCGGGTCCCCGTGCGCGTGAGCATCGGCACGTCCCTCGCGATGATTACCGCCTCCGCGCTCACGGGCTTTCTCGGCAAGGCGATCACCGGCCAGATCCCGCTCGGGCCGGCGCTCGCCGTCATCGCGGGATCGCTGACCGGCGCGCCGCTCGGCGCCAAGGTCAGTCACCGAGCCCCCATCACGGTGCTCCGCGTCGTGCTCGGGGCCCTCATCGCCGTCGTCTCCATCCGCGTCTGGGCGGACGTGCTCTGGCACTGAGCCAGTCAGATCGCCACGAGCCCGCGCCGCATGCCGAGGCGCCACCGCCTCGGTGCGGCTGCCGCGCGCCGAGCTTGCCCATGATCGCGGCCACGTGGAACTTGGCCGTGTGGCTCGAGATCGCGAGCCGCGAGGCGATCGCCTTGTTGCCGAGTCCCTCGGCGAGCATGCCCAGCACCTCGAGCTCGCGCGCGGTCAGGGGCTGAGCCGGGTCGGACGCCGCGCGCGCCGGCCCGCGCCGGCGGAGCGCGTCGAGCGCCTCCGGGTGGAGCGCCACGAGGCCCGCGGCCACGGCCTCGGATGGCGGCGAGGATCTCGCCCGCTGCTCGCGTCCCGCGGCAGCACGCCCCGCAGGAGGCCGCGCACCGCCGGCTCATCGACGAGCACCCGCCGCGGATCGTCGTCGAGCACGATGACGCCGGCGCGGGCGGATCTCAGACCGTGCAGCGCGGTGTCGATCCGCTCGCCGTCGAGATCCACGAGCACCACGTCGGGGCGCAAGGTGCGGACCTGCTCGCCGAGCGGCATGCCCGGCGGCGCCGCGATGAGCCTGAGCCGCGCGCGAGCCGGCCACCAGGGCTTCGAGCCGGGCGCGCGCGGCGGCGCGCCTGGCCGCCACCAGCACGGTGATCACGCCGCGACGGCGGTCATCGCGTTTCCGACCGGGCCGCCGGGATCCGCCGCGCGTCGCGGCTCGGCGCCGCCTGCCCGTTCGCGCCGGCGTCATGGCTCAGGCGCGCCGGCGGGGCTGCGCGCCGACGGTGATGGACAGCTCGGTCCGCGCACCCGCCCTGACCAGGACCGCGGGGATGGCGACGCCGATGCGGTCGGAGCCGAGTCGCGCCTGGACGTCGTCGAGGTCGCTGACGGGCGCGCCATCGAGCGCCACCAGCACGTCGCCGAGCAAGACGCCCGCGCGCGCGGCGGGTCCGTCGGGCTCCACCGTCACGACGATGAGGCCGGTCTCGCGGGTCAGGCCGAGCTGACGGCGCAGGGGCTCGGGCAGCGGGACGGGCTGCATGCCCAGTCCCAGGTAGCCACGCGAGACGTGCCCGGTGCGCAGGAGCTCGTCGGCGACGCGCGTCACCGTCGTCGCCGGCACCGCGAGCCGGGCGTCGCGGGCGAGGCCGGAGGTGTTCAGGCCCACCACGCGCCCGGCCGCGTCCACGAGCGGGCCTCCCGAGAACCCCGGATAGAGGGTGAGGTCCAGGCGCACCAGCCGCTCGATCTCGCCGCCTCGCCAGCTCCGCCAGCGCGGGCCGAGCGCGCCGATCACGCCCCAGCTCACGCGCGGGCCATAGCCGAGCGCCAGCACCAGATGGCCGACCTTGAGCGCGGCGTCATCGCCGAGCGCGGCGGTGGCCGATCCCGCGTCCTTCACGGTGAGCACGGCGAGGTCGGTTCCGGGATCGCGCCCGGCGAGCACGGCGGGCAGCGCGCGGCCGTCCGGCGTCGTGACGGTGATGTCCTCCTCGGCCCTCACGGTGTGGTCCGCGGTGACGATGACGCCCGGGCGCCAGTGGATGCCGGTGGACGGCAGCCGGCGGCGGGCGTGCACGGTGACGATGGCGGGGGCGGTGCGCTCCACGGCGCCGGCCAGATCATTCGAGAGCGAGAGCAGCGTCTCCATTTGAGGTCCTCCTCATGCGGTGAAGTGTGATCCAGCATGCATGAGGCGAAGGGCCGCGGGCATCCGCCGAATGGCCAGGTGAGCCGCGGCCGCCTGGTCAGGCCGAATGGATCAGGAGGCGAGCGTCTCACCCGCGGGGGAGGCGGTGGCCCGCCGCCGAGTCCAGGCGAGGCCGATGATCGCCACGGCGATGCCGGCGAGGCTCGCGAGCTGGGCGACGCGGAAGCCCGCGACCCAGAAGCTGTCCAGGCGCAGGCTCTCGATGGCGAAGCGGCCCACCGAGTAGAGGCCGATATACCAGAAGAAGAGCGCGCCGGGCTGGTCGCGATAGCGCGGCCGGAGCCAGCCCACGAGGGCGAAGAAGACGGCGAGGTTCCAGAGCGGACTCGTACAGGAACGTCGGGTGGAAGTACTCGGCATTCGCGTACTCGGGCGGCCGGTGCGGCGGCGAGATGTAGAGCTTCCACGGCAGATCGGTGGGCCGGCCGAAGGCCTCCTCGTTGAAGAAGTTGCCCCAGCGCCCGATGGCCTGGCCCAGGATCACGCTCGGCGCGGCGACGTCGAGGCTCGGCAAGACGGGGACGCGCCAGTGGATGGCCAGCGCCACGCCCGTGAGGAAGCCGACGATGATGCCGCCGTGCATCGCGAGGCCGCCTTCCCAGACGGCGGGGATCTTCCACGGATAGCGGCCGTAGTAGTCCCAGTTGAACGCGACCTCGTAGAGGCGCGCCCCGATGAGCCCCGCGATGACCGCCCACTGCGCCACGCGCAGGATGTCGTCGGCGGGGAGCCCCTCCTTCTGGGCCTGTCGATGGGCCAGCCAGAAGCCGACGCCGATGGACGTCGCCATGAGGATGCCGTACCACCGCACGGTGAGCGGCCCCAGCTCGAAGGCGATCGCGCCCGGCGAGGCGATCACGAGGACGCGTGAGCGCCGCGCGCGGCCAGCGCCGTCTCGATCCGCTCGGCGAGCATCATGCCCTCGGCGACGAGGGCGTCGAGCCGGCGGGTCGTCTCGCCGGTGAAGTCGCCGTCGGCGATGCCGGCGAGGTTCATCCGGGCGGTGAGCGCGGCGGCCCGCAGGGCGCCGTGGGCCAGGATGGCCGCCACGCCCAGGTCGCTGAGGGTGCTGGCGCGCGCGCATGGCGCGATCCGCTCGCACAGGGCGAGCACGTTGCGGCTCTCGGCGGCCACGCGCGCCGGCACCTCGGTCGCGCGCTCGAGCGCGTCCTGCACGGCCGGCCCCCGCTCGGGGTCGGGCAGTCGGCGGGCCGCGATCACGTCCGAATAGGCGCGCGCGTCGTCATTGGCCAATGCGGTGAGGCGACGGCGCAGGCCGTCCGCCTCCCCGGCGAGCTCGCCGAGCGGGCGGACCGAAGGCGCGGCGCCGGCGTGCTTGTCGGTGACCCGGCAGGTCATGGCCACGAGGGCGGCGCCGAGGGCCGCGGCGAGCGCGGCGGCGCTGCCTCCACCCGGGGCGGGCGCGGCGCTCGCGAGGTCCGCGAGATAGCGCTCGACTGGTGTCGTCCTCGACGCCCCCGCCGTCGAGATCACCGCAACCGCCCCGCTCACCTCAGAAGAGCCCGACGACATTGCCGTCGTCGTCGATGTCGATCTTCCACGTATTGGGCTCGGACGGCAGCCCCGGCATCGTCCGCATCTCGCCGAGCAGGGGATAGAGAAAGCCCGCGCCCATCGAGGCGCGGACCTCGCGGATCGGCACGCGGAAATCCGTCGGCCGCCCCTTGAGCGCGGCGTCGTGCGAGATCGACAGATGCGTCTTGGCCATGCAGATGGGCAGGTCGCCGAAGCCGAGCTCGGTGTACTTCGCGATCTGCTGGTCGGCCAGCGGGCAGGTAGTCGACGCCGTCGGCGCCGTAGATCTGGGTCGCGATGGCCTCGATCTTCTCGCTTGATCGGCCAGTCGACCTCGTAGGTGAAGCGGAAGCTGCTTGGGCTTCTCGGCCGCGGCGAGGACGGCGCGCGCCAGCTCCTCGCCGCCCGCGCCGCCCTTGCCCCAGACCTCGGAGACATGGGCGCCCTCGGCGCCCGCGGCGATCGAGCGCCGGCGGATCACCTCGACCTCGGCCGCGGTGTCGGTGGCGAAGGATTGATGGCGACGACCACGGGCACGCCGAACGAGCGCGCGTTCTCGATCTGCTTGTCGAGGTTCGCGCAGCCGTCCTCGACCGCCTTGAGATCCTCGCGGATGAGCCCGGGGTCGAGCGGGCGGCCCGCCACGACGCGATAGCGGCCGCTGTGCATCTTGAGCGCCCGCACCGTGCACACCATCACCACGGCGTCCGGCACCAGGCCGGAGGCGCGGCACTTGATGTTCATGAACTTCTCCATGCCCATGTCGGCGCCGAAGCCGCTCTCCGTCACCACGCAGTCGGCCATCTTGAGGCCCATCAGGTCGGCGACGATCGAGCTATTGCCGTGCGCGATGTTCGCGAAGGGCCCGGCGTGCACGAAGACCGGCGTGTTCTCCACCGTCTGCAGCAGCGTCGGCTTGATGGCGTCCCGCAGCAGCACCGCCATGGCCCCCGCGGTGCCGAGCTGCTCGGCGGTGACGGCCTGGCCGTCCTGGTCGAGGCCGATCACGATGCGCCCGAGGCGCTGGCGGAGGTCCTTGAGGCTCGTGGTGAGGCCGAGGATCGCCATGACCTCCGACGCCACCGCGATGTCGAAGCCCGTCTCGCGCGGCTGGCCGTTCTCGCGCCCGCCGAGGCCGATCACGACCTTGCGCAGCGCGCGGTCGCTCACGTCGACGACGCGCGGCCAGGTGATCGGACAGCGGGTCGATGCCGCAGCTTGTTGCCGTGGGTGATCGAGTTGTCGATCATCGCGGCGAGCAGGTTGTGGGCGAGCGAGATCGCGTGGACGTCGCCCGTCAGGTGGAGGTTGAAGTCCTCCATCGGGACCACCTGCGCATAGCCGCCGCCCGCCGCGCCGCCCTTGATGCCGAAGACCGGCCCGAGCGACGGCTGGCGGATGGCCGCGATGGTCCGCGCGCCCACGCGGTTGAGCGCCATCGACAGCCCGATGGTCGTCGTCGTCTTGCCCTCGCCGAGCGGCGTCGGCGTGATGGCCGTCACGTCGATGTACTTGCCGTTCGGGCGGCCCGCGAGCCGCTTCATGAGCGACAGCGCGACCTTGGCCTTGTGCTTGCCGTACAGCTCGAGCTCGTCCTCCTCGATGCCGAGGCCGGCGGCGATCTCCGCGATGGGCTTCATGCGCGCGCGCTGCGCGATCTCGAGATCCGACATCATGGGGCGTCTCTCTCCTGATCCAGCATGGTGGCGCCGGGGTCGAGCTCGACCGGCCGATCGTCGACGACCAGCTTCATGGCGGGCTCATTATCAAGGACAAGCCCGTTCCCGGCAATCACGTTCGGTCGTTCGACAGGCGGTACAATACCCCCGCGCACAGGAGGACATCACAATGACCACATCGATCACTCGCCGCGCGGCGCTCCGCGCGCTCGGATGGCTCGGCGCGTCAGGGCTCGCGGCCATGCTCGCCCCCGGACCGCGCCCCGCCCTCGCCCAGGGGAACCTCGCGAGCCTGGGACCGGAGGAAGGGGTGGACGCGACCGTGAAGCGCCTCTTCGCCGGACGGCCGATCAAGGACGGCGCGTCCGTCATCAAGCTCGACCTGCCGCTCATCGCCGAGAACGGGGCGGTGGTGCCCGTGGCGGTGGAGGTGACGTCGCCGCAGACGCCCCAGAGCTACGTCAAGAGCATCTACATCATCGCGGACAAGAATCGCCGGCCGCTGAACGCCAAGTTCAACCTGACGCCCGCCACGGGGCTCGCCTATGTCGGGACCAACCTGCGCCTCGGCGAGAGCACGGACGTGCGCGCGGTGGCCGAGATGAGCGACGGCACCCTCCTCGCCGCCAAGCGCGAGGTCAAGGTCACCGTCGGCGGATGCGGCGGGTAGGGGGCGCCTGACCATGGCCGATATCGGACGCGTCCGCATCCGGATCCCGTCGAGCATCAAGGCGGGCGAGGTCATCAAGGTCCGCGTGCTCGTCATGCACCCGATGGAGATCGTCGAGCGCAAGGACGGCAAGCCCGTCGACAAGAACTACCTGTTCATCAACCGCGTCATCGTGACCTACCTCGGCCGGGAGATCGCCCAGTTCGAGACCTCCCAGTCGGTGAGCGAGAACCCCTTCTTCTCCTTCGCGGTGCGGGCGACGGAGCCCGGCCAGCTCAAGGTCACCTTCCTCGACACGCACGGCGGCAAGTACGAGGGTACGGCCGACATCAAGTTCTCCTGAGATGGCGGCTCCGACGCATCGCGGCGTTCCGGAGCGCGTGGATCATCGCCGCCGCGCTGGTGACGGCCGGCTGCGCCCAGGGGGACGCCGTGGCGCCGGCCCGGTCGCCCACCTTCGGGCTGCCGCCGGCTCCCTGGGTCTCGCGCGCGCTTGTCGAGGCCCGGGGAGACGTGACGACCCGGCCGGACGGCCGCCGCCAGGCCGTGCGCTATCGCGGGTGGAGCACCGAGGACTTCGGCCGGTTTCGCACCTATGCCTATGACGACCAGCGCCCCGAGCCCGCCCCCGCCAAGGCCGTCATGCCCGCGGGTCCGGGCGATGCCGCGAAGGGGCGACGGCTCTTCCTCGACCGCAATCTGGGGCCGTGCACCGGCTGTCACCTGATCCAGGGCGAGGACGTCTGGCCGGCGGGCAGCGTCGGGCCGGATCTCTCGGCGTATGGCGACCGGAACCTGGGGGATCAATACGTCTTCGACATGATCTACGACCCGCGGCACCTCTTTCCCCAGAGCCTGATGCCGCCGTGGGGCACGGACGGCGTGCTGAAGCCGGAGGACATCGTTCACGTGGTGGCCTTTCTGAAGACGCAGAAGAGCCCGCTGCCCGCCGGAGACGAACCCGGAGCGCAATCCGGCCACTCGGCCGAGGCCGGTCGGCTTCGGCGACAACCTCGACCCCACGAACAATCCGGCAGTGGGCCGCGCCGAGGACGCCGCCGACCTCTGGGCGACGAAGGGGCCGGCGGGCAAGGCCTGCGCCGACTGCCACGCGGGCGGGCCCGCGGCGGCGATGAAGGGCGTGGCGACCCGCTATCCCCGGTACGTGGCCCCGTATCGGCGCGTGATGGCGATCGAGGACTTCCTCGCCGTGCACGGTCCCGAGACCACGGGGACGGCGCTGCCCGTCGAGAGCGCGGCCAATCTCGACCTGACCGTGCTCGTCAAGATGGCCTCGAACGGCATGCCGCTGGCGCTCGACCTCGCCGCGCCGGAGACACGCCGCCGCCCTCGAGCGCGGCAAGCGCTCGTTCTACCGGCGCGTCGGCCAGCGCAACCACGCGTGCGCCGACTGCCACACGACGGAGGGCGGCAAGGGCGCCGACAAGTTCCTCGGCGGGCGGCTCCTCGCCAATGTCGAGGTGGGGCTCACGCGGCACTTCCCGACCTGGCGCACCAGCCAGGCCGACGTGTGGGACATGCGCAAGCGCATGCAGTGGTGCATGACGCCGCTCGGCACGAACATGCTCGCGGCGGATGCCGTCGAGTACGCGGAGCTCGAGCTCTACCTGGCGTCGTTCGACGTGGGCAAGCCGCTGAGCGTGCCGGGGATCCGGCACTAGCAGCGATGCTGAAAAGGCCCATCTGCTTCGTTGGCGCCCTCGCCGCCGGCCACGCAGAGTCGCGGCCGGCTGCCGTCGGACGGCCACGGACCTGTGTCGCTTCGGGGCCCAGACATGGCCCGCGCGACTCCCGCTGCGCCGACCGGCGCCGCGCGGTGAGGCTGTCGGACGCGCTGCGACGGGATGTTTTGTGGGAGCGCGCGGCGCTGATCGAGGATGGGGCCCGAAGGCCCGTGGACTCCTGCCGCGTCGTCGAGGCCGATCTGGGTGACCCCGTCCATCGGGCGGCCGTGCTCGAGATGACGCGGGCCTATGCGCGCGATCCGATGGGCAATGGGCGCGATCTTCCGGACGACGTGGTGCGGGTCCTGATGGACAGGCTCAGCGCCCATCCGACCACCCTCGTCTTCCTCGCGTTCGATGAGGACCGGCCCGTCGGCATCGCCACGTGCTTCGTCGGGTTCTCGACGTTTTCCGCGCGCCCGGTGATCAATATCCACGACCTGCACGTGGCGGCGACGCATCAGCGGCGCGGTCTCGGCCGCCGCCTCCTCGAAGCCGTCGAGGACAAGGCGCGCGCGCTCGGGTGCTCGAAGCTCACCCTCGAGGTGCAGGAGCACAACCAGCCCGCCCTGGCGCTCTATGGCCGCCTCGGGTTCGGGGATGGCCGGTACGAGCCGCAGGCGGGCCGGGTGCTCTTCCGCGAGAAGAGGCTGTAGCCCCGTGGACGTCACGCGCCGCGACTTCCTCACGCTGATCGCCGTGGCCGGCGGGCTCGGCGCGCTCACCCCGCGCGCGCTGGCGCAGCAGCTCGAGCCGGAGCGCCTGCTCGACTTCCAGGATCTCGGCAACGTCACCCTGCTCCACATGACCGATGCGCACGCCACGCTCAACCCCGTCTACTACCGAGAGCCGGATACGCTGATCGGGGTGGGCGACGAGGCGGGCAAGCCGCCGTTCCTGACGGGCGAGGCGCTCCTGCGCGCCTATGGGATCCCCCGCGGAACGGCCGAAGCGTATGCGCTGTGCCACCTGGACTTCGAGGCGCTCGCCGCGCGCTACGGCCGGATGGGGGGCTACGCGCACCTGGCGACGCTGGTCAAGCGCGTCCGGGACGCGCGGCCGGGCCGGACGCTCCTCCTCGACGGCGGCGACACGCTCCAGGGCTCGGCGACGGCGCTGTGGACGCGCGGCCTCGACATGGTGCGGGTCATGAACCAGCTCGGCGTCGAGGTCTTCACGCCGCACTGGGAGTTCACCCATGGGCTCGAGCGGGTGAAGGAGCTGTTCGGCGACAAGGACAGCCGCGGCCTGTTCCAGGGCGACTTCGTCTGCCACAACGCGCGCGAGCTGAACTGGGACGAGCCGGTCTTCGCGCCGTACACGATCAAGCACGTGGGCGGCGTGGCGGTCGGCGTGATCGGCCAGGCCTTCCCGTACGTGCCGGTCTCACACCCCGCGCGCTTCGTTCCCGGGCTCACGTTCGGCATCCAGGACGCGCAGGCGCAGCGGCTCGTCGACGAGCTGCGCGACGTCAAGAAGGTCGACGTCGTCGTGCTCCTGAGCCACAACGGGCTGTCGACCGACGTGAAGATGGCCGGCCGCGTGCGCGGCATCGACGTGATCCTGGGCGGGCATACCCACGACGGGCTGCCGGCGCCGATCGCCGTCGGCCGCACGCTCGTCGTGAACTCGGGCGCGCACGGCAAGTTCCTGAGCCGGCTCGACCTCGACGTCGCGGGCGGCCGGGTGCGGGCGCACCGCTACAAGCTCGTGCCCGTCTTGTCGAACTACGTCGCCGAGGACGCGGAGATGGCGCGGCTGATCCGCGAGATCCGCGCGCCGTGGGCGGCGCGGCTCGGCGAGCGCCTGGCGGTGTCGGAGAGCCTGCTGTACCGGCGCGGCAACTTCAACGGCAGCTTCGACGAGATCGTCCTCGACGCCCTCCTCAAGCAGAGCGACGCCGAGGTCGCCTTCTCGCCCGGCTTCCGCTGGGGCGTGACCATCGTGCCGGGGCAGGTCATCACCCTCGAGGACGTCTATGCGCACACCGGGATCACGTATCCGAATACGCTGGCGCGCGAGCTGACGGGGGCGGAGATCCACCGCATCATGGAGGACGTGGCCGACAACCTCTTCCATCCCGACCCGTACTACCGGCAGGGCGGCGACATGGTGAGGCTCGGCGGGCTCAGCTACGTCATCGATCCGCGGCAGGGGATGGGCCGGCGGATCAGCGAGATCAAGGTCGGCGGCAAGCCGCTGGCGCGCGAGCGGCGCTACAAGACGGCGAGCTGGGCGAGCCCGGGGCTCGAGGCGCCGGGGCCGCCCGCCTTCGACGTCGTCGCCGCGCATCTGCGGGGGCTCGGGCGTGTGCGCATCGATCCTCGACCTCGCGTGCGCGTGGTGCAGTAGTCTTGAGCATGGGCGCCGGTCAGATACACGATGGAGCTCCAGGAGAAGGGCTATGCGTATATCCGACCATGAGGCCGAGCGAGGGGGCGCGCGCCGTGGCTAGAGCCGCGGTCGCGATCGGATGGGCCGCCGCCGTCGCCTGCCTCCTCTTCTGCGGCGCCGCGGGGGCGGCCGATACGATTCAGGATCTGGCGATCGACTTCCGGATGAACCCGCTCGACGGCCAGGTCGCGCCGGCCTTCACGCTGTCCGCGCTCGACGGCAAGCGGCTCTCGCTCGCCGATTTCAAGGGCCAGGTCGTGCTCCTCTACTTCTGGGCGAGCTGGTGACCGCACTGCACGAGGGAGTTGCCCTCGACGATCGAGAAAGTGTACCGGGAGCTGAAGGACAAGAAGTTCGCCGTGCTCGCCATCGACATCCAGGAAGATCCCGCCAAGGTCGAGGCCTGGACGAAGGCCAAGCGGCATCACACCGCCCGTGCTGCTCGACCGGAATGGCGCCGTCGCCGCGGCCTATCGCGTGACGGCGACGCCCACCGTCGTGCTCATCGGCCGCGACGGCCGGATGCTCGCGCGCGGCGACGGGCACCCGCCCCTGGGATAGCCGACCCGGCCGGGCCTTGCTCGACGCCGCGCTGGCGGCGCCCTGAGGACGCTGGCCGGGCGCGCCTACTTCCCGCAGGCCAGGGCGGCGCCGCTGCCGTTGCTGACGCGCACGCTCGAGCTCGCGTCGACGGAGCAGTCGAGGGTGGACGTCACGGAGAAGCGCGGGAAGACATTGCCCGTCGAGCTCGCGGTGGCCCGGATGTCGTAGTCCGAGGGCGCCGTGACCTGCGAGTCGGCGATCACGTTCCGCGCGGAGCTCATGACCCGGCTCGTAGGTGCGCACGGCATGCGCGGCCTGGTCGGAGGCTCCTGAACGATCTGCCGCGATGGTGTCATGCGTCCTGGGCTGCTGCCAGGCGAAGGCGAGCAACGCGGGACGCGACAAGCGGCGGTGGAACCCTCGATGGGGCGGTGCGGCCCGCGAGTCGCGCGCTCGGGGGCGCCGCCGTCACTGACGAAATTCGACCGCGACGCTGCCCGTTTGTCGCCGCCGGTCAATTGCGCCGGCGCCGTCCCGCACGCTATAGTCGGGTCGCGGCTCGCCGAGACTGGAACACCGGAACAGCGGGCCGCAGCCGCCGATGACCGATCCACTCACGATAGACAGCGTCGAGACCGACATCCTCGTGCTGGGCGCCGGGGGCGCCGGGCTCTGTGCCGCCCTGCACGCGGCCGACCGCTCCGCCAGCCTCGCGATCGGCGTGGCGGTCAAGGGCCTGCTCGGCCGGGCCGGATGCACGAGGATGGTCCAGGGCGGGTACAACGCGGTGCTGACGCCGCCCGACTCGATCGACGCGCACTTTCTCGACACCCTCGAGGGCGGCGCGTGGATCAACGATCAGGAGCTCGCGTGGACGCTCGTGAACGAGGCGCCCGGCCGCGTGCTCGAGCTCGAGGCGCGCTACGGCTGCTTCTTCGACCGCCACCCCAATGGGCAAGTCCACCAGAAGCCCTTCGCCGGCCAGCGCCACGACCGCACGATCCACAAGGGCGATCTCACCGGCATCGAGATCATGAATCGCCTCACCGAGCAGGTGTGGCGGCGGCCGTCCATCAGCGCCTTCGAGGAGCACCGGGCCCTCGATCTCCTGCGCGACGACGGCGGACGCGTGAGCGGCGCGCTGCTCCTCGACCTCCGCCGCGGCGCGCTCGTCGCGGTGTCGAGCCGGGCGACGCTGCTCGCCATGGGGGGCGGGCCCACGATGTACCGCGTCATCGCGTGCTCCGCGGACAAGGCGGCGGACGGCATCGCCATCGGCTTCCGCGCGGGCTTGCGGCTGCGCGACATGGAGATGGTGCAGTTCCATCCGACCGGGCTCATCGTGCCGAACTCGCTCATGACGGGCGCCCTGCTCGAGGAGGGACTGCGCGGCGCGGGCGGCCGGCTCCTCAACGGGCGCGGCGAGCGCTTCATGGAGCGCTATGACCCCAAGCGCATGGAGCGCTCGACGCGCGACCTCGTCGCGCGCGCCTGCTTCACCGAGGTGATCGAGGGCCGGGGGACGCCCCATGGCGGCGTGTGGATCGACGTCTCGCATCTCGGCGCCGAGGTCGTGGAGCGGAGCTTCCGCGGCATGGTCAAGCGCTGCCGCGACTTCGGCTATGACCTGGCGCGGACGCCCGTGGAGGTCGGACCCACCACGCACTTCATGATGGGCGGGATCGCGATCGACAGCGCCTGCCACACCGATCTGGAAGGGCTGTTCGCCGCGGGCGAGGACACGGGCGGCGTGCACGGAGCCAATCGCCTCGGCGGCAATGGCGTCGCCGAGTCCACCGTCTTCGGCGGCATCGCCGGCGACGTGATGGCCGACTGGGTGGCGGGACGGCCCCGCCTGCGGGTGTCGCGCTCGGCGGTGGACGCCGCCGCGCGGCGCGTCCTCGCCCCCCTCGAGCGGCGGCAAGGCGAGCGCGTCTACGATCTGCAGTCGCGGCTCCGCGGCGTGATGTGGGACCGCGTCGGCCTGATCCGGAGCGGCGAGGGACTGAAGATCGCGCTCGGCGAGATCGAGGAGATCGGCCGGCGCGCGGAGGAGGCGGCGGTGCCGGGCGGGCGGGAGTACAACCTGGCGTGGCAGGACTGGTTGAACCTCCGGAACCAGGCGACCGCGGCCTGGCTCATCGCGCGGAGCGCGCTCGAGCGCGCGGAGAGCCGGGGCTCGCACCACCGGAGCGATCTGCCCACGCCCGCGCCCGACCTCTACAACGTCTACGTGCGCGCGGAGGACAAGGCCGGCCCCCGGGTGTGGACGGAACCGGTGCGCCTGAGCCGACTCCGCCCGTCCGGCGCGCCGGCCGCGCCCGCCGCCGTGGAGGTCGGGGATTGAGCGAACCTTGCCGGAGATGAACACGGACCTCGTCTTCGCCGGGCTCCTCACCGTGATCATCATCGGCCTCGTCGTCGAGAACCTGCTCTTCAAGTGGCTCGAGCGGCGCACCGTGCTCCGCTGGGGCATGACGGCGGCGCACTGATGCCCGAGCGGCGCGTGCTCAAGCGGCAGTTGCTCAAGGCCGAGGGCTGGCGCGACACCAAGCTCGGGATGTGGGCGTGGCTCACCCAGCGCGTGGCCGCCGTGGCCCTCGTGGCGGTGATCGCGCTGCACCTCCAGAACCCGTTCGTGCGCCCGGTGCAGGCGCTCCTCCTCGGGCTCGTGCTGCTCCACGGGCTCCTCGGCGTGCGCGCGATCCTGCTCGACTTCGGGCTGCCCGTGCGCTGGCATCGCGCGCTCCTCGCCGGGGCGCTCGGCCTCGGCGCGGTGATCTTCGCCGTCGTCTGGGGCTGGCGATGGTACTGAAGGTCTTTC
Source organism: uncultured Candidatus Rokubacteria bacterium (assembly GCA_963840495.1). Classification (GTDB taxonomy): domain Bacteria; phylum Methylomirabilota; class Methylomirabilia; order Rokubacteriales; family CSP1-6; genus CAWIZN01. Next base: position 173,712 of record CAWIZN010000044.1, read on the forward strand.
GCTGGGCGCCCGGCGCGCGCGAGCGGCTGCAGGAGTACGCGATCCCCTTCCAGGAGGGGATGACGGTGCTGGACGCCCTCGTCGACGCCCAGCGGCGCCTCGACCCGACGCTCGCCTTCCGCTACGCGTGCCGCGTCGGCATGTGCGGCTCCTGCGCCATGGTCATCGATGGGCGCGAGCGGTGGGCGTGCCGGACGCTGCTCCGCAGCCTGGGGAGCGGGCCGGTGACCGTGCGCCCGCTCTATCACTTCCCGCTGATCCGCGACCTCGTCGTGGACATGGCGCCCTTCAAGGAGAAGATGGTCGCGGTGGGCGCGGCCTTCGTCCCCGACGAGGGGCCGGCGGTGTTCGCGCAAGTCGGCGGCGACAGCCGCGAGCGCCGGCGCATCGATGGCGCCATCGAGTGCATCGGCTGCGGCATGTGCGTCTCGGCCTGCACCATGGTCGCCCACGATGCGCGCTTCGCCGGGCCCGCCGCGTTCAACCGGGTGTTCACGCTCGAGGAGGACAGCCGCGACGCCGGGCAGGGGGAGCGGCAGGCGCGCCTCCTCGAGGAAGACGCGCTCGTCCGCTGCCACGGCCAGGGCAATTGCACCGAGGTCTGCCCCATGGAGATCTCGCCGACCGATTCCATCCTGGCCTTGCGCCGCCGCGCCGTCTCGCGGCTCCTCGGCTGACGCCGCGGCGCGCCGCCGCGACCTCGACAATGGCGTCGAAGCGGGACGAGCGCGACCGCGCGGGCGGCGCTCCGGGAGCGCCCGGCACGACGCCGTGCCTGTTCTGCCGCGTGGTGAGCGGCGATCTCCCCGCCCACGTCGTGTACGAGGACGCGCTGGCGGTGGCCTTCCTCGACCACCGGCCGCTCTTTCCCGGGCATGCGCTGGTCGTGCCGCGCGCGCATGTGGAGACGCTGATCGACCTGCCATCGGCAGCGGTCGCGCCGCTCTTCGCCGCCGTCCAGGTGCTGGCGCGCGCGGTCGAGCGGGGGCTCGGGGCCGCGGGCTCGTTCGTCGCCGTCAATAACCGGGTCAGCCAGAGCGTCCCCCACCTGCACGTCCACGTCGTGCCGCGACGTCCGAAGGACGGCCTCAAGGGCTTCTTCTGGCCGCGCGGGCGCTATCGGGACGAGGCGGAGGCGGCGGACATCGCGGCGCGGCTCCGCGCCGCCGTCGCCGAGCTGGGCGGCGATGGGGCCCGGGCATGAGCCCGTCCGTCGTCGAGGAGGCCGCCTCGGGCCCGGCGCTGGCTCATCGTCGGGGCGCTCTTCCTGATCACGTTCGGCATGGCCACTCCGCTCGCGTCCTACGGCGTCTTCCTGCCCATCCTCGCCGAGCGCTTCGGGTGGAGCCGGGGGGCCATCTCGGCGGCGCTGTCGATGAATCTGCTGGTCGGCGGCGTCGCGGGCTTCGCGGCGGGAGCGCTGGCCGACCGCTACGGCCCCCGCCTGATCCTGGTGGTGACGGTGATCCTGGCCGGGACCGCCTTCGCCCTCGTCTCGGTGGTCGACGCGCTCTGGCAGCTCTATCTCCTCGTGGGCCTCGTGGGCGGGGTCGGCATGTCGAGCTTCTACCTGCTGAGCGCGACGACGATCGCGCGGTGGTTCGATGCCCGGCGAGGGCTGGCGCTGGCCCTGGTCCTGGTCGGGTTCAACCTCGGCTATATCTCCGCCGGGCCGCTGGCGGCCTGGCTCATCGATGTCTTCGGCTGGCGCGCGGCCTATGCGCTCATCGGGAGCGGCTGCGGCGCGCTCTCGATGCTGGCCGCGCTGACCGTGCGGTCGCCGCGGGAGGGAGAGGTCGCGCCGGGTCGGCTGGACGGCTCGGCGCGGGAGCGGCCCCGAGCCCGGCGTCGAGGAGACGGGCGCCACCCTGGCCCAGGCGCTCGCCGATCCGCGCCAGTGGTATCTGAATGCCTCGTGGCTCCTCCAGGGGGGCCTCGCCTTCATGATCTCCGTCCACGCCGTGCCGTTCGTCCGCGACCAGGGCCTGAGCCTCGCCGTCGCCTCGCTGGCCCTCACGGCGTACGGCATCGGCTCGGCGATCGGCCGCCTCGCCGCGGGCGCCGTCTCGGACCGGATCGGCGCGGAGGCGACGATCCGTGTCGCCTTCGTCGTCCAGATCGCGGGCCTCGTCGGCCTTCTGCTGTGGCCGTCCCCCGAGGGGCGCTTCGCGTCGCTCGTGGCGTTCGGGATCGGCTTCGCGGCGGCGGACACGATGACCGTGAAAGTCATGCCCGACGTGTTCGGGATGCGGGCCCTGGGGGCGATCATGGGGGTGCTTGCCCTGGGCTGGCGCCTCGGGGCGGCGCTGGGGCCCACCGTCGCCGGCTCCCTGTACGACGTGACGGGCTCGTACACGCTGGCCTTCGGCGCGGCCCCCGCCGGCGTGGTACTGAGCTGGGTGTTCTTCGCGCTCGCCACCTCGCGGCGGCGCACCCCTTCACCCACTTGAAGGAAAGGAGTTTCTCATGGCCGCACTCACACTGGCGCAAGCCAACCAGATCCTCACCACCGCGCTCGCCAAGTCCAGGGAGGCCGGTTACAAGCCCATGGGGATCGCCGTGCTCGACGAAGCGGGCAATCTCAAGGCCTTTGCCCGCGAGGATGGCGCGAGCATGTTCCGCTTCGACATCGCGCGGGCCAAGGCCTGGGGCGCGGTGGGCATGGGGGTGTCCAGCCGTGCGCTGAGCCAGCGTGCCAAGGACAACCCGAACTTCTTTGTCTCGCTGGCGGCCACTTCACAGGGCAAATTCCTGCCACAGACCGGCGCCGTCGTGATCAAGGACGCTTCCGGCCAGGTGATTGGCGCGGTCGGTGCCAGCGGCGGCACCGGCGACGAAGACGAAGCGATTTGTATCGCGGGTGTGGAAGCGGCCGGGCTGGCCCACGGCTGAGGCGTGGCGACGCCAGGGTTGCTTGACCGGGTAGGGGGGCCGTGTTAGCGTAAGCGCGGATTTCACGGTCGCCTCTCGCCCGCGCCGGGTGGGAGGCGATACGTCTGTGTACGCTCGAATCGGCGCGGACTTAAGCGGTCAGGAGGCCCACCATGGCGGTCGATCAGGTCAAGCGGCTCTACGAATCCATGCCCTCCAAGCTCGACGCGGCGCGCCGGCGCTTCGGCCGCCCGCTGACGCTGGCCGAGAAGATCCTCGTCGCCCACGCGGACGACTTCGCCAAGCAGGAGTGGAGCCGGGGGAAAGCCCAGCTCCGCCTGCGCGTCGACCGCGTGTCGCTGCAGGACGCCACCGGGCAGATGGCGCTGCTCCAGTTCATGCAGGCGGGCAAGCCGCAGGTGGCGGTGCCGTCGACGGTGCACTGCGACCACCTCATCCGGGCGCAGACCGGCGCCGCCGACGACATGAAGCGCGCGATCACCGAGAACAGCGAGGTCTACAACTTCCTGCACTCGGCCTCGAAGAAGTACGGCATCGGCTTCTGGAAGCCGGGCGCGGGCATCATCCACCAGGTGGTGCTCGAGAACTACGCCTTCCCGGGCGGCCTCATGATCGGGGCGGATTCGCATACGCCCAATGCGGGCGGCCTCGGCATGATCGCCATCGGCGTGGGCGGGGCCGACTGCGGCGAGGCCATGGCCGGGCTCGCCTGGGAGGTGCTCGACCCGAAGCTGATCGGCGTGCGCCTCACCGGCAAGCTCTCGGGGTGGACCTCGGCCAAGGACGTGATCACCTATCTGCTGGGGCTCCTCACCGTCAAGGGCGGCACCAACAAGATCGTCGAGTACTTCGGTCCGGGCGCGGCCTCGATCAGCGCCACCGGCAAGGGCACCATCTGCAATATGGGGGCGGAGCTCGGGGCGACCACCTCCCTGTTCCACTTCGACGACCGGATGGCCGCGTATCTCCGGGCCACCGATCGCGCCGACATCGCGAAGCTGGCCGAGGACAATCGCGAGCACCTGGTGGCCGATCCCGAGGTGCAGGCCGACCCCGCGAAGTACTACGACGAGGTGGTGGACATCGACCTCTCCGAGCTCGAGCCCCACGTCGTGGGCCCGCATTCGCCCGACCGCGCGCGGCCGATCTCCAAGCTCGCCGCCGAGGTGAAGAAGGAAGGGTGGCCCGCCGAGATCAAGCAGGCGCTCATCGGCTCGTGCACGAACTCGTCGTACGAGGACATGAAGCGCTCCGCCCACGTCGCCATGCAGGCGCTCAAGGCCGGGCTCAAGGCGAAGACGCCGTTCCTGGTCACGCCGGGCTCGGAGCGCATCTACCAGACCATCAAGCGCGACGGCATCATGGCGACCTTCGAGCAGATCGGGGGCACCGTGCTCGCCAATGCCTGCGGGCCGTGCATCGGGCAGTGGAAGCGCTCCGACGTCGGCAGCCAGGAGAGCAATACCATCGTCTCCTCCTTCAACCGCAATTTCCCGGGGCGGAACGACGGCAGCGCGGCGACCCTGTCGTTTCTGACCAGCCCCGAGATCGTGACCGCGCTCGCGTTCGCGGGCACGCTCGAGTTCGACCCGGTGCACGGCACCATGATCGGGCCGGACGGCAAGGCGTTTCGCTTCACGCCTCCCGAGTCGGAGGAGCTGCCCGCGCAGGGCTTTGCCAAGGGGGAGGAGGGCTACGAGGCGCCGGCCGCCGACGGCGAGCGGGTCGCGGTCGACATCCTGCCGAACAGCGAGCGGCTCCAGCTCCTCCAGCCCTTCCCGCGCTGGGACGGCAAGGACTTCATCGAGCTGCCCATCCTGGTCAAGACCAAGGGCAAGACGACCACCGATCACATCTCGCCCGCCGGGGCCTGGCTCCGCGTGCGCGGCCACCTGGACAAGATCAGCGACAACATGTTCCTGGGGGCCCTCAACGCCTTTACCGGCGAGGCGGGCAAGGGCGTGAACCCGGTGACCGGCGAGAGCGGCCAGACCTTCACCTCCATCGCCCGCGACCTCAAGGCGCGGGGCCTGGGCTGGGTGGTGATCGGTGACGAGAACTACGGCGAGGGCTCGAGCCGGGAGCACGCGGCCATGTCGCCGCGCTATCTCGGGTGCAAGGCCGTGATCGTGCGGAGCTTCGCCCGCATTCACGAGACGAATCTGAAGAAGCAGGGGCTCCTGCCCCTGGTCTTTGCCCGACCCTCCGACTACGCCCTCTTCGAGCAGGGGGACCGCGTGAGCGTGCGCGGGCTCGCCGAGCTCGCGCCGGGCAAGCCGGTCGACGTCGTGATCCACAAGCCGGACCACACGACGGTGACGATCCAGGCGAATCACACCATGACGGACGAGCAGATCGGCTGGTTCAAGGCGGGCTCCGCCCTGAACGCGCTGAAATAACTCTGGGAGATGACCATGACGGCTCGAGTGAAGATCCCCGCGGGCGAGAAGATCACCATCAGCCACGGCAAGCTCCAGGTGCCGGACCACCCGATCATCGCCTTCATCGAGGGCGACGGCGTCGGCCCCGACATCTGGGCGGCCTCGGTGCGCGTGCTCGACGCCGCCGTCGAGCAGGCCTACAAGGGGCGGCGCAAGATCGCCTGGGCGGAGACCTACGCGGGCGAGAAGGCGCAGGCGGTGTACGGGGCGGACTGCCCGCCCAATCTCCTGCCGCAGGAGACGCTCGACGTCATCCGCGAGTACCTGATCGCCATCAAGGGCCCGCTCACCACGCCGGTGGGCGAGGGCTTCCGCTCGCTGAACGTGACCTTGCGCCAGGTGCTCGACCTCTACGTCTGCCTCCGGCCGGTGCGCTACTTCAAGGGCGTGCCCTCGCCCGTCAAGCGCCCGGAGAAGATCGACATGGTGATCTTCCGCGAGAACACGGAAGACATCTACGCGGGCATCGAGTGGCTCGACGGCACCCCCGAGGTCAAGAAGGTCATCGCCTTCCTCCAGAAGGAGATGGGCGTCGACAAGATCCGCTTCCCGGAGAGCTCCTCGATCGGCATCAAGCCCGTCTCGAAGGAAGGCTCCGAGCGGCTCATCCGCGCGGCCATGCGCTACGCCGTCGAGAACAACCGGAAGAACGTCACGCTCGTGCACAAGGGCAATATCCAGAAGTACACGGAAGGCATGTTCATGAAGTGGGGGTACGCCCTGGCCAAGCGCGAGTTCTCCGACAAGCTGGTGAGCTGGGACGACTGCGGCGGCAAGCCGCCGGCGGGGAAGATCCTCGTCAAGGACGCCATCACCGACGCGTTCCTCCAGCAGATCCTGACGCGCCCCGACGAGTTCGACGTGATCCCGTGCTGCAACCTCACCGGCGACCTCATCTCCGACGCGCTCGCCGCCCAGGTCGGCGGCATCGGCATCGCGCCGGGGGCCAATATCAACTACGACACGGGGCATTCGCTCTTCGAGGCCACCCACGGCACCGCGCCGAAGTACACGGGGCAGGACAAGGTGAATCCGGGCTCGGTGATCCTCTCCGGGGAGATGATGCTCCGCCACATGGGGTGGACGGAGGCGGCCGACCGCGTCATCACCGGCCTCGAGACCACCATCCAGCAGAAGGTGGTGACCTATGACCTGGCGCGGCTGATGGAGGGGGCCAAGGAAGTCAAGTGCTCGGAGTTCGGCACGGCCATCATCCAGAACATGGCCAAGCTGTAGGCCGGGAGCCGTCGATGGCGGCGCTCCAGGTGGGCAAGGCGGAAGTGCTGAGCGTGGGCATCCGCGCCCGAAGATCACGGTGGTGGGCGCGGGCAACGTCGGCGCCAGCGTGGCGCAGTACGCGGTGGAGAAGGAGCTCGGCGACGTCGTGCTGGTCGACGTCATCGAGGGCATCCCGCAGGGCAAGGCGCTCGACCTGGCCCAGGCCGGGCCCGTCCACGGCTATGACTCCAGCCTCATCGGCAGCAATGCCTACGACGAGACGGGCGACTCCGACATCGTCGTGATCACCGCCGGGCTCGCGCGCAAGCCGGGCATGACGCGCGACGATCTCCTGTTCAAGAATGCGGAGATCGTCGGCTCGGTGGTCGAGCAGGTGGTGGCGCGCTCGAAGAACGCCATCCTCATCCTCGTCACCAATCCCCTCGACGCCATGGTGCAGCTCGCGTGGAAGAAGTCGGGCTTTCCCTCCCAGCGCGTCATCGGCATGGCGGGGGTGCTCGACTCCGCGCGCTTCCGGACGTTCATCGCCCAGGAGCTCCAGGTCTCGGTCGAGAACGTCACCGCCTTCGTCCTGGGCGGCCACGGCGACACGATGGTGCCGCTCCCGCGCTACTCGACGGTGGCGGGCATCCCCATCACCGATCTCCTGCCGCCGGACAAGATCCAGGCCCTCGTCACCCGCACGGCCAATGGCGGCGCCGAGATCGTCAGCCTCCTCAAGTCCGGGAGCGCCTACTACGCCCCGGCCGCCTCGGCGGTGGAGATGGTCGAGGCCATCCTGAAGGACAAGAAGAAGATCCTGCCGTGTGCCGCCTACCTCGACGGCCAGTACGCGACCAAGGGGCTCTACGTGGGTGTGCCCGCGAAGCTCGGACGCGCGGGTGTCGAGCAGATCATCGAGATCAAGCTCACCGCGGAGGAGCAGGCGGCCTTCGACAAGTCGGCGGCGGCGGTGAGGGAGCTGGTCGACAAGCTGAAGCTGTAGCAAGGAATACGCGAGGGAGAGCGAGTGAGATGAGGAAATCGCTTCTCGGCAATGAGCGCGGCGAGGTGATCCCGGGCGCGACGCTCAGAACGGACGCGTGGTGGATCGAGCAGCTCCTGGTCGTGCTCGTCCTCGGCGGCTTCGGCGTCTACGCCACGTGGGCGGCTCTGCAGAACGCCCACTACTACGCCGCGCCGTATCTCTCGCCGTTCTACTCGCCGTGCCTGGCCGCCAATTGCCAGCACGTGACCCTGCCGCTGATCGGGTCCTGGTGGAACCTCTCGCCCGCCTTCCTGATCCTGTGGATCCCCGGCGGGTTCCGCGCCACCTGCTACTACTATCGCAAGGCGTACTACCGGTCGTTCTTCGGATCGCCGCCGGGCTGCGCGGTGCGCGACTGGCCCAAGCGGTATCTCGGGGAGACGCGCTTCCCCTTCGTGCTCCAGAACATCCACCGCTACTTCTTCTGGCTCTCCCTGCCCGTCCTCGCCTTCCTGTGGTGGGACGCCATCCTCGCCTTTCGGTTCAACGGGCGGTTCGGGATGGGGCTGGGCACGCTCGTCCTCATCGTCAACGCGTCGCTGCTGTCGCTGTACTCCTTCTCGTGCCATTCCTGCCGGCATCTGTGCGGCGGCCACCTCGACGTGTTCTCGGCCCGGCCGGCCAAGTACAGCCTCTGGCGGGCGGTGACCCGGCTCAACGAGCGGCACATGCTCTTCGCCTGGATCAGCCTGATCTGGGTCGGGCTCACCGATGTCTACGTGCGGCTCCTGTCCATGGGCGTCATCCGAGACGTGAGGTTCTTCTGATGGCCACCAGCGAACCCTACGACAGCTACGAGTACGACGTCATCGTCATCGGCGCCGGCGGCGCGGGGTTGCGCGCGGCCATCGAGGCCTCGGCCCGCGGGGTCAAGACCGCGCTGATCTGCAAGTCGCTCCTCGGCAAGGCCCACACCGTGATGGCCGAAGGCGGCATCGCGGCGGCCATGGGCAATGTCTGGAAGGAGGACAACTGGCAGGTCCACTTCCGCGACACCATGCGCGGCGGCAAGATGCTCAACAACTGGCGCATGGCGCAGCTGCACGCGATGGAGTCGCCCGACCGGGTGCTCGAGCTGGAAGAGTGGGGCGCCCTCTTCGACCGGACCAAGGACGGGCTCATCTCGCAGCGCGACTTCGGCGGCCACCGCTACGCGCGCCTCGCCCACGTCGGCGACCGGACGGGGCTCGAGATGATCCGCACGCTCCAGCAGCACGCCGTGCACAAGGGCCTCGACGTGCACATGGAGTGCAATATCCAGCGCCTCCTGAAGGACGGCGACCGGGTGTGCGGCGCGTTCGGCTACTGGCGCCCGACCGGCAAGCTCGTGCTCTTCAAGGCCAAGGCCATCGTGCTCGGCACCGGCGGCGTCGGCAAGGCGTGGAAGTTCACGTCGAACTCGTGGGAGTGCACGGGCGACGGCATCACGCTCGGCCTCGACGCGGGCGCCGACCTCATCGACATGGAGTGCATCCAGTTCCACCCGACGGGGATGGTGTGGCCGACCAGCGTGCGCGGCATCCTCGTGACCGAGGGCGTGCGCGGCGACGGCGGCACGCTGAAGAACTCCGAAGGCACGCGCTTCATGTTCAACTACATCCCCGAGTACTTCAAGGGCGAGACGGCCGACAACGAGAAGGAAGCCGACGCCTGGTACGAGGACAAGAAGAACAACCGCCGCACGCCGGACCTCCTGCCGCGCGACGAGGTGGCGCGGGCCATCAACTCCGAGGTCAAGGCCGGGCGGGGGAGCCCTCACGGCGGCGTCTTCCTCGACATCAACACGCGCCGGTCCGCCGACTACATCAGAAAGCGCCTGCCCTCGATGTACCACCAGTTCAAGGAGCTGGCGGGCGTCGACATCACGAAGGAGTCGATGGAGGTCGGGCCGACGTGCCACTACATCATGGGCGGCATCCGGGTCGACGCCGACACGGAGGCGACCGCGGTGCCCGGCCTCTTCGCGGCGGGTGAAGTGGCCGGCGGCATGCACGGCGCCAATCGCCTCGGCGGCAACTCGCTGTCCGACCTGATCGTGTTCGGCCGCCGCGCCGGGCTCGCCGCCGCCGAGTACGTGAAGTCGCTCGCGGGCAAGGTGAGCGTGGACCGGCAGCAAGCGGAGGTGGCAGCGCAGACCCTGCTCACGCCGTTCACACGGTCTGGCAACGAGAACCCGTATGCCATCCACGCCGATCTCCAGGAGTGCATGCAGGCGCTCGTCGGCATCATCCGCACCGAGGGCGAGCTGCGGAAGGCGCTGGAGGAGATCGCCGTGTTCAAGCAGCGCCTCGGGCGCGTCCGCGTGGGCGGCGGCCGGGAGTTCAATCCGGGCTGGCACCTGGCGCTCGACCTGCACTCGATGCTGTCCGTCTCCGAGGCGGTGACGCTCGGGGCGATCGAGCGCAAGGAGAGCCGGGGCGGGCACACCCGCGACGACTATCCGTTCGCCGACGACCGCTTCGGCAAGATCAACGTGGTCATCCGGCGCAAGAACGGGCAGCTCACCGTGGCCCAGGAGCCCCTGCCCGAGATGCCCGACGAGCTCAAGCAGCTCCTCCAGGAGAGAAAGTGATGGCGGCGACCGAAGTCACGATGCGCGTGTGGCGCGGCGACGCCAAGGGCGGCGCGTTCGTGGAATACCGCGTGCCCTCGCAGGAGGGCATGGTGGTGCTGGACGTCATCCACACGCTCCAGGCCACCCAGGCGGGCGATCTCGCGTGCCGGTGGAACTGCAAGGCGGGCAAGTGCGGCTCGTGCAGCGCCGAGATCAACGGCAAGCCGCGCCTCATGTGCATGACCCGGATGGACACGTTCACGCCCGGCGAGACCATCACGGTGGCGCCGATGAAGACGTTCCCGATCTACCGCGACCTCGCCACCGACGTGTCGTTCAACTACGAGAAGGCCAAGACCATCCCCGCCTTCAAGCCGCGGGCGAAAGAGCCGGACGGCACGCGGCGCATGTACCAGGCGGACGTCGAGCGCAGCCAGGAGTTCAGGAAGTGCATCGAGTGCTTCATGTGCCAGGACGTCTGCCACGTCATCCGCGACCACCCGGAGAACAAGACGGCCTTCGCGGGGCCGCGCTATCTCATGCGCCTGGCCGAGCTCGAGATGCATCCGCTCGACACCCACGACCGCAAGGAGCTGATCAAGCACAAGGCGGGGCTCGGCTTCTGCAATATCACCAAGTGCTGCACCGAGGTCTGCCCCGAGCACATCCACATCACGGACAATGCCCTGATCCCGCTCAAGGAGCGGATCGTCACCGAGTACCACGACCCCGTGGTGTGGGTGTGGCGGAAGCTCACGGGGCGTTGAGCCGGCGGTGAAGATTCACGAGTATCAGGCCAAGGAGATCCTGCGGCAGTTCGGTGTGCCGGTGCCGAAGGGGGAGGTCGCGGAGACGCCGGCGGAGGCGCGCTCCGTCGCGGAGCGCCTCGGCGGGCGGGTGGTGGTGAAGGCGCAGGTGCACGCGGGGGGACGCGGCAAGGCAGGAGGCGTCAAGCTGGCGGATGATCCCGCGGCGGCGGAGGCGGCGGCGAGCCAGATCCTCGGCATGATGCTGAAGACGCCGCAGACGCCGCCCGAAGGCATCAAGGTGCTTCGCGTGCTGGTGGAAGAGGCCTCCCCGATCGCGACCGAGCTGTACCTGTCGATCACGCTCGATCGCGGGCGCGCGGCCCACGTCGTCATGGCGTCCCGCTCGGGTGGGATGGACATCGAGGAAGTGGCCGAGACGCATCCCGAGAAGATCATCCGGGAATGGGCCGATCCGGCGCTCGGGCTCCAGGCGTTCCAGGCGCGCAAGCTCGCGCTCGGCCTCGGCCTCGCCGGCGATCAGTTCAAGTCCGCCGTGGCGCTGATCCAGAGCCTCTTCCGCGCGTATCTCGATCGCGACGCCTCGCTCGCCGAGATCAATCCGCTCGTCGTCACCGGGGACGGGCGCGTCCTGGCGCTCGACGCCAAGCTGAGCTTCGACGACAACGCGCTGTTCCGCCACCCCGATATCCTGGCCCTGCGCGACGTCAACGAGGAGACGCCGCTGGAGGTCGAGGCCTCGCGGCACGGGCTCAACTACATCAAGCTCGACGGCAGCGTCGGGTGCATGGTGAACGGCGCGGGCCTGGCCATGGCCACCATGGACATCATCAAGCTCGCGGGCGGGGCGCCCGCCAACTTTCTCGACGTGGGCGGCGGGGCCTCGCCGCAGCAGATCGAGAGCGCCTTCCGCATCCTGTCCTCCGACCCGAGCGTCAAGGCGGTGTTCATCAACGTGTTCGGCGGCATCCTGCGCTGCGATCGGCTGGCGGAGGGGCTGATCGCCGCCGTGAAGAAGCTCGGCCTCACGCTGCCCATCGTCGTGCGGATGGAAGGCACGAACGTGGAGCTGGGGCGGAAGATGCTCGCCGAGTCCGGCCTCAACTTCGCCACCGCCGCCGACATGGGCTCGGGCGCTTCGAGGGTCGTGGCGCTGGCGCGCGGGGCGGCATGAGCATCCTCGTCGACCGCTCGACGCGCGTGCTCGTGCAGGGCATCACGGGCCGCGAGGGCACCTTCCACGCCCTGCGCTGCAAGGAGTACGGCACCCAGGTGGTGGGCGGGGTCACGCCGGGCAAGGGCGGCACCACCCACGAGGGCTTCCCGGTCTGGAATACGGTGGAGGAGGCGGTCGCCGCCTCCGGCGCCGACTGCGCGCTCATCTTCGTCCCGCCCCCCGCCGCCGCCGACGCGATCATGGAAGCGGCGCATGCCGGGCTGCCGCTCATCATCTGCATCACCGAGGGCGTGCCCGTGGCCGACATGGTGCGGGTCAAGGCCTACCTCAAGAGCTTCAACACGCGGCTCATCGGCCCCAATTGCCCGGGGGTGATCACGCCGGGGCAGGCGAAGATCGGCATCATGCCCGGGAACATCCACAAGGAAGGCCCGATCGGCGTCGTCTCGCGCAGCGGCACGCTGACCTACGAAGTGGTCCATCAGCTCACCCAGCGCGGGCTCGGCCAGAGCACGTGCGTGGGGATCGGCGGCGATCCCGTGAACGGCACGAGCTTCATCGACGTGCTCCGCCTCTTCCAGGACGATCCGGGCACGGAGGCGATCATGATGATCGGCGAGATCGGCGGCACCGCCGAGGAGGAGGCCGCCGCCTTCGTGAAGGCGCACGTGACGAAGCCGATGGCCGGCTTCATCTGCGGCCAGACGGCCCCGCCGGGCCGGCGGATGGGGCATGCCGGCGCCATCATCGCGGGAGGCAAGGGCACGGCCGCCGAGAAGATGCGCGCCCTGGAGGCGGCCGGCATCTTCACCGTCAAGAGTCCCGCCGACATGGGCGCCGCCGTGGCCCAGGTCGTGGGCAAGAAAGGATAGGGATCCCCGTCGATGGCCGTCGAGCGCACCCTCACGATCATCAAGCCCGACGCCGTGGCCAAGGGCGCGACCGGGCAGATCATCGCCCGCTTCGAGCAGGCCGGCCTCAAGCTCCTGGCCGCGAAGCTCCTGCACTTGACACCGGGGCAGGCGGGCGGATTCTACATCGTCCACAAGGAGCGCCCGTTTTACGGCAGCCTCTGCGAGTTCATGACCGGCGGCCCCTGCATGCCCATCGTGCTCGAGGGGGACAATGCGATCAGCCCGCCTCCGCGACCTGATGGGCGCGACCGACCCCGCGAAGGCGGCGGCGGGGACGATCCGAAAGGACTTCGCGTCCTCCATCGAGGCCAATGCGGTGCACGGCTCCGACTCGCCCGAGTCGGCGGCCTTCGAGATCACCTACTTCTTCGGCGCCCTCGAGATCCATCCGCGGTGACGATCCGCCCTCTCCCCGCGCGGGAGAGGGCTCCTGCTGACGGGCCCGGCGTGAGCGACGACGCCCACTTCGCGTCACCGCTGGGGACGCGCCAGCGCCTGATCGCCGGGATCCTCGGCATCGGCGTCGGATTCGGCGGGCCGTTTCTCCTGTCCGTCGCGCTCGTCGCGACATCGGGCGATCCGAGCTTCCTCATCTTGCCGCTGCCGTTCCTCGGCGGGCTCTGGATGATCCAGGGCCTGGCGCCGAGTGGCGTGCGCCTCGAGGCCGACGGCGTGAGGCTCGAGCGCCGGTGGCTGGGCCGGCTGGTGCCATACCGGGTCATCGCGCGCGGCCACCGGGAGCCCTGCGCATCGGCGGGCTCGGCGCGGTGGGATTGAACGGGCTGTTCGGCTCCTATGGCTGGCGCTGGAATCCCTGGACGGGCTGGCACTATCTCGCCATCACGAACACCCGCGACCTCGTCTATCTCGAGACCGCCGCGGGCGTGATCGTGATCTCCCCGTCAGAGCCCGACCGGTTCGTCGCCCAGCTCCGGGTGCCGCTCGCGCGCTCTCGCGCATAGCGCCGGCGGCTGCGTAGGCCCGCTCCCCAGCGTCCTGACTCAGAAGAATCATGGATTCTCACCTCGCGGGCGCCGGGCGGGCCAGGGGGCCCTCCCCGCGGGACCGCATCTTCTAGCTCTCGTCGAAGCCACATTCAATCGATCTCGTGGCCGAATCCAGTAGCCGGAATGGGTCCCGACGCAGCGTGTTCCACGGGGAGCGTCGCCGGCCTCGCCGCGGCGCCGGGTGGGGCCAGGGGGCCCTCCCCGCGGGACCGTATCTTCTCGCTCATCGTCGAAGCCACACCCAATCGATCTCGTGGCCCCATTGAGTGCCGGAACGGGTCGCGACGCAGCGTGTCCCGCGGGGAGGGCCCCCTGGCCCCGCCCGGCGCATTGTCGGCACATTCCTGACCCAGGACACCGCGCTCAGGACAGCAGCAGCTCGAGGTCGTCGCGGGTCAGCGTGCGGATCAGGCTCTCGTCGGCGGAGATGATGGAATCGGCGAGCGCCCGCTTGGTCTCCTGCAGCTCGAGCACCTTTTCCTCGACGGTGTCGCGCGCGATGAGCCGGTAGGCGAAGACGGGGCGCGTCTGGCCGATGCGGTGCGTGCGGTCGATGGCCTGGGCCTCGACGGCGGGGTTCCACCAGGGATCGAGGAGGAAGACGTACTCCGCCGCCGTCAGGTTGAGGCCGAGGCCTCCCGCCTTCAGGCTCACGAGGAAGAGGAGGCAGTCGGGGTCGGTCTGGAATCGCTCCACCCGCGCGGCCCGGTCGCGCGTCCGGCCGTCGAGGTACTCGTAGGGGATGCCCGCCCGGTCCAGCTCCGCCCGCACGATGGCGAGAAAGCTCGTGAACTGGGAGAAGACGAGCGCCTTGTGCCCGCGCTCCCGGACCTCGGCGAGCCGGGGCAGGAGCGCGTCGAGCTTCGCGCTCGACGCGCCGAGCCGCGCGCGGTCCAGCAGGCCGGGATGGCAGGCGGCCTGGCGGAGCCGGAGCAGGGCCTCGAGCACCTGGATCTTCGACCGCCCGAGCCCGTCGCGCCCGACCCTGTCGAGCAGCGCCGCGCGGTAGTGATCCCGCAGCTCGTCGTACAGCTTTCGCTGAGCGGGATCCAGCTCGCAGTGCAGCGTCTGCTCGGTCTTGGCGGGGAGGTCCTGCGCCACCTGCTCCTTCGTGCGCCGCAGCATGAAGGGGCGCAGGCCGCGGGCGACGACGGCCACCGCGTCGGGATCGAGGCTCCGGGCCGCCGATCCGTCGGCGCCGAAGGCGGATGCCGCGCCCAGCATCCCGGGGTTCAGGAACTCGAACAGGCTCCACAGCTCGCCCAGATGGTTCTGGATCGGCGTGCCGCTCAGCGCCAGGCGATGGTCGCCGCGCAGCAGGCGCGTCGCCTTGGAGGACTCGGTGGTCGCGTTCTTGATGGCCTGGGCCTCGTCGAGGATCACGTAGTCGAAGCGCATGTCCTTCAGGAAGGGCGCGTCCCGGCGCAGCGTGCCGTAGGTCGTCAGCACGAGGTCGTAGTCCTCGAAGTGCTCCCCCGCGCGGAGGCGCCCGGCGCCCGTGTGATCGAGCACCCGCAGCTTGGGCGTGAACCGCGCCGCCTCCTCCCTCCAGTTGAACACGAGCGACCTCGGCACCACGGCGAGCGAGGGCCCGGGCCGCGGGCCGCCCTGGTCGATCGCCCCGGGCTCGCGCGCCGCGCGGCGCGATTCGAGCAGCGCCAGCACCTGCACCGTCTTGCCGAGGCCCATGTCGTCGGCGAGGCAGCCGCCGAAGCCGAAGCGCTCCACGAAATGCAGCCATCCGAGCCCGTCGCGCTGATAGCCGCGCAGCTGGCCGACGAAGCCCGCGGGCGGGTCGCGCGGCTCGATGCCCTCGAACGACGCCAGCTCCTCGCGGGCGCGGGCGAAGGCGGCGTCGGCGCTCGCCTCGGGCAGGGCCGACAGGAGCGCGTCGAGCAGCCCGACCTGGTTGCGCCCGAAGCGCACGTGATCGTCCGTGGGCGTGCCGAGGGTGGCGAGCATCCCGTAGCGCCGGAGCCACTCCTCGGGCAGGACGCCATAGGTGCCGTCCCCGAGCAGCACGGTGCTCTCGCGCCGCCGGAGCGCGGCGAGCAGCTCGGGGAGCTGCGCGACCGCCGAGCCGAAGTCCACCGTGCCGTGCAGCTCGAACCAGTCCACGCCCGAGCTGACCTCGATCTTGAACGCCCCGGGCTGCCGGTAGAGCTTGCCGTCGGCCTCGACGTGCCAGCCCTCCTTGACGAGCTGGCCCACCGCGCGCGCCAGGTCTCGCGCGGGCAGGTCGAATGCCTTGCGCGGCCGGTCGCTCTCGTACACGGTGCGCTCGCCGAAGCCCGCCTGCCGGAGGCGCGCCGCGGCCTGCCGCTCGGCGCTCGCGTCCCGCCGGAGGAAGCGGCGGCGCTCCGCCTGGAAGACGCCCGCGCTGTCCCGATCCATGCGGACGACGGCCCCGTCGTAGTCGAAGCTGAGCGCCGCGCGCAGCCGCTGCGAGCCCCAGTGGCTGGGCGCCGCGCGGACCCGGAGGCGGGGCCGCGGCGGCGCGGTGATCTCCTCGTACTTGAGCTCGTCGGGGAGCTCGAGGCGGGGCAGGCGCGGGAGCCTGAGGAGCGCGTCGAGGAACGCGCCTCCCTGCGCCAGCGGGACGCGCATCGACCCGTGCCGGCGCAGGTGGGCGAGCCAGGGGAACGCGCCGCGGTCGTCGACCCGCGCCACGCGCTCTCCCGCGAAGACCAGGCCCCCCGCGAGGAGCAGCCGGACCGCGGACAGCTCGACCCGCTCGGCGCCCCGGCAGAGCGATCCGGTGACGACGTAGTACCCGGTCTTCGGATCGGCGCGCACGTCGAGCGACGGAGTGAAGGCGGGGCCGTCGTCCCAGCCGAGGGGAACGATGTCCGCCTCGGCGGGGGACGCGCGCAGCCACGCGCGCCCGGTTCGGCAGAGGAGCGGCATCAGGTTGCCGTGGAGGTCCGGTGGGACGAGGTAGCGATGGCTCACGGCGCCGTAGCTCGGGTGGCTGTCGAGCCACAGGCGATCCGGATCGCGGGTGCCGCCGAGCAGGGCCAGGATCTCGCGGTCCGCCGCCTCAGGGAGCGCGGCGAGCTGCGTGCGCCGGAGGCCGAGCCGGCGGAGCTGGGTGAAGCCGCCGCGCTTGCGCGGATCGCGCGCGAGCACCTCGAGGACGAGCGCGCCCTGGGCAATCGTCGCCGCGGGGTCGACCACGTAGAGGACCTCTCGCCCCGGCGGCCAGTCGGGCGCGGTGTCCTCCCGCGTGGAGTCCATCGCATGCCGCAGGGCTCCCAGGTGCTCCTTCCACGTCAGTGGCCGGGTGCCGGGCCCGAACGTGCGGGCGAGCGGCAGTCCGGCCTCGGGATCGCCGTCCCCGTCGTCCTCCGCGTCGACGTCGATCCAGTCGCGCTCGCTCTCGACGGGATCGCGGGCGTCGTCGGCACGGGGCCGATCGCCGTAGAAGCGCAAGAGGTCCGCGAGGCGGTTTCGTCGAGTCATGCGAGGCGATCGAGAGACATCGTCGAATCTTACCCGATCGCGGCGACCGCTACCAATTCGCCGCGCGGCAACGGTCCGCGTCAGGCGCGCGGGTGCGCGCGGGCGCGCCGCGCGCGCCAGAGCCACAGGCCGAGCGCCGCCACGACGATCGCCGCGAGCAGCACGTGCTCCGCCCCGCCGGTGAAGCGCCGCAGGCCCTCGATCCGGTCGCCGAGGCCGTAGCCGACCGCGTAGCCCGCGCCGACGGCGATGGGCACGTAGACGACGGCGCCCAGGAGATTGGCGATGAAGAAGCGCAGCGGGCCGAGGCCGGTGCTGCCCGCGAGCGGGCCCGCCATGAAGCGAAGTCCCGCCACGAAGCGGCCGACGAAGACCGCGAGCATCCCGTAGCGCAGGACCAGCCCCTGCATGCGCTCGATGCGCTCGGGGCCGATCTTGAGGAAGCGCGTCAGCGCGACCCGGCCATACCGGCGCCCGACCCAGTACGCGACATTGTCTCCGAGCACCGCGCTCGCGATGGCGGTCAGGAGCACGGGCAGCGGCTCGGAGCCGTCCCTGCCAGATCAGGTAGCCCGACACCGTGAGGACCGTCTCCTCGGGAACGGGGAGGCCCACGTTGCCGAGGATCACGATGACGAAGATCGCGGCGTAGCCCCACTGGGCGATGAAAGGTGTCAGGTCCGGCATCGCGCGGCCCCGAGGATAGCACGGGCGCCCGCGGCCGGCCCTCGGCTCTCGACTAGCAGAGGGCTGACAACGCCGCAGGAGGCTCAAAAGGGTCCAGATGCGAGGCGGCGCCCGAAGGCAGCCGGCGAGGCGTAGTCGCTCTGCTCGCTCGCGCTCGCCGGATCTCGATTCGCTCGCCTCGCCTCCGGCTCCTCGCCCGCGTGAGCCGGCTGCCGAGGCACGAAGCAGATGGGCCTTTTTCAGCCTCCTGCGCTAGAACTGCGCGTCGAGCTTGCCGCCGGTGGAGAGCTGGCACTCGCCGGTGCCGCCGTCCTGCATGCCGCCCGGCGGGTTCACGAGCCGGAAGCGACAGCGCATGACCGTGCCGCGGTCGCCGAAGAGCGTGGCCACGACCTTGCCGGAGTAGTTCGTGCGGAACGTCGTCACGTCGGCGGGTCCGCCGATCCAGGTCTCGCCGAAGGGCCCCCAGTCGTTCCACATGGGCGACGACCAGCTCGACCACATCGGGCCGATGGAGTCCATGGTGCTCGTCGAGGTCACCTGCACGAAGCGCCCCGAGAAGCTCTCGCCGCTCGGCAGCGTGCCCGTGATCTGACCGCCCTCGTCGAACCGGTCGGTGACATAGGTGAGCGTGACTCGCTGGGGTGCCTGTCCGGGCAGGACGAGCTGGCCCGAGATGGGGCCCGTGCTGGTGCAGCTCGACAAAGAGCCCAGCGCCAGGGCCAGGCCGAGGAAGCGAATCGCCGTCGCGCGCATGGGCGGCAGTCTAGCACAGCCTCCGCAGGCACCGCCGTCGCGGTTGCGCGCGCGAAGGCTCTGGGGTATCTACGGAAGGTGCCAAGCGATCGCGTGACGCCGGTGGTCGTCCCCGAGCGGTTCAATGCCGCCGCATTCTTCCTCGACCGGCATCTGGCCGAGGGGCGCGGCGGCCGCACGGCGTTTCGCTTCGCCGGCCGCGCCGTGACGTACGAAGAGGTGGGACGCCGGGCCAATCGGCTCGGCAATGCGCTCCGCGCGCGCGGCGTCGCACATCGAGCAGCGCGTGCTCCTCGCGCTGCCCGATCGCCCCGAGTTCGCGGAAGCGTTCTGGGGCGCGATGAAGCTCGGCGCCGTCCCCGTGCCCGTGAGCGAGGCGCTCAGCGCCGACGAGTACGCCTTCGTCCTGAACGATAGCCGGGCCCGCGTCGTGGTGGCGGGCGAGGGGGCCGCCGAGGCGATCCTGTCCGTCCGCGCGCAGTGTCCGTGGCTCGCCGCCGTGATCGCCGTCGGCCGGCCGCGCCGCGGCGCGCTCGACTATGAGCGGCTGCTCGAGCGCGCGTCGGCCGAGCTGGCCCCCGCCGACACGAGCCGGGACGACGTCGCGCTCTGGGGCTATACCTCGGGCTCGACGGGCGCGCCCAAGGCCGCGGTGCACCTTCACCACGATCTCGTTCACGCGGCGGAGCTGGTCGGGCAGGGGATCTTCGGGATCGGCCCCGACGACCTCGTCTTCTCGGTCTCGAAGCTCCACTTCAGCTTCGGCCTCGGCAATCGCTCTATTTCCCGGCGCGCGTGGGCGCGGCGTCCTTGCTCATGCCCGAGCACCCCGACCCCGCGCGGGTCTTCGCGCTGATCGAGCGCGAGCGGCCGACGGCGCTGTTCACCGTCCCCACCATGTATGCCCGCATGCTCCAGGTCGAGGGCGCATTCGACCTCTCCTCGCTCCGGCTCTGCGTGTCGTCGGGGGAGGCGCTGCCCGCCGCGCTGTTTCACGCGTGGAAGTCGCGCTTCGGCCACGAGCTGCTCGACGTGGTGGGATCGACGGAGGCGCTCCACGACTTCATCGCCAACCGGCCGGGCGAGGCGCGGCCGGGCTCGAGCGGCCGGGTCGTCCCCGGCTTCGAGGCGCGCCTCGTCGACGACGCGGACCGCCCCGTCGCCCCCGGGCTCGTGGGCCACCTGCTCGTCAAGGGGGACTCGACGTCGCCCGGGTACTGGAACCGCCACGAGCGCACCAAGGCCACCATGCTCGGCGACTGGCTCCGGACGGGCGACATGTTCTACGAGGACTCCGACGGCTACTTCTACTTCTGCGGGCGCGCCGACGACATGCTGAAGGTGGGCGGCATCTGGGTGGCCCCCGCGGAAGTCGAAGCCGCCCTGATGGAGCATCCCGCCGTCCTCGAGGCCGCCGTGATCGGCCGCGCGGACGGCGATGGCCTCACGAGGCCGCACGCCTTCTGCGTCTTGAAGGACGGCGCGCACGGCGACGACGCGCTGCGGGATGCGCTCCGCGCGACGGTCAAGCAGCGCCTGGCCGGGTACAAGGCCCCGCGCTGGATCGAGTTCGTGGCCGACCTGCCCAAGACCTCGACGGGCAAGATCCAGCGCTTTCGCCTGCGCGAGTGACCCGCTCGTTCAGCCGCCGGCGGCCTTCCAGCGCTTCAGCTTGTCCTCGAGGCGGGGCAGGCGCTGCGCGCCGTCGATGATGAAGCGCTCGTGGGTGCCCTTGCCGGCCTCGTCGAGCTCGTCGCGCACCTCGACCCGGAACGCCAGGCGCCGGCGATCGACCTCGGTGAGCTCGACGGTGATGGTCACCGTCATGCCGACCGGTGTCGCGGCGAGGTGGGCGATGTCCACGCGCGTCCCCACCGTGGTCTGGCCGGGGGCGAGATGGGGCGCCACCGCCTCGATGGCGGTCTGCTCGACGAGCCGGATCATGTCCGGCGTGGACAGGACGCGGATCGGATCCTGGCGCAGATGCGCCGGCGTCAGGTCGTCGGTGACGGTGACCGATCGGGAATGCCTGAGTCCCGCGGCGAGCGGGCCCTTCGCGCTGTCACTCATGACGCAGGACTATGGACGGCTTCCCCGAGCGTGTCAAGCCGCGCCCGCTCCCACCGGCTCACGCATTCTCCGCTTGACAACGCTGGCGCGGTAGCTCGGCGAGTGTCGGCTGCGCTCGGTGGATGCCGGCCCAGCGGCCCGCACGGGCCCGGTGCTTGGCGGCCGGGCAGGCCCGAACGAAAAATCATCGCTCATTCCCGCATCGCCCGTCCTGAGCGCTCCAGGGCGGCTCCGAAACCCGGGTGTAGAGTCGCCTCAGTAGAAGGGAGGCTCGCCATGGAGATCCACTCGACACCCATCCGCATGACCCTCGGACCCGTCGCGGAACTGGACCGGCTCGGCGATGAGATCGCCGAGCTGTCGGCGCATCTCGAGGCCGCCTCCGCCCGCCTCCTCGACCTCATCCGCGAGTTCGATGCCCGCGGCGGCTGGTGTAACGGGTTCCGCTCCTGCGCCGACTGGCTGGGCTGGCGGATCGGCCTCGACCTCGGCACGGCCCGCGAGAAGAGTCCGCGTGGCGCGCGCCTGACTGGCGCTGGCGGCCGATCCTGCCGGCGTTGCTGGCATTGCTGGACCTCCCGGTGGAGGACGCCGCCTGGCAGACCCTCGACCCGCTGCTCCGTCGCCAGCGCACGCTCGAGGCCGTCAAGCGCCTGTTGCTCCGGGAGAGTCAGGTGCAGCCGGTGCTGGTCGTGTTCGAGGATCTCCACTGGATCGACTCGGAGACCCAGGCGCTGCTCGACAGCCTGGTGGAGAGCCTGCCGACGGCGCGGCTCCTGCTCCTCGTGAACTATCGTCCGGAGTATCGGCACGCGTGGGGCAGCAAGACCTACTACCGGCAGCTCCACATCGATCCCCTGCCGCCCGAGAGCGCGGACGTGCTGCTGCATGGGCTGCTCGGCGGCGATGCGACGCTCCACCCGCTGCGGGCCCTGCTCATTCCTCGCACCGGGGGCAACCCATTCTTTCTCGAGGAGAGCGTGCGCACCCTGGTCGAGACCGGCGTCCTGGTCGGCGAGCGCGGGGCATACCACCTGGCCCGAGAGGCAGGCGAGCATTCAGATTCCCGAGACGGTCCAGGCGGTGCTGGCCGCCCGCATTGACCGGCTGCCACCCGAGGAGAAGCGGCTGCTGCAATGTGCGGCCGCCGTCGGCAAGGACGTGCCGTTCAGCGTGCTCACGGCGATCGCCGACGGACCGGAGTCGGAGCTGCGGCGCCGCCTCGTCAACCTCCAGGCCGCTGAGTTCCTGTACGAGGCCCGGCTCTTCCCGGACCTGGAATACGTGTTCAAGCACGCGCTGACCCAGGAAGTGGCGTACGCGGGCCTGACAAGCGATCGCCGGCGCGCGCTCGACACGGCGATCGTCGGCGTCCTCGAGCAGGTGGCGGTCGAGCGAGCCCGACGAACACGTCGAGCGCTTGGCGCACCACGCGTTCAGGGGAGAGAGCTGGTCCAAGGCGGCCACCTACCTTCAGCAGGCGGGCGACAAAGCATTGACGCGGTCCGCATATCGTCAAGCGATCGCCCATTTCGAGCGGGCGCTGCTCGCCCTCGCGCATCAGCCGGAAGCGGCGAGAACGCTCGAGCAGTTCGTCGACATCAAGATGAGCGCCCGCGTCGCCATGACTGGCCCTCGGTGAGCTCGAAGCGCGCTCGTCCATATGCGCGACGCGTTGTCGGCCGCGGAGCGGTTGCAGGACTCGGTCCGTATTGCGCTCAGCTCCAGCGGGATCGCCCACATCCTTTGCTATACTCGGGCGCGCTGTCGAAGCCCTGCCGTACGGGCGTCGCGCGGTCGAGGCCGCAACCATTCTCAACGAGAGACGGTCCACCATTCGCGCGCATATGGTGCTCGGCGCCACACATTGGCTGCTGGGGCACTATCGTCAGGCGACGGATCATCTCGAGAAGAGTCGCGAGCTGACGAAGAGTGACATTCGACGTGGAGCCGCCTTGCCGTTTTCGTTCATGGCCGACTGCGCGACCTCGCGCGCGTGGCTGGCGTTGAATCTGGTCGAGCTGGGAGAGTTCGATCTGGCCATCCGCGTGGCCGACGAAGCGGTGGAGCTCGCAGAGTCCGCCCAGCATCCTCACCTACTCGCCCGGTTCGCGGTGTCCTGGGTGCGCCTCAGGCGTGGGGAAGGGACGAGCGTCATCCCGGAGCTGGAACAGGGGTTGGCTCGGTGCAGAGCGATGAACCACCTGAATATGGCGACTCCGGATAGCGCCGCGCTGGGCCGGGCGTACACGCTGGCGGGGCGCTCGGCGGACGCTGTCGCCCTGCTCGAAGACACCGTGATCAGAGCCGAGACCTACAACCGCGCCAATCGGGCCTTGTGGCTGAGCTTTCTGAGCGACGCGTATCTGCTCGCCGGGCGCTCCAGCGACGCCGCCGAGACCGCCCGTCGGGGCATCGAGGGAGCGCGGGCGCGGCAGGAGCGGGGTGAAGAGGCCTGGAACCTCCATGCCCTTGCTGAGGCGCTGTGTGCGGATGCTTCCGATGTGAGCGGGGCCGAAGGCCACTACCGCGAGGCCCTCGCCCTCGCCGAGGAGCTCAGCATGCGCCCCCTCGTGGCTCGCTGCCACGCCGGCCTCGCGAATCTCTACCGGCGGACCGGTCAACATCAGCAGGCTCGCGAGCTCCTCACCACGGCGATGACGATGTACCGCGAGATGGGCATGCGCTTCTGGCTGAGCGAGGCGGAAGCTGAGATGAAAGCGTTGGAGTAGCCGCGCGCCCGTTCCGCGTTGCCGCCTCCGTTCTACTCCTGATATCATGCGGGCGCCGTGACGCCGCCCTTCAGAAAAGTCCTCATCGCCAATCGCGGGGAGATCGCCGTCCGGGTCATCCGGGCCTGCCGCGAGATGGGCATCGCCACGGTCGCCGTCTACTCGGAGGCCGACCGGGAATCGCTCCACGTCCTGCTCGCCGACGAGGCGGTGCTGCTGGGGCCGCCTCCCGCGGCGGAGAGCTATCTCGCCATCGACAAGCTCATCGCGGCGGCGCGGGCCGCGGGCGCCGATGCGGTGCATCCCGGCTACGGCTTCCTCGCCGAGAACGCCGCCTTCGCCGAGGCGTGTGTCGCCGCTCAGCTCGTGTGGATCGGCCCGCCGCCCTCGGCCATCCGGTCCATGGGCGACAAGATGGCCGCGCGCCGCGTGGCGATGAAGATGAAGGTGCCGGTGGTGCCGGGCACCACGGAGCCCCTCGCGGACGATGCCGAGGCGGCCCGCGTGGCGGCCGAGGTCGGCTATCCGGTGATGATCAAGGCGGCGATGGGCGGCGGCGGCAAGGGCATGCGCCTGGTCCGCGCGCCCGGCTGAGCTCGCCGGGGCGCTGCGCGCGGCGCGCTCCGAGGCCGGCGCGGCCTTCGGCGACGCCGCGGTCTACGTCGAGCGCTACGTCGAGGAGCCGCGCCACATCGAGATCCAGATCCTCGCCGACGGGCACGGCAATGTCGTGCACCTGGGCGAGCGGGAATGCTCGATCCAGCGCCGGCACCAGAAGCTGATCGAGGAGAGCCCCTCGCCCTTCGTCACGCCCGAGATGCGGGCGCGCATGGGCGAGGCGGCGTGCGCGGTGGCGGCGGCCGTCGGCTACGTGAATGCCGGCACCGTCGAGTTCCTCGTCGACCGGGAGCGGCGCTTCTACTTCCTCGAGATGAACACCCGCCTGCAGGTCGAGCATCCGGTGACCGAGCTGGTCACGGGGCGCGATCTGGTCAAGGAGCAGCTCCGGATCGCCGCGGGCGACAAGCTCGGCTTCACCCAGGACGACGTCGTCGCGACGGGGTGGGCCATCGAGTGCCGCATCAATGCCGAGGACCCGCACGCCGGCTTCATCCCGTCGCCCGGGCGCATCACCAGCCTGCGGCCGGCGAGCGGGCCCTGGGTGCGCGACGACTCCGGCGTCTACGGCGGCTACACCATTCCGCGCTTCTACGACACGCTCATGGCCAAGCTCGTGGTGTGGGGCCCGGACCGCGAGGCGGCCATCGCGCGCATGGCGCGGGCGCTCGCCGAGTACAAGGTGGTCGGTGTGCGGACCACGATCCCGCTGCTCGAGCACATCGTGGCGGATCCGGACTTCGCCGCGGGGCGGCTCTCCACGGCCTTCCTCGACCGGCTGCTCGACCGGGCCCGGCCCGAGGCGCAGGGCCGGCGGCGGAGCATCGCACTGATCGCGGCCGCGCTCGCCGCCTATGACCGCGCGGGCGTGCAGGCGGCGCCGCCCGCCCCCGCCGCGACGGGGGCGTGGAGGCAGGCGGTGCGGCCGGGCTGGAGGAGCCGGTGAAGTTCCGGGCGGAGCTGGCCGGCGAGACCATCCCCATCGAGGTGACGGGCGAGGGCGGGCGATACCGCGTCGTCGTCGGCGATGCTGCGTCCGACGTCGACGCGCGCCAGGTCGCCGAGGGCATCTGGTCGATCCTCATCGGGGGCGCCTCCCACATCGTCGACGTGAGCGAGGAGGACGGCGTCTCGCTCGTCGAGGTGGACGGAGAGAGCTATTCCATCCGGGTGGAGGAAGAGACGCGCTACATCATCCGCACGCGCGGCGGCAAGGCGGGCGCCAGCGGCCAGGTGCTCAAGGCCCCCATGCCGGGCAAGGTCGTGCTCGTCGAGGTGGAGGTCGGGCAGGTCGTCGCGGCGGGCGACGGGCTCATCGTCCTCGAGGCCATGAAGATGGAGAACGAGTTTCGCGCGGTGGCGGCGGGGACGGTCGTGGAGATCCGCGTCGAGGCCGGCCAGGCCGTCAATCTCGGCGACGTCCTCGTCGTGATCGAGTAGCGGGAGCCCGCGCCGTGGCCCAGGCCATCCAGTTCAAGAGCGTCGACAAGTGGTTCGGCCCGCTCCACGTCCTCGCCGACGTGAGCCTCGACGTGGAGGCGGGCGAGGTCATCGTGGTGTGCGGGCCCTCGGGCTCGGGGAAGAGCACGCTGATCCGCTGCGTCAACCGCCTGGAGCCGATCCAGAAGGGCGAGATCCTCGTCCACGGGGAGTCCATCACGGCGCCGCGGGTCGATCTCGCGCGGCTGCGCGCCGAGGTGGGCATGGTCTTTCAGTCCTTCAACCTGTTCCCGCACATGACGGCGCTCGAGAACATCATGCTCGCGCCGGTGAAGGTCAAGGGCATCCCGCGGGCGGAGGCGCGAGAAGACCGCGCGCGAGCTCCTGGCGCGGGTGCGCATCCCCGACCGCGCGGGCTCGTATCCCGCCAACATGTCGGGGGGGCAGCAGCAGCGCGTGGCCATCGCCCGGGCGCTCGCCATGCAGCCGAGGATCATGCTCTTCGACGAGCCGACCTCGGCGCTCGACCCCGAGATGATCAACGAGGTGCTCGACGTCATGACCGACCTCGCCCGCTCGGGCATGACCATGATGGTGGTGACCCACGAGATGGGCTTCGCGCGCCGGGTCGCCCACCGCGTCGTGTTCATGGACGCGGGCCGCATCGTCGAGGTGCAGGAGCCGGAGCCGTTCTTCGCCGCGCCGCGGTCCGAGCGGGCGAAGGAATTCCTGTCGAAGATCCTCTCCCACTAGTCGACCACCCAACCTCAAAGGAGAACGCAGATGCGGAAGATCATCGCCGCCGTCCTGACGCTGGCCGTCGCCCTCGCCGGGGCGGCCGGGTCCGCTCTCGCCGAGACCACGCTCGAGAAGATCGCGCGGACCGACACGCTGACGATCGGCACGCGGACGGGCTCGCCGCCCTTCGCCTACGTCAACAGCAAGAACGAGTGGGTGGGGTTCTCGATCGACCTGGTCGAGCAGCTCGTGCTGCCCGAGGTGTCGAAGAAGCTCGGCAAGCCGATCAAGCTCGAGAAGAAGGAATCGACGCCGCCCACGCGGATCCCGCTCCTGTCGTCCAATGCCGTGGACCTCATCGCGGGCACGATGACGGATACCCGGCCGCGCCGGGACAGCGTGGACTTTTCCCTGACGTTCTTCGTGACGGGCGCCCAGTTCCTCGTCAAGAAGGGGAGCCCGATCAAGAGCATCAAGAACATCGACGGCAAGCGGATCGCGGCCCAGCAGGGGTCGACGAATGCGCGGATCCTGCGCGAGAAGGCGCCGAAGGCGATGCTGCGGGAGTTTCCGGACCAGCCGGCGGCATTCCAGGCGCTCTTGCAGGGGCAGGTGGACGCGTTCACGAACGACGGCATCCAGCTCGCGGGGCTGAAGCTGAAGGCGCCGAAGCCGGAGCAATGGGAGGTGGTGGGGGACTTCTACTCCTATGAGCCGTACGGGATGGCGATGCGGAAGAACGACTCGGACTTTCGCGCGGTCGTGAACAATGGGCTGATGGACGGGATCGAGTCGGGGAGGTTCTTCGAGATCTACGACAAGTGGTTCGGGCCCAAGGGCGAGCTGCCCTATCCCATGAGCGCCCAGGTCCGCAGCTTCATGCTCCTGCAGGTCGTCCCCAAGTAACGCCCGAAGTAACGCCGGGGGACGTTCGGCCGTGCAGTACAAGTTCGATTGGTCGGTGTTGTGGACGGGGCAGTCCGGGGAGTGGCTGCTCAGCGGCCTCATCGTCACGCTCGAGCTGTCGGCGCTGGGCTGGCTGCTCGCCGTCGTCCTCGGCATCGTGTCGGGGGCGCTCCGGACGGTGCCCTACCGGCCGCTCCGGGCGCTGGCCACCTTCTACGTCGAGTTCTTCCGGAACGTGCCGCTGCTCGTGTGGATGTTCTTCTGGTACTTCGCGGTGCCGCCGCTCCTGCCCGAGACGACCCAGGAGTTCCTCTTCGCCCACTCGCTGGAGTTCTGGGCGGCGGTGGTCGCCCTCGGGGTCTACAGCGGCGCGCGCTTCTCGGAGGTGCTGCGCTCCGGCATCCAGGCCATCCCCAAGACCCAGTTCGAGGCCTCCGTCGCCTCCGGGCTCACCACCTTCCAGTCCTACCGCTACGTGATCCTGCCCGTCGCGCTCCGGCTCATCCTTCCCCCCGCCACCAGCGAGTCCCTGAACCTCCTCAAGAACTCCTCCGTGGCCCTCACCATCAGCGTCGCCGAGCTGACCTTCCAGACCCGCCAGATCGAGACCTACACCGCCAAGGCCATCGAAGCCCTCACCGCGGGCACGCTCATCTACCTGGTCCTCTGCGTCTCCCTCGCGACCATCATGGGCTGGGTGGAGCGCCGCACAGCCATCCCCGGCCTCATCACGGCGGGCCGCCAACAGCGATGAAGCCGTCCCCCGCAGAGTCGAGCGTCCACCGTCCTGTCCGATCGATCGACCGCAGCGCGGAGCCGCGGGGTCGGGGCGGGAGGGGGCGCTCTCCCCGGGACCGTATCTTCTGCGCATCTTCGAAGCCGCCAAACCAACCTCTCGTGGCCCGTCCTAGAGTGCTGTCGACGGTTGCGAGTCAGCGTGTCCCGGGGAGAGCGCCCCCTCCCGCCCCGGCCCCGCGGCGTCGATGTCCGCCAACCGATACGGAGCACGCGGTACGGACGTGGACCTCGACGTCATCTGGCGCAACCTCCCGTTCCTGATGATCCAGGGCTTCCTGGGCTTCGGGAACTTCGTGGGCGGCACCGTGCGCCTGGCCATCCCCGCGATCGTGCTCGGCTTCCTGCTCGGGATCTTCATCGGGATCGGCCGCCTCGCCCCGCAATGGTGGATCCGGCTGCCCGCCACGCTCTACGTCGAGTTCTTCCGCGGCGTGCCCCTCGTCATGGTGATCTTCTGGATGTGGTTCGTCATGCCGATGGTGCTCGGGACGGCCATTCCCGAGTTCGGCGTGGCCCTCGCCGCCTTCGTCATCTTCGAGGCGGCGTACTTCGGCGAGATCGTCCGCGCGGGCATCCAGTCCGTGGCGCGCGGGCAGGTGGAGGCCGGCCGGGCGCTCGGGCTCACGGGGACGCAATCGATGCGCTTCGTGGTCCTGCCCCAGGCCTTGAAGAACATGATCCCGTCGCTCGTGACCCAGTTCATCGTGCTCTTCAAGGACACCTCGCTCGCCTCCATCATCGGCTTCATGGACCTGACCAAGGCCGCCCAGGTCGTGAACAACCGCGAGATCCGCCCGTTCCAGCTCTACCTCTTCATCGCCGTCGTCTACTGGATCTGCACCTACTCGATGTCGCGCTACGCCCGCTACCTGGAGAAGAGGCTCGGCCCTGCCTGAGGTGACGCTCCCGACGGGCGTCCGCCTGCACTGGCGGGAGGCCGGTGACCCCGCGTCGCCCGCCGTGGTCTGGATCCACGGCGGCTCGGTGGAGGACTCCTCGTTCATGCTCCCGGACCTCGAGCCCTTCCTGCCCCGGATCCGGGCGCTCTTCCCCGACACCAGGGGCACTCGAAGCCATCGCGCCGAGGTGCAGTCGGTGATCGCAGATTTTTTCGCGGCAATCGCGTTCGCGTCGCCGATATAGTTGACACTTCGCGCAACGTCTGACCATAGTGCGCTCATGGCGCAACACGCGGGATCGGCCGGATCGTTCTTCCGGAAACCGGCCCCGCCGGCCGCTCCACCGCCGCCCACGTTTCGACCACCCCTGCCGCCGTCCGGCCTGGGCGTTCCCGACGCGGTCCCACCGCCGCTGCCGGCGGCCCGGCGCCGCCTGTCCTTCCACGGCACGGGCGGGACGCTCTTCGGGATCCACGTCGTCAACGTGCTCTTCACCGTGCTCACGCTCGGCGTCTACTACTTCTGGGGCAAGACGCGCATCCGGCGCTATCTCTTCGGCGAGAGCGCCTTCGAAGGGGACCGCTTCGCCTATCACGGCACCGCGCAGGAGCTCCTCCTCGGCTTCGTGAAGGCCTTCGTGGTCTTCTTCGTGCCCATCGTCGTCCTGACGGTGGTGCGCGACGTGCTCGACGTCGGCCCGGTGATCAAGGGGGCGGCGGCGGTGTCGATCTCGCTCCTGTTCCTGATGTTCCTCCCCGTGGCGATGGTGGGCGCTCGCCGGTACCGGCTGAGCCGCACCTCCTGGCGGGGCATCCGCTTCTCCTTCCGCGGGGCCGCCTTCGAGTTCGTCAAGATCTTCGTCAAGGGCACCTTCCTCACCGGGCTGACGTTCGGGCTCTACTACCCGTTCTTCGTGACCCGGCGGCAGGCCTTCATGATCGCGCACTCCTACTTCGGCAATGAGCGGTTCGACTTCGACGGGCGGGGCCGGGAGCTGTTCGGCCCCTACCTCCTCTCGGTCCTGCTCACGCTGCCCACGCTCGGGCTCTGCTGGGTCTGGTTCCTCGCCCGCAAGCGGCGGTTCTTCTGGGAGCACACCACCTTCGGGCGCGGCCCGGTTCGGCTCGACGGTCACGGGCGGCGCGCTGCTCGGCCTCTGGGTGGTCAATGCCATCCTGCTCGTCTGCACGCTTGGCCTCGCCTGGCCGTGGGTGCGGGTGAGGAATATCAACTTCGCCTTCCGCTACCTCGCGCTGGACGGACCGCTCGACCTCGAGCGCATCCGGCAGCAGGCCCAGCAGGCGTCCGCCACGGGCGAGGGCCTGGCCGGCTTCCTCGACACCGGCTTCGACCTCGGCTAGAGCGATGATAAGGGCCCATCTGCTTCGTTGGCGCCCTCGACCGCCGCCACGTAGGCTTGCGAGACCGTCTCGGGGCCCGACGGCCTCGCGTGCGGCTCGGGCGCCGCCTCGCAGCTGGACCCTCTCATCGCTCTACGGTTTCTCACGGAGGCGGTGGCATCTCGATGGCCGGGCTCGTGCGGCGCGAGTGGGCGGCGCACTACCTGGACGGGCAGACCGCCATCCGCTATCCCGCGACCGTCCGGCTGATGGGCGAGGGGCTCGAGGTGACCACGGCCTCGGGGTGGGTGCGGCTCTGGCCCTACCGGGACATCCGCCAGACGCAGGGATTCTACGAAGGCGAGGAGGTCCGGCTCGAGCGGGGCGGGGAGCTGGCGGAGGCCGTCATCGTGTCGGATCCGGCATTTCTGCACAGCCTCCACGAGGCGGCGCCCCAGGCCTCCGGCTTCCACGATCCCGCGGGACGAGGCCGGCGGGTGCGCCTCACCGCCCTGGCGGGCGTTGCGGTCATCGGCATCACGGCGGCGCTCTATCTCTGGGGCATTCCGCTCATCGCCGCCCTCGCCGCCCCCCGGGTGCCCGTGGCCTGGGAGGAGAGCCTGGGGCGCGCCGTGACCGACCAGCTCGCCCCGCCCGACCGCATGTGCGCGAGTCCGAGCGGGCAGCGCGCGCTCGACACGATCGTGGCCCGCCTGACGGCGGCGGCGCCGCCCTCTCCCTACACGTTTCGCGCGCGCGTGGTCAATGCCCCTGACGTCAATGCGCTCGCCGCGCCGGGCGGCTACATCGTGGTCTTCCGCGGCCTGGTCGAGCGGGCGCGCACGCCCGACGAGCTCGCGGGGGTCCTCGCCCACGAGATCGAGCACGTCCTGCACCGGCACACGACCCGCGCGGTGATCCAGCACGCGTCGACCGGGCTCCTGCTCGCGGCCCTCACCGGCGACATGACGGGGCCGCTCGCCTACGGGCTCGAGAGCGCGCGGGTTCTCGGCCAGCTCCAGTACAGCCGCCGTGCCGAGGAGGAGGCGGACCGGGACGGGATGAAGCTGCTCCTCGCCGCCCGCGTTGCTCCCGACGGGATGATCGGCTTCTTCGACGAGCTGGCCAAGGGCGACCACCCGCGGCGCGTGCTGCGCTATCTGTCGACCCATCCGAGTCCGAGCGATCGGATCGCCACCCTGCGCGAGCTCGCGGCCCGGGCCCCCGGGCCCCCGACCCCCGTCCTGACCGATCAGCAGTGGCAGGACCTGAAGGCGATCTGCACCGCCGCCCCGCCCCCAGCGCCCTGACGCGCCGCTGACCGCCGCCAGGCTACACCAGGATCGTGTGGAGACCGCCGTTCGAGCGCCGGCTTCGCCGGCGAATCCGCTGTTCGGCGAGGCATCGGAAGCGGAGCGGAGACCTCGCGCCTCTCAGGTCGGCGGTCCCGCGCGCCGGGGCTGCCCCCCCACCGCGTCCTGCCCCGACGAGGCGGAAGATGGGGTGGTCGCGGGTCAGGGGTGGGATCTCCTGCCGCGAGCGAAGGCGTGCCCGGCTCGTCAGCCCGTCGGCGAGCACGAGGCGGCGGCCACGTTGACGGACGCTCGGCAGGTCGCCCCGTCGGATCATCCGCCAGACGGTGGAGGGGGAGACCCCCAGCGCCTGCCCGGCTTCCTCGACGCTGACCCGCCGACCCGCGGTCGCCATGCCCTGAACCTATCAACGACCGATCACTCTGTCAATCGTGTGCGTCCTTGAAGCGCTCGCGCAGGACCTTCTTGTCGAACTTGCCCACGCTGGTCTTGGGCACCGCCTCGATGAAGACGACGCGGTCGGGCAGCCACCACTTGGCGACCCGCGGGGTCAGGTATTCGAGAATCTCCTCGGCGGTGAGCTGGCCGGCGAACTCGGGCTTGGGCACGACGCAGGCCAGGGGCCGCTCCACCCAGGTGGGGTGGGGCACCGCGATCACCGCGGCCTCGAGCACCTTCGGGTGGCCCATGATCGTGGTCTCCATGTCGACGCTCGAGATCCACTCGCCGCCGGACTTGATCAGGTCCTTGGTGCGATCGGTGATCTGGATATAGCCGTCGGGGTCGAGGGAGGCGACGTCGCCCGTGCGGAACCAGCCGTCCTCGGTGAACTGGGCCGCGCCCTCCGGGTTGTTGTAGTACCCGCTCGTCACCCACGGCCCGCGCACCTGGATCTCGCCGACGCTCTTGCCGTCCCACGGCAGCACCCGGCCCGTGTCGTCGACGATCCGCATGTCCACCCCCGCGATGGGCGCCCCCTGCTTGGCGCGGACGTCGTAGCGCTCCGCCTCCGGCCGGTCGTCCATGTAGGAGCGCGGCCGGCACACGCTGCCGAGCGGGGACATCTCGGTCATGCCCCAGGCGTGGAGCATATAGGCCCCGTACTTCTTGTCGAAGAGCTCGATCAGGCTCTTGGGCGCCGCCGAGCCGCCGATGGGGATGCAGCGGATGGAGGAGATGTCCCACTGGGGCTCCTTCTCGAGGATGCCCTGGATGGCGATCCACACGGTGGGCACCGCCCCCACCACGGTGACCTTCTCGTTGTGGACGATCTCGATGATGTCGCGCGGCTGGGGATTGGGGCCGCCGAAGAGCTGGGTGGAGCCGTTCATGACGCCCGCGAAGGGCACGCACCAGGCATTGGCGTGGAACATGGGCACGATGTGCAGGATCACGTCCCGCTCCGACAGCCCGAGCACGTCCGCGGTGGACGACGCGAAGCAGTGCAGATAGATGCCGCGGTGGCTGTAGAGGACGCCCTTGGGATGGCCCGTCGTGCCGGAGGTGTAGCACATGCCCGCGGCGTCCGTCTCCTCGAGCGTCGGCCACGCCTCGACGGGCGCGGCGTCGGCGAGGAGCGCCTCGTAGTCGATCGCGCCCGGCGGGATCTCGGCGCCCGGCGTGTCCTTCATGACGATGAAGTGCTCGACGGTCTTCAGATCCTTCTTGATCGGCTCGAGCAGGGGCCAGACGCTGGCATCCACGATCAGGACCCGGTCCTCGGCGTGGTTGACGATATAGGTGATGTCCTGGGCGGAGAGCCGGATGTTCACCGTGTGCAGCACCATGCCCATGAGCGGCGCCGCGAAGTACGCCTCGAGATGCCGGTGGGAGTTCCACGCGAAGGTCCCCACGCGGTCGCCCTTCCGGATGCCGAGCTTGGCGAGCGCCGCGGCGAGGCGGCAGACGCGATCCGCATAGTCGGCGTAGGTGTAGCGCTGAAGGCCGACCCCCGGCACGCGCGTCGCGAGCGTCTTTTTGTGGAACAGCTTCCGCGTCCGCTCGAAGAACTGGGTGAGCGTGAGCGGATAGTCCATGATCAAGCCCTTCATCGCATCGTTCTCCCGGGTCCTTCGAGGTGACGCGGCGAAAGCGCACGGATGGTGGCCGCGGGCCGTTCCCCGCCCTAACATAGGAGGGCCGCGCGAGCCTGTCAATTCGGCCTGTCCCGGGGTGCGACCCCTTTGCGCCCGGCCGCCCCTTGCGGTAAGGTGTCGGCCATGAACTCACGCTGGGACGACGCCGCGGCGCAGGGCCTCTCCGATCTCGATCTGCTCGTGTACGCCTCGCGCCTGATCGGCGCCGAGACCTCGCTCGTCGTCTGGGGCGGCGGGAACACGTCGGTCAAGCGCACGGAGCGCGATCACCGCGGCCGCGAGGTGCGGGTGCTCCGCGTCAAGGGCAGCGGCTCCGATCTGAAGAGCATCCAGAAGAAGGACTTCCCCGGCGTCGTGATCGACGACATCCGGGCCCTCCTCGAGCGCCCGGACATGGACGACCAGGTGATGGTCGACTACTTCGCTCATGCCCTGCTCGAGCCCGCGAGCCCGCGCCCGTCCATCGAGACGCCGCTCCACGGCTTCCTCGCCCCCGACGCGATCATCCACACCCATGCCGACGCGGTCGTCTCGCTCACCAACAATGACCGCTGCGCCGAGGTGCTCCGAGAGGTGTACGGCGGCGACGTCGTCTCGCTCGCCTATCTGCGCCCGGGCTTCCCCATCGCCAAGCAGGTGGCCCAGACCTTCGAGGCGCATCCCGAGGCGCGCGCCATCCTGCTCGAGAAGCACGGGACCATCTGCTGGGGCGCCACGGTGAAGGAGGCCTATCTCTCGACGATCGAGCTGATCAGCCGCGCCGAGGAGGCCATCGCCCATCGCGCGAAGGGCCGGGCGCGCTTCGGCGGCGTCGCCGTGACGGCGCCGGCGCCCGAGGCGCGGCGCCGCGTGGCCCTCGCCGTGGCGCCCCGGCTGCGCGGCCTGCTCGGCCGCGACCGGCGCGTGATCCTGACCTTCGACGACAGCGCCGACGTGCTCGAGTTCGCGGCCTCGAAGGACGCGCGCGAGCTCTGCCATGTCGGCCCCGCCACGCCCGACCACACGATCTACACCAAGCGGCTGCCGTGCTTCGCCGCGTGCGACCGGCCGGACGATCCCGACGCGGTGCAGGCGGCGGTCGCAGACGGCGGTGGACGCGTTCGTCGCGGACTACACGGCGTACTTCAACGGGCACAATCGCTACGGCGCGACCCTCACCGATCCGTTTCCGCGGGTCGTCGCGGTGGCCGGGCTCGGCATGTTCACGGCGGGGAAGGATCGCCGGACCTCGGGCATCGTCAGCGACATCTACCACCACACGATCTCCGTGCTCGGCGCGGCCGAGCAGCTTCGGGCGCTACGTCTCGCTCTCCGCCCAGGACGCCTTCGACATCGAGTACTGGCCGCTCGAGCTGTACAAGCTCACGCTGGCGCCGCCGGAGCGCGAGCTGGCCCGGCGCATCGCGCTGGTCACGGGCGGGGCGAGCGGGATCGGCCGCGCCGCCGCCCTGCGGCTGGCCGCCGAGGGCGCCCACGTGGTCGTGACCGACCTGGACGCGGCGGGCGCGCGCAAGGTCGCCGACGAGGTGACGGCGGCCTCGGGGGCCGGGCGCGCCGTCGGCGTCGGGATGGACGTGGCGCGCGAGGACTCCGTGCGGGCGGCCTTCGAGGAAGCCGTCCTCGCCTATGGCGGCATCGACATCGTGGTCTCCAATGCCGGGATCGCGCACTCGACGCCCATCGACCAGCTCACGCTGTCCGACTGGGAGCGCTCGTTCTCCGTGAACTCGACGGGCCACTTCCTGGTGGCGCGCGAGGGGCTGCGCATCATGAAGGCCCAGGGCCTCGGCGGCGCCTTCGTCTTCGTCGCCACGAAGAACGTCATGTCGCCCGGCAAGGACTTCGCCGCGTACTCGGCATCGAAGGCCGCCGAGGCCCAGCTCGCCAAGGTGCTGGCGCTCGAGGGCGGCCCCCACGGCATCCGGTCGAATCTGGTCAATCCCGATGCCGTCTTCCGCGACTCCAAGCTCTGGTCGGAGGAGATCCGGCGCGAGCGCGCCCGGGCCCAGGGCATCGCGGTCGAGGATCTCGAGGACTTCTACCGCAAGCGCAATATCCTGGCCCGGCCCATCCTCGCCGAGGACGTGGCCGAGGCGGTGCTGTTCCTCGCGTCCGACCGCTCGGCCAAGACCACCGGCTGCACCATCACGGTGGATGGCGGCGTCAAGGACGCCTTCCCCCGCTAGAGCGATGATAAGGGCCCATCTGCTTCGTTGGCGCCCTCGACTGCCGGCCACGTAACGCGCGGTGTCGACCGACGACTTTCGTCTCGACCAACTGGCCCCGCACTCGCCCTACGAGAGTACGCCTCGCGTGCGGCTGTCGGGCGCCGCCTCGCAGCTGGACCCTTCTCATCGCTCTAGCCGCGCGTTTTTCCGACAGACTCCTAGGCTAGATCGTGGCGCTCCGCTTCGGTGCTTTTCTGTCGCTGCATGCGCCCGAGGCGCAGTTCGCGCTGGCGCGGCGCGTGGAGGAGCTCGGCTTCGACTCGGTGTGGACGGGCGACCACGTGTCCTTTCACAACCCGATCTACGAGTCGCTGACGCTGCTCGCCGCCTACGCCGGCATCACGCGGCGGATCAAGCTCGGCAGCGCGGTCTATCTCCTGGCCCTCCGCCATCCCACGGTGGCGGCCAAGATCACCGGGACGCTCGACACGCTGTCGGGCGGCCGGCTCATCTTCGGCGTCGGCGTGGGCGGGGAGAACCCCAAGGAGTTCGAGGCCTGCGGCATTCCGCACCACGAGCGCGGCGCCCGGGTCACGGAGGGGATCGAGGTGGTGCGCGCGCTCTGGCGCGACTCGCCCGCCACCTTCAAGGGCCGCTTCACCCAGTTCGAGGGCGTGAGCATCGATCCCAAGCCCGTGCAGCGCCCCGCGCCCCCCATCTGGATCGGGGGTCGGTCCGACGCCGCGCTGGCGCGCGCGGGGCGGCAGGGGGATGGCTGGGTGTCCTACGTCGTCCAGCCCGATCGCTACCGGCAGAGCCTCGACAAGATCCGCGCGGCGGCCGCGGAGGCCGGTCGATCCCTCGACGGGTTCGTGGCCGCGCATCTCACGTTCATCACGGTGGGGCGTGACTACGAGAGCGCCGAGCGGCGCTGGGTCGAGCGGCTCAGCCGGCGCTATGCGCAGGACTTCGGGCCGCTCGCCCGGAAGTACGGCGTCATCGGCACGCCCGAGCAATGTCTCGAGCAGCTCGATCGCTTCGCCTCGGCGGGCTGCGGCTATTTTCTGATGAATCCCATCGGCGACCCCGCGGACGAGCGCGACCAGATCGAGGCCATCGCCGCCGACATCCTCCCGCGCCTCCCAGGAGGCCGATAACGGCCCATCTGCTTCGTTGGCGCCCTCGGCCGGGCGCTCAACGTAGAGGGACTACGCCTCGCGCCCGGCCTTCGGGCGCCGCCTCGCAGCTGGACCGTTCTCGGCCTCCTGGGGCCCTTGGCGGTAGATACAGAAAGGCCAGAGCAGGGGGTGGGGTGTTGTGAGGGTTACGTTTCTTTGTCCTCATTTGCGGATTGCTGGGGGCGTGCGGGCGATCTTGACTCATGCCGACCGGCTGGCCGCGCGCGGCCATCAGGTGAGCATCGTGGTGCCGGCGCGGCGGGCGCTTCGGGCTTGGTGGCGGAACCGGTTTCCGCGCGCGCCGGTCTGGATGCCGACGTTGCGGGCCCGCGTCGTCTGGGTTCCCGCGTGGAGCGCGGCGGATCTGCCGGACGGGGACGCGTTGATCGCGACCGCCTGGCAATCGGCGGGGCCGGTGGCCGAGGCGCCGGCGCGGTGCGGCGCCAAGTTCTACCTCGTCCAGCACTACGAGAGCCTCTACCACGGCGACGCGGCGCGGGTGGACGAGACGTACCGCCTGCCGCTCAGGAAGATCGTCATCTCCACATGGCTCGCCGACGTCATGGCGGAGCGCTTCGCGAGCCCCGCGGCGGTGGTCGTCACCCCCGTCGACCCCGCGTTGTTTCATCCCGTCCCCGAGGCGCGGGATGGCGGCCTCTCGATGCTCATGCTCCACCACGAGTACCCGTGGAAAGGGGTGGCCGAGGGGATCGAGGTCGCGCGGCGGGTGAAGGCGCAGAACCCCGGCCTGCGGCTCATCGGCTTCGGCGTCAAGCCGCCGGCCGGCGCCTCGCCGTACGACGAGTTCTTCGCCGATCCGCCACAGGAGCGGCTGGCCTGGCTCTATAGCCGCTGCCCGATCTATCTCTGCCCGTCCTGGGACGAGGGGCTCGGCATGCCGCCCATGGAGGCGATGGCCTGCGGCGCCGCGCTCTGCACGTACGACAATGGCGGCTGCCGGGACTACGCGATCGACGGCCGCACGGCGGTGGTGGCGCCGCGCCGCGACGTGGACGCCCTGGCCCGGGGGCTGGGGCGGCTGGTCGAGGACGGAGCCCTCCGGGACCGGATCGCCCGCGACGGCCAGACCTTCGTCACGACGCAGTTCGATTGGGCGCGGGCCACGGCGCGATTCGAGGCCTTGCTGCTGGCCGGGCGGTAGCCCCCGGGCTCAGAGGGTCCTTCTACTCCGAGAGCCACACCGTGTCGAGCTGACTATTGATGTAGTGGCTCGGCGTTATCGTCCAGCCGCGCACCCGCGTGCTGTGCGGTACGATCCGGTGCCACTGGAGCGTGTAGATGTAGTGCGCCTCCTCGTCCAGGAGCCGCTTTTCGAAGGCTCGGATATGCCGCCGCCGTTGCTCAGGATCCACCGTGCGGCTCTGGAGCCGGTAGAGATCGTCCAGGACTGGATCGGTGTACCGGCTGTAGTTGGAGTCGCTCAGGTGTTGAGATTGGAACTTGTAGAGATCCAGGTCGGGATCGACGACGTAGCCGCACTGAAAATCGGTGCTGACATCGAAGTTGCCGGCGCGGAGATCCTTGAAATACAGGCCCGATTCCTGGATCTCCTGGCGCACCTTCAGCCCGATTTGACGCCACTGGTCCACGAGCCATGTGCCGACGTACTCGTAGGGCATCGGGATGTTGCGGTTCTTCAGCACGAACGAAAACCCGTCGTCGACGCCGGTCTCGGCCAGCAAGCGTCGTGCCTCGGCCCGTGATTTCCGGATGTCGCGCCAATAGCCGGCGAGCTTGACGAGCTCGGCGGGCGGGGTGGCGAACGGCGAGCTTGGGACCTGCACGCCGGCAACATCCCGGACGATGGCGATCTTCGACAGCGCGCCGGCGGCCTGATAGCGATCGAGCGCGAGCGAGAGGGCCCGGCGCAGGCGCCGGTCGTCGAACGGCTTCTTCTCATGGTTGAGGGCGACGACCAGTCCGCAGTTCCACGGGCTCTCCTGCACGGTGACCTTATCGCCGAGCGTCCGGACGATGTCGTCTCGCTGCGCCGGCGAGAACCCGCGGAACTGAATATGAGCGCGCCCGGCTCTGATGGCGAACGCCTGAGCGGCGTCGTCGCGGACAAAGAGCGCCCGGTAGCCGTCGAGATAGGGTTTGCCGCTGTCCCAGTAGTGTGGGTTCCGTCGCCCGACCCAGTGGGAGCCTCTGACGTGTTCGACGAAGATGAAGGGGCCCGTCCCCATGATGTGCGTCTCGTACCAGCGAATATCCCGCTCGAGGATGTCCGCCTTATAAATCCAATTCCACGGCGATGCCAGCGAGTGGATGAACGAGGGCGATGGCCACTTGAGCTTGAACGCGACGAGGTACGGTTCAGGCGTCTGGATCGTCTCGATCTCGAGGTATTCGCCCTTGCGGACCGACGTGATCCCCGGCGGGGGATTGATGATCTTCTCGTAGGTGGCTCGCACGTCCCGCGAGGTCATCTCGCTCCCGTCGTGGAACTTCACCCCGCGACGGAGCTTGAGAATATACGTGCGCTTGTCAGATGAGACCGCCCACGACTCGGCGAGGTCGCCGACGACACGGGTGCCGGTCCTGTCGACCGGGTCGATACGGAGCAACGTATTGTAGTGCGGCGCCGCCGGGTGGATCAGCGCAAAGGTTTCCTCCCGGTGGGCATCATATGAAGGCGGCTCGGCGGGGACGAGAAACGTGAGCTCGCCGCCGGCGCGGGGGATGGTAGGGGCGATGGCCGGCGACCTCTCCGCCGATGGCGGAGGCGGCGAGCCCTCGTGAGGGCGTCCGACGGTCGCATCAGGAACGTCCGTCTTCGTCGGCGGCGTGGTCCTGGGCAACGGCCGGAACCTCGATGCGTTCCGCCCCTGTGGCCTGCCTCGGTTTTGGTTCGAAGCGATGGCGGGGACGCGGCCCCTGGCCCGTATTGATCCGGTTTGAGTACGTTCCGCCCCTGTTCATTGTCCCGTGGTGGGACCGCAGGTAGATTCTCGCCGCCGCTCGACGTCGCTATTGGGGTAGGGACCGAATCCCCGCCCTGACTGCCGGCAGGTACTGCGACCATCGCACCGGCGCTTCTGTCCGCTCCCGGCCGCGCGCGCGACGGGACTCCACCAAACAACAGGGTGGCGCCGAAAACTCCGATGCCGATGGCCGCGCTCGCGGCCCCAAGCCACACCCACCGTCGCCGCGCAAGTCTACGACGCTCGCGCACTCGCCCGATCAGCTCGCGCGTTTTCTCGGACTCGTCCACAACCCGTTGTCCGTCCGCCATCCGAGGAAACGCGCCGAAGGATTCCGGTCCGGGCGCGCTCTTGTTCTCTGCCCGTCTCGCGGGTACCGATGTTTCGGGTGTTGCCGGGACGGGCCCCGACGCGGGAATAGGAGGGCGGTCCGTCGATGCGCGGGACGGAGCGATGGGTGGAGTGGCGTGGGGTTGCTGGGAATCACGGAGTGCGGTCCCGCAGTTGCCGCAGAAGTTCGCTTCTTCTCGGTTGATCGCGTGACAACGGAGGCATTGCATCGGCAACTTGACGCCACACACATCGCAGAAGCGAGAATTCGGTGGATTACGGTGCCCGCAAGACGAATGTGGACTTCTCGAGACTCCGCCGCCTCTCTGCGTTCATCGCGATGCCCTCTCGTTACCGGCAGAGACCGAGCTGGTGTTCACGACGACCTCCAATATCTTGTCCATGTGTCCCTCCTGACCAAGACGCCGACATCTGCGCGGCGGCTTCGCCAGCTCCGGTACGCCGGAGCTTCCTCAGCCGAGCACCAGATAAAGCCCAACTCTGATCGTGCTCCCACTGCGATCCTGCTCCCGCGCCAAGGGCGTCGTCAAGGGCCGCGGCGGTCACTTGACACGCGTCTGCTTCAGGCAGAGTGTCGTGCCCGGACGACTCGCGTGGCGCCACGAACGATCAAGCCAGCCGCGAGGAGGCCTGCTGGCGGAGCAAGGAGGGAGGAGGAGGCGGATATCGAGAATCTCCGATGAGAACTCAACGACGAGAGGAGATTACAGGATGCTACCGAACCGGCCCGACCTGTTCCGGCAATCCGTACTGCTCGGCATCACCGCGCTCGCGCTGCTGGCGTGGGCGCCGCCGACGCAAGCCCGCGTGACACGCATTATCATCGACACGAAGACGTCGCCCGCCTTCGGCGGCCAGTCCTTCGGTGCCGCCGGCCAGTACGAGACGCTGGCCGGCCGCGCCTTCGGCGAGCTCGATCCGGACGATCCGCACAACGCGATCATCCAGGACATCGACCTGGCGCCGAAGAACGCGAACGGCAACGTGGAGTACATGGCCACGTTCTTCCTGGTCAAGCCGATCGACATGTCGAAGAGCAGCCGCCTGATGTGGCACGACGTGCCGAACCGCGGCGGCCGGCTCACGCATCGCGGCCGCCAGCCGCGATGGACGGCGACGTCGGGCTTGAGCAGCGGGTGGCAAGGTGACAACTCGGGCGCGACGGTGCCCGGGCCCAACAACGACTACGTCGTGGTGCCCATCGCGAAGAATCCGGACGGCTCGTCGATCACCGGGCTCAGTCCTGGGGCGAATCGTCAACGCGAGCGGCGTCGATTCGCAGCGGATGTTCGTGCACACGAACCCGGTGCCGTATCGGCCGGTCGACCCTCGATACGACGCAGGCCACCCTGACCACGCATGCCTCCGAGACCATCGAGGGCAAGATCGGCGAAGACGGCCAAGATACGCGACACCGACTGGGCCTGGGCGAGCTGCAGCGCAGCCAACCCGTTTCCGGGGACGCCCGACCCGACCCAGATCTGCCTCAAGAACGGCTTCGATCCGGCGCTGCTCTATCAGGTGGTGTTCACGGCCAAGGATCCCTATGTGCTCGGCGTCGGGCTTCGCCGCGTTCCGCGACGTCGCGTCCTTCTTCAAGAACGCAGCCCAAGACGACGTCGGTACGCCCAACCCGCTGGCCGGCGAGCATCTCGTGGGTCATCGGCCGCGGGTGTTCGCAGTCGGGGAACTTCCTCAGAGGCTTTCTGCACCTCGGCTTCAACCAGGACGAAGCCGGGCGGCAGGTGTACGACGGCGCCTGGCCGATCATCGCCGGGCCGGCGCATCGCCCTGAATTTCCGCTTCGCCATGCCCGACGGCGTGCTGAAGCTGTACGAGCCGGGCAGCGAGGGCCCGCAGTGGTGGGTGCCGTGGCCCGATCCGGTGCGCGATCTGCCGACGAGGGGCATCCTCGATCGCTGCACCGCCAGCCACACGTGCCCGAAGGTCGTCGAGCACTTCGGCGCGGCGGAGGTCTGGGGCGCTGAAGCTGACGCCCGGAATGGGTGGGCACGAAGGCCGATGCCGACATCCCGCTGACCGACGAAGTCCGCCGGTACTACATCCCCAGCACCCAGCACGGCGGCGGGAACGGCGGCTTCAACGTCAATCCGCTGCCGCCCGCCGAATTGCCCCAGCACCGAACTACGGTCAGGGCACGTTCGCCGCCAATCCGGTCCCGCACACGCGAGACGGTCAACGCGATACGGGTCCATTTCCGCAACTGGGTCATGCACGGGACACCCCGCCCCCGAGCCGCTACCCGCTGCTGGGCGGTCACAGTGGGCCCGACGGCAACCTGGTCGACGCGACGAAGAAGGACATGGGGTTCCCGACCATCCCGGGCGTGCCGCCGTCGGCGCCGACCGGCTTGATCAACCCGGTCCTTCGAGTACGACTTCGGCCCCGATTTCGACTACAGCGACGCATCGGGCGTCCAGACGGTGGTGCCGCCGAAGATCAAGAAGGTCATTCGAATGCTCGTCCCGAGAGTGGATGCCGACGGCAACGAGCTCGGCGGGGTGCCGGTGGTGCTGCGGGATGCGCCGCTCGGCACGTATCTGGGATGGAACATCACCGCGGCAGGGTTCCACAAGGGCAAGATCTGCAACTATGCCGGAGGCATGATCCCGTTCGCGAAGACGCAGGCTGAGCGGGTGGCCAGCGGCGACCCGCGCCTGTCCCTGGAAGAGCGGTACGGGGACTCACGCGGGCTACGTCGCCGCGGTGCAGGCGGCCGCGGCCAAGGCGGTCGCTCAGGGCTTCCTGCTGCAGAGCGACGCGGATGCGCTCATCGCGCAGGCCGCCGCGAGCAACGTGCTGAATCCGTAGGACCAGCTCGGAAGCCCGCATCGAGCCGCGGGGGCGCGTGTCGCGAGGCACGCGCCCCGGCGTTTTTTGGGCCGTTGACTACTCAACAAATGACGTGTAGTTTAGGCTCACTCGGACAACGGCTCGATCACATGGCTATCTCGGTGGAATCCTTGCCCCCGCCAGGGTGGGACCCTCGAGGGATAGATCTCTTGCTCAGCGCTTTCCCCGCGGGAAGGCTCAGCGAGATCGTCGGTCCCCGGTCCTCCGGAGGCAGCAGCCTGCTCCTGGCCTTGCTCGCCCGCGCCACGGCGGCGGGCGGCCAGGTCGCGCTGGTCGATGCCGCCGACGCGCTCGATGCCGCCTCGGCCATGGCGTCGGGCGTGGAGCTCTCGCGCCTGCTGTGGGTGAAGTGCGGCGGGCGGCTCGAGTCGGCCCTTCGCGCCGCCGATCTCCTCGCCCGCTGTCCGGGCTTCGCGGTGGTGGCGCTCGATCTCGGCGAGGGGCCGCTCACCCGGGATCATGGCGTCTCGTCCTCGCTCGGCCTCAGGCTGCAGCGCGCGGTGGAGGGGACGTCCGCCATCCTGGTCCTCCGCGTCCCGCATCGCCTGACCGGTAGCGCCGCGGCCCTCGTGGTCGAGCTGCATCGGCGGCAGGCGCGATGGATGGGCGTGCCGCGTCCCACCCGCCTCGCGGGCCTGGATTCCGAGGCCCGGATCCTCCGCTCTCGCTCGGGGGGCGCGCCGGGCGCGTGGGCGATCGAGTGGCGGCTATGAGGCGCATCGCCTGTCTCCTCGTCCATGAGCCGGCGGCGGTGCCACCCGCCTCGCGCGAGCTGCTCGAGGTCGCGCTCGCCCACTCGCCACGAGTGGAGGAAGGCGGCGCCGATCACGTGTATCTCGACGCCACCGGGCTCCGCGGGCTCTTTGGCAGCGAGGAGCAGCTCGCCCGGCGTCTCGTGGCGGCGGCGGGCGAGCGCGGGCAGGGGATCCGGGTGGGCATCGCGGGCAGCCGGATCAGCGCGCGCTTCGCCTGCCGCTTGCGCGATGGCATCACCGTCGTCGAGCCCGAGGGCGATGCGGCGTATCTGGCGCCGGCTCCGGTGGCGCTCCTCGATCTCTCCCCCGAGATGGCGGCGCGGCTCGACCGCTGGGGCATCCGCACCCTGGGCGAGCTGGCCGCCCTGCCCCCCGCCGCGCTCTTCGAGCGCCTCGGCGGTGAAGGGCCGCGCTTGCAGCAGCTCGCGCGGGGCGAGGATCCCCGCCCGCTCCGCCCCTGGGCGCCGCCGCCGATCCTCGAGGAGACGGCGGCGCTCGACGATGCGGTGGAGGCGCTCGGGCCGCTCGTCGAGCTGCTGGCGACGCTCGCCGGGCGGATCTGCGATCAGCTCGCCCGGCGCGGGCGCTCGGCGGATCAGTTCGAGTGGGTCTGCCACCTGGCCGATCGCCGCCGTCACGAGGGAAGCTGC
This sequence comes from uncultured Candidatus Rokubacteria bacterium, assembly GCA_963840495.1. Classification (GTDB taxonomy): domain Bacteria; phylum Methylomirabilota; class Methylomirabilia; order Rokubacteriales; family CSP1-6; genus CAWIZN01. The sequence continues at coordinate 218,506 of CAWIZN010000044.1, forward strand.
GTGCCGGCCGTTCCCCTGAGCGAGCGCGCGGCCGTCACGGCGCTGCTCCGGGCCTCCCTCGAAGCCCATCCCCCCGGCGGCGCGGTGGTGGCGGTGACGCTCCGGGCGCGGCCGGTGCGGGTCCCCGCCGCGCAGACGTCACTGGGCGATCCCTCGCGCCCGAGCCCGCGGCTCGTCACGGCGACGCTCGCCCGGCTCGCCGCCCTGGTCGGCGCGCAGCAGATCGGCGTCCCCGTGCCGCTCGACAGCCATCGCCCCGACGCGGTCGAGCTCGCGCCCTATCAGTGTCCCCGACGCATTCCTCGACGAGCACAGCGGGCCGGGGGAAGGAGTCCGCGCGGCGCTCGCCTTGCGCCGCTTCCGCCCGCCGCTTCCCGCCAGCGTCACGCTGGTCGCCGGCCGCCCGGTCGAGCTTCGCTCGCGGCGGCTCGCCGCGCGGATCGTCATCAGCGCGGGGCCGTGGCGCGTGTCGGGGGAGTGGTGGACCGAGCGCCCCTGGCTGCACGACGAATGGGACGTGGAGCTGGGCGAGGGCGTGATCTGCCGGCTCACTCAAGACGGCTCCGCCTGGTGGCTCGACGGCATCTACGACTGAGCCCGCATCGAATGACTCTCGCAGAATTCTGCCAACGCCATGGGACGCGTATCGTCCCACCGTTGGGGCTGGTCTGATCCGCGGGGCTCAGGGATGTACGTCGAGCTGCACGCCCGGAGCGCCTTCAGCTTTCTCGAGGCGACGCCCTTGCCGGAGGCCCTGGCCGAGCGGGCGGCGCAGCTCGAGCAGCCCGCCGTGGCGCTCGTCGACGCCGACGGCCTCTACGGCGCGCCCCAGCTCTACCGCGCGTGCACGCGCCTCGGCCTCAAGGCCATCGTCGGCGCCGAGGTGACGCTCGACGGCGGCGGTCGGCTCCCGCTCCTGGTCGAGGACCGCGAGGGGTACAAGAACCTCTGCCGGCTCTTGACCCGCATCAAGATGCGCGCGCCCAAGGGCGAGGGCGCGGCCACCGTCGACGATCTCGTCGAGCACGCGGCGGGGCTGGTCTGCCTCACGGGCGGCGCCGGGGGCCCGGTGGCGGCGCACCTGGCCCGGGGTGACGACGGAGGGCGCGGGCGATCTCCTCCAGCGCCTGGTGACCGTCTACGGCCGCTTCAACGTCCACGTCGAGCTGCAGCGCCATCTGTCCCGCGCCCAGGAGGCGCAGAACGACTGGCTGCGCGCGCGGGCGTCCGGCCTCCGCCTGCCGCTCGTCGCCACCAATGCGCCCCGGCTCGTCGCCCGCGAGGACCGGCCGCTGCTCGACGTCTTGACGTGCATCCGGGAGCACACGACCCTCGATGCCGCGGGGCGGCTCCTCTCGCAGAACAGCGAGCGCTTCATGAAGAGCGGGCGGGTGATGGAGCGGCTCTTCGCGGACTGCCCGGAAGCCGTGGCGAACGCAGGCGAGCTGTCGCTCCGGCTCGGCTTCACCCTCAAGGACCTCGGCTACCAGTTCCCCGACTATCCGCTGCCGCCGGGCGAGACGCCCATCGGCTACCTCCGCGCGCTCTCGGAGGCGGGCGCGCGCACGCGCTACGGCACGGGGCCGCTCGCGGAGCAAGGCCCGCCGCCAGATCGCGCACGAGCTCGACGTGATCGGGCGCCTCGATCTGGCCGGCTACTTCCTCATCGTCTGGGACCTGGTCCAGTACTGCGGCCGGAACGAGATCCTCGTGCAGGGGCGGGGCTCGGCGGCCAATAGCGCCGTGTGCTACGCGCTCGGGCTCACCGCCGTCGATCCGGTGGGGATGGAGCTGCTCTTCGAGCGCTTCCTCTCCGAGGAGCGCGGGGAGTGGCCGGACATCGACCTCGACCTGCCGAGCGGCGACCGCCGCGAGAAGGTCATCCAGTACGTCTACGAGCGCTATGGCCGCCTCGGCGCGGCGATGACCGCCAACGTCATCACCTATCGCGGCCGGAGCGCGGCGCGGGAGGTCGGCAAGGCGCTCGCGCTGCCCGCCGATCTCATCGAGCGGCTGTCCCAGCTCGTCAGCAACTGGGAGTACAAGGACCCCGGCGATACGCTCACCGCGCATCTCGGCGAGGCCGGCTGCGATCCCGGCGACCTGCGCATCCAGCACTTCGCGCGCGTGTGGACGGCGATCCAGGACCTGCCGCGGCATCTCGGCCAGCACTCCGGCGGCATGGTGATCTGTCAGGGACGACTCGATAGCGTGGTGCCGCTCGAGCCCGCCACCATGCCGGGCCGCTCGGTGATCCAGTGGGACAAGGACGACTGCGCCGCCCTCGGCATCGTCAAGGTGGACCTCCTCGGCCTCGGCATGATGGCGCTCCTGGAAGACGCGCTCGAGATGATCCGCCGCGCGCGGCGGCTCGGTCGACCTCGCCCATCTGCCCCAGGACCGCGAGGTGTACGAGATGCTGAAGAAGGCCGACACCATCGGCGTCTTCCAGGTCGAGAGCCGCGCCCAGATGGCCACCTTGCCGCGCCTGCGGCCCGAGTGCTTCTACGACCTCGTGGTGCAGGTGGCGATCATCCGGCCGGGCCCCATCGTCGGCGACATGGTGCACCCCTATCTCCGCCGCCGCGCCGGGCGCGAGAAGCCGACGGTGCCCCATCCCGCCCTCGAGGAGATCTTGAAGCGCACGCTCGGCGTGCCCCTCTTCCAGGAGCAGCTCCTGCGCATGGCCATGGCGACGGCGGGCTTCACCGGCGGCGAGGCCGAGGAATTGCGGCGCGCCTTCGGCTTCAAGCGCTCCGAGCGCGCCATGAAGGCCGTGGAGACAAAGCTCCGCGCCGGCATGACCCGCCAGGGCATCGTGGGCGAGCAGGCCGAGAGCATCATCCGCTCCATCACCGCCTTCGCGCTCTACGGGTTTCCGGAATGCGTCGTCGGCGAGACCCGGGTGATCGACGCCGACACCGGCGGATGGGTGAGGATCGAGGACATCGTGAACGGACGCGTGCGCGTCGAGCACACGCTCGCCTGCGACCCGGACATGAAGCTGCGCAAGCGCCGCGTGCTCGCCGCCACGTCGAGCGGCCCGCGGATGGTCTATCGCCTGCGCACCGCGCTCGGCCGGGAGCTGTTGGCGACGCCCGAGCATCCGTTGCTCACGATGGACGGCTGGCGCCCCCTGGGAGCCCTCAAGGAGGGAGACCATATTGCGGCATCGCGTGAGCTTGCACCCCTCGGTCGCAAACGCTGGCCTCAGTACCGGCTCATCGTGCTCGCCGATCTCATCGCCGAAGGCAATCTGTGTCATCCGAGCACACTGTACTTCTACACGACGGATCCTCAGTATCGAGACGAATTTGTGAGCGCTGTCGAGAGATTCGAGAACACACGAGCAACCATAGCCTTCACAAGAAAACTGCTACAGCGTGCATGTCCGGCGGGCCGACGCCACGAGGCCGATCGGAGTAGTCGAATGGGTGAAGCAGCTTGGAATTTGGGGGGACGGCGCGCGCACGAAGCATCTACCAGAGGAAATATTCCTCCTGCGAAGCAGCGATCTCGGTCTGCTGCTTGCTCGGCTGTGGGAAGGCGACGGATCTTTGTCGCTCGCTGGCCATGCTTCGTACGACACTGTATCGCGCCGACTCGCTCAGGAAATCCAACACCTGCTCCTGCGAATGGGAATTGTGTCGCGATTGTATAAACGGGCTCGGCCATGCCGCGATGGAATTGCGATAGGGTTTGTCGTCACGATTACCGGGCAGAGGAACCTCCGTCGATTCCATCGTGTGATTGCTAGACGGTTTCTCAACGCGAGCAAGCGCCGGCTGATGGAGCAGATAGTTCAGCGTCGAAGAGATGGCCGCGCCTCTCGAGACGTCATCCCAGTGGCGGTGAGGGCCATGGTCGATTCAGCTCGGCAGAAGCCGGCGGCTGACTGGGATAGGCTCGGGCGAGGAGACGAGGCTATCGATGCGTGCCATCTGCTCACCAGATGGATCGAAACGTGGATACCGTCGACGAACGATTGTCCGCTTGGCCCGGTATTCGAGTGCCGGATGGCGCCTGGCGGGGTCCGATGTCTGCTGGGATCGGGTCACCGCGGTCGAGCTGGTCGGTGAGCGGGACACGTACGACCTGCACGTCGAGGAGGACCACAACTTCATCGCCAATGATCTCGTGGTGCACAACTCGCACGCGGCGAGCTTTGCGCTGCTCGCGTATGCCAGCGCCTACCTCAAGCGGCATCATCCGGCCGCGTTCTACGCCGCGCTCCTCAACAATCAGCCGATGGGGTTCTATCACCCGGCCACCATCGTGCGGGACGCCCAGCGGCACGGGCAGGTGATCCATCCCGCCGACGTCAACTTCTCGGGATGGCTCTGCGCCATCGAGCCCGACGAGGCGGTGCGGCTCGGGCTGCGCTACGTCAAGGGCTTGAGAGAGGAAATGGGCAAGCGCATCGAGGAGGAGCGCCGGCGGGGGCCCTTCGCCTCGGCGGCCGATCTGGTCAAGCGCACGGAGGTGCGCCGCGACGAGCTGACCCAGCTCGCCCGGGTCGGCGCCCTCGCGAGCCTCGAGCCCGAGCGGCGCGCGGCGCTCTGGGACGCCGAGCGCGCCGTCCGTCCTCGCGGGGTCTTGTATGACGCGCTCCCGGATCCCCGGAGGCCTCCCCACTTCGGGTGATGACGCCGGGAGAGCTGATCGTCGCGGATTACGAGGGCACCGGCTTGAGCCTGGGGCCTCATCCGATGGAGTTTCACCGGGCGCGGCTCGACCGGATGCGCGCGTCGCGGGCGTCGGATCTGGCGACGATGCCCCACGGCATCCTCGTGCGCGTGGCGGGCGCGGTGGTGGTGCGCCAGCGTCCGGGCACCGCCAAGGGCTTCGTCTTCCTGAACCTGGAGGACGAGACCGGGCTCATGAACGTGATCGTGCGCCCCGCCCTGTTCCACCGCTACCGGCTCGCGCTGGTGAACGAGCCGTTCCTCTACGTGGAAGGCACGCTCCAGCACCAGGACAATGTCGTCTCCGTCAAGGCCGAGCGCCTCGCCCCGCTGCGCCACCGCCTCACGCCGGTTCCCTCTCACGACTTCCACTGAGGCGCGGCGACGGCCGTGCATCTCACGCCGGTGGGACAAAGCTGGACCGTGGGGGGATGGGGGCTGCCGGCGCATCGGCCGCCACCCGGCGAGGGCGCCTGCTCGGCCCCGCAGGCGATGCACCACGCCACCCCCTCGGCGAGGAGCCGAGCCTTCATCCGGTAAAACGTCGGACGCTCAGCCGCATCGCCTACACGCCTTGTGCCGCTAACTGAATCTTTCCCGTCAGCACGGCTCGAGCAGCCAACGGCCGCCGCCACGAGGTGACGGAATTTCCCGCCGTCACCTCATGGCAGCCGAGCGCGCGCGTCACTTCTTGGGGGGTGGGGTGCCGACGCTCGTGCAGCGTGGGTCGAGAAAATCAGTCAGGCTCTTCGTGCCAGCTCGTTGGTCACGTAGGTCGTGAAGAGCTGCGCACCTGGGCGAACCTCATACGCAGCGATGAGAACCGCGAAGAGAGTCTTGTTGGCGCAGAGAAATCCGGCAAGCTCCGGGACCGAGTTGATGTCGGTCTGCCACTCGAGATCGTCGAGGATGCTCCTGCGTAGCCCGTTGGGTCGCTCGGCTTCGTGAAGATCAGGCCGGCGGCCGGCGTGCAACGCCGCGATGACCGAGTCGATGAAGGCGCTCGACGCGCCGTCGAGGGTGTTCAGTTCGGCAAGACAGGCAGTCTTGGCCGCCGCCAGGGCTGCCTCCTTGGCCGGGCTGTTCTGGATGTTGGCAAATAGGAATTGCTTGGCGCACATCCTGAACGACCCCGAGTTCCCTGCCGAGGAAGTCCTGCTGAGCGTCCATGATCGCGATCTCACAGTTCTGATCTTTGTCTGCTTCGCTGCGGGCAGTGCGGTCGCCTGGCCGGCCGACGTCGCGAGGACACCGGCGAAGACGAGCGTCATAGCCGGGACGAGCGTGAGTCTGATCGCGCATTCGACTCCTCCTTCCGTCGCTGTTCGATCCGGTCGTCACTGTGACACGAGCCGCCGGATGCCTGGGGGCAGGACCTCCAACGAAGGGATTGGCGGCGTCGGCTCGACAGTCGAACGCACACTTGGCGATTCGTCCAAAGGGAGCCGTGGCTGATCGCGGACCAAGTTAGGCCGAGGAAAGATCGGTCTCAATGCGTGCCAAGTCGGATACAGGTTGCGGCAGGCGGTAAACAGGCCCTCAGGCGCGATCTACACGGCTCCCGTCGCTGAGCACCGCTCACCGCAGTTCCTCCCAAGAGTCTCATCGACCCTGTTCGCCAGAGCGCCTGAACACCAGCCGATCGGGTTCTATCACGGCCACCATCGTGCGGGATGCCCAGCGGCACGGGCAGGTGATCGATGCACCTCCGTGAGAACTGCCGTAGCGTCATGACCCGGAGCAGACCGCGCGCCCGATCCATCAGGAACGCGAGGACCGTTCCTGGTAGAGTGGCCGGGAAACCCGAGCCCAACGACGAGGGGAGACTGCGCATGGAGCCTCGCGAGGAGACGATGTCGGTCGGCGGTGTCGACGTCCACGTGTGGACAGGCGGGCGCGGCGATCCGCTGCTGGTGCTGCACGGCGCCGGCGGCAATCGCGGCTTCACGCGATGGCTCCGGCAGGTGGCGGAGCGCTACACGGTGTGGGCGCCCACGCATCCGGGCTTCGGGCGATCGGGCGACGCGGACTGGATGGAGACGGTCGACGACCTCGCGCGGTTCTACCTCTGGTTCATCGAGGCCGCCGGTCTCGGCCGCCCCCACCTGCTCGGCCAATCGATCGGCGGGTGGACGGCGGCGGAGATGGCGGCCATGAGCCCGCGCGCGATCGACCGGCTCGTGCTGGTGTCGCCCGCCGGGCTCAAGCCCGAGACCGGCGAGATCCTCGACGTCTTCTACTACCCGGCGCTGCAGCTCCGGGCGATGACCGTCCACGACCCGAAGACGATTCCCGAGTGGGAGGAGCTCTACGGCCGGCCGCCGACGCCCGCCGAGATGGAGATCGCCACGCGCAACCAGGAAATGACGGCGCGCCTGGCGTGGAAGCCCTACATGCACAATCCGCGGCTCGCGCATTTCCTGCCGCGCGTGACGAACCCGGCGCTGATCGTGTGGGGGCGTGAGGACCGCATCGTGCCCGTCGAGTGCGGCGAGCAGTACCGCCGGCTCCTGCCGAACGCCACGCTGTCCGTGCTCGAGGGCTGTGGCCACCTGCCGCCCATCGAGCAGCCCGACGCCGTCGCGCGCCTCGTGATCGACTTCCTGGGAAGGGGCCCGGCCATGAAGCTCTACTACTTCAGCGAGATGCCGCATCACGAGTTCCCCGACGAGGAGGGCCTCAAGTACCCCTCGCTCCGCCTCGAGTTCCCCAACCGCTTCTTCAACCCCGCCATCGCCGCGTCGAACTACCAGCGCTATCTGGACGAGTACGAGCTCGCCGATCAGGCGGGCTTCGACGGGCTCATGATCAACGAGCATCACTCCACGCCCTCGTGCGTGAACGTGGGCGTGAACATGACCGCGGCCGTGCTCGGTCGCATCACGCGGCGGGCGAAGATCCTGCTCCTCGGCAATATCCTGCCCATCGAGGACAACCCCGTGCGCATGGCCGAGCAGATCGCCATGGCGGATCTCATCTCCGGCGGCCGCGTGCTCTCGGGCTTCGTGCGCGGCGTCGGCGTCGAGACGTGGTGGGCCAATACCAATCCCGTGCACAATCGCGAGCGCTTCGAGGAGTGCCACGACCTGGTGCTCAAGTGCTGGACGGAGCCCGGGCCGTTTCGCTGGGAGGGCAAGCACTACCACTTCCGCCACGTCAATCCGTGGTGCCTGCCGCTTCAGAAGCCGCATCCGCCGATCTGGGTGCCGGGCACGGCGAGCCCGGAGACGGCGATCTGGGCGGGGCAGCGCGGCTACACGTACGTGCCCTTCCTGGTGCCCTTCGACATCGCCCGCGAGCTCTTCGACTACTATCGTCAGGGCGCCGCCGAGGCCGGGCGCACCGTCACGCCGGACAACCTGGGCTTTCTCATCTGCGCCGTCACCGCGGACACGCGGGCCAAGGCGCTCGAGGCGGGGCGCCACTTCGTCTGGCGCATGGGGCCGACCCTGCGCGCGCCGCTCGAGTTCATGTCGCCCGTCGGCATGCGCTCGCGCGCGGGCAATCAGTTCGCCCTGCGCGCCCGGCCGCGCTCGCTCGCCGCGATGAGCTACGAGGAGCTGATCGCCGAGCACTTCATCATCGCGAGCACGCCCGACGAGGTGGCCGACCGCTTCGCGTACATCCAGAAGGAGCTCGGCATCGGCCATCTCCTCCTCGAGGCCCAGGAGTCGCGGATGGACCACCCGACGACGATGCGCTCGATCGAGCTCATGGGCGCCAAGGTCATCCCCGCGATGGGCGCGCTCGCCTGCAGGATCGCCTCGGCATTCCGAGCCATCGCCACGCGAGTGGCGCCCGCCTTGCGGAACCACTCGTCGATCACCGCGTCGTGCCGTCGGCCGTAGAACCCTGGTACCTTGGGGCGATGGCTCCGCTCGTCCACTACACGCCGCCCGCGCCCGTCTCGACGGAGTACCGCGTCGGGCTCTGCGCCTGGCAGGACAAGAGCATGGTCGACGAGGGGACCTTCTACCCCATCAAGAGCATGAAGGCGGAGGAGCGCCTCTGGTGGTACAGCCGCTTCTTCGATTGCGTCGAGGTCAACTCGACCTTCTACGCCCCGCTGTCCGCTCAGAACGCGGTGCTGTGGGCGAAGCGGACGCCGCCCGGCTTCCTGTTCAGCGTCAAGGCCTATGCGCTCCTCACCGGGCACCACCTCGACGCAGGAAGGCTGCCCGAGCCGCTCGCCGGGATGCTGCCGGCGGCCGCGAAGGCGGACGCGCGCGGCCGGATCGACAATGCCGTCTTCCCCGCCGAGGCCCGCGACTGGGCATTCGCCACGTTCCGCGAGGCGCTGCGGCCGCTCGCCGACGCGGGCAAGCTCGGCTATGTCCTGTTCCAGATGGCGCCGTGGTTCCGCCATGGCCGTGAGTCGCTCGACTATCTCGCGACCCTTCCCGAGCGGCTGCCCGGGATCACCGTCGCCGTCGAATTTCGGGACGCCTCGTGGCTGCCGGGCCACACCGACGAGGTGCTGCGCTTCCTGGTCGAGCGCGGGCTCACCTATGTCTCGGTGGACGCGCCGCACACCCCCGCCAACGTGTCGAGCGACCTCGCGCTGACGTCGCCGGTCGCCGTGATCCGGCTCCACGGGCGCAATGTGCAGGGCTTCATGAAGCAGCTCCGCGGGCAGGCGCCGACCGTGGCCGAGAAGTACGGCTATCTGTACGATTCGAAGGAGATCGCGGAGATCGTCGCCCGCGGCCGCGGGCTCGACGGGCAGGCGAGCCGCATCTACTTCAAGCTGAACAACAATGTCGGCGATGCCCCCGCCATCAATGGCATCCAGATCCGGGAGCTGCTCGGCCAGGACACGGCCGACCGCGCCCAGGTGGAGGCGGAGTGGCGACAGCGCCGGCGCCCCGCCCGCCGATCGTGATCGGCCCTGAATCGGCGTGCTAGAATCACGCATCAAAAAGCCGAAGTCCCGGGGAGGACCACCGAGTGCCGATCTACGAGTATGACTGTCGGGGATGTCGTCGCCGGGTGAGCATCCTGGTGCGCTCCCTGTCCAGCCAGGAGGCCCCCCGATGTCCGCGCTGCGATAGCGCCGAGCTGCACCGCCTCATGTCCCGCTTCGCCACCGTCAAATCCGAAGACGCCCGCCTCGACTCCCTGTCCGACCCCTCCCAGTTCGGAGACCTCGACGAAAACGACCCCCGCAGCGTCGCGCGCATGATGAAGCGCATGGGCGACGAGATGGGGGAGGATCTCGGCGAGGACCTCGAAGGGGCGATGGACGAGGCCATGGCCGAGGGCGACGGCGATGGCCAAGGCGCCGGAATGTACGGCGATGGCGAGGGAAGCATGGCCGACGCGGCGGGTGCCGATGAAGGTTGACGTCCTGCCGGCGCTGACCGGCCTCGACGAAGCGTCCTGGAACGGCTTGCTCGATCGCTCGGTGGCGCCGTCCGTCTTCCTCACCTGGACGTGGCAGACGGAGTGGGCGCGCGCCTTCACTCCCGATCATTCGCTGCAGATCCTCGCGGTCACGGGCGACGACGGCGGCCTCGCCGGCCTCCTGCCGCTCTACGAAGACGGGCCGGAGCGGCTTCGCGTCCTCGGCGGGGTCGACGTCTCCGACTATCTCGACCTGATCGCCCCGGCGGGCAGCGAGGAAGACGTCTGGCAGGCCCTCTTGCAGCACCGCGCCGCGCAACGGGTCGAGTGGGACCTCCACGCCGTCCGCGCGGCATCGCCCACCGCCGAGATCCTGCCCCGGATCGCGCCGTCCTGGGGGCTGCGCGTGGTCGCCGAGGTCGAGGAGCGCTGCCCGGTGCTGGCGCTGCCCGCGACGTGGGACGAATACCTGGCGCGGCTGTCCGGCAAGGATCGCCACGAGCTCAAGCGGAAGATGCGCAAGCTCGAGCGCGAGCTGCCCGCCGTCACCGTGAGCGTCCATGCGGGCGCCGAGGGATGGGACGAGGCGCTCGGCCGGTTCCTCACCCTCCACCGGCTGTCCAAGGTCGGCAAGGCGCGCTTCATGGACGCGCGCATGGAGCGCTTCTTCCGCGACGTCACCCTCGTCGCTCGCGCGCAAGGGCTGGGGGCGGCTGTGGTTTCTCGAGTCCGAGGGCGTCCCCGTGGCGAGCTTTCTCTGCGCGGAGCATGGCGGCAGCGTCGGGCTGTACAATTCGGGCTTCGATCCCGCGCACGCGCGCCTGGCGCCGGGGATCGTGCTGCTCGCCCACATGATTCGGGACGCCATCGAGCGCGGCGTGCCCGTCTTCGACTTCCTGCGCGGCGAGGAGTCGTACAAGCGGGACTTCGGGCCGACGCCTGAGCCGCTCCTCAATATCCGGATCTTGCCGTGAAGCTGCGGGTCGCGATCCTGTCCGTGCACACGTGCCCCCTCGCCGCGCCCGGCGGCAAGGAGACGGGCGGGATGAACGTGTACGTCCGCGAGACGGCGCGCGAGCTGTGCCGCATGGGCGCGCACGTCGACGTGTTCACCCGCTCGCAGAACTCCGCCATCCCGCGCGTCGTGGAGATGGGGCACGGGGCGCGCGTCATCCACCTCTCGGCGGGGCCCCAGGCCCCGATGCCGCGCGAGGACGTGCACGCCCACCTGGGCGACTTCGTGGCGGGCGTGGAGCAGTTCCGGCGCGAGCAGGGACTCGAGTACGATCTGATTCACGCGCACTACTGGCTCTCCGGCGTGGCCGGGCTCGCCCTGCGCGAGATGTGGGACGCGCCGCTCGTGCAGATGTTCCACACCCTCGGGCGGCTCAAGAACACGGTCGCGCAGTCGGCGGCCGAGGTCGAGCCCGAGCTGCGGATCGCCGAGGAGTCGCGGATCATCGCCGAGGCCGACCGCATCGTCGCCGCCAACGTGGTGGAGCGCGCGCACCTGGTCTGGTACTACGGCGCGCGCGCCGAGCGCGTCGAGGTCATCCCGTGCGGCGTCGACACGGAGCTGTTCCAGCCGATGAGTCGCGCGGCGGCCAAGGACTTGCTCGAGCTCGGGCCCGAGCCCTTGCTGATCTACGTGGGGCGACTGCAGCCGATCAAGGGACTCGAGACCCTGCTCGACGCGATGGTGCGGCTGCCGGAGGCCACGCTGCTCATCATCGGCGGCGATCAGGATGAGCCCGACAATGGACATGGCGCCCTGATGCGCGAGCAGGTCAGGGCGCTCGGCCTCGAGCGGCGCGTCCGCTTTCTCGGCGCCCAGCCGCAGCGCCGGCTCCGGCTCTTCTACGCGGCGGCCGACGCGACGGTCATGCCGTCGTACTACGAGTCCTTCGGCATGGTGGCGCTCGAAGCGATGGCCTGCGGCAGCCCCGTGGTCGCCTCGCGCGTGGGCGGGCTCACGACGACGATCCAGGACGGCATCACCGGCCACCTCGTGCCGGAGGGCGATCCCATCGCGCTCGCAGACTGTCTGGCCATGCTCCTCGCCGATGACGAGGCCGGCGCGCGGCTCGGGCGCGAGGCCGTCCGGTGGGCCGCCGAGCACCGCTGGCCCTGCGTCGCCGAGAAGATCTGCGAGCTCTACTCGACCCTGCGGCCCGCGGCCCTCCGCCACCTAGGCCAGGGCCGCTGCTTCACGTAAGGGTTTCACGCTGACGCCGCCGCTCGTCATCACCCGGGACGAGCTCGAGCGGGCGCTCGCGATCGTCGACGACTGGTCGAGCGCGCGTGAGCGCGCCGAGCGCCCATGACCCCGAACGGAGGCGACACGATGCGACGCGATCCATTCCTGCTCACCCCGGGTCCACTGACGACCTCGCGGTCGACCAAGGAGGCGATGCTCCACGACTGGGGCTCCCGCGACGGCGAGTTCATCGCGATGAACGCCCGCGTGTGCGAGCGGCTGCTGGACCTGGCGGGGGGCGGGGGAGTCACGTGTGCGTGCCGCTTCAGGGCAGCGGGACCTTCATCGTCGAGGCGATGATCGGCACGCTCGTGCCGGCCGACGGCAAGCTCCTCATCCTCGCCAATGGGGCCTATGGGCAGCGGATGGCTGCGCATCGCCGAGCGCTACCGGCGGCCGGTCATCATCCAGGAGACGCCCGAGGACGTGCCGGTCTCGGTCGCCGCCCTCGACCACGCGCTCGGCGACGATCCCTCGATCACCCACGTGGCGGTGGTCCAGTGCGAGACGACCTCGGGCATCCTGAATCCCGTCGACGACGTCGCACAGGTCACCGCGCGTCACCGGCGGCGCCTGCTGATCGACGCCATGAGCGCCTTCGGCGCGCTCCCACTCGACGCCGCGCGCACGCCGTTCGACGCCCTCGTCGCCTCGTCGAACAAGTGCCTCGAGGGCGTGCCCGGGATCGGCTTCGCCATCATCCGGCGGTCCGCGCTCGAGGCGGCCCGCGGCCAGGCGCCGTCGGTCTCGCTCGACCTCCACGACCAGTGGGCGTCCATGGAGAAGACGCGGCAGTGGCGCTTCACGCCGCCGACGCACGTCATCGCCGCGCTCGATCAGGCCCTGGCCGAGCACGCGGCGGAGGGCGGCGTGGCGGGGCGCGGCGCCCGCTATCGCCGGAACTGCGAGGTGCTGGTGGCCGGGCTCCGGGCGCTCGGCTTCGAGACCCTCCTGCCCGACGCCCTGCAGGCGCCGATCATCGTCACCGTCCGGATGCCGGCGGACCCGCGGTTTCAGTTCGAGGTCCTCTACGACCGGCTGAGCCGGCGCGGCTTCGTGATCTATCCCGGCAAGCTCACCGTGGCCGACAGCTTCCGCATCGGCTGCATCGGCCGTCTCGGCGAGGCCGAGATGCGCGGCGTGCTCGACGCCATCCGCGACATCCTGGCCGAGATGGGCGTCACCCGCTGCGCGCCCGCGGCCGCCGAGCCCGCCGGCGCGCGACTATCCCGAACGATCTGATATGCTGCAGGTCGTGAAGGCTTCTCCCACCATCGCATCACCCACCACTGCACCGCCCTACCGGAGACCATTGTGAAGAAGAAAAAGACATCAAAAACAGTTCCCAAGCGGCAGCCCGCGCGCGCAGAGTCGCGCGCGCACGAAGCCGAAGCCGCAGCCGCGGCGCGGAAGACGCAGCCGCCGAAGAAGGCCCCGACCCGTCGCCGCGCGCCCGCGCCCACCCCCGTCGAGGCGGCCGTGGTCGAGGCCGCTCCCGAGCGGGCGCTGGCCCCCAAGTCGCCGGTGGACGTGCCGGTGGACGAGGTCATCGTCCTCGAGACGCCGGAGCCGCGCTTCGCCTCGCGGGTGCTGCCGCCCGAGGCCGACCGCCCCTTTCCCGCGCCCCGGCGCGCGATCTTCTTCGACGTCGAGAATGCGAGCCGGCCGGAGCACATCGCGCGCGTGATCGAGCACCTCGAGGTGGACCGGACGGGGCGCCGCACCGACTTCGTGGCCGTCGGTAACTGGCGGGTGATCGGCCATGACTCCGCGCGCCTGCTCGCGCGCCATGGCGCCCACCTCATCCACAGCGCGCCGTCGGTCGGTGTGCGCGACTGGAGCGATCTCAGGATCGCCGTCGGCGCCGGCGTGTGGCTGGCGAGCGCGCGCGCGGGCGACGTGCTCGAGATCATCACCAGCGACCGGGCCTTCGATGCCGTGGGTGACGTGGCGGCGAGCCTTGGCATCGAGTTCCGGCGCCTGTCCCACCAGGGCATCACGGGCGCGGCGGAAGCGCGCGCCCCGGTCAGGGAGGCGCCGACCGCATCGCGGTCAGCGGGCTATCGCGGTCGCAGCCGGCGGCGCGGTCCCTGGCGCGATCGGGCCGCGCCCAGCGCGCCCGCTCCCGTCGCCTCCGCTCCTGTCATCTCGGCGCCCGTAGACCCGGCTCCACCTCGCGAGGTCGAGCCCGTGGTCATCGCCCCGCCGCCTCCGCCCCTCGCCGCCGGGCATCCCGCCGAGCCACGCAGCCGCGCAGACCACGCACACCGCGCAGACCGCGCCGCGCGACGAGCTGATCGCACTGGTGCACGACCTGATGCAGCGCTCGCCGGGGCGGCCGTTGACGCTCGACACGCTGGCCAATGCGCTCAAATCTCGCGGCTTCAGCCGCCCACCCGGCTCGCCCCGGCTCATCACCCGGCTGCGGCGCATCAAGGAGATCGCCCTGAGCCGCACCGGTGTCGTCACGCTGGTGGGCAGTCAAGATGCGGTCTCCGCGGAGGAGTTCGGCGCGGTCCAGCCCGACGTCGACGCGAGGGATGTCGACGCCGAAGACGTCGAGCCGGGCAATGTCCTGGTCAAGGACGTCGAGCCGCAAGACGTCGAAGCCCAGGACCTCGACGCCCTCGATGCCGACGAGGGCCCCGGGCCGGGGAACGAGGCGGTTCCAGGCCAGACCGCGGCCGCACCGGTGCTTCAGGATCCCCGCCGTCGCCGGTCCCGCCGCGGCGGCCGTGGTGGCCGCCGCCCTCGCCCCGAGACCGCCCGAGCGGGCTGAGCGAGGCGAGGGCCGCAGCCGCAGGCGAGGTGAGCGGATCCGGGAATGGGTGCGAGCGGAGCGAGGGCGAGCCGCAGCCGCAGGCGAGGTGAGCGGATCCGGGAATGGGTGCGAGCGGCGCGAGGGGCGAGCCGCAGCCGCAGGCGAGGTGAGCGGATCCGGGAATGGGTCCGAGCGGAGCGAGGACGGCCCGGCCGGCGCCGCCGCGATCGAGCGGGGCGGCGCCGGTCAGCGGCCGTAGTGGTCGATGATGTAGCGCGAGATGCTGTGGCGGGAGGGCAGGCCCGGCAGCTCGCCCCTCGGGAACCAGCGCGCGTCTTCCAGCTCGTCCGGGTCCACCTTGATCTCGCCGCCGGCATAGGTCGCCACGAAGCCCACCATGATCTGGCTCGGGAACGGCCAGTTCTGGCTGCCCACGTAGCGGATATCCGTCACGTCGACCCCGACCTCTTCCTTCACCTCGCGTGCGACCGTGCCTTCGAACGACTCGCCATTGTCGACGAAGCCCGCGACCAGCGCGTAGCGCCCGGGTGCCCAGCCCGCCTTCCGGGCGAGCAGGCACCGGTCGCCGTCCGTCACGAGCACGATGACCGCGGGGTGCAGGTGGGGATAGTGCTCGTAGCGGCACCGCGGACAGCGCTTGCCCCACTCGCCGGCGAGGCGCTCGGTGCGCTCGCCGCAGCGGGGACAGTGCCCGCTCGTCGCCTCCCACCAGAGCGCCTGCATGGCCATGCCGCCGAGCGAGAGCAGCTCGTCGGGCAGCCGCGTCCCTTGCATGGGCACCAGGGTCTCGGTGCGGTAGCCCTCGGGCAGCGGGTGGTCGCGCGGCACGGCCGCGACCCAGCATGGGTCGCCCTCGAGCGTGCCGAGCCAGAACGGCGCGTCGAGCGCCGGCCCGAAGCCCGCCGGCGCCTCCCCGGTCGGCAGCCGGATGGCGTCGCCGTCGGCGAGCACGATGAGGCGCTGGTCCTGGACGAGGAGCCAGCGGCCGCGGCCGACGTCCGGCTTGCCCCCGCTCTTGGCGGGGACGAACGCCTCGCCGAGGCAGTCCCGGTTGAACGGCAGATAGACCGACAGCGGGGTCGTCACGGCTAGAGCTTGAGGCGGGTCCTGATCCGCTCGACGGCCTCGACCGTCTGATCCCGCTGCCCGAAGGCGGTGAGGCGGAGATAGCCCTCGCCGCTCGGGCCGAAGCCGGCCCCCGGCGTGCTCACCACGTGCGCCTCGTTCAGGAGCTTGTCGAAGAGCTGCCAGGAGCCCAGGCCCGGCGGCGTCTTCACCCAGATGTACGGCGCATTGCGCGCGCCGTAGACGGTGAGGCCGACGGCGACGAGCCCGTCGCGGATGATGCGGGCATTTTCCATGTAGAAGTCGACCGCCTCGCGCACCTGCCGTTGCCCGTCGGGGGTGTAGACGGCCGCGCTGGCCTTCTGGATGATGTACGGCACGCCGTTGAACTTGGTGGACTGCCGCCGGAACCACAGCGCGTGGAGGCTCACGGCCTCGCCCGTGGCCGACTGCCCCATCAGCTCCTTCGGCACCACGGTGAAGGCGCAGCGCGTGCCCGTGAATCCCGCCGTCTTCGAGAAGCTCCTGAACTCGATCGCCACCTCGCGCGCGCCGTCGATCTCGAAGATCGAGTGCGGCACGTCGGCGTCGCGGATATACGCCTCGTACGCGGCGTCGTAGAGGATCACGGCCTGGTGGCGCCGCGCATAGTCCACCCACTCGGCGAGGGCCTCGCGGCTGAGCACCGCGCCCGTCGGATTGTTCGGATAGCAGAGGTAGATGAGGTCGACTTGCCGGGTGGGGAGCGCGGGCCTGAAGGCGTTCTCGGCGGTCGCCGGCAGATAGACCAGGCGATCGTAGCGCCCCGTCGCGTCGGCGCGGCCGGCGCGGCCCGCCATCACGTTGCTGTCGACGTAGGCCGGATACACGGGATCGGTGAGCGCCACCGTGCAGTCGGCGCCGAAGATCTCCTGGATATTGGTGGTGTCGCACTTGGCGCCGTCGCTGACGAAGATCTCGTCGGGGGCGACCTTGACGCCGAGGGCGCCGTAGTCGTGCGCGGCGATCAGCTCGGTGAGGAAGGGATAGCCGGTTTCCGGCCCGTAGCCCTTGAAGCTCTCGGGGCGCGCCATCTCGTCGGCGGCCTCGTGGAGCGCCTTGACCACGGCGGAGGGCAAGGGGCGCGTCACGTCGCCGATGCCGAGCCGGATGAGCTTGGCGCCGGGATGGGCCTCGCCGAAGGCGGCCACGCGCTTGGCGATGTCGGAGAAGAGATAGCTGGACTTGAGCTCGAGGTAGTGGTCGTTGACGCGCGCCAAGGTCGTCTCCTCTGGTCTCGGGTGTGCGGCAGGGGGATTTTAACAGGAATGCCGCCCGTCGCCCACGCGACGGGTCTGCGGGGCGCCTGTGGTAGACTGCCGCCCGATGAGCGAGGTCCTCCTGGACGTCCGGGACCTGCACACCCACTTCGCGATCTCCGGGGCGGTGGTCCGCGCCGTCGACGGCGTCTCCTGGGACGTGTGGCCGGGCGAGACGGTGGCGCTGGTCGGCGAGTCCGGCTGCGGGAAATCCGTGAGCGCGCTGTCCGTCATGCGCCTCGTGACCCGGCCGGCCGGGCGCATCGTCAGCGGGCGCATCATCTTCAAGGGCCGGGATCTCCTCGAGCTGTCCGAGGACGAGATGCGCCGCGTCCGCGGCAAGGACATCGGCATGATCTTCCAGGAGCCGATGACGTCCCTGAACCCCGTGCTCACGGTCGGGCGCCAGCTCACGGAGACCGTGGAGATCCATCTCGGCATGACGCCCGCCCAGTCGCGCGCGCGGGCCATCGAGCTGCTCACGCTGGTGGGGGTCTCCGACGCCGAGCGGCGCCTCCGCCAGTACCCGCACCAGTTCAGCGGGGGGATGCGCCAGCGCATGATGATCGCCATGGCGCTGTCGTGCAATCCGGCCCTGATCCTCGCGGACGAGCCCACGACGGCGCTGGACGTGACCATCCAGGCGCAGATCCTCGAGCTGATGAAGGGGCTCTCCGCGCCGGCTCGGAGCGGCCATGCTGATGATCACGCACAACCTCGGGGTGGTCGCCCGGTATGCCGATCGCGTGAACGTGATGTACGCGGGGAAGATCGTCGAGCGCGCCACGGCCCGCGAGCTCTACGCCAATCCGCGGCATCCCTATACGCTCGGGCTCTTGCACTCGGTGCCGCGGCTCGACGAGCCGCGGCGGGCGAAGCTCGATCCCATTCCCGGCCAGCCCCCGGACCTGAGTCGGCTCCCGGGCGGGTGCTCCTTCGCCCCGCGCTGTCCCTACGTCATCGAGCGGTGCCGCGCGGAGGTGCCGCCACTCGATCTCGTCGGCGCCGAGCACCTGAGCGCGTGCTGGGTGGCGAGCGAGCTCGGCAAGGCGGTTCCCGCATGACCGGCGAGCTGATCCTCGAGGTGCGCGATCTCGTCAAGCATTTCGAGGTCGGCGGCGGCCTGTTCGGCGGCCCGCCCGGCCTGGTCAAGGCGGTGGACGGCGTCAGCTTCGCCATTCGCCGGGGCGAGACCCTCGGGCTCGTGGGCGAGTCCGGCTGCGGCAAGACGACCACGGGGCGCTGCATCCTCCAGCTCGAGCGGCCGACCAGCGGCCAGGTGATCTTCGAGGGCGTCGACCTGACGACGCTCGGGCAAGTCGAGCTGCGGGCGGTGCGGCGGCGGGTCCAGGTCATCTTCCAGGATCCGTACAGCTCGCTCAACCCGCGGATGACCGTCGGCCAGATCATCGCCGAGCCCCTGGGCGTCCACGGGATCGTCCCCGAGCGGCGCGCCCGCGAGGTGCGGATGAAGTCGCTCCTGGAGCGGTGCGGGCTCCTGCCCGCGATGGCCCTGCGCTACCCGCACGAGCTGTCGGGGGGCCAGCGCCAGCGGGTCGGGATCGCGCGGGCGCTCGCCATGGAGCCCTCGCTCATCGTCTGCGACGAGCCCGTGTCGGCGCTCGACGTCTCGATCCAGGCGCAGATCATCAACCTGCTCGAGGAGCTGCAGGCCGATTTCGGCCTGACCTACCTCTTCGTCGCGCACGACCTGTCGGTGGTGCGGCATATCTCGGATCGAGTCGCCGTGATGTATCTGGGCAAGATCGTGGAGATCACGGACCGCAAGTCGCTCTACGACAACCCGCTGCACCCCTATACCCAGGCGCTGCTCTCCGCCGTCCCCATCCCGGACCCGGCGGTCGAGGCCGGGCGGGAGCGGACGGTGCTGGGCGGTGAGGTGCCGAGCCCCCTCAATCCTCCCGCGGGCTGTGTCTTTCACCCCCGCTGTCCCATTGCCATCGACGACTGCCGCCGTGCCGTCCCCGAGCTCCGGGAGATCCACCCGGAGCATCGGGTGGCCTGTATCCGGGTCTAGCCAAGTGCTTGACGCCCGCCGACTTGACGGCCGCCGAATGGACCGCTAATCTACGGCACTTCCGGGCACTTCCTGGAACCCTTGTCCTGCCTCACGCATTCAATAGCTGCGAAGCCTCCGATCTCGAGGGAGAGATGACAGACCGTGGCCCTAGCCGGCCCGCCCAAGGACTACCCACAACGCCGCCTTCCGGCGGATTGAAGGAGGACGACATGAGACATGCGAACCGGTGGTGGCTGCTGTCGGTGGCCGCGGTGGCCTTCATGACGCTGGTCGGGACCGCGGGGTCCGCGCGCGCTCAGGACAAGCCGCGCTACGGCGGTGAGCTGCAGTTCGTGGTGCCGTCGGAGCCCCCGTCCTACGATGCTCACCGCGAGGAAACCTTCGGCGTCACCCATCCCATGTCCCCGCACTACAACACGCTCCTGCGCGTGGATCCCTTCGACAAGACGGGCACGAAGCCGGTCGGGGACCTGGCGGAGTCCTGGACGATCGCCAAGGACGGCATGGTCTACACCTTCAAGCTTCGGCAGGGCGTGAAGTTCCACGACGGCACCCCCATGACCGCGCGGGACGTCAAGGCCTCCTACGACAAGATCATCTTTCCGCCCCAGGGCGTCGGGTCCTCGCGGAAGAGCGCCTACCGGGCGGTCGAGGTGGTCGAGGCCCCCGATGCCCAGACCATCCGCTTCCGGCTGAAGTGGCCGGAGTCGTCCTTCCTGCTGAACCTCGCATCGCCCTGGAACTGGATCTACAAGGCCGACATCCTCGCCAAGGACATGCACTGGTACGAGAAGAACGTGATGGGCACGGGCCCCTTCCTCTTCGTGGAGCACGTCAAGGGCTCGCACTGGGCGGGCAAGAAGAACCCGGACTACTGGGACAAGGGCAAGCCCTATCTCGACGGCTACCGCGCCACGTTCGTCAGCTCGTCCTCGGCTCAGGTAGCGGCGGTGCGCGGCGAGCGGGCGCACATCCAGTTCCGAGGCTTCGCCCCCGCCGATCGCGACAGCCTGGTCTCCGCCCTGGGCAACAAGATCACCGTCCAGGAGAGCCCCTGGGACTGCATCCTGATGGTGGCGATGAACCACGGCAAGAAGCCCTTCGACGACAAGCGGGTGCGCCGCGCCCTCTCGCTGGCGCTGGACCGCTACGAGGGTTCGAAGGCGCTCTCCAAGATCGCCATCGTCAAGGAAGTGGCGGGCATCCAGGTGCCGGGAACGCCGTGGGCCACACCGCCCGATGAGCTTGCCAAGCTGGCCGGTTATGGCCGGGACATCAACGCCTCGCGCGCGGAGGCGAAGCGGCTCCTCAAGGAGGCGGGCGTCGAGGGGCTGTCGTTCACGTTCAAGAACCGCGGCATCCCGCAGCCCTACGAGCCCACGGGCATCTGGCTCATCGATCAGTGGCGGCAGGTCGGGGATCACGGCCAAGCAGGAGATCATCGAGGCCTCCGCCTACCATCCCATGCTCAAGCGCGGCGACTTCGAGGTCGCCATGGACTTCCAGTGCGGCTTCATCGTCGAGCCTGACCTCGACCTGCCCCGCTTCCTGTCCGATTCCGACGCCAACTACGGCAAGTCGAACGACAAGGTGCTCGACGACCTCTTCGTCAAGCAGGCGCGCGCCACCGATCCCGAGGAGCGCAAGAAGTACCTGCGCGCGTTCGAGAAGCGGCTGCTCGACGAGGAGGTGCACACGTTCATGACGCTGCAGTGGCACCGGATCATCCCGCACAGCTCCAAGGTCAAGGGCTGGACGATCACGCCGAGCCACTACCTCAACAACATGCTCGACACGGTGTGGCTCAGCGAATAGCGCAACGCAACCCGCTCCTCGGGGAGAGGCCGGGAGGTCTCTCCCCGAGGGAGTGAAGGCAGGGTGAGGGGAGCCGATGGCCCGGTACATCGTCAAGCGTTTCCTGCTGATGATCCCGACCATGATCGGGGTCGCCGCGCTCATCTTCTTCCTGATGCGCGTCGTGCCCGGCGACATCGTCGAGCTGCGCATGTCCGGGGAGAGCGGGTTTGCGTCCAAGGAGCAGATCGCGATCGAGCGGGCGCGCTTCGGACTCGACCGGCCGCTGTGGCGGCAGTTCGCGGAGTGGATGTGGGGGCTGGCCCGCCTCGACTTCGGGCGCTCCATGTGGACGGGGGCGTCGATCGGCTCGGAGATCCAGCTCCGCTTCCTGCTCTCCCTCGAGCTGGCCATCCTGGCCACCTCGGTGGCCGTGCTGCTCGCCATTCCCCTGGGCGTCATCGCCGCGCTCAAGCAGGACACCTGGGTGGACTATGCCGTGCGCATCTTCTCCATCGCGGGGATTGCCACGCCCTCGTTCTGGCTCGGCATCGTGTTGATCCTGGGCCTGCTCATCGTCTTCAAGTGGCTGCCGCCGATGGTGTACACGCCGCCGTGGGTCAACCCGTGGCAGAACCTCGCCCAGCTCATCTGGCCGGCGCTCGCCGTGGGCTATCGCTACTCGGCGGTGGCGACGCGCATGACGCGCTCGGCGATGCTCGAGGTCCTGCGCGAGGACTATATCCGCACCGCCCGCGCCAAGGGGCTCTGGGAGAAGCTGATCCTGACGCGCCACGCGCTGAAGAACGCGATGCTGCCCGTTCTGACCGTGGTCGGTCTGGAGTTCGCGTTCCTGATGGGCGGGCTCGTGGTGACCGAGCAGGTGTTCAACCTGAACGGCCTCGGCCTCCTCTTCGTCCAGTCGGTGGCCCACCGAGACTACACGCTCACCCAGGCCCTGGTGCTCCTGGTGGCGGCCATCTTCATCCTCGTCAACTTCCTGATGGACCTGATGTACGCCTGGCTCGACCCGCGGATCCGGTACTAGATCGATGGCGATCAACCCCGCGATCGACGTCGCGTCCGAGGCTCCCACCGCCGAGCCGCGTTCGCGGTGGGTGTCCGCGCTCCTCACCTTCTGTCGCCGGCGGCCACTCGGCGCCATCGGCGCCGGCATCGTCGTGATCATGCTGCTCGTCGCCGCGTTCGCGCCCTGGCTGGCGCCGTATGACCCGGTCACGGTGGACTTCGGCGCCATGTTGTCGCCCCCGGGCGCCAAGCACTGGCTCGGCACCGACGCGTTTGGACGCGACGTCTTGTCCCGGCTCATCTACGGATCGCGCACCGCGCTCCTGGTCGGCTTCGGCTCGGCCCTGCTCGGGGCCACCGCGGGCGCGGTGCTCGGCGTGGGGAGCGCGTACTTCGGCGGCAGGATCGACCTCTATCTGCAGCGCCTCATGGACGTGCTGCTGTGCTTCCCCCTGATCATCCTGGCGCTCGCGATCGTCGCCATCCTGGGCAATAACCTGTCGAACCTGATCCTGGCCATCACCATCCCGATGATTCCGCGATGCGCCCTCGTCATCCGATCCAGTGCCTTGTCCATTCGCGAGATGCCGTACGTGGACGCGGCGCGGGCCTCCGGATTCACGCACAGGCGCATCATCCTCCGGCACATGCTGCCCAACGTGATGGCGCCGTACCTCATCATGCTGACGGCCTTCCTCGGCCAGGCCATCCTGCTCGAGGCCTCGCTGTCCTTCCTGGGGCTGGGTGTCCAGGAGCCTACGCGCGGCCTGGGGGCTCATGCTTCGCGGGGCGGCCGTCGAGTTCGCGGAGACGGCGCCGTGGATGGCCATCTTCCCGGGCGTGGCGATCAGCCTGTCTGTCTTCGCCTTCAACCTCTTCGGCGATTCGCTGCGGGATGCGCTCGATCCGAAGCTCCGCACGCTCTGACGCTTGACACCCCGTATGCAAGTTGGTATAAACACGCTGGCTTTCGCGGGATGGCAGCCGAGGCGTGCCCGGAAGCTTCGAGGGTGACCGTGAAGAGGAGGCCTAGATGGCGTACGTGATCGCTGAGCCCTGTGTCGACGTGAAGGACAAGGCATGTGTCGAGGTGTGCCCCGTGGATTGCATCTACGAGGGCGAGACCATGCTGTACATCCATCCGGAGGAGTGCATCGACTGCGGCGCCTGCGAGCCGGTATGCCCGGTCAAGGCGATCTTCGTCGATGACGAGCTCCCCGCCGAGTGGAAGCAGTACACGGAGATCAACAAGCAGTTCTTCGTGGACAATCCCGGAGTGAAGCCGGCCACCAAGGGCTAGCGTCAACCCGGCTGTTCGCCGTTCGGACGGGGACTCGCTCTCGGGTCCCCGTCGTCGCGTTCTGGGCCGGGTGGTCGCCTGCGTCCGCCGCTCCGTCGCCCCTCGGCAATCCGCTCTGCCACGCGTCGAATGCAACCCTCTCCGCGCTCTGCCCATGCGCCGGTGCAGTGCCGACGGCCATGCCTTTCGCATCTACGCGAATTGATGTATGCGGTGCTCGTGGCACTTCGCTTGCGTTCGCGATGCGGCATGAAGATCGCGCCGAGGACTCCCGTCTTGCTCTCGCGGCGGCCGGTCGCCGCCTCACCATCGGCCGAGGCTCGCCGGCCGACCGTGCGCCCGCTGACGGCCGCGCGCAGCGGTGTCCGCGAGCGCGCGGTGCTGTTTGCCGGGGGCATGGCGCCCCGCGGGCCCGAGGCCGCGGCCCCTGTCGCGCCCGCCCGTCCGCCCGATCGGCCCGTGTCGGGTGCGCCGGCCGATCGGCCGGCCCTGACATCGCCCCCGGTCAGCAGCGGTCGCGCGGAGGCCGCCGGCGGTCCCAAGCCCGCGCCGGGGTTTCATGGTGCGGTGACCGAGTTCAAGCGGCGGCTGATCGAGACGACGCTGACCGAGCTCGGCGGCAACCGCACGCGGGCGGCGCGGGCGCTGGGGCTGCAGCGGACGTACTTGCTGCGCCTCATGCGGGAGTTCGCCGTCCACGTGCCGGCGGGCGCTGTGCCGCCACGGCGGGCGGCAGAGCCGCAGGGCACGGCGCCGAGCCTCGCGCCACGATAACGTTGACACTGGTCCCGCCTCCGGTTTAATTGGGGGCGTGACGGACGTGTGGATCGCGGGCGCAGGGATGACTCGCTTCGGCAAGCGGGAGGAGAGCTTGCCCGCGCTGATGGCGGAGGCGTCGGGGCTGGCGCTGGCCGACGCCGGGATCGAGCGGCCGGGGTCGATCGTCGTCGCCGCGATGAACCCCGAGGAGTTCACCGGCGAGGGGAACTACGGCTCGCTCATCGCCACGCACCTCGGCCTGTCCCACGTGCCGACCATCCGCGTGGAGACGGCGACGTCCTCCGGCATGGCGGCCGTGTACGCGGGCTATGCCACCATCGCCGTCCGGTCTTCAAGATTCCGTGCTCGTGGTGGGCGGCGAGAAGATGACGCACTTGCCCACGCCGCGCGTCTCGGAGATCATCGGGCGCTCGATCGATGCCCACGAGCGCAGCTATGGCTCGACGATGCCGGCGCTGGCCGGCCTCATCACCCGCGCGGCGATGCAGCGCCGCGGGCTCACGCTCAAGGAGATCTCCCTGGTCGCCGTCAAGAACCACGCGCACGCCGCGCGGAACCCGTTCGCGCACTTCCAGGAGCCCGTCACGCTCGAGACGGTGATGGAGAGCCGGCTCGTCGCCGATCCCCTGCGGCTCTACCACTGTTGCCCGATGTCGGACGGGGCGGCCGCCGTGGTGCTGCGGGCCGAGCCGGCGCCGGTGCGCATCGCGGGAATCGGGCAGGGGATGGAGTCCATCGCCATCCGCTACCGGTCGGACCTCACATCGTTCCGGGCGACCCAGGTGGCGGCCGAGGCCGCCTATCGCATGGCCGGGTTCGGCCCCGAGCGAGTCGACGTCGCGGAGCTGCACGACGCGTTCACGCCGTTCGAGCTGTTGTCCCTCGAGGACACGGGGCTCGTGCCGCCGGGCAAGTCGGGGCGGGCCATCCTCGACGGCGACACGGCCATCGGCGGCCGGCTCCCCGTGAACCCGTCGGGCGGGCTCAAGGCGCGGGGGCATCCGCTGGCCGCCACCGGCGTCTCGCAGATCGTCGAGCTCGTCTGGCAGCTCCGCGGCCTCGCCGAAGGGCGCCAGGTGGACGCGCGCATCGGGCTGGCCCAGTCGATCGGCGGCCTCGCCACCAATAATTGGGTCGCGCTGCTCGAGGGGCGCCGGTGACGCAAGACGTGCTGGGCGCCTCGCGCTGCCCCCGCTGCCGGCGCGTCGTCGCCCCGCCCGCGCTCATGTGTCCCGATCACCCCGTGGCGATGGAGCCGCACCTCGTGCCCGCGGTCGGCGAGGTGGTGTCGTTCACCACGCTCTACTCACCGCCCGAGGGCTTTCGCTCGCCCCTGCACATCGCGATCGTCGAGCTGGACGGCGGCGCGCGGCTCTTCTGCCACGGCGAGGAGACGCGCGGTGTCAAGATCGGCTCGCGCGTGTCCGTCGAGGACGTCAACTCGATCTTCTACTTCTCCCACATGGGGTTCGCCGCTCGGGCGCGCCTCTTCTGGCGGCGGACCGGCTACCGAGGTGAGAAGGTGGCGGCCATCGGCAAGAGCTTCGTCAAAGGCTTCTGGAAAGGAACGTCACGTGAAGATCGTTAAGCAGAAGTCCCGCGGCGACCGGCGCACCGCGGAAGACCGGCCGGGCCCCGCTGTCCGGCATCCGCGTCATCGACCTCACGCGCGTCCTCGCCGGCCCCTTCTGCGCCATGTCCCTCGGCGACATGGGCGCCGAGGTGATCAAGATCGAGGAGCCCGGCAAGGGCGACGACACGCGCGGCTGGCCGCCCTTCGTGGGTGGCGAGGCGACATACTTCCTCGCCGTGAACCGGAACAAGAAGAGCCTGACGCTCAACATGAAGCCGGCGGAGGGGCAGGAGATCCTGCGCGCGCTCATCGCGAAGGCCGACGTCGTGCTGGAGAACTTCCGCCCCGGCACGATGGAGCGGCTCGGCTTCGGCTATGACAAGCTGCGGAAGGGCAATCCCCGCCTCGTCTACTGCTCGATCTCGGGCTTCGGGGAGAGCGGCCCCGAATCGCACCGGCCCGGCTACGACCTCATCGTCCAGGGCGAGTCGGGGGTCATGGATCTGACGGGCTTCCCCGATGGCCCGCCCGTCAAGGTCGGCAACTCGATCGGCGATCTCGTCGCCGGGATGGCGGCGGCACAGGGGATCGTGCTCGCGCTCCTCGCGCGCGAGCGCACGGGCAAGGGACAGAAGGTCGAGATCGGGATGCTCGACGTGATGGCCTCGCTGCTCACGTACCAGGCCGGGCTCTACTGGAATGGCGGCGGCCGGCCCACGCGGCGCGGCAACCAGCATCCCTCCATCGTTCCGTACGAGGTCTTCCAGGCCAAGGATGCGTACCTCACGCTGGGCGTCGCCAATAACTCGCTCTGGGGGCGCGCCTGCCGCGCCATCGGCCGCGAGGATCTCATCCACGACCCGCGCTTCGACACCGAGGCGAACCGGGTGACCAACCGGGCGGTGCTCATCCCGATCCTGAACGAGACGTTCGGCGCCCGCCCCGCCGGCGAGTGGCTCGCCCAGCTCGAGGAGCACGGCGTGCCCGCGGGCCGGATCAAGACCGTGCCCGAGGTGTGCGAGAGCCCGCACCTCAAGGAGCGCGGCATGGTGGTCAGCCTGCCGCATCCCAAGGCCGGCTCCGTCACCGTGATGGGCGTGCCCATTCGCCTCGGCGAGACACCCGGCGCGGCCGTCCTGCCACCGCCGCTGCTCGGCGAGCACACCGACGAGATCTTGACGCGCCTCCTGCGCCTGCCCAAGGGCAAGGTCGACAAGCTCCGAGCGGCGGGCGTCGTCTAGCTGCATACTCAGGACGGCCTCGCATGCGGCGAGCCGGGGCCGCGCGGGGGCCGGGATGGGTCCTCCGACCACCGCCGACTTCGTACCGGTCACCCGGAGAGCCGTCCCACTCCGGCCGCTGTGTCGTCGTCTCGCGGGGCGGGAAGGGCTCTGGGACCCATCCGGCCCCGCGCGGCCCCGCTCGACCACGGATGCGCGTTCCTGAACAGTGCGGGCCAGGCGTCCTTAGGCGATCGGGCGGCGCGGCGTGGTTCACCAGCCCATCGCGCGGGCGGCCCGGCGCGGGTCGGCTCCGCCGTAGAGCACGCCTCGCTCGCGGTCGGCCGCGATCGCGCAGACGCCGGCTGTCCCGATGGAGAGATCGGGGAGCCACTCGACTCGGTGGCCGCTGGCCTCGAGCGTCGCGCCCGCGATGTCCCCGATTCCCCGCTCGAGGTCGAGCCGGCCCGGGTGATACGGATGCGGCTCGAAGCTGCCCGGGAAGCTGTGCGTGACGAAGCGCGGGGCCTCCACCGCCTCCTGCACGCTCATCCCGAACACGGTGTGATTGAGAAAGACCTGGAGCATGGCTTGCGGCTGGAGATCGCCCCCCGGCCCGCCGAACGGCATCACCCATCGGCCGCGTCTGCAGGGCCATCGCCGGATTCGGCGTGAGCCGCGGCCGCTTGCCGGGCGCCACGCACGAGGGATGGCCGGGCACCGCCCAGGACTGCGACCCGCGCGACGAGGGACAGAAGCCGAGGCCGGGGATCACCGGGCTCTCCCAGGAGACGTCGCTCGGCGTCGCGGACAGGGCATTGCCGTGCCGGTCGACGACGCAGACATAGGAGGTGTCTCCGGGCAGCGCGGGGCTCGCCTCGGCGAGCGCCGAGGGCGACGGCGGTCGGCTCGCCCGAGCGGCCGGGCGGTCGAAGCCCGGGACGTCGCCGGCCGGCGGCATCTCGGCCCACGCCGTCTCCGGCCGCACGAGGCGCCGGCGCTCGGCGGCGTACGACGGAGCGAGCAGCGCGTCCATCGGCACGTGCACGAAGCGCGGGTCGCCGTAGTAGCGCTCGCGGTCGGCGAAGCAGAGCTTCATGACCTCGGCGACGAGATGGACGTAGGCCGGGGTATTGTGGCCGAGCGCGGCGAGATCGTCGGCGGCGAGCAGGGACAGCATCTGGAGCAGGACCGGCCCCTGGCACCACGGGCCGCAGGAGAGCACCTCGACGCCGCGGAAGCTGGTCGACAGCGGGCGCTCGATCTCGGAATGGTAGTCCTCCAGGTCGCGCGCGGTGAGCCAGCCGCCGTGCTCGGCGTGGTAGCGCACCATGGCCGCCGCCAGGTCGCCGCGATAGAAGGCGTCGCGCGCCGCGCGAAGCCCGGCGATCCGTCCGCCGCGGCTCGCCGCGCGCTCCTCGTCCACCATGAACTGCAGCGAGCGGGCGAGATCCGCCTGGACGAACAGCTCGCCCTCGCGGGGCGCCCGTCCCTGGGGCAGGTAGATGGCGGCATTGTCCGGCCAGCGGCGATAGGTCTCGGCGTTCTTCGCGATGTAGTGGGCCATCACCGGATGCATGGTGAAGCCCTCGCGCGCATAGCGGATCGCGGCGCCCGCGACGTCGCCGAAGCTCATGGTGCCGTAGCGCTCGAGCGCCAGGATCCACGCGTCCGGCGCCGCCGGCACCACCGTGCGGAGGATGCCCAGCGGGATCACGCCGCCGTGCTCGCCGAGGAAGGCCTCGAGCCGCGCGGCCCGCGGCCATCCGCCGAGGCCGCTGATGACCACCGCCTCGTCGCGCTCGGCGAGGTAGATGATCATGGGCGCCACGCCCGAGCACTGCACCTGGTCGCTGTGGACGACGCCGAGCGCGATGCCCGCGGCGACCCCCGCGTCGACGGCATTGCCCCCGGCTTCGAGCACGGCGTGGCCCGCCTGGGTCGCGAGGTAGTGCCCGGCCGAGATCATGTGGCGCGCGCCCGTGATCATGGGCTGAAGGGGCATCGCCCTACCTCCCGCGAAGGCGATACCAGGGATGGGGCTGTCCCGGCACCTTGACGCGGAGCGAATAGACCGACGTGCGGGCGGTGAAGAACAGCGTCCGGAGATCGGGGCCGCCGAAGGCCAGGTTCGCGGGGACCTCGGGGGTGCGGATGATGCCGAGCCGGGTGCCGTCGGGCGCGAAGACCCAGGTGCCGCCGGGGCCGGTGCAGTAGACGCGGCCCTGCACGTCGACCTTCATCCCGTCGGGCACGCCGTCGGTCTCGTCGGAGGACATGTCGGCGAAGATGCGGCGCCGGACCATCGCGCCGTCGGCGCCGATCTCGAGCGCGTGGATGTACTGCGCCCACCGCGTATTGGCGACGTAGAGGGTGCGCTCGTCCGGCGAGAAGGCGAGCCCGTTCGGATACTCGAAGTCGGCGAGCATGGAGACCGCGCCGCTCCGATCGATGCGATAGATCGCGGCATACGGCAGCTCCCGCTCGGCGAGCGGCACGCGCAGGCCCGGGTCGGTGAAGTAGATGCTCCCGTCGGAGCGGCACACGACGTCGTTGGGCCGGTTGAGGCGCTTGCCCTCGAAGCGGTCGCAGAGGACCTCGATCTTCCCGTCCGCGCCCGTGCGGGTGATGCGCCGATTGCCGCCCTCGCACATGATGAGCCGACCCTGGAGATCGAACGTCGTGCCATTGCCCTCGCCGGTGTTCTCGCGGAGGACCTCGGGCTTGCCGCCGGGCGTCAGCCGGTAGAACATGCTCTTCCGGACGTCGACGAAGTAGTAGAAGCCGTCGGGATGCCACAACGGTCCCTCGGTGAAGACGAATCCGGTGGCCAGGCGCTCCGCCTCCGACGATTCGAGCGATGGCCGACAGGTTATCTGCCATGGCGTCGCCTCCTACCGGAAGGCCGGCGCGATCTCGGCGATGAAGCGGTCGAGGTCGCGGCGCAGGTCGGGAAGCGGCCGGAACAGGCTCGGGATGAAGACCACGCCGGCGCCGGCCGCCCGGAGCTGCTGGAGCTGCTCTCGGATCTGGTCCGGCGTGCCCGCGAGGCAGGTGTCGCGCGCGTCGTCGGCGTGGCGGCCCATGCGCGTCGCGATGGTGTCGGCGAGGCGATCGACGTCTTCCTTCTTGTCCGTGATGTGCAGCGCCATGTTGACGGAGCGCGTGATGGTCGTCGGGTCGCGGCCGACGGCCCGGCAGTGCTCGTCGAGGATGGCGCCCTTCTTGGCCATCACCTTCGGGCCGCCCCACACGTTCCAGTGATCCGCGTGCTTGGCCACGATGCGCAGGGTCACGCGCTCGCCGCCGCCGCCGATCATCAGCTCGGGATGCGGCGTCTGCACCGGCTTCGGATCGAGCGGGGCGTCGGAGAGCTGGTAGTACTTCCCCTGGAAGTCGCTGCGCGCCTTGGTCCAGAGCGACCGCATCACCTGGCAGGCCTCCTCCAGGCGGTCGAGCCGCTCGCGCATCGTGTAGAAGGGGATGCCGTAGGCGGCGTGCTCGTTCTCCTGCCAGCCCGCGCCGAGCCCGAGGATGAGGCGGCCGCCCGAGATGATGTCGACCTGGGCGGCCATCTTCGCGACGATCGCGGGATGGCGGTACGTATTGCCGAGCACGATGGTGCCGACGCGCATCCGCGGCACCAGCGCGGCGAGCGCGCTCAGCGTGCTCCACGACTCGAGCATGGCGCCCTCGCGCTCCTTGGTGTTCGGCATGAAGTGATCCGTCACGCAGGCGATGTCCCACCCGGTGGATTCCAGCTGCCGCCAGAGGTCGAGCACGCCGGACCAGGTCTGGGCGCCCATGCTCGTGAACAGGCCGAAGCGCATGTGTGTCTCCTTTTTAGTCGGAGGGGGCCTCGACGGGCCCCCTCCGAGCCTCCCCTGAAAAGCGGATTGCGCCGGCGAAGCCGGCGCTCGGATCGTGGTCGCATTGCCGAGGCGATAGTGCAGGAGGTCCGGGTTGTGGTCAAGGCGCCGCCGACGGAGTCCGAGTGCGCCGTCAGGCTCGGTTGCTGCCGAGGGCGGAGAAGGCGCGGAGGAACTCTTCCGGAGTGATCTTGCGCGCGCTCGACCTCCACCCGATTGTCGTGGAAGACCGCGCCCCGGCCCATGTCGGCGTCCTTCTCCATCACCGTGGCCGCGATGCTCGTGCCGCCCGGATTGAGCTTGGGCCAATGCCCCTTGGCGCCGCCCACGATGCCGGGAGGGACGCGGTCGCTGATCTGAACAAGGGCCAGGTACTCGCCGCGGTCGTTCCAGACGCGGGCCACGTCGCCGTCCGACAGCCCGCGCGGGGCCGCGTCGTCGGCGTGCAGGAGGACGCGCTGGGGGCCCGCCTTGTCGCGCAGCGCGGGGAGGTTCGAGAACTCCGTGTTCAGGAAGTGCGGGCCCGCGGGGGCGATGAGCGCGAGCGGAAAGCGCCGGCCGAGATCGGCATCGGCGGTCACCGCCTCGTAGGGCGGCGTATAGGCGGGCAGGGGATCGAGGCCGGCCGCCGCCGCGCGCTCGGAGTAGAACTCGAGCCGCCCCGACGGCGAGGGGAAGCCCTTGGCGAGCGGCGCCCAGGGCTGGGGCTCGCCGAGCCGCATCCACCCGCGCTCGGCGAGCGTCTCGAGCGTGATCCCCGCCAGGCGCAGCTCGTCGCCGTCCAGCACGGCGCGCGCGAGGTCCTCGTCCGAGTCGTACACGCAGGGCTCGGTCACGCCGAGCGCGCGCGCCAGGCGCCGGAAGATCTCGCTATTGGACAGGCACTCGCCCGGCGCGGCCACCGCCGGGGCATTCCACGCGAGATACGCGTGCCCGTAGGAATTGTGCAGGTCGGCGTGCTCGATCTGCATCGTCGCCGGGAGCAGGAGATCGGCGAAGTCGGCGGTGTCGGTCTGGAAGTGGTCGATGACCACGGTGAAGAGATCCTCGCGGGCGAGGCCCTGCCGGACCCGGCCCTGGTCCGGCGCGCTCGCCGCCGGATTGCTGCCGTAGACGAGGAGCGCCTGCACCGGCTGATCGCGCGGGGTGAGGAGCGCCTCCGCGAGGCGCGTCATCGCGAGCACGCGCGTGCCCGGCGGCCGGAGATCGTCGCGCCAGAGCGCGGGCCAGTTCCCCTTGAAGAAGGCTCCGCGTGTCGTAGGCCGCGCCGCCGCCCGGGTAGCGCCAGTCGCCGGTGACGCCCGGGATGCACGTGATCGTCCGCACCGCCATGCCCCCGCCCGCATGCCGCTGCATGCCGGGGCCGATCCGGATGGCCGTGGGGCGCGCCGTGGCCAGCCGCTCGCCGAGGGCCTCGATGCGCTCGACGGGCAGTCCCGTGATCTCGGCGACGCGGGCAGGAGGATAGGCCTGGATGCGCTCGCGGAACGCGTCCCAGCCGAGCGTGTGCGCCTCGATGAACTCGCGGTCCTCGGCGCCCCGGGCGACCACCACGTGCAGCAGTCCGAGCGCCAGCGCCGCATCGGTGCCCGGCCTCGGCGCCAGATGCTCGTCGGCTCGATCCGCGCTGCGCGTGCGGACCGGATCGATCACGACCACGTGGGCGCCCTTGCTGCCGGGCGGCCTCCACGAACTTCCAGATGTGATGATGCGTGACGAGCGGATTCGCGCCCCAGAGGATGACGAGCTGCGGCCTCGGCGATGCCCTCGGGGTCCATGCCGATGCGGTTGTCGCCGAGGGTATAGCCGGTGGCGAAGCCCCCCGCGCTCATGCAGATGGAGAGATGGTGCTGCGTCGTGCCGAGGACGTTCCAGAGGCGCCGGCCGGCGCCCGCCAGCCCCTGGATCATCCCGAGGGTGCCGGTCCCGTAGTACGGCCAGATGGCCTGGGGCCCGTCGCGCTCGATGATCGCCCGCCAGCGGGCCGCGATCTCGCCCAGCGCCTCGTCCCAGGAGATCCGCGCGAAGCGCCCCTCGCCCTTCTTCCCGGTGCGGCGCATGGGCCACAGGAGCCGGTCGGGCTGGCGCGTGTGCTCGAGGTAGCGGTTCACCTTCTCGCACAGGGCGCCGCGCGTATAGGGGTGCTCGCGGTTGCCCAGGAGCTTGACCGCCCGGCCGTCCTCCACGGTGACGACCCAGCTACAGGTGTCGGGGCAATCGAGCGGGCAGACGCCGTGCACATGGCGCGTGGCCGGTCGCCGAGACGGCGGGAAGCGATTGATGAATGGCCATGCAGGGATACTGTCGGGTCGATGAGGGGCTGTCAAGGGACCGGCTGCAGGCTGATCGGCCAACCTTGACACCCGGCCCGGCCCGGCGGGATGATGGCGGCCTATGACGCGAGAAATCAAGATCTACGACACGACGCTCCGCGACGGGACCCAGGGCGAAGGGGTGTCCTTCTCCATGGAGGACAAGGTCCGGATCGCCCAGCGCCTCGACAGGCTCGGCGTCCACTACATCGAGGGCGGCTGGCCGGGCAGCAATCCCAAAGATTTGCGCTTCTTCAAGCGCGTCCAGGACGCGGTGTTCAAGTCGGCGAAGATCACCGCCTTCGGCTCGACGCGGCGGCCCGGCGTCCGGCCCCAGGAAGACACGAACATCCAGTCCCTCGTCGAGGCGGGGCCCCCGGTGGTCACCATCTTCGGCAAGTCCTGGGACTTCCACGTGACCTCGGCGCTCAATACGACGCTCGAGGAAAACCTCGCGATGATCGGCGATTCCGTCGCCTACCTCCTGAAGCACTTCGAGGAGGTGATCTACGACGCCGAGCACTTCTTCGACGGCTTCAAGAAGAACCGCGACTACGCCATCCAGACGCTCCTGGCGGCGGAGGCCGCGGGCGCGCACTGCCTGGTCCTGTGCGACACCAATGGCGGGAGCCTGCCCCACGAGATCGCCGGGATCATCCGCGAGGTCAAGCGGATCGTGAAGGCCGACACGCCGCTCGGCATCCACGTCCACAATGACACCGACTGCGCGGTCGCCAACTCGCTCGCCGCCGTGAGCGAGGGGATCAGCCACGTCCAGGGGACCATGAACGGCTACGGCGAGCGCTGCGGCAATGCCAACCTGGTCTCGATCATCCCGAACCTCATGCTGAAGATGGGGCTCGAGTGCATCCCGCAGGCGAACCTGCGCGAGCTGCGCGACGTGTCGCGCTTCGTCTCGGAGCTGGCCAACCGCAAGCCCTGGTCGGCTCAGCCCTATGTCGGGGACTCCGCCTTCGCCCACAAGGGCGGCATCCACGTGTCCGCCGTGCTGAAGCATCCGGAGACGTACGAGCACACCGATCCGGACCTGGTGGGCAATCATCGCCGGGTGCTCGTCTCCGAGCTGGCCGGGCAGTCGAATATCCTGTGGAAAGCGCGGGAGTACGGGATCGACCTCGACAAGAACACCCCGGAGGCCCGCCGCATTCTCGAGATGCTGAAGCGCATGGAGGACGAGGGCTTCCAGTTCGAGGGGGCGGAGGCCTCGTTCGAGCTCCTGATGGAGCGGGCGCTCGGCAATCACCGGCCGTACTTCGACCTGGACGGCTACCGCGTGATCGTCGAGGAGGACAATGGCGACGAGGAGCCGGTGGCGGAGGCCACCGTGCGGCTGCGCGTCAAGGGCATTGCCGAGCACACCGCGGCGGCGGGCAATGGGCCGGTCAATGCGCTCGACCACGCCCTGCGCAAGGCCCTCGGCGACTTCTACCCCAACCTGAGGGAGATGTCGCTCCTCGACTACAAGGTCCGCATCCTGGACGAGTCCAAGGGCACCGGCGCCAAGACGCGCGTCCTCGTCACCTCGGGGGACGGCAACGAGACCTGGGGGACGGTCGGCGTCGCCGACAATATCATCGAGGCGTCGTGGCAGGCGCTGGTGGATTCGATCGAGTACAAGCTGCGGCGCGACGAGCGCAAGGGGCAGCGCTGACGCGTTGACGATTGCCGCGAAGGCTGATCGAGGATGTCGCGCGGGAGTTGATGGCGCGGGCGGCCATCGATATTCCCGCCGACTACCGCGAGGGCGTTCGGCTGGCGCGGGATCGCGAGACGGGGAAGCTGCCGCGGTTCGTGCTCACCGAGATGCTCAGAAACTGGGACGTGGCGGCGGCGGAGCGGCGGCCCATGTGCGCGGACACGGGGCTGCCGCGGTACTACGTGCGGCTCGGGCAATGAGGCGGTGGTCGAGGGCGGGCTGGTGGCGCTCGAGCGGGCCCTCCGCCGGGCGACGGCCGACGCGACGGCGAGCATTCCCCTTCGCCCCAACCGCGTGCACCCGCTGACGCGCGCGCCTTCGAATGACAACGTGGGCGTGCACGCGCCCGAGGTCACCTACGCGGTCGAGCCCCTCGCCGACTGGATCGACGTCACCGCCGTGCACAAGGGCGGCTTGTTCGGGAGCGACTACCGGATGCTCTTTCCCGGCGATGGCATCGCGGGGATCAAGCGGTTCTTCGTGGACACCCTGATCGAGTCGGGCAAGCGCGGGCTCGCCTGCCAGCCCGCCATCGTCGGCGTCGGCATCGGGGGCGCCAAGGATACGTGCGTGCGGCTCGGCAAGGAGGCGGCGTGCCTGCGCGTCGTCGGCAGCCGCAACCCCGATCCCGACGCCGCCGCGCTCGAGGACGAGCTGACCGCGCTCGGCAACTATATCGGGATCGGCGCGATGGGCTTCGCGGGCACGTCGATGGTCGTGGCGACCCACGTGGAGCTGGCGCACACGCATACGGGCGGCCTGCCCGTCGGCATCCACCAGTTCTGCCTCTCGTCGCGCCGGGCCACCGCGCGCCTCTTCCCCGACGGCCGCGCGGAGTTTCGCGGCGATCCCGGGTGGTTCACGGACTACTACCGCCGGCAGGGCGTCGAATGACGCGGATCGAGCGGCTCGACGACGTGGCGATGGACGAGGTGCACCTGACCACGCCCGTCTCCGCCGAGGCGATCGCCGGGCTCAAGCTCGGCGACGTCGTCTACGTGAGCGGCGTGGTCTACACCGCCCGCGAGGGGGTGTACCACCAGGTGGTGGACAAGGGCGTCCCGCTCCCCGACGGCCTGCGCGAGCTGTCCAACGTGAACTTCCAGTGCGCGCCCGCGGCCAGCGTGCGGCCCGACGGCGGCTATCACGTGGAGGCGGTGACGGCGACGGCGAGCTTTCGGTTCGGGCGCTCCATGTCCGCCTGGTTCGAGCGCTCCGGCGCCCGCGTCATCATCGGCAAGGCGGGCCTCACGGAGCTGGCCTACCGCGAGTGGTTCGTCCCTCACGGCGCGGTGTACTTGACCACGGTGGGCTACGGGATGGGCGCGGCCTACGGCCACTGCATCACGCGCGTCCGCGACGTCTACTGGCTCCGCGAGCTGGGCATCGCGCAGGCCCTCTGGGTGCTCGAGGTCGACAAGATCGGGCCGTTCCTGGTGGAGGGCGATGCGGAGGGCCGGAGCCTCTTCGCCCTCGCCAACCGCGAGATCGACGCCCGGATCGACGAGATCTATCGCGACCTGCCCCCGCCGGCCCTGTCGCGGTTCGGCGAGGTCCTCTCGCGCAAGGGCGAGGTGATCTAGCGCCCACGATTCGCGAACGGAGCACGCCCGCGGCGGTGCGGATGACGCGGCGGGGGCCGAGGGCGATGGGTCCTCCGACCACCGCCGACTCCGTACCGGTCACCCGTGGAGCCGTTCCCATCCTCGGCCGCTATGTCGTCGTCTCAGGCAGAGCGGAAGGGCTCTGACGGACTCCATCCCCCCGGCTCCCGCCGCGTCACCCGCCCGGTCACCGTATGCGCTGCACGAACCGTGGCGGGCCAGTACTCGCGTGGACGTCGGGGTCGGTGTGTGGGTCAGGCGCTGCCTGCGGGGTGGGATGCGGCGGTAGAAGAGGAGCTCGCGGGTGCCCTGGGGCAGGTTGTCGATATGCCCGCTCGGCGTGAAGCCGAGGGCCGTGTGCATCCGGATCGACACGCCGTTGGTCTCCTCCGTCGACGAGAAGAGGCGCGGCGTGGGGGAGATCACCTCGACGGACTTGAAGAACTCCCGCGCGATGCCCTTGCGCCGATACTCCTCGCGCACCACCACCAGGGTGACGAAGGTGCACTGAAACCAATCGGTGCGGTACGCGAGGAAGCCGACGATCTGGCCGTCGGCCTCGGCGACGACGAGGTGATGCCGCTCCATGTGCGAGCGGATGAAGGCGCCGGCGCGCTCCTCGCCGATGGCGAGCGCGGCGAGCTCGGCGCATCCCGCGGCATCGGCGATGCGGGGCAGCCTGACCTCGATCATGGCGATATCCGGCGGCGGCGCCCCGTCGGGATCGCTCGAGCGAGGCGATGCTCGCCGCTCGAGCGATCCGACACCGGTCACCCCTGCGATCCGCGAATCTCTCGCGGCGCTCCGATCAATACGTCCCCGGGCGGATCTGCTGGTACAGCGCCTTCAGCTTGTCCGGGGTGAAGTCCTTCGACTGGCAGAGGGAGATGATCTTCCTCTCGTCGGCCTCGACCTTGGCGATGGCCTCGGGGATCTGGGGGGCGATCTCGTGGGGAATGGTGACGACGCCGTGCTGGTCGGCGTGGACGAGGTCGCCGGGCTTGATCCAGACGCCGCCGACCTTGACGGGGATGCCGAAGTCGACCATGTGCACGTTGGCGTGCGACACCGAGACGTGGGCCGCGCAGAACTGGAACTTGAGCGCCCGGACCTCGTCGAGGTCCCGCACGGAGCCGTCGGTGACCACCCCCACGCAGCCGAGGGCGCGGTGGATATTGGCCTGGACCTCGCCCCACTGGGCCCCCTGGCCGCGCGGCTCGTCGAGGTCGTGGACCACGATCACGCGCGGGGCGGGGATGGTCTGGACGAAGTCCCACCAGCCATAGGTGCTGGCGCGGTGCCCGTCGATCGGCCCCGCCTCGGCGCGGATGATGGCGGTGACGGCATAGCCCACCATCGGGCCCATCTCGGGGAAGAGCGCCTTGATGTCGGAGGAGAGGTTGCCCTGCTCGCGCGGCCGCACCTTGAACGTCTCGATGGCATTGGCCACGCTGGGGCTGGTGATCTTCTTGAGCGCGTCGACCTGCTGGGATGTGAGCGTCACTGGCGCATCCTCCTTGTTCGGGTGAGACGACGGATGCTAGATCGTGCCCTTGCGCTTCTCGACGATGAGGCGCTTGAGCTGCTCGACGGCGACTTCGACCTGGCGGAGGTTCGGGTTGACCTTGAGGGCGCGCTGGAAGTAGTCGAGGGCGCGCTCGGGCTGATCGAGCTGCACGTAGATCTGGCCATAGCCGGACAGCACCCCGAAATGGTCGGGGTTGCGCTTGACCACTTCGGCGCAGTCGGCGAGCGACTTCTCGTACTCGCCGACCAGGAAGTAGATGGTGGCGCGCTTGTTCCACCCCTCGGCGAAGTCGGGCTTCTTCCTGATGATGGCGGTGAAGGTGTCGATGGCGCCCTCGGCTGCGCCCTGGTTCATCTGCTCCACGCCCCGCTGGAACAAGGCGTCGACCTCGGGGTCGTCCGCGCGGCTCCACACCTGCCACACCGCGCGCTCGGCCAGGGCGCGCACCCCGTCGTCCGGATCGCGCAGCGCCCGCAGGAGCGCGGGGGCGTCGGCCATCGACCCCACCTCGCCGAGCCGGATCGCCGCCTGACGCCGGGCCTCGGCGTCGGGCTTGGCGAGGTCGGCCAGGGCCTGCTCGCGGCTCGGGGCCGGCTTGTCCTGCGCCGTCGCGGCGGCGATCGGAGACAGCGCAATACCAAGGACCAGGGCGAGCGGTCAGGGCTCTCATGCCCGGCCCACCAGCTTGAGGAAGGCCTCCTCGTCGAGCGTGGGGACGCCGAGGCGCTGGGCGTCGTCGGCCTTGCTGCCCGCATCCTCGCCCACGACCACGTAGTCCGTCTTCTTCGACACCGAGCCGACCACGCGCCCGCCGAGGCGGATGACGAGATCCTTCGCCTGATCCCGCGTCAGCGTGCGCAGGCCGCCCGTCAGGACGATGGCCTTGCCGTCCAGCGGCCGCGGCCCCTCGATCGCCCCTTCTTGCCTCATCACGACGCCCGCGCGGCCGAGGCGGTCGATGGTGTCGCGGTTGTGGGATTCGGCGAAGAAGCGCGTGACCGACTGCGCGATCTGCGGGCCGATGCCGTGGATCTCGTTGATGTCCTGCTCGGTGGCGGCCAGCAGCTTGTCCATGCTGCCGAAGCGCGAGGCGAGGAGCTGGGCCGCGCGCTCCCCGACCATCCGGATGCCGAGGCCGTTCAGCAGACGCGAGAGCCCGCGCGTCTTCGAGCCGTCGATCGCCGCCACCAGGTTGCTCGCCGACTTCTCGGCGAGCCGCTCGAGCCCGGCGAGCGCCTCGGCGGTGAGCGCGTAGAGGTCGGCGAAGTCCTTCACCATGCCCCGGTCCACGAGCTGGCCGATCACGACCTCGCCGAGGTGCTCGATGTCCATGGCCCGCCGCGAGCCGAAGTGAAAGAGGCGCTCCTTGAGCTGGGCCGGGCAGGCGGAGTTGGTGCAGCGCCAGATGGCTTCCCCCTCGGGACGGAAGGCGTCGGCGCCGCAGACCGGGCACACCGCCGGCATGCGAAACGGCTCGGCGTCGGGCGGGCGCTGGGAGAGGACGACCTGGACGAGATAGGGGATGACGTCGCCCGCGCGCTCGATCAGGACCGTGTCGCCGATGCGCACGTCCTTCTTCCGGACCTCGTCCTCGTTGTGCAGGCTCACGTTGCTCACCCGGACCCCGGCCAGCTCCACCGGCTCGAGCTGGGCGGCGGGCGTGAGCGCGCCCGTCTTGCCGACATTGATCGTGATGCCGAGGACGCGCGTCGTCGCCTGGCGGGCGGTGAACTTGAAGGCGATGGCCCAGCGCGGGTGATGCGCGGTGGCGCCGAGGCGGCGCTGCTGCTCGAGGTCGTCCACCTTCACGACGACGCCGTCGGCCTCGTAGCCGAGCTGGTCGCGCTCGGCTTCGAGCCGGCGACAGTACTCCAGCACGCCGTCCATGTCGCCGACCCGCTGCGAGCGCGGGTTGACGGGGAGGCCGCTCGCCGCGAGCGCCTCGAGCATCTCCCAGTGCGTGGGGAGCGAGACGCCGTCGACCTCGCTCACGTGGTAGAGATAGGCGTCGAGCGGCCGCGACGCGGTGATGGCGGGATCCTTCTGCCGCACCGCTCCCGCCGCGGCATTGCGCGGGTTGGAGAAGACCGGCGCGCCCGCTTCCTCGAGCGCGGCATTCATCTGGGCGAAGGTCTCGCGGCGCATGAAGACCTCGCCGCGCACCTCGAGGGTCTTGACGCCGGCGAGCGGACCGCCGAGCGTGGCGGGGATCGTCTTGATGGTCCGCAGATTCTGCGTGATGTCCTCGCCCACCCGCCCGTCACCGCGCGTGGCGCCGCGGGTCAAGCGGCCGCGCGTGTAGAGCAGGGCCACCCCGAGCCCGTCGATCTTCGGCTCGCAGACGTACGAAAACGACGCCTTCGGCAGGGCCCGGGTGAGGCGCGCCTCGAACTCGCGCAGGTCGTCGGGGCCGAGCGCATTGTCGAGCGAGAGCATGGCGCTCCGGTGCTCGACGGGCGCGAAGGCCAGGGAGCGCTGCCCGCCCACGCCCTGGGTGGGGCTGTCGGCGGTGACGAGGGCGGGATGGGCGTCCTCGAGCGCGCGCAGCTCGCGGAGCAGCGCGTCGTACTCGGCGTCCGAGGCCTCGGGACGATTGACGACGTAGTAGAGGTAGTCGTGGCGCCGGATCTCCTGGCGCAGCTCGTCGATTCGCGCGGCGGCATCGGCCTCGGTCGTCATGGCAGGGACCCAGGATATCACCGGTCGCCAGGCGCGGCCGGCGCGATCGGCGTGCGGTGCAGCGGGCGGAGCGAGACGACGACGCACCCGTCGCTCATTCAATCCCTCCTCTCCCCGCGTAGATCCCCAAAGGCCGCTGACGACGAATCGCTGGGCTCGGCGGCTGGCCATCATGACGCCGGTCCTTGCAGGAGCGGAGCCTAGTACTGTCGGACACGATGGCTATGTGCCGACGATCGGGTCTGCCCAGGTCGACGCGACTTCTGCGCCACGTGCGAGAACGAGGTCCACGGCCGCTCGGAGCGCGTGCGATGCGTCATTGACGACGATCGTCGAGACGATCGTCGAGCGGACCCGTATGGCCCGACGGGATCCGCGGATGAGCGCGCCGCGCGTCGATCCGCTCGCGGGCAAGCCGGCGCCCGTCTCGCTCCTCGCGAATATTCCGCGCCTCGTCACGGCGTACTACACCGAGCGGCCCGACCCCGCCGTCCCCGGGCAGCGCGTGGCCTTCGGCACCTCGGGACATCGCGGCTCGTCGCTCACGGCGAGCTTCAACGAGGCGCATATCCTCGCCGTGACCCAGGCCATCTGTCTCTACCGGAAGGCGCAGGGGATCGACGGGCCGCTCTTCCTCGGGGGGGACACCCATGCGCTGACCGAGCCCGCCCGCGCGAGCGCGCTCGAGGTGCTCGCCGCGAACGGTGTCGACGTCATGCTCGACCGCGACGACGGCCCGACGCCGACGCCGGTCATCTCGAAGGCCATCGTCGACCACAACCGCGGCGGCAAGGCAGGCGTCGCCGACGGCATCGTCATCACGCCCTCGCATAACCCGCCCGATTCCGGCGGCTTCAAGTACGATCCGCCATCGGGCGGCCCGGCCGACACCGAGGTCACCAGGTGGATCGAGGACAGGGCCAATCAGTTCCTCGCCGCGGGGCTCGCCGGCGTTACGCGCATCCCGTACGAGCGCGCGCGCCGCGCGCCGACCATGCACCGCTTCGCGTACGTCGACGACTATGTCGACGGGCTCGGCGCCGTCATCGACATGGCGCCGCTCCGCGGCAGCGCGCTCAGGATCGGCGTCGATCCGCTCGGGGGCGCCAGCGTCGGGTACTGGGCGCCCATCGCCGAGCGGTACGGCTTGCGGCTCGACGTCGTGAACGAGACGGTCGACCCGACGTTTCGGTTCATGACCGTCGACTGGGACGGCAAGATCCGGATGGACCCGTCCTCGCCCTATGCCATGGCCGGCCTCATCGGCCTCCGCGACCGCTTCGATCTCGCCTTCGCCAATGACCCCGACGCCGACCGCCACGGCATCGTGACCCGGAGCGCCGGGCTCCTCAATCCCAACCACTATCTGGCCGTGTGCATCGCGTATCTGTTCCGCCACCGGCCGGGCTGGCGCGCGGACGCGGCGGTGGGCAAGACCATCGTGAGCAGCAGCATGATCGATCGCGTGGCCGCCCACGTCGGCCGGACGCTCGTCGAGGTGCCCGTCGGCTTCAAGTACTTCGTGAGCGGGCTGCTCGACGGCTCCCTGGGCTTCGGCGGCGAGGAGAGCGCGGGCGCCTCGTTCCTGCGCCTCGACGGAACGGCGTGGGTGACCGACAAGGACGGGCTCCTGCTGGGGCTGCTCGCGGCGGAGATGACGGCGAAGACGGGCCGCGATCCGGGCGAGCTGTACCAGGACCTCACGCGCGAGCTGGGCGACCCGGTCTACGAGCGCATCGACGCCGCGGCGACGCCGGAGGAAAAAGCGGCCCTCGCGCGGCTCACGGCGAAGGATCTCACCCTGGCGGAGCTGGCCGGGGACCCGGTGACCGCCGTCCTCACCACCGCGCCCGGCGACGGTCAGCCCATCGGCGGGATCAAGGTCGCCACCGAGCATGGCTGGTTCGCCGCGCGTCCCTCCGGAACCGAGGCGGTGTACAAGCTCTACGGCGAGAGCTTCAGGGGCCCGGAGCACCTGCGGCGCATCCAGGAGGAGGCGCAGGCCATCATCCAGCGAGCATTCGCTGCGCGCTGATCCGGCCGCTCCTCAGCGCCCGCGCGCGTCTCGCGTGCTCCACCGGATGGCGAGGATCACCGGGAGGAGGCCGGCGCCCACGATGGCGAGCGCGGGGACGGCGGCCTCGTGCCACAGCGCCTCGGACGTCCGCTCCCACACCTCGACGGACAGCGTATTGAACCCGAAGGGGCGCAGGAGGAGCGTCGCGGGCATCTCCTTCATGGTCTCGACGAAGACGAGGATGAGGGCGGTGGCGAGTCCGCCGCGGATCATCGGCACGTGCACGCGGCGGAGCACGCCGCCCGCCCTCGCGCCGAGGGATCGGGCGGCGTCGTCGAGGATGGGAGAGATCCGGGTGAGGCTCGCGTCCACCGTCTGCAGGCTCACGGCGAGGAAGCGCACGACGTAGGCGCCGACGAGGCCGATCGCCGAGCCGGTCAGGAAGAGCCCGACCGGTCGGCCGAGGACGCGCTCGAGCAGCGCGCCCGCGCCGTGGTCCACCCAGGCGAGCGGCAGCAGGACTCCCACCGCGATGACCGAGCCGGGCAGCGCGTAGCCCATGGATGCGAACTGCCCCGCGACCTGGACGGCCCGGGAGGGGTGCAGTCGGCCCGCATAGGCCAGGACCACGGCGAAGACGCAGGCGGCCGCCGCGGCGAGCGCGGCCAGGAACAGCGTATTGGCGAGGAGCACGGGGAAGTCGCGCGAGACGCGGCCCTCGCGCACCGCCTCGATCCCCCACCAGGCGAGCTGGCCCACGGGCAGCAGGAAGGCCAGCGTGAAGACGGCCGCGCACGTCGCGGTGGCCGCCCACGCGCGCCAGCCGGTGAGCGGCAGCGGGATGGTCGCGGGGCCACGCCTCATCCCTTGCGTGAAGCGCTGCCGGCCGCGCGACGACCGCTCGAGGAGGATCAGCGCGAAGGCGAAGAGCAGCAGCACGCTGGCGAGCTGGGTCGCCGCGATCCGCTCGAACATCCCGTACCAGACGCG
Organism: uncultured Candidatus Rokubacteria bacterium; assembly: GCA_963840495.1. Classification (GTDB taxonomy): domain Bacteria; phylum Methylomirabilota; class Methylomirabilia; order Rokubacteriales; family CSP1-6; genus CAWIZN01. Next base: position 262,389 of record CAWIZN010000044.1, read on the forward strand.
ATAGATCGCTTCGGTGTAGGTCCGGTACCCGAAGGTCGCCACGGTCCCGAAGTCGGCGAGGGCTTCCATCATCGCCAGCGCCGCGCCGGCGACGAGCGACGGCCGGGCGAGCGGGAGCGTCACGCGGAGGAATGCGACGAGGCGCGAGCGGCCGAGGCTCCGCGCGGTTTCCAGCGTCGCCCCGCCTTGCGCGCGGAACGCCGCGCGGGCGAGGAGATAGACGTACGGGTAGTAGACGAGGACCATCATCAGGGTGACGCCGCCGTACGAGCGGATCTCGGGCAGGCGCAGGCTCTCGCCGAAGGCGCGGCGGAGCGCGGTCTGCACCGGGCCCGCGAAGTCGAAGAGACCGAGGGAGGCGAAGCCGATGACGTAGGCGGGCATGGCGAGCGGCAGGACGAGCGCCCACTCGAGCGCCGCGCGGCCGGGGAAGCGATGATGGACGACGAGCCAGGCGAGCGCGGTGCCGAGCACCAGGGTGCCGGCCCCCACGCCCGCGAGAAGCCGCACCGTATTCCAGGTGAGCTCGACGAGCTGGGTGCGCCAGAGGTGAACCCAGATCTCGACGGCGGGGCTCGTGAGCGACGACAGAACGGCGGCGACGGGGACGGCGACGAGGGCGGCGATGCCGACCGCCGCGACGACCCACGGAGACACCGACGCCGGCCGCGCACTGAAGACGCGGCCGGCGTCGGAGGCCTGCGGCATCCGGGCTGTTACTTGTATCCCGCGCGATCGGCCAGGCGCGTGGCCGCCGCCTGAAACTCGCCCGCCGCGGCGATATTGATGTCGTCCTGCTTGAACTTGCCCCACTTGGCGAGGACGGGGTTGACCGCGGCCTGCGGGTTCGCCGGGTACTCGAAGGCGTGATCGGCGAACATCTGCTGGGCCTCGGGCGTGGTCAGGAACTCGATGAGCTTGATGGCGTTGGCGCGGTTCTTCGCGTGGGCGGTGACGCCGGCGCCGGAGATATTGATGTGCGTCCCCGTCGTCTGCTGATTGGCCCAGAACGGCGCCACGACGAAGGCCGGGTCCTTGGCCACGATGCGCGCGAGGTAGTAGGTATTGGTGACCCCCACGTCGCACTGTCCCGCCGCGATGGCCTCGAGGATCTTGGTGTCGCCATTGATGAGGATGGGCTCATTGGCGGCCCACGTCTTCATGACCGCCTCGGTCTTCGCCTCGCCCTGGCGCTTGATCATCGTCGCCACGAACGACTGGTTGTAGACATAGCTCGAGGTCCGGAGGCAGAGGCGGCCTTTCCACTTCGGATCGCCGAGCGCGTCGTAGGTCGACAGCTCCTCGGGCTTCACCTTCTTGGTGTTGTACATGATGGTCCGCGCCCGCACGGTGAGACCGGCCCACCGGTTCTCGGGATCGCGCAGGTGCGCGGGGATATTCGCCACGATCTCCGGCGAGTCCACCCGGCTGAGGAGTCCGGCCCGCGCGGCATTCCACAGGTTGCCCGCGTCGACGCTGATGAGGACGTCGGCGGGCGTCTTGTCCCCCTCCGCCTTCAGGCGCTCGAAGAGCTCCGAGGTATTGCCGCCGAAGGTCTTCACCTGGATGCCCGTCTTCTTGGTGAACGCGTCGAAGACCAGCTCGGGCCCGTACTGGGAGGAGCGGGCCGAGTACACCACGACTTCCTGAGCTGCCGAGACCGAGCCCAGCCCAAGCACCAGCCCGAATGCGACCATCGACCTCAGCAGCGTGACGACGCGCATGTCCCCACTCCTCCTCACCGCATTGGAATACGACCCCGCGCCGAAGGGCGGGCGCCGAAGTTCGGTTAGGCTAACCTAACGAACAGAGGGTGTCAATCCTAAACAGGCGGGCCTAAACAGGCAGGCCTGGACGGGCCGGGATGGGGCGGCCGGCGGCGGGTCAGCGGGACGCGGACTTGTCGCGCGCGTCCTTCACGAGGGCCGCCACGCGCTGGTGATCTTCCCCGGCGGGGACCAGGGCGAGATAGCGCTCCCAGGCCTTGACCGCGCCTGGATAGTCGCGCTTGACCTCGTAGAGCACCTGGCCCCGATAGAGGTACCCGGGGGCGTAGCTCGAATCGATGGCGTGGGCCTTGTCGAAGGCCTCGAGCGCGGCGTCGGCGTGACCCCCGATCGCCACGATCAACCCGAGATGGGTCATCGCATCGACGTTGCGCGGGTCGCGCTTGAGCACGGCTTGGTACGCGGCGATCGCCTCGGAGTACCGCTGCGCCGCCAGGCTTGCGCGCGCCGCGCGGAGCATGCCGGCCAGCATCTCGGGCGGGATCGGCTTGCCGGGCTCGATGCCGGCCACGGGCGGCATCGTGCGACCCGGCTCGGGCATGGCGGGGACAGGGATGCGGCTGCCGGGGGGGATCACGGTCTGGTCCGGCTCGGTGAAGCGCCCGGCATTGAGGCCGATCACCACGCCGAAGACGACGAGGACCAGGGCGCCGCCGACGAGCGCCGCCGGGTGGCGCAGCAGGCCACGGCCGGCCGGGGGCGCCGGCGCGACGGGGGCCGCCGGCTCGGGCGGCGGAGGTGCCGGGCCCAGCGCATCGAGCGCGCCGAGGATCTCCGCCGCCCGGCTCTCGTAGCGCGCGCGCAGCGCCTCGTAGTCGTCGTCGGACAGATGCCCGGCTTCGTGGTCGAAGGCGAGCTCGCGGAGCGCGCGATAGACGGACGTCTTCTCCTCGCCGAGCTCGAGGGCGGCGTCCCCCGGGGCGATCCCGCGGGCGGCATTGCCCTCGCCCCGGCCCGTCACGAGGGGCCAGAGGACGAAGGCGAGGGCCGGGACGACGACCAGGGCGATGGCGATGGCCTGGGCCGCGCTCACCGGTCCATCTCGTCGATCTCACGGTGGATGCGCGCTCTCATCGCCTGGGCCGCGCTCACCGGTTCATCTCGTTCGATCTCGCGGTGGATGCGCGCTCTCATCGCCTCGTCCACGGCAACGGCGGGTGCGGCCGCCCCGCCGGCCGGTCGCCGGGTCCAGCGGCGCACGAGGACCGCCAGCACGACGAGGCCGGCGGCGAGCCCCGCGAACGGCACGATCCAGACGAGCAGGTTGAAGCCCTGGCGAGGCGGGGCGAGGAGGATCCAGAGCCCGTACTTGTCGACGAAGTAGGCTTTGACCTGTTCCGGCGTATCGCCCGCGGCGAGCCGCTCGCGGATGATCCCGCGCATCTGGTTCGCCGTCTCCGACGGGGAGTCGGCGACGGACAGGCTCTGGCAGACCACGCAGCGCAGGTCCGCCGCGATCGCGCGCACCGTGTCCTCGTCGACGGGCGCGGCCGCCGCCGAGCAGACGAGCAGGCCGAGGAGGCCGGCCGCGGCGAGCGCGCGCGCAGGCCCGCGGGCGATCACGCCGGCTCCGCGAGGAGCGCGTCGACGTTCCTCTTGAGCACCTCGTCGGTGATCGCGCCCACGTGCTTGAAGCGGATGCGCCCGGCGCGGTCGATGAAGAACGTCTCGGGCACGCCGTAGACGCCGTAGTCGACGGACACGCGTCCCGCGGGGTCGGGCGCATTCGGGAAGGTGTGGCCGAACTGGGCGAGGAACTTCTTGGCGGGCTCTTCCTTGTCCTGGATATTGACGCCGATCAGCGTCACCCCGCGGTCCTTGTAGGCGAGCCAGCCGCGCTCGAGCGCGGGGGCTTCCTCGTAGCAGCTCGGGTGGCACCACGAGGCCCAGAAGTTCACGACGACGACCCGGCCGCGCAGCGCCTCGAGCGAGAGGCTCTCGCCGTCGAAGGCCCGGAGGGCAAACGGCGCCGCCGGCTTGCCGATGAGCGGCGAGGGCACGTCGCGCGGATTGGTCCGGAAGCCGTAGGCGAGCAGGATCAGCACGGGCAGCACGGCCAGCGGAATCAGCCAGCGGCTCGCGCGATGCGGGAAGCTCACGCGGGCCTCCGCCGGTCCGGCAGGATGGCGAGCGCCGCGCCCAGGGTCAGGATGAGCCCGCCGATCCAGAGCCAGGACACCATGCGGTTGACCTGCACCTTGATCGTCGCGTGGGAGCCGTCGCGGGCGAAGTCACCCAGGACCACGTACAGGTCCTCGATCAGCCCGAGCCGGTAGTCGACATAGGCGATGGGGGTCTGCTCCTGGGGGTAGAACTTCTTGGCCGGGGCGAGGACGGCCAGCGGATCGCGGCCATTCGCCACGGTGAACGTGCCGGTGACCTTGAAGTGATTCGATTCCTCCGAGGCGGCCAGCCGGTCGAACCGGACCCGGTAGCCCGCGAGCTCCACGCTCTGGCCGCGCTCGAGCGTCGTCTCCGTCTGCACCGACCACGCCTGGGAGCCCGCGACGCCGAGGGCCACGACGAGAATGCCCAGGTGCACGACGAAGCCCCCGTAGCGGCGGTTCTGGTTCAGGAGGAGGCCGCCGGCCGCGGAGAGCCATCCGGGCGCGGTGCGCCGGCGGGCGCGGACGGCGCGGAAGAAGTCGAGCGCGATGGTCACGGTGACGAAGGCCACGAGCGCCATGCACAGGAGGACCAGGGCATTGCCGATGCCGAGGAGCCGCAGGACGCCCGCGGCGACGATGCCCGCGATGACGGGCTTCAGGAAGTTCCGGCGCAGGTTGTCGGCGGAGGCGCGGCGCCAGGCGATGAGCGGCCCCACGCCCATCAGGAAGAGCAAGGCGAGGAAGACGGGGATATTGACCAGGTTGAAGAAGGGCGCGCCGACGCTCACCTTGACGCCGCGCACCGCTTCGGACAGCAGCGGAAAGACGGTGCCGAAGAAGACGGTGAAGGTGGCGGCGAGGAACAGCACATTGTTGAGCAGGAAGGCCGACTCGCGCGAGACCGCCGAGTCGAGCTGGGCCTGTCCGCGCAGGCGGTCGAAGCGCCACGCGAGCAGGCCGAACGAGCCCAGGAGCACGAGGGCGAGGAAGGCCAGGAAGAACTGGCCGACCGAGCCCTGGCTGAAGGCGTGGACCGATCCGATGATGCCCGAGCGGGTCAGGAACGTCCCGAACAGCGTGAGGCCGAAGGTCAGGATGATGAGGGTGAGGTTCCAGAGCTTGAGCATCCGCCGCCGCTCCTGGATCATCACCGAGTGCAGGAGCGCGGTGGCGGTGAGCCAGGGCATGAAGGCCGCGTTCTCGACGGGGTCCCACGCCCAGTACCCGCCCCAGCCGAGGACGTGGTAGCTCCACCAGCCCCCGATCAGGAGCCCGAGCGACAGGAAATACCACGCGACGATGGTCCAGCGGCGCGTGATCGTGATCCACTCGTCGCCCGTGCGCCCTCTGATCAAGGCCGCCATGGCGAAGGCGAAGGGCACCGTGAAGCCGGTGAAGCCCAGGTAGAGCGCCACGGGATGGGTGATCATCCCGGAGTCCTCGAGGAGCGGGTTGAGCCCGCGCCCGTCGGGGGGGATGGGGGTCAGCCGCGCGAAGGGCGGCGCGGGAATGGTCATCACGAGGAAGAAGAACGCCGTGATGCCCAGCATCACCGCGAGCACCCACGGGTAGAACTCGGGCTGGCGCCGCCGGTACTGCGCGACGACGATCAGGGTGTACACCGAGAGCATCCACGCCCACAGGATGATGGACCCCTCGAGCGCGCCCCACAGCGCGGTGATGCGGTAGTAGAACGGCGTGCCGCGATTGGTATTGCTCGCGACGTAGCGAATGGAGAAGTCGAAGGTCAGGAAGGCGTAGACGAGGAGCAGCATGCAGCAGGTGGTGAGGACGAAGACGCCGATGGCGGCGCGCTCCGAGGAGCGCCGCAGGGCGAGTCGTCCGCTGGCCGCGCCGGCGGCGGAGACGCAGCAGCCGTAGACGGCGAGGGCCAACGCGGCCACCGTGAGCGCGTAGCCCAGCTCCGGCGCATGGGTCATTGGGTCAGGCTCAGGGGGTCACGCGCTCACCGAGCGCCGTCGCCGCGGAGGGTTTTCATGAGCTCCTTGTACCCGGCCTGGTCCGGATCGTGGGGCGCCTTGTACTCTTCGGAGTGCTTGGCCATGATCAGCGAGGACCGGAAGTATCCGTCGCTGCTCCAGGTGCCCTCGACCACCGCTCCGCGTCCCTCGGCGAACAGATCGGGAGGCGCGCCCTTGTGCTTGACGGCGATGGTGCCCTGGCCGTCGGAGAGGACGAAGTCGAGCTCGACGGTCTTCGGATTCCACTTGAGCGTGCCCGGCTTGACCATCCCCCCGAGCCGGTACGCCTTGCCGGGCACGGGCGCCGCCCCGAGCTCGCTCGGCGTCACGAAGTAGACGACGGACCGGCTCACCCCCGTGAAGACGAGGTAGCCGAGGGCGGCCGCGATGACGAGGCCGCCGGCGATGAACTTCGCGCGCCGCCTCACGTCCGTCGCCTCCGCTTGCCGGCCGCGGCCGCGCGGGCCCGCCGGGCCAGATAGCCGCAGTAGCCGATGAGGGCGGCCGCCGCCACGCCGTAGGCCGCCGCCACGTAGCCCCAGTTGTCGGGCATCACCGTACAGCCGGGCTCACGCCTCTTCCTCGAGGCGCGCGATCTCCATGCGCCGCGTGAGGAAGTAGGCGAAGAGCAGCGTGAAGGCGACGGCGTTCAGCGCGAGCGGAAGCTTGAACGCGCTGTCGATGGTCGCGGGACCGGGCCCGAGGATCGTCGAGGGCTGATGCAGGGTGCGCCACCAGCGCACGGAGAGATGGACGATCGGGATCTGCGCCACCCCGAGGATGCCGACCACGGCGGCAAAGCGCGCCCGCGCGTCGGGATCCTCGACCATGGCGCGAAGCAGGAGATACGCGACCCACGTGAGCAGCAGCACGGCGGTGGAGGTCAGCCGCGCGTCCCATGTCCACCAGACGCCCCAGGTGGGGCGGCCCCAGATCGACCCCGACACGATCATGAGCGCGGCGAACAGCACCCCGATCTCGGCCGCGGCCGCCGCGCAGCGGTCCCAGCTCAGGCGCTTCGTCACGAGATAGGCAACGCTCGCCGCGCCGGCGACGATGAAGGAGAGATAGCCGGCCAGGATCGAGGGCAGGTGCAGGTACATGATGCGCTGGACATTGCCCTGCACGACCTCGCGCGGCGCATAGCCGAAGCCCGCGACCAGGCCGGCGGCCAGGGCCACCACCGCGAGCCACCCCAGCACGCGAAGCCGCACGTCATCTCATCGCTCCGCTCATCGGTCTGCGCACCACGCGTCATGCGTCCAGTATGAACTCGAACGTCAGAAGCCCGACGACAACGTACACGAGATCAGCGACGGCGAGTAGCTGGAGCCAATGCCCCACCTCGGCGAGCGGCCGGCCCAGCAGGAGGCTCTGGGTCGCGCTCACCGCGGCCAGGAGCAGCGGCACCTGCGCGGGCAGGAGCAGCACCGGGAAGAGCAGCTCGCGCGCCCGCACCTGGGCGGTCATGGCGGCGAAGAGCGTTCCCACGGCGGCGAGCCCGACCGTGCCGAGCAGGAGCACCACGGACAGCGGCGCCAGCACCGGGCGGAGGTCCACGTCGTAGAAGAGCCCGAACAGCGCGAGCACGAAGACCTCGACGACCGCCATCGTCAGGAAATTCCCGAGGAGCTTGCCCACGTAGATGGCCGACTTGTCGCCCGGCGTGAGGCGCAGGCCCTCCCAGCAGTCATTGTCGCGCTCGATCATGAAGCTCTTGCCGAGGCCGAGGAGCCCGGCCAGGACGAAGCCCAGCCAGAGCAGGCCGGGCAGGGCGGCGCGGAGCCGCTCACGGTCGGGGCCGAGGGCGAACTCGAAGAGGAAGAGCAGCAAGAGCGAGAAGAACAGCAGGGCGTTGAGGCTCTCCTTGGATCGCCGCTCGGTCAGCAGATCCTTCCAGAGCACGATGCCGGCGCGCCGGGCGTAGCGGGTCAACTCATGGCCTCACGGGGGATGGCCTCACGGGGCATGGCCTCATCGGCGTCGATGAGGCTCTCGTACAGTCCGCGAATCGCCTCCCACGGCAGGTCGGCGCACGGCTGGTCCGCGAGGATTCGCCCCCCCGCGAGGATGGCGACGCGGTCGGCCGCGCCGAGCCCGGTGGCGAAGCTGTGCGTGGCAATGACCACGGCCCCCCCGGAGGCCTTGAAGTCGAGGACGAACTCGTTGAGCCATTTCCGGCCCTGCTGGTCCAATCCCGTGAAGGGCTCGTCGAGGAAGAGGAGCCGGGCGCGGCTGAGGACGACGCGGGCCAAGGCCAGGCGGCGCTTCATGCCCGCCGAGAAGGTCCGGGCGCGCTCATCGGCGACGCCGTCGAGCTCGACCTGTCGCAGCGCGGCCCGCAGCCGCTCCGGCGAGGCGTCACCGCCGCCCATCACCGTCCAGAAGCGCAAGTTCTCGAGCGCCGAGAGGTCTTCGTAGATATAGGATCCGTGGGCCACGACCCCGATGAGGGCGCGCGCGGCCTCGGGCTCCTTGAGCGCATCCACGCCCGCGAGGGCGAGCGTGCCCGAGGTGGGCCGCAGCAGGGTCGCCAGGATGCGCAGGATCGTGGTCTTGCCCGCACCATTTGGGCCGAGCAGGGCCAGGCACTGGCCCGCGGCCAGCTCGAAGGAAACGTCCTCCAGCACGGCCGTCGAGCCATAGGACTTGCGGAGACGGCTTGCCGCGATCATCGCGGAGCCGTGGTCAGCGCGGTGGGAATCTGCGTCGCCGCCGCGACCGCGCCCGTCCATTGGACTCAGCGCGACCGACTCGCAGGATGCTTAAAGCCGCAGGATGCTCAAAAAGGTCCAGATGCGAGGCGGCGCCCGACGGCCGCACGCGAGGCGTACTCTCTGCGTCGAGCGTGCGGCCGAGGGCGCCAACGAAGCAGATGGGCCTTTTTCAGCATCCTGCTAGACCCGCATGGCGCGGAGGCGAGCGACCCGCTCCTGCGTCGACGGGTGCGTGGAGAAGAGGCTCATGAGCCCGCCGCCGCGCAGCGGGTTGACGATGAACATGTGCGCGGTGGCCGGGGTCGCGTGCATGGGGGCCATCGTCGACGCCATCTCGAGCTTCTCGAGCGCCTTGGCGAGTCCCCACGGGCGCCCCGCCAGTCGCGCGCCGCTGGCATCGGCCTGGAACTCCCGCGTCCGGGAAATGGCCATCTGGACCAGCATGGCCGCGATGGGGGCGAGGATGGCCATGGCGATCGCGGCGATCGCGCCGCCACCGCCCCCGGAGTCCTCGTCATCGCTCCGGCGGCCGCCCCCGAACATGGCCGCCCACTGTGCCATGTGGGCCAGGTAGGTGATGACGCCGGCCAGGGTCGCCGCGATGGTCATGATCAAGGTATCGCGGTTCTGCACGTGCGACAGCTCGTGCGCCAGGACGCCTTCGAGCTCGTCGTCGTCGAGCATGCGCATGATGCCTTCGGTCACCGCCACGGCGGCGTGCTCGGGGTTGCGGCCCGTCGCGAAGGCATTGGGAGTGTCGCCGGGGATGATGTAGACCCGGGGCATCGGCAGGCCCGCGCGCGTGGCCAGCCGCCGCACCATGCTGAAGAGCTCGGGTGCAGACGCCTCATCCACGGGCTGAGCGCGGTACATGGAGAGTACAATGCGGTCGGAGAACCAGTAGCTGGCGAAATTCATGCCGGCGGCGAGCACGAAGGCGATCAGCATGCCCTGCTGACCGCCGATGGCGCCGCCGATCAGGACCACGAGACACGTGAGGGCGGCGAGAAGAATTGCAGTCTTGAAGAGGTTTCCCATGATGCGTTGCCTCCTGCCCGAATGCTAGCAGCCGGGGTATCGAGCGTCAAGCAAGGCGGGCGAAGTGGGTAGAGACGAGGGGCTTTTCCGTTGACAAGCCAATCCCCCGTGTTTATACTCACCCGAGCTTAGAAAAACATCAGTAAATATAGAAAGTTAGAGCAGATAGCACATGCGGATTCGAGTAGCGGATATCCCCGAGGAAGGCCTGCGGATCGACGGCCCCGAGCCGTTTGACCGCCCATTTCAAGATCCCACCTGGGTGCTCGACGATGCGTCGCTCGCGGTCGAGAAGGACGGGGACGCGGTCTTCGTCCACGGGTCGCTCGCGGCCACGGTTCCTCAGCTCTGCGGGCGATGCCTGGCCGGATTCGACGTCACGGTGACCCCGTCGATCGAGGCGCGCTTCGTCCCGAGCCCGACCGGGCGGGGGGATGAGCATGAGCTGGGCGCGGACGACCTCGAGACCGACGTGTACGACCAGGGAACCCTCGACCTCAATGCCCTCCTCGAGACCGAAACGAGCCTCGCCCTGCCCATGAAGCCGCTGTGCCGGGAGGAATGCCGCGGGCTTTGCCCGGTCTGCGGAGAGCAACCGGAACACAACCGCGTGTGCCTGCGAGGAGCGCGCCCCCGAGCTTCGATGGGAGCCGCTCAAGGCGTGGGCGGCCCGCCAGTCGCGGTAGACGAGAACCCCCAACGGCCCCAAGCGTCCAGGACACGGACAGGAAGCGAGCACGACCATGCCCTTGCCAAAGAGGCGTCATTCCAAGACCCGTGGGCGCAAGCGCCGTACCCACTACAAGATGGTGGCGCCGACGCGGTCGCTGTGCCCGCAGTGCCGCGAGATCAAGCTCCCGCATCGCGTGTGCCCGCACTGCGGCTTCTACAAGGGGCGCGAAGTCATCTCTGTCGAGGGAGCCTAGCTGCGGAGGGACCCGCCGCTCATGAAAATCGCGGTGGACGCGATGGGCGGCGATTTCGGCCCCGCCGTGGTGGTCGAGGGCGCGGTGGCCGCGTGTCGGGAGATGGGCTTGGCCTCGGTGCTGGTGGGCGACAAGGCCGCCGTCGAGCGCGAGATCGCCCGTCTCAATGCCCAGGACCTCCCGATCACCGTCCGCCATGCGTCCCAGGTGGTCGGCATGGGCGAGGCGCCGTCACAGGCGCTCCGCCGCAAGCGGGACTCGTCCCTCCGGGTGGCCGCCGAATTGGTGCGGGAGGGCGAGTGTGAGGCGCTCGTGTCGGCCGGCAATACCGGCGCGGCGATGGCCATCGGCATGCACGTCATGGGGGTGCTGCCCGGCGTGGACCGGCCCGCCATCGCCGCGGCCCTGCCGAGCCTCGCGGGCTACACGGTCCTGATCGATGCGGGCGCCAATGTGGACCCCAAGCCCCGCCATCTCTTCCAGTTCGCCGTGATGGGGCACGTCTACTCCCGGGACATCATCGGCAAGGACCATCCGCGGGTCGGGATCCTCTCCGTGGGCGAGGAAGAGGGCAAGGGCAATGAGCTGACCCGCGACGCGTTCGAAGAGCTGCGCGGCTCATCGCTCAACTTCATCGGCAATGTCGAGGGCCGGGACATCTACAACGGCCGCTGTGACGTCGTGGTGACGGACGGATTCACCGGCAATGTCTGTCTCAAAGTGTCCGAGAGCCTGGCCGAGATGTTGACCGCCATGATCCGGGAGGAGCTCGGGCGCGACGTGCTGTCGATGGCGGGGGCGGCGCTGTCCAAGCGCGCGTTCCAGCGGATGAAGAAGCGCGTCGACTACACGGAGATGGGCGGCGCCCCGCTCCTCGGCATCAACGGGGCCTCCATCATCTGCCACGGCGCCTCCCCGGTGAAGGCGATCAAGAACGGCGTGCGCGTGGCGGCGGAGTGGGTGCGCAACCATGTCAACGAGCACATCAAGACCGCGCTCGAGGCCGAGGCCGTGCTGGCCGAGGGACGGGAGGGAGGGCGCGAATGAAGCGGGCCCAGATCGTCGGCATCGGCGCCTATGCTCCGCAGCGAGTCCTGACGAATTCGGAGCTCGAGAAGCTGATCGACACCTCGGACGAGTGGATCGTCCAGCGGACGGGAATTCGCGAGCGGCATATCGTCGACGACAATGAAGGGCCCGCGGATCTCGCCCTCCGCGCGGCGCGCCAGGCGCTCGATCGGGCCGGTGTCGGGCCCGAGGAGATCGACCTCATCGTCGTGGGCACGACCGCCGGCGACATGCTGTTCCCCACCACCGCCAATCTCCTCCAGCACCGCCTCGGCTGCAGGAACGCGGGCTCGATGGACGTGTACGCCGCCTGCTCCGGGTCGGTCTACAGCCTGAGCGTGGGCGCCCAGTACATCCAGACCGGCAAGTACGAGACCGTGCTCTGCGTGGGGGCGGAGTGTCTGTCGCGCATCACGGACTTCACCGACCGCGGGACCTGCATCCTGCTCGCCGATGCCGCGGGTGCCGCCGTCCTGCGCCCGTCCGACGGGGAGGCGGGGATCATCGACACCGACCTCTACTCCGACGGCCGCTACGGCGAGCTCTTGATGCTTCCCGCGGGAGGCTCGCGCTATCCCGCCACCCACGAGACGGTGGACAAGGGGATGCACTTCGCCAAGATGAAGGGCAACGAGGTCTTCAAGGTCGCGGTGCGGATGTTCGGCGACTGCGCCCAGCGCATCCTCGAGCGGAACGGGTTCAAGCCGACGGACATCGATCTCTTCGTGCCGCATCAGGCGAACCTGCGCATCATCGAGGCCGCGGTGAAGCGCCTCGGGCTGCCGATGGAGCGCGTGATCGTCAACGTCGAGCGCTACGGCAATACGGGCGCCGCGTCGGTGTACGTGGCGCTCGAAGAGGCATGGGCGACGAAGCGGCTGCGCGCCGGTGACCTCGTGCTCCTCGCCGCGTTCGGCGGCGGCTTCACCTGGGGCGCGGCGCTTCTCCGCTGGTAGGTCTCCTGCCGATCGCGCGATGAAGATTGCCTTTCTGTGTCCCGGGCAAGGCTCCCAGGCCGTTGGCATGGGCGCCGCGTTCGCCGATGCCTCGAAGGCCGCCGCCGCCATCTGGCAGGAGGCTGACGAGGCCCTCGGCTTCTCGCTCTCGCGCCTGTGCCGGGAAGGCCCGGAGGGCGACCTGCTCCTCACCGCCAATACCCAGCCCGCCGTGCTGACGGCCACCGTGGCGGCCGCCGCGGTGCTCGCCGAGCACGGCATCACGCCCGATCTCGCCGCGGGTCACAGCCTCGGCGAGTACTCCGCGCTCGTGCTCGCGGGGGCCTTGTCGTTCCGCGATGCCGTCCAGCTCGTGCGCAAGCGGGGCGAGTTCATGCAGGAGGCGGTGCCCGTGGGCACCGGGGCGATGGCCGCGCTCATGGGCGTCGAGCTGGCCGCCGCCGAGGCCGCCTGTGCCGAGGCGTCGGGCGGCGAGGTCGTCGGCGTGGCGAACATCAATGCGCCGGGGCAGATCGTGATCGCCGGCCACCGCACCGCGGTGGAGCGCGCGGTGAAGGCGGCGGCGGCGCGCGGCGGCCGCCGGAGCGTGATGCTGCCCGTGAGCGCCCCGTTTCACTCGGCGCTGATGAAGCCGGCCGCCGATCGCCTCGCCGCGGCGCTCGAGCAGGTGGCGGTGGCGCGGCCGCGCGTGCCCGTCGTGCGCAACGTGGACGCCGGGCTCACCACGGAGGCCGAGGACGTCAGGCCCTTCCTCGTCCAACAGGTGGCGAGCCCGGTCCGCTGGACGGCCTGCGTGGAGCGCCTGCACCGCGAGGGCGCCGAGGTCTACCTCGAAGTGGGGCCGGGCCGGGTGCTCACGGGGTTGCTCAAGCGCACGCTCGACGACGCGCGCAGCCAGGCGGTGGAAGATCCGGCGTCCCTCGACAAGGCCGTCGCCCTCCTGCAGGGAGGCGGACGGTGAGCGAGGCCAAGGCGCTCGCCGGGCGCGTGGCGGTGGTCACGGGAGGCGGCCGCGGAATCGGGCTGGCGATCGCCCGCTCCCTGGCCGAAGACGGGGCCTCCGTGGTAGTCTCTGGGCGCGACGCGGGCCGGCTTCACGCTGCCGCCGTGGAAATCGATGGCGTGGGGGCGCCGGCGCTGGCCGTCGTGGCCGACGTGAGCCGCCGTGAAGACGTGGATCGGCTCGTGGAGGCCACGCGAGAGCGGTTCGGACGGATCGACGTGCTCGTCAACAATGCCGGCATCACTCGGGATCAGCTCCTGATCCGCATGAAGGACGAGGACTGGGATCAGGTGCTGGACACGAACCTCCGCGGCATCTTCCTCACGACGCGGGCGATCGGCAAGGTCATGATGAGGCAGAAGGCCGGGCGCATCATCAATATCGGCTCGGCGGCGGGCAGCATGGGCAATCCCGGGCAGGTCAACTATTCCGCGGCCAAGGCCGGGGTGATCGGACTCACGAAGGCGGCGGCCCGGGAGCTGGCCCACTGGAATATCCTGGTCAATGCGGTGGCGCCGGGGCTGATCGAGACCGACATGACCGCCGACATCCCGCCCGCGGCCCGCGAGGCGCTGATGGTCCAGGTGCCGCTCAAGCGGATGGGCACGGGGCGCGAGGTGGCGGAGACGGTGCGCTTCCTCGCCGGCGACGGCGCGGGCTATATCACGGGCCAGGTGATCCACGTCAACGGCGGCTTGTACATGTAGGCAACCAGATGGCCCGCCGGCGTTCGGCGGGCGGTGTCTTCGATTGACGATCTCATTCGACGCGAGGAGGTGTTCATGGCGAAGCCAGTGGAGGAGCGGGTGAAGGAAATCATCTGCGAGCAGCTCGGAGTGGAGGAGGACGAGGTCAACCCGAATGCCAAGTTCATCGAGGACCTCGGGGCCGACTCGCTCGACACGGTGGAGCTGGTGATGGCGTTCGAGGAGGAGTTCGACCTCGAGATCCCCGACGAGGATGCCGAGAAGATCGCCACGGTGGGGGACGCCATCTCGTACATCAAAGAGAACCAGTAGGGGGAGGCACACAGCGTGGACAGGCGGCGTGTCGTCGTCACGGGGCTCGGGGCGGTCACGCCCATCGGCAATACCGCCGAGGAGCTGTGGACGTCGCTTCTCCAGGGCGTGTCCGGGATCGGACCCATCACCCGGTTCGACACCACCGGCTATCCCACGCGCATCGCCGGTGAGCTGAAGGGCTTCGAGCCCCTCAAGTACATCGACAAGAAGGACGACCGGAAGCTCGACCCGTTCTTGAAGTACGCCATCGCCTGTGCGGTGATGGCGGTCGAGGACTCCGGGCTCGACGTCGGCAAGGTGGACGGCACCCGCTTCGGCGTGCTCGTGGGGTCCGGTATCGGCGGCATCACGACGCTGCTCGACACCCACGACGTGCTCAATGCCAAGGGGCCCGACCGCGTCTCGCCGTTCTTCATCCCGATGCTGATCGTCAACATGGCCTCGGGGCTGATCTCGATGCGCTTCGGCGCCAAGGGGCCCAACTCGTCGGTCGTGACGGCGTGCGCCACCGGCAACCACGCCCTCGGCGACGCCGCCCGCCTCATCGAGCGGGGGGATGCCGACGTGATGATCGCGGGAGGCGCCGAGGCGATCATCATTCCGCTCACCATCGCCGGGTTCTGCCAGATGAAGGCGATGTCCACGCGCAACGACGAGCCGACCAAGGCCTCGCGGCCGTTCGACGCCAACCGCGACGGCTTCGTCTGCGGCGAGGGCGGGGGGCTCCTCGTGCTGGAGTCCCTCGAGCACGCGCTCGCGCGCGACGCGCGCATCTACGCGGAGATCGTGGGCTACGGCATGACGGGCGACGCCCATCACATGACGGCGCCCGACCCCCAGGGCGACGGGGCCGCCCGCGCGATGGCCGCGGCCCTGCGCGATGCCGGGCTCGAGCCGGCCGCCGTCGGATACATCAATGCCCACGGCACCTCGACGCAGTACAACGACAAGTTCGAGACCCTCGCGATCAAGCGGGTATTCGGGGAGCACGCGCACAAGCTGGCGGTCTCCTCCACCAAGTCGATGACGGGGCATCTGCTCGGCGCGGCGGGGGGCGTCGAGGCCATTGCCACCGTGCTCGCCCTTCATCACGGGATCCTGCCGCCGACGATCAACTACGAGACGCCCGATCCGGAGTGCGACCTCGACTACGTGCCGAACCAGGCGCGGAAGCAGGACGTGGAGGTCGCGCTCAGCAATGCATTCGGGTTCGGCGGGACGAACGCGACGCTGGCGTTCCGCAAGTATCCGGGCGGCGCGTAGCGTCTCGAGGACGCCGGGCGGGGCTGGGGGGCGGGGGGTCTCCCCGGAACACGCTGCGTTGCCACCCGGCGTGGCCACTCGATGGGGCCACGAGATCGGTGGCGTTGCGGCTTCGAGTTCGCCCAGAAGATACGGTTCCGGGGAGACCCCCCGCCCCCCAGCCCCGCCCGGCGCCGCGAGGTGATGACTGGCCTCCACACGCGATTGCGCCATTTTGGGGTGTTACCTTCAACACCCTTCACGCGCCGGGTTGGTTGATGGAGCCTGAGCGGTCGGCTGTGGTGTTGGGGGAGCGGTTGGGGCATGTGTTTGTTGATCTTCTCTTGCTCGAGCGGGCGTTGACGCATCGATCTTGGGCCCATGAGCATGCGCCGGCGGTCGACAATGAGAGCTTGGCGTTCTTGGGGGACGCGGTGCTGGCGCTCGTGGTGGCCGAGCATTTGTGGCGGGGGGCGCCGGGGGAGTCGGTGGGGGTGCTGACGCCGGGGCGGGCGGAGGTGGTGTCGGGGGCGAACCTGGCGCGGTGGGCCGAGGGGATTGGCCTCGGGCCTCATCTGCGGCTTGGGCGGGGGGAGAAGCTTCAGGGGGGACAGGCCAAGGAATCGGTCCTGGCGACGGCGATCGAGGCGGTGCTCGGAGTCGTGTACCTGGAAGGGGGATTGCCGGCGGCGCGGCGTTCCGTGGCCGCGCTGGCCATGTGGTAACCTCGATTCATGCCGTATTGGCCCTTTGCGCGCCGAGAGTCTGTCGCCGTCGCGGCCGTGCCGCCCGGATCGATCGTGTTGATCGAGGAGACCCTCCGGGGCAGCATGCAGGATCTGTTCGCGGCGCACGAGCGCCAGGCCCACGGGTATACGCTGTCGTGGAGCGGGGAATTGCTGCAGCCGCCCGCGCGCGCCGTGCGGCTCCTCGAAGCGCGGTTCAAGCCCTACGGGTACACGCCCTTCCTCAAGCGCGACAAGGCGGGCACCTGGGTGCGCGCGGTGCCGCTGGCGGTGGTGGCGGAGCGCTCCCGGCTGTGGATCAGTATCGCGCTCTTCCTGGTCACGCTCTTGTCGACCCTCGCCGCGGGGTGCTTCTTCGCGACCGGATCGATTCCGTTCCTGACCTTCAACCCGCTGCGCGCGCCGCTCCGGCTGCTCGAGGGCCTGCCGTTCGCGGCCACGCTGCTCGCCATCCTCGGGACGCACGAGTTCGGCCACTACTTCACCGCGAAGGCGTACGGGGCCTCGGTGAGCCCGCCGTATTTCATTCCGGCGCCGCCGCCCCTGTTCCTGTTCGGCACCCTCGGGGCGGTGATCCGGATGCGCTCGCCCGCTCGGGATCGCAACTCGCTCTTCGACATCGCCGTGGCGGGGCCGCTGGCGGGCCTGATCGTCGCCATCCCCGCGCTGTGGCTGGGGCTGCGCTGGTCGTACGTCTCCGTGGTGCCGCCGGGCGCCGGGATGACCTTCGGCGACTCGGTCGTGATGCGCTTCATGACGTTCCTCGTCTTCGGCGACATCCCGAACGGGATGGACGTGATCGTGCACCCGGTGGCGCTCGCGGGATGGGTCGGTCTCTTCGTGACGGCGCTCAACCTCTTCCCCGTGGGCCAGCTCGACGGCGGGCGCATCGCCTATGCGCTGTTCGGCCAGGCGCACCGCTACGTCTCGATCGGGACGTTCTTCGCGCTGCTCGCCCTGGGGGCCGTCGCCGAGTCCCTCAACTGGGTCGTGTTCGCCGGTCTCGTCTTCCTCCTGATCGGGTTCCATCACGCGCCGCCCCTCGACGACGTGACCCCGCTCACGAAGGAGCGCTACGCCGTCGGCGTCTTCTGCCTCATCCTGCTCATCCTCCTCATCCCACCGGTGCCCATCGCGTTTCCCGAGTAGCGCGCCGTAGTGGTCAGTGTGCCTCTGGCACTGGGGCAAGTTGCGAGCCAGACGAGGCGCGAGCGCGCAGGCAGCCCGAGGCGTACGTGAGGTGTACGTTGAGGGCTGCCTGCGCGCTCGCAACGAAGTATGGCGAAGCAAATTGACCCAGTGCCGCCGAGCGCTTGCCTCGGCTGCGGTTCCCCGCTAAGATTGCCGCGCTCCGCACACATGTCGATGGTGTATCCGCGCGGTGACAACGGGGGTGGTCGAGTGGCAGGTGAGCGAGTCGATCCCAAAGGGCTCGAGGCGCTGATCCGTCGGGGTGACGTCGATACCGTGCTCACGGTATTCGCCGACGGCCTCGGACGGCTCATGGGCAAGCGCGTCGTGGGCCGCTATTTCCTCGATCACGTGCTCGCCGACGGGGTGCACGCCTGCATCTATCTCTTCACCGTGGACATGGAGATGGAGCCCTTGCCCGGGTTCAAGCTCGCCTCGTGGGAGCGGGGGTACGGCGACATGAAGCTGGTCCCGGACCTCGCCACGTGGCGGCTCCTGCCGTGGCTGCCGAAGACGGCGCTCGTCTTCTGCGACGTCTACACGGAGGAGGGCGAGCCGATCGAAGAGGCGCCGCGCTGGGTGCTCCGCCGGCAGATCGAGCGCGCGAAGCAGCAGGGGTTCCTCGTCCAGACGGCGTCGGAGCTCGAGCTCTACCTCTTCAAGGAGTCCTTCGACGAGGCGCGCGCCAAGCGCTACCACGGCCTCACCCCCGTGTCGACCTACCTCGAGGACTATCACATCCTGCAGACCTCGCGGGAGGAGGGGCTCGTCCGCGCGATCAGAAACCACATGGAGGCGGCGCGGGTGCCCGTCGAGTTCTCGAAGGGCGAATGGGGGCGAGGGCAGGAGGAGATCAACCTCCGCTATGCCGAGGCCCTCGAGATGGCCGACCGCCACGTGCTCTACAAGCACGGCGTGAAGGAAATCGCCTGGGCGCAGGGCGCCTCCGTCACGTTCATGGCGAAGTACGACATGGGCGCCGCCGGCTCGTCGTGTCACCTGCACTCCTCCGTCTGGGACCCGCGCGGGCGCAAGAACCTCTTCGCCGCGCACGGCTCGCGCGCGGGGACGCCGCTGTTCCGGCACTGGCTGGCCGGTCAGATGGCGATGGCGCGCGACTTCGCCTATTTCTACGCGCCGACGATCAATGCCTACAAGCGCTATCAGGCGGGCAGCTTCGCGCCGACCCGCATCGCGTGCGGCTGGGACAACCGCACCTGTGGCTTTCGCCTCTGCGGCGAGGGCGCGAGCTTCCGCGTGGAGAACCGCATCCCGGGCGCCGACGCCAATCCCTATCTCGCCTTCGCCGCGACCATCGCCGCGGGGCTTCACGGATTGTCGGAGAAGCTCGAGCCGCCCGCCCTCTACGAGGGCAATGCGTACGAGGACGCGGGGCTCCCCCAGGTGCCGAAGACGCTGCGCGAGGCCCTCGACGAGCTCGATCGGTCCGCGACGGCGCGCGCGGCCCTCGGGTCGAAGGTCGTCGAGCACTACCTGCACCACGGCCGGCTCGAGCAGCAGGCGTTCGACCAGGTGGTCACTGACTGGGAACTCCTCCGCCACTTCGAGCGCATCTAGCGCAGGATGCTGAAAAAGGCCCATCTGCTTCGTTGGCGCCCTCGGCAGCACGGCTCAACGTAGCAGAGACGTACGCCTCGCCGGCTGCCTTCGGGCGCCGCCTCGCATCTGGACCTTTTTGAGCATCCTGCTCAGCTCTTCACCAGCTAGGAAGAGGAGACCGATAGGATGGGGTCGAGACTCAAGGGGAAGGTGGCGCTCATCACCGGCGCCGGCATGGGCATGGGCCGCGCGGCGTCCATCTTGTTTGCGGAGGAAGGCGCGCGCATCGTCGTGTGCGACGTGGACGCTGCCGCCGCCGCGAAGACCGTGGAGATCGTGACCAAGGCGGGCGGGGAAGCGCTCGCCGCGGTGGGGGACGTCGCCGTCGAGGCCGACGTGGCGCGCATGGTGGCCGATGGCGTGCGGCGCTTCGGCGCGCTCCACGTCCTCTACAACAATGCCGGCGTGCTCTGGAAGGACCGCGACCGCTCGGTGCTGGAGACGGACGGCGCCCAGTGGGACCGCGTCATGGCCATCAATCTGAAGTCGGTGTTCTGGGTGACCAAGCACGGGATCCCGCATCTGAAGGCTGCGGGCGGCGGGTCCATCATCCTCATCGGCTCGGTGTCGGCGCTCGCGGGATTCACCCGCGCCCAGGACGCCTATACCGCGGCCAAGGGCGCCCTCATCTCGCTCAACAAATCGCTCGCCATCCAGTTCGCCGGGGACAGGATCCGGTCCAATATCATCCATCCGGGTATCATCGAGACACCGCTGCAGGCGCCCTACCTCAACGACGAGCTTCGGGCGGAGTTCAAGACGGCGATTCCCCTCGGGCGGATCGGCCAGCCCCTGGACATCGCCAATGCCGCGCTCTTCCTCGCCTCCGACGAGTCGTCGTTCATGACGGGGGCGGAGATGATCATCGACGGCGGCTTCATGGCCCAGTAACTCCAAAGGAGGCTCTCTATGGCACGGCGCATTCGCGATGCGGTTACAGCCCTCATCGTCACGGCCTTGGTGGTGGTGTCCGGGGCGGCCCCGGCTCTCGCCCAGAAGCAGACGGTGGTGGCCTACACCGCCATCGAGAACGAGCAGATCACCGAGTACATGAAGGCGATCACCAAGGCGCTCCCGAACATCGACCTGAAGCTCCTGCGGCTGTCGACCGGGGACATCTCCGCCCGGTTCATGGCCGAGAAGGACAACATGCAGGCCGACGTCATCTGGGGGGTGGGCGCGACGAACATGCTCATCTTCAAGAACGCGGGGATGCTCGAGCCCTATGCCCCGAAGGGCCTCGACAAGATCGTCCCGCTGTTCCGCGACAAGGACAATCCGCCCGCCTGGGTCGGCATGGACATCTACATGTCGGCCTTCTGCTTCAATACCGAGGTGGGCAAGAAGCACAACCTGCCCGCGCCGACGTCCTGGGCGGACCTGACCAAGCCGGTGTACAAGGGCCACGTGGTGATGCCGAATCCCGCCTCGTCCGGCACCGGGTATCTCTCGGTCGCGTCGATCCTGCAGCGCATGGGCGAGGCGGAGGGCTGGAAGTACCTCGACGCGCTCCACCAGAACATCGCCGAGTACACCAAGTCCGGCTCGAAGCCCTGCAAGGACGCCGCGGCGGGGGAGCGCGCGGTGGGCGTCTCCTTCGAGTACGTGGCGTACGAGATGAAGAAGAAGGGCGCGCCCGTCGAGATGGTCCTGCCCAAGGAGGGCGCGGGCTACGAGATGGAGGCCAATGCCCTCACGAAGAAGGGGGCGAAGAACCCCGCGGCCAAGCAGTTCCTCGACTGGGCCGACAGCGAGGAGGCGATGCGGCTCTACGCCCAGTACTTCGCGGCCGTCGGCGTGGCGGGCATCCCCGGGCCCGAGGGCCTGCCCAAGGACATCACCAAGGTCGTGTACCCCAATGACTTCGACTGGTCGGCGAAGAACCGCGACCGCATCCTGACCGAGTGGCAGAAGCGCTACGCCAAGTGAGGCCCCGCGGCCACGCCCGGCCGCAGCCGTGCTAGTCAGAGAACCCGCGCCGCGAGCGCCGAGCCTCGACTCGGCGCTCGCCCGGCTCGGGTACCCGAGCTTTCGGCCCGGGCAGCGCGAGGCGATCGAGACCCTGCTCGAGCGCGGGCGGCTCCTGCTGGTCGCGCCCACGGGCGGCGGCAAGAGCCTGATCTATCAGCTCCCCGCCACGGTGCTGCCCGGCACGACCCTCGTCATCTCGCCGCTCGTCGCGCTCATGACCGATCAGGTGCAGGCGCTCGAGGCCCGGGGCGTGGCGGCGACGTTCCTCGCGTCCACCCTCGACGCCGGCGAGATGCGCCGCCGCATGGCGCAGGTGGCGGCGGGGCGCTTCGACCTCGTCTACGCGGCGCCGGAGCGCCTGGCCTTCGACGGCTTCCGCGGGCTCTTGCGCGACCTCGAGTGCCCGCTGATCGCCATCGACGAGGCGCATTGCATCAGCGAGTGGGGGCATGACTTTCGGCCGGAGTACCTCGGCATCGGGGGGCTCCTCGCCGAGCTGGGGGCCGCGCGCGTGCTGGCCTGCACGGCGACGGCGACCCCGATCGTGCGCGACGAGATCCTGGCGCGGCTCGGCCTGCCCGCCGACACGCCCCAGATCGTCCGCGGCTTCGCGCGCCCCAACCTGGCCCTCCGCGCCGTGGAGGTGACGGGCGCGCGCGAGCGGGAGCGCCTCGTCGACGCCGCCCTCGCCGAGGCGCTCGGAGGTGCGGACCGGGCGCGTGGAACGGCCATCGTCTACGCCCCCACGCGCAAGCAAGCGGAAGAGGAGACGGAGCGCCTCGCCGGCCGCGGGTGGCGTGCGCGGGCCTATCACGCCGGCCTCGACGGACGGACCCGCGAGCACGCGCAGGCCGACTTCGCCGAAGGCCGAGCCCAGATCGTGGTCGCGACCAACGCCTTCGGCATGGGCATCGACCGGCCCGACGTCCGCGCGGTGATCCACCTGGGACCACCCGGCTCCGTCGAGGCGTACTACCAGGAGGTGGGCCGCGGCTGGCCGCGATGGCGAGCCCGCCATCGGGCTGCTCATGGTGAGCGCGCGCGACCTGCCGCTCCGCCGCGCGCTGCTCGAGCGGGGCAGCGACGGGGCATCGCCGGACCCCGCCGTGGTCGAGCACAAGTGGGGGCTCTTTCTCGAGCTGATTCGCTGGGTCGAGGGCGGGAGCTGCCGCCACGACGCCATCCTTCGCTATTTCGGCGACGAGGCGGAGACGCTCGCCGGCTGCGGCCGCTGCGACGTGTGCCTGGCGCTCGGCCAGGAGAGCGCGGACGTCGATCCCGAGACGGCGACGCTGGTGGTGCGCAAGGCGCTCTCGGGGGCCGCGCGGGTGCACAACCGGTTCGGCCTGCAGCTCGCCGTCAAGCTCGTCCGCGGCGACGACGATCCGCGCCTCGAGCGCGCGGGCCTCACCCGCGTCCAGACGTGGGGGAACCTGCGCGAGTATCCGGAAGCGTGGCTCGTCGCGCTCCTGCGCCGCTGCGTCACCGCGGGGTGGGTGAGCTTCACGGGAGGCGACCGGCCGGTGGTCGTGCTCACGGAGGACGGGCGCGCCGTGATGAAGGGCGAGCGGCCGGCCAAGCTCCTGCTGCCGCCGCTCGGGCGCTCCCGCACCGGCGCGCCGGCCGAGACGCGGCGGCCCGCCTCGCCCGGACCGGCGCGCCGCGCGGCCGCACCCGCTCCCGCATCGGACGAGATGGACGCGGCCGCCGTGGCGCTCTTCGAGGCCCTCCGCCGTCACCGGCTCGCGGTGGCCCGCGCCGAGGGCATCGCGCCCTTCATCGTGGCGAGCGATCGCACGCTCCGCGACGTGGCCGCGCTCCGCCCGCGCGACCTGGACGAGCTGCAGCGCGCCCACGGCATCGGCCGCCACAAGGCCGAGCGCTACGGGGCGGGCTTCCTCGAGGTGGTGGCGGCCCAGGCGCCCCGCGGCGGCGGGGAATGAGCGATGCGGTGGCGCGACCGGCGGCGGTCGCCCTCGAGGGCATCGCCAAGAAGTTCGGCGCGTTCGTCGCGCTCCGCGACGTCACGCTGGCCATCGAGCCCGGCGAGCTCGTCTGCTTCCTCGGGCCGAGCGGCTGCGGCAAGACCACGCTCTTGCGGATCATCGCCGGCCTCGAGCGCCAGAACGCGGGGCTCGTCCGCATGGCGGGCCGCGACGTGTCGGGGTTGCCGCCCGCTCAGCGGAACTACGGCATCGTCTTCCAGTCGTATGCGCTGTTCCCGAACCTCTCCGTCGCGCGCAACGTCGCCTACGGCCTCGAGCGGCGCCGGGCGGCGCGCGCGGAGATCGACGGCCGCGTCGACGAGCTCCTCGCGCTGGTGGGGCTCGGGCAGCACAAGCACAAGTATCCCGCCCAGCTCTCGGGCGGCGAGCAGCAGCGCGTGGCGCTGGCCCGCGCGCTCGCGCCGAAGCCCGCCCTGCTCTTGCTCGACGAGCCGCTGTCCGCGCTCGACGCGCGGGTGCGCCAGTCGCTGCGCCTCGAGATCCGCCGGCTGCAGCGGCGGCTCGGCGTCACCACGATCATGGTGACGCATGACCAGGAAGAGGCGCTGGCCATGGCCGATCGCATCGTCGTGATGAACCACGGCGCCGTGGAGCAGGTGGGCTCGCCGATCTCCGTGTACACGGAGCCGGCCTCGCCGTTCGTGGCGCGCTTCGTGGGGCAGATGAACTTCATCGCGGGGACGGCGGGCGCGCGCGCGGGCTGGGTGCGCGTGGGGCCGGCGGAGGTGTTCTGCCGCGGGGGCGAAGCGGCTTCCCGCGGGGACGCCGGTGACGCTCGCGATCCGGCCCGAGGAGATCCTGGTAGGGCCCGGCGCGCGCGCGAGCCCGAACCGGCTGGTGACGCGCGTCCGCGGCGTGCAGTTCCTCGGCGCCTTTTCCCGCCTCAGCCTGACGCTGGGCGAGGAGCCCGAGACCGTCCTCGAGTGCGACGTGGCGGCCAGTGCCCTGGCCGAGCTCGACGCGGCCGAGGGGACCGAGCTGGCCCTGGCGCTCGATCCCGGGGCGCTCCGCCTCTTTCCCGCGAGCCCCTGATCGACATGGCCCTCGTCCCGGGCGACCTCGCCGGGAGGATCCCGGACCGCACCGTCCGGCGCCGGCTGGGCGCCGAGGACCTCGTGCGCTACGCGCTCGTGGCCGTCTTCGCCCTCGTCCTGTTCCTCTTCGTGCTCTACCCCATGGGCCAGCTCGCCTGGCGGAGCCTGCTCGACAATCAGGGCCGCTTCGTGGGCGCGGCGAACTACGCGCGCTACTTCGGCACGCCCGCCATCGCGTCGTCGATCACCAATAGCCTCCACGTCTCCCTGGTCTCCATGGTCGTCACGGTGCTCCTGGCCTTTGCCTACGCCTATGCGCTCACGCGGACGCTCATGCCTTGGCAGGGGCTGTTCCGGCTCGTCGCCATGCTGCCGCTCTTCGCGCCGTCGCTGGTGCAGGCGCTCGCCTTCATCCACGTCTTCGGCAACAACGGCATCCTCACGCGGACAACCGGGCCTCAATATCGGCATCTATGGCGCCAAGGGCATCATCTTCGCGGAGGTCTTCTACTGCTTCCCCCACGCCCTGCTCATCCTGATCGCGGCGCTCTCCGCCACCGACGCGCGGCTCTACGACGCCGCGCGGACGCTCGGCGCCTCGCCGCTCAAGACCTTTCTGACCGTGACGCTGCCCGGGGTGAAGTTCGGCCTCGTGAGCGCGTGCTTCGTGGTCTTCACCCTCGTCATGACGGACTTCGGCGCCCCCAAGGCCATCGGCGGCAAGTTCTCGGTGATGGCCACCGAGATCTACAACCAGGTCTCGGGCCAGCAGAACTTCACCATGGGGGCGACGGTGTCGGTCGTGCTGCTGATCCCGGCCGCGCTGGCCTTTGTCGTCGACCGGATCGTGCAGCGGCGGCAGTACGCGCTCGTGACCTCGTCGTCCAGGCCGCTCGAGCCGCGGCGCCGGCCGCTCGCCGACTGGGGCGGCTTCGCCTACTGCGCGCTCATCGCGGCCGCGATCGGGGGGCTCTATCTCACCATCCTCGTCTACTCCCTGGTCGTTCGCTGGCCGTACAACTTCACGCCCACGCTCAAGCACTACGCCTTCGACACGGTGGGCGGGTACGCGCCGATCTGGAACAGCGTGTACGTCGCGGCGTGGACGGCCATCGTCGGCACCGCGCTCACCTTCGTGGGCGCCTACGTGGTCGAGAAGTGCCGGACGGCGGCGAGCGGCCCCCTCTATCTGCTGTCCATCCTGCCCGTGTCGATCCCCGGCATGGTGCTGGGCCTGGCCTACATCTTCACGTTCAATGCCCCGGGCAGCGTGCTGAACCTCCTCTACGGCACGCTCGCCATCCTCGTCGTCTCGAACGTCATCCACTACTTCACGGTCGGGTTCCTGACCGCGACGACCGCGCTCAAGCAGATGGACGCGGAGTTCGAGAACGTGTCGGCGTCCCTGGGCGTGCCGTTCTACACGACGTTCTGGCGCGTGACCGTGCCGATGGCGCTGCCCGCCGTCGTCGGCATCAGCATGTACTTCTTCCTGAACGCGATGGTGACGCTGTCCGCCGTGGTGTTCCTGGTGGCGCCGGGCACCGAGCTGGCCGCGGTGGCCGTGCTCTTGATGGACGACGCGGGCGACAGCGCGCAGGCCGCCGCCATGTCGGTGCTCATCATCGCCGTCGGGCTCGGCGTCCGGCTCGCCTACTGGGCGCTGATGCGCGGCGTGACCCGGCGCACCCAGGCATGGCGCGCAGGCGGCTGAAAAAGGCCCATCTGCGGAGGTACGGCGCCCTCGGCAGCCGTCGCTCGGGCGAGCGGAGCCGGAGGCGAGGCGAGCGAATCCGGAATCCGGCGAGCGCGAGCGAGCCAGAGCGACTACGCCTCGCCGGCTGCCTTCGGGCGCCGCCTCGCATCTGGACCTTTTTGAGCCGCCTGCGGGCTTTCAGCAACTGTAGGTGGAGGGGACGATGACGCACTGTGGTGGATATCGGGCGGTTTCGGGGGCGGTTCTTCGAGGTCTTGCAGGAGACTACGCTGAGCCAGACCGCCGTGATGACGATCGGGCCCGGGGAGGACGCCGGGCCCGAGGAGACGCATGCCGGAGACCAGGTCGTCTACGTCGTCGAGGGCGAGGCGATCCTCCGCATCGACGACGCCGAGCATCGTGCCGCGGGCGGGCGGGTGTGTGCTGATTCCGGCGGGCGCCCGCCACCACGTGCGGAATCCCGGCGCCGCGCCGCTCTTCTTCCTCACGATCTACGCGCCGCCGGCCTACTGAGCCGACGCGCGACCGA